>CAZNJG010000011.1:0-144252 GCA_964573305.1 uncultured Opitutaceae bacterium
GCTACGCGATATTTATTTCACGAAATATCCGGGCTAACTCCACCAACCCACGGACGTGTGCCTCAAATATCCTCCCACGCCCGATCGGCGACCGGATCGCGGCCTTCGTCGTATTCGATGTGATCGGCGAGCGTTTCGATGGGTTTTCCTTCGAGCCCGCTGGCGCGAATACGCTCGGGGAGCACGACGCTGCGCTCATCGCGCCACCCGAGTTTCAGGATGAAACGATTCCACATGTGGCACTCTTCGTCGGTGCGCGGCGTACCGCGTGCATGAACCCATGCGAGGATTTCCTCGTCGGTGCCGCCGGCGAGCGTCCTGTCTCGAATTTCTGAATACGGCACGCCGAGGAAGCGGCAGCAGCGTCCATCGAGCACGTAGAACTGGCCATCGCCGAGATTGGCCACGTAGTCGGCGGGCAGTTTGCCGGCGGCGTGGAGACGGATCTTGTCGAGCATGCGGCCGAAATAAACGAGGCGGCCGACCTTGGCGTAGAGACTGCGGAGACCGGGGACGTGAGGCATGGGAAGGTTTCCTTAGAGAAAACTGTGGTCAATTACGGGGGCGGCTTTACGCCGAGACTCCTTCGCCGGCCGGGCACTTTCGATCCATTTTTAACACTGATGCACACTGACGGATACTGATGATAAAAGCCCGCGCCCGGCGGCAGGCGCGAGCGCGGAGCGAACGGGTGGAACGCGCCGTCATCCGATTGAGCGCGGTTTGAAGTGTCCGGCGGCCCGGCCCGTTCTCGCTGCGCGGCGCGCGTGAGCGTTCAGAGCGGTCGCAGTTCGACGAGCCAGACGTCGTTTTCGCGCATTTCGAAAGTACGCGAGAAACGCCCGTCGGCGCCGACCTCGATTTTCTCGTCGAGAACGGCCTCGCCTGAGCTCGCTTGGCGCAAGGTTTCGACCTGGGCGCGCGTGAGCTGGGCCGGCGAGCCGAGATCGCGCCACGCGGATTGCACGTCGTTGGTGCGATAGCCGACCTTGTATCCGAGAAGCTGATACGCACCGGCTTTGAGATTGGATAGTTTCAACTCGGCCGGCTCCTTGGCGCGCGCCGGCTGATCGGCGGCGTAGAACTCCTGGTTGATGACGGAGGGGCCGGGATGCGTGAGGGTGAAATCCCAGAACAGGGCCTGCACGGCGCCGGCATCGTCGCGGCAGATGTAGGCAGCGGGATCGGCGCACGTGAGTTCATGATCTCCGAGGCGGTTCAGGAAACGGTACGCGAAGAAGGCGGGCTTCTTCAGGTCCTGATAATTGAGCATGCCGAAACCGCCGTGGAACGGGGTGACGCGCGGGCCGGCCTCTTCGAAAATGTCGGTGAACGTCCAGTACGACATCGACGTGGCGGTGGTGTCGATGTTGCGCATCTTATCGAGGATGAAGGCCGCGCTGTGATAGCTGTCGTGAATCGGATCGGCCGGGGTGTAGGAGCTGCTCCATTCCGTGTAATGCAGCTCGGCTTTGGCGAACGGAGAGCGGTCGATTTTTTGGCGGGTGCGTTTCACCTCGGCCGTCACGGCGTCGAGATCGGGCGAAAGGACGGTGCCGGCGCTGCCGTTTTCGTCGAGGTAGCCGCTCATGGTCGCGTAGGTGTGCGTGGTGACGAAATCGAGCGGCACGTTGTTGTCCGCGCAGTGAGCGAGCGTTTCGTCGATCCAGCCGCTGCCCGCGGTGGCCGGGCCGCCGACGCGATAGGTAGGATCGACGGATTTCACGCCGCGCGCGCTGGCTTCGTAGAGTTTGTAGTATTCGGCGCGGGCGATGGGGGCGAACTCCTCGTCGCTCTTGCCGCCGGTGGTCCCCATCCAGAAGCCGGTGAGGTTGGGTTCGTTCCAGACCTCGAAATACCAGCTGCGCACTTCGTCGGCGCCGTAGCGTTCCGTGACATGCCGGGTGAAGGCGGCGATGAACGCCTCCCACTTTGCGTAGTCTTTGGGCGGAGTGACGTTGGCGCGGTACCAGAACAGCGTGTGCGGTCCGCTCGCGAGCTGGCCGGGCATGAAGCCCAGTTCGATGAACGGCTTCATGCCGATGCTCACGATGAAATCGAAGAGCTCGTCGATGTATTGCCAGTTGTAGACGGCGTTTCCGTTTTTGTCTTCGTGGTAAACGCCCATGTCGTCGCAGAAGAGCCCGTGAAAGCGGATGTAGCGGAAGCCGCATTGCTCGCGCACGAACCGCAACTGGCGCTGCCAGTCCGCGCGAAGGCCCTCGTTGGCGCGACCGGCGCCGACGCAGAAATTATACATGCGGTTCATGGACCCGCGCACGTTGGTTGTATCCGCTTCGATGATACGCGGAGACGATTCGGCGGCGAAGGTGGCGCCGCACAAGGCGACGAGAGGAACGAGGAGTTTTTTCATGGGGTAAAAACGGCCGGCGCCCATCGCCGACGATGAGGGAGAGTGTGGAAACGATGCGTGCCACGACTATGCCAATGTATGCAGCTCTTCAGTCGATCAGTAGAGCGACGGTACGGCGGAGACTTCCCTTGCGCTTGAGAGGCGTGGAGGCGCCACGCCGTCGCGCCGGATGACTGCCGGTCGCGCGTTCACGAAGTGTTTGATGAGGAGGCGAGGATCTCCTCGGCACGTTTGAGCGCCTGATCGAAGTTGGCGCGGATGTTGGCGCGGCCGAGCCGCTCGATGAAGCCGGCCTTCATCATGACATCGAGCGGCTGGTGATGCGGACCGCTGAGCACGACGGTGCCACCGGCTTTCTGCATGCGCTCCACGACGCTTTCGAGCGCGTTGAGGGCGGTGGCGTCCATCGCCGGGACGAGTTGCATGCGCAAGATGAGCACGCGCGGAAGACGTTCGAGGCGCAGCAAGGCGTCTTCCATTTTCTCGGCGGCGCCGAAAAAGAACGGACCGAAGATGCGATACGCGACCACGCCCTCGGGGATCTTTTTTCCGTGGGCGAGTTGTTCGGGTGTCTCGAGTTCATCCTCGGAGGTGACGCGGCTGATCTCGGTCGTCTGGGCCACGCGATGAATGAAAAGAATCGCGGCGAGCACCATGCCGATCTGCACGGCGACCACGAGGTCGAAGATCACCGTGAGGCCAAACGTGGTCACGAGCACGACTGCATCGCTGAGGGGCATTTTCCGTAGGCGCGTGAGTTCGTGCCACTCGCCCATGCGAAACGCGACGGTGACGAGCACGCCTGCGATCGCAGCCATCGGCACGAATTGCGCGTAGCGCGAAAACACCAGCACGATGAGCAACAACGTGAGTGCGTGCACCATCCCGGCGATCGGCGTGCGCCCGCCGCTTTTGACGTTGGCGGAGGTGCGGGCGATCGCGCCGGTGGCGGGCAGTCCGCAGAAGAGCGGGCACACGAGGTTGGCGATGCCTTGGGCGATGAGCTCGGTGTTGGCGTCGTGCCGATCGTTGATGAGTCCATCGGCGACGACCGCGGAGAGAAGCGATTCGATCGCACAGAGAATCGCGATGGTGGTGGCCGGCGCGAGCAGACCGCGCAATCGCTCGAAGGTGATCTCCGGCCAGTGAAACGGCGGCAATCCGTGGGGAATCGCATCGGGACCAAAACGCGAGCCGACCGTCGCGACGCCGGAGGAATTTTCCCAGCCGAAAGCCGCGACAAGCGCGGTGGCCAGGATCATCGCGACGATCGAGCCGGGCACACGCGCGTAACCAAAGCGCGGCCAGAAATGGATGAGCAAGGTGCAGCCGATCGCGAGCGCGAGCGTCGCGGGATTGATGAAAGAGGCGTGTTCGATCAGCCACGGGATTTTGCGCAGGAACTCCGCCGGCGCGGGTGTTTCCGCGGCGATTCCGAGAAACTCCGGGGCCTGGCTGGACATCACGGAGACAGCTATGCCCGTCGTGAATCCGCAGGTGACGGGATAAGGGATGAACTTGATCAAGGTGCCCATGCGCACCGCACCCATGATCACGAGGATCGCGCCGGCCATCATCGTGGACAGCAGCAGACCGTCGTAGCCGTAGCGCGAGACGATGATCAGCAGGATGGGAATGAATGCCGCGGTGGGGCCTCCGATTTGCACGCGACTGCCGCCGAGCGCCGAGATCAGAAAACCCGCGATGATCGCCGTGAACAACCCCACGGCCGGCGCGGGAAACGGCATCGCAGTTCCCGCGGGAATGCTCGCCACACCAAACGCGAGCGCGAGGGGCAGCGCGATCAGCCCCACGGTGATGCCGGCGAGACTGTCGCTCACCAAGCTCTGCGCGGTGAGCCGGCTGTTAAACAATTCCAGACTGCGCGGTCGGAACCGAGGACGCAGTGGAAACGAAAATCCCTTGGACGACGGTGTGTTCATGGAAAAACCGCGATCGGCTGCCGCGTATCGCTACACCTGCTGCGTCGCGGCTCGCAGAAAAATGCGGCAGATAGCGGACAGGCAGAGGCTATCGCGGCGCGAAAAACAGGCCAAGAGCGGAATGTCGCACCGGCGTCGCGACGACGGGTTTTGTCCTCGAAAAACAAAACGCCCGCCGTGGGATCAACGGCGGGCGTCGCTGACTGAAGTTCGGTTATTTCGCCATGCAGTTAAACATCCAACGCACGCCGAAGCGATCGGTGAGACATCCCCAGTAGGCGCCCCAGAACATGTTTTGCAGCGGGGACTCGATCGTGCCGCCTTCGCTTAGCGCCGCGAACAAACGATCGGTTTCCTCGCGCGTGTCGGGCTCGAGGTTGATGTACACGTTGTTACCCTGATTCAGCTTCATGCCCATCGATTCAGGCGAATCGGTGCCCATCAGCATGTGACCACCGAGGATCGGCAGCGCGACATGCATGACGAGATTCGCATCTTCGGGGGACGGGGGCGGCATGTCTTCACAGCCAGGGCCGTCCTTGAAGCGCATGATTGGCATGGGAAATTCGGTTTTGAAAACCGATTTGTAGAAGAGAAAGGCCTCTTCGGTGTTGCGGGTGAAATTGAGATAAGTGCTTACGCCTGCCATGACGGGGAGTGGGTTGAATGTTGAGATAATGGGTTGAACAATTCCTCAACGAGCGACGTCTCGTGAAACCGACAACGCGGACAAATTTTTTTCGACGCGTGAGGCGAGCGGCGGAATGGGCGCGGACGGGCACCTCGATCTGTTTAACCACTGACGCACACGGATGGACACTGATGATAAAAGTCCGTGCCAGTCGGTAGCCGCGATCGCGTAGCGAGCGGGTGGAACGCGCCGTCCCGGCGCGTTGTTCGCCATCGCCCACATGAGAGCTTTTTCAATTGAACCGGAACCGGATCGAGCCGTGTCCGGCGGGCCGCCGGACAACACATGCGGGCCGCGTGTGCTCCCCCGGAAACCCGACCCGGCGTGGCCGTGGGCTCACGTCGGATGGCGCAGATATGCCGCTCCTAAAATCGGATACACTCTACATGAAAATGCTCTATCGCGATGGCTGATAGGCACCGGGAGCGTAGGCGTCGCGGGCAGACCAGTTGAGGAGTTGTACGATGTCGGCGGAAAGAGGCGCCTCGACGGAAAGCGCGCGGGAAGGCTGAAGGCGCTTTAATTCGGGACTGAGCAAAACCTCGCGCGGGCTGGCGGCGAGGAAACGGCTGTGCGTTTCGAGTGCGGGCAATTTTTCGCGAACGGCTTCGAGCGTGGAAAACGTGAGAGCGGGCGCGGACGTTTCGAAGGGTGTCCATGTGATGAGCGCGGGCGCTCGGGGAGACGAAGGACGCGCATAAACATTGTGATCCGCGGCGGCGAGTTGGGGCGTGAGCAGCGTGTCCTTGAGACGTGCATCCTGTTCGACGCGCAACAGTGGACGCGGATACGCTGCGTCGGCCAGCACGAGATTTCCGCCGAAAACATGATGATCGCGCTCGTCCACATCGGGGCCGGTCGCGGGATGCCACGCGAAATGATCGTCGGCAGCGCTGCGGGTGTTGCGCTCAAAGAAAACGGTGGCGTTGACGAAGGTGTTCTGGCGAACGACTGCGTGTGAACTGTTGAGGATGCGCACGCCATTTTCGCAGTTCACGAAAACATTTCCGGCAACGGTGACGCCTTTGGAAATTTCGAAGAAGAAACCTTCGAGGCAGTCCTCGATCCAGTTGTTGACGAATACGCCGTCGATGTTGCCGACATCGTACCACACGCCATTGGAGTGCGGATTATCGAGGATGAGATTGTCGCGACAGACGACGCGGCGCGTTTGATTAAAAATCTTCACGGCCGACGGATAATAACCGGTCAGCTGCTCAACGTTGTTGCGCGCGATGATGTTTCGTTCGAGCAGACAATCGGAGGAGCCGATCACATAAATGCCCTCGGTGCTGGTGTCGCTCACGAGGCAGTTGCGAATAACGAGACCGTCGCCGCGAAAATAGCCGGCCACGCGCGAGCAGTGTGTGATCGTGCAATCCTCGATGAGCGTGCCGACGACCTCTTTGCCAAATGTGGATGGATCGGCGACGCCGACAGGATCATCGGTCGGTTCTTCGGTGGCGGGAACGGCGCCGCGTTTCCCCTCCACCTCGAGTGCGCGATACGCGTATTGCGTGAACGTCACGCCGCGCAGCGTGCAACCCTTGCGATCGTTTTTCTTTCCGTGCGCTTCCTTGCTCGTGCGCAAAAGAGCGATGTCCCACGCGGTGATTTCGACGAGGCGATTCGTCGGGTCGGTGCGGATGTACACGTGGCCGGCCTGGTAATCGATGTAGTACGCGTGCGCATCGAGTTCGCCTTCCCAGCCCGCGGAGCGCAGCGGCACGCCATCGATAAAAACCATGTCGTTGTTGAAACGATGCAACGGCGTGCGCATGCCCTCGCGTTCGCGGCGCCACCAATCGCGCGGCGCGGAAGGAAAGAGCGTTTTCCACGACGTGCGCCAGAGGCCATCGCGGAGCGCGGTCCATTCGGAGGCGATTTGCGTGCCTTTGAAAACGGGTTGTTCATCGGCATGTGGCTGGAGCGTGATGCCCTGGCTGAGTATGAGACCGCCGGTGCGATACGTGCCGCCGCGCAGGATGATCGCGTCGCCGGTCGCGGCGCGCGCGATCGCCGCCTCGATCGATGTGGGCGCATCGAGCGATTCGCCGGAGGCGTCCGGCGAACCATCGGGCGCGACATAATGGAGCCGTTTCGCGTCGGGCGGTGGCGTGTATGTTTTCGGTTGTGGACCGTAGGGGCCGCCAGACGGTTGAGCGTGAAGCGCAGCGCCGAACAACAGCGATGCGAGACAAAGGAGAACGTTGAAACGAGACATCGGGGTGGGGAGAGCGCGAAGCATGATGCGAGTGACAGCCGAGGGGAGCATGTCGCTTCGCACAAAGGACGAAGCATTCAAACATTCGTACACGGGGGCGTGGTGAGTGTCTGGCTGGATACGCCGCGCACCTTCGTTGAAAAACGTTTCAGCCGAAGACCGACCAGCCGGTGCGCTGCACGAGCATCTCGAGCGCGGCGGTGCCGAGGAGTGAATTGCCGTTGGCATCGAGTCCGGGCGACCACACGGCGACGACTGCGCGATTGGGCACGATCGCGAGGATTCCACCGCCGACGCCGCTCTTTCCGGGCAGGCCGACGCGAAACGCGAAATCACCGGCGCCATCGTAGTGGCCGCAGGTCATCATGAGCGCATTGATGCGGCGCGCGCGGTGGCGCGACACGACGGTGAAACCGGTGAGCGGATTGCGTCCGTTGGCCGCGAGATAAAGCCCGGCTTGTGCGAGTTGACGGCAACTCATCGCGAGCGCGCATTGATGGAAGTAAACGCCGAGCACATGTGCGGGCTCATGCTGAATGATCGAGAACGAGCGCATGAAGTGCGCGAGCGCCATGTTGCGATCGCCGTGGGCCTGCTCTGAGCGGGCGACCAGCCGGTCGATGTTGATGGAGTCGTCGTTGGCGACGAAGCGCACGAAACGCAGGATCTCGCCGATGGTTTCCTTGGGGCGATTGTTGCCGAGCAAAAGATCGGTGACGGCGATGGCGCCGGCGTTGACGAAGGGATTGCGCGGGCGGCCTTGTTCGTGCTCGAGCTGCACGATGGAGTTGAAGGCGTTGCCGGAAGGTTCGCGTCCCACGCGGTCCCACACGCGATCGCCGAACTGGCCGAGCGCGAGCGTGAGCGTGAACAGCTTTGAAATACTCTGAATGGAAAACGTTTCCCCGGCGTCCCCGGCGGTGACGATCGGCCCGTCGATCGGTGCGACGGCGATGCCAAACTTGTCGAGGGGCACGGTGGCCAGCTGGGGGATGTAATCGGCTACGCGTCCACGCTCCGTGCGTGCGCGCATCTCCTGACAGATTTCGTCCAACAGTGGTTTGATCGGATCCATGCGCCCAGCATATGTTTAGCTTTCCCAGAGGCCAGCCTGTGAACGCGCGGATGTGTTTCGCGTCACACCGCGCGCGTTGTAGTGCCGGAGTCATTACAAAGAAAAATCCGCGGAAATCTGGCTCCTGCGCGCCGGCGTTTTATGAGGGAATCGTTCATCGAGTTCAAAGGCCCTAACCTCAAAACGCTGTGCGCCATGATGACTAAAAAAACGCTTCTGCCTGTGTTGCTCGTGCCGACGTTCCTGTTGGTGATTCCCCTGGTCGCGAATTTTACGGTCGAAGGGTTTAACTGGAATCCCGGTGCGTTCGTTTTCCTCTGGCTGGTGATGGTGGCAATCGGCGTCGCGTACAAACTCGCGACCCACGGTGCCGGCAGCAACGCGCAACGCCTGGCCATGGTGATCGCGCTGGGGACGGGCTTTTTGATTTTTTGGGGCAATCTCGCCGTGGGTTTTATCGGCAGCGACGACAATCCCGTGAACCTCCTTTATCTCGTCGTCCTCGCGCTCGGTGCGATTGGCGCGGTGCGCGTTCGATTCGCCACTGCCGGCATGGCGCGAACGATGTGGATGATGACCGGAGGCATCCTGCTGGTGCCGGTGGTCGCGCTGATCGTTCGCCCGCACGATTTCAGCCCGGGCGTTCCGCATGTATTTCTCCTCAACGCCGTCTTCGCTCTGATGTTCGCCGTGGCCGGATTTCTGTTTAGGAATGCCGCCGGCAAACGAGGTGAGGAACCGGCGGCGCTGACGACCTGAGCGGATCAGATGTCGGTTCATGGTGAATGCCCGTGAACTCCTCAGATGTTTGCGCCGTGTGCAGTGGTGCGTTTGCGGGGTGTTTCTTAATCGGGTCGGAACTGTAGCGAAAGAAGCGCGGGACGCCGTCGGACGCTCCGCAAATGTCCCGCGCGGCAAGCGCGTGAATTCGCGCTACGTGCATGTCGATATGCGGATACCCTTTATGAAGAGTCGTCGGCGCGGTGAGTGGCTGCGTTTCCATCGCGCGGTAGCACTCGTTTTCGCGCTCACTGTGTTTCATCGGCCTGGGTTGTCCGGGGCGAATGATGCGCGCGGAAATGCGGACGGCGGCGGTGAAGCGGTATCGATCCTCCCCGCGCACGAAACCTTCGCGTCGCCGCCGCAATCGGCGCGACCGCGCGTGTGGTGGTTTTGGGGAGAAACGGTGACGACGGATGAAGGGATCACGAAGGACCTCGAAGCGCTGAAGCGCGTCGGCTTTGGCGGAGTCGTGGTGTACGAACAAGTGTTCACCGACCGGCCGGATGCCTTGAAAAGTTTGTCGCCGGAATGGCTGGCCCGGTTGCGTTTCGCCGCCGCGGAGTGTGCGCGACTTGGGCTTTCGCTCGAAGTAAACGTAGGCAGCGGCTATGTCGCGGGCGGACCGTGGATCACACCCGCACTCGGCATGCAGCGATTGGTTGCGAGCGATATCGTCGTGGATGGCGGACGTCGCGTGGAGGCTGCGCTGCCGTTGCCACCGACGCGGCTGAATTATTATCGCGATGTGGCGGTGCTTGCGTATCCGGCGCCGGCGGGCGCGGCGAACGCCGGGGAAATCAAGCCCGTCGTTTCGAGCAACGTGTCGTCGCTCGATCTGGCGAAACTCGTCACCGATTCGCCGACGGCGCAGCGCGTGCGCATTTCGCCGCTGCCGGATGATGAGCCGGTGTTTGTGCAGCTCGCCTACGAGCGTCCGTTCACTGCGCGAAGCATCACGTATTCGCAGCGTGCGAATTGGAAGTCGCTGGTCATCGCGACGCAGGTGCCGACGAGTTGGGCAGACGATGCGTACGGCGAAAACATGCGGCTCAATCCGCCGATCGGTAAACTGGAAGCGAGCGACGATGGTGCGCAGTGGCGCGAGGTGTGTTCGCTGCCGGCGAAAGGGCATCAGCTCGATTCGTGGACGCAGCAGACGGTGTCGTTCCCGCCCACCACGGCGCGTTTTTTTCGCCTCAATCTCCGCGGCTGGGGACGCAATCATCGCATCGGCGACGACGATCTGTTGCTCGCGGGCGTGGTGTTGCGCGGCGAAGCGCGTGTCGATCGTTGGGAGGCGAAGTCGGGCAATGTCGCGGATTTTTCCAATCCGGACGAGACGCCCGCTTACTCGGGTGACGAGGTCATCGATCCGAACGAGATCGTCGATGTGAGCGACTATCTGAGCGCCGACGGACGATTCATTTGGGACGCGCCGCCGGGTCGCTGGACGATCTTGCGACTCGGTCATACGCCAACAGGCGCGAGGACAAAACACGGCCGGCCCGAGACGATGGGATTGGAGTGCGACAAGCTCAGCGCCGCGGCCGTACGCGTGCAGTTCGACAACTACGTGGGCGTGATCCTGCGCGAGATACGACAAGTGCCGGGCGCGAAGCTCGCGGGCGTGAATATCGACAGCGCCGAACACGGCTCGCAAAACTGGACCACTGCTTTCGAGGAGCAGTTCGAGAAACGCCGCGGCTATGCGTTGCGAAAACTTCTGCCAGTGATGATGGGGCGCGTGGTCGGCAGTCGTGAGCAATCGGACAAAATTTTATTCGATGTGCGACGCACCATCGCGGACCTGATGAGCGACGAATATTTCGGGACGTTTCAACAACTCTGCCACGCCGAAGGCATGACGACGATGGCGCAGGCGCCGGGCATCGCGACCTGCCTGCCGAGCGACAACATCCAGGCGAAAGCGCGCACGGATATTCCGATGGGCGAGTTCTGGATGACGCAACGCGACGGCACGATCGACTGCAAAGAGGCCGCATCCGCCGCGCATGTTTATGGAAAAACCATCGCAGCGGCGGAGGCGTTTACCGGCAGCAAAGCCGACGTGCATCCGGCGTTGATGAAGCCTTTCGCGGATGCTGCGCTCGCGCTGGGGATCAATCGCTTCGTGGTTCTTGCGAGCATTCATCAACCGTGGGACGACCGGAAACCGGGTGTGACGGAGGATCGTTTTTATCTACCGTATCAACGTCACAATACTTGGTGGGAAGAATCCGCGGGGTTCTGGCACACGCTCGGGCGCTCGTCGCATCTCTTGCAGCAAGGTCGTCCCGTGATCGATGTGCTGTATCATCTCGGCAACGACACGCCGTTGAAGATCGCGACCTCGCGCATGCGTCCCGCGCCGCCGGCGGGCTATGACTACGATGTGATGGGCGATGAGGTTTTGATCGAGCGCGCACGCGTCGTCGATGGGCGCATCGTGCTGCCGGATGGCATGAGTTATCGTTTGCTGGTGCTGGCCGGCGGTGAACGTCTCACACTCGCCGCGGCGCGAAAACTTCGCGAGCTCGTGCTCGCCGGCGCGACCGTGCTGGCCCCGCACAAACCCGTCGGTGCGCCCGGATTTGGCGATGGACAAGCGGGTGATGCGGAAGTGAGAGAAATCGCCGACGAACTCTGGGGCGCGTCGCCACTGGATACGGCGGGCGAGAAGAGAGCGGGTGCCGGACGGGTGGTCTGGGGACGTTCGCCGGCGGAAGTGCTGGCGGAGCTCGGCGTGGAAAAAGATTTCGCGCTGATCGAAGGGCGTGACGACGCATCGCTATTGTTCGCGCATCGCGCGACGGGCGATGCCGATCTCTACTTCGTGGCGAATCACGCGACGCGCGGAGAAAAATTCACCGCGGCATTTCGCGTGAAAGGGAGCGTGCCGGAGTTGTGGGATCCGGAAACGGGAAAAATTTCACGTGTGGCTGACTGGCGCGAAGTGAATGGCGTGACCCAAGTGACGCTCGCGCTTGAACCGCACGCGTCGGTGTTTGTTGTTTTTCGCGCTGCAAAAACCGATGTCCCGACGCCTGGAGAAACGACTCATCGCCAGCTCGTCGAAGACATGACGGTGACGAAGACGATCACGGGACCGTGGCAGGTGCGATTCACGCCGGGTTGGGGCGCGCCGGAGATGTTGGAGATACCCGAGCTAAAATCGTGGAGCGATTTTTCCGATGAAAATGTGAGGCATTATTCGGGGCATGCCGTGTATGCGCAGACATTCGAGTGGAAGAAAGAATCCGCCGGCCGGGTGTGGCTCGATTTGGGCGACGTGGCGGTTGTGGCGAGCGTGACGTTGAACGGACGCGCGTTGGGCGCGGTTTGGAAACGTCCTTACGCGGTGGATATCACCGACGCTTTGCGGAGCGGAAAAAATGAATTGGAAGTGCGTGTGGCGAATGTGTGGACCAACCGCCTCATCCTCGATTCCGGCCTGCCCGAAGCGCAGCGGAAAACCTGGGTGACGTGGAATCCGTACGGCCCCGACGCCGCTTTGCTCCCCTCGGGCTTGCTCGGCCCGGTGGTGTTACGGGTTGCGGAAGAAGAATGATGTGGAGTGATTAATGAGGTCGCTCGCACGCTCGTCGAGGCGCCGAGTTTCTCCTTGAGACAGCACACGAGTCGCGCCGTTTGGTGGCCTACATTTCGGCGCGCATTTCGTGGAGAAACGCATCGAGATCGCTGAGCTGGCCGCGGGCCTCGGGCATGGCGTTGGCGACGGCGGGGAGGCGGGCGAGTTCGGCGTCGATGAATTGGTTGATCACCAGGACGGCGGCGCCTTCGTCGATTTCCTCGGCGGCTTTCTTGCGTTCGACGAGGTCGTCGATCGCAGCGCGGAGATCGGAGGGGAGGCTGGCGGCGTTGAGCGCGTCTTCAAAGGGCATCGGCGGCGGACCGGCGGTCGGGTCGCGTTCGATCCAGCGGCAGCAGAGCAGCGGACGGGTGATGTAGAGGTATTTCTTGAGTTTCACCTTGGGCGAACTGCCATCGCGCATGTGTTCACGGTAGTTGTGCCGCGCCATGGAAAGGTAGTGGTGCATGGCGGCTTTCGGTGAGAAGAACGGCGGGATCAATTCGCGCACACGTTTCCAGATCGGCTCCTCCTTGTAGACGATGCCGGACTGCATCCACTCGAAGCAGACGGGATTGGATTTGCTGACGAGGCCGAGGAATTTCCGGAAATCCCAGCCCGAGAAATCGAGCAGCGGATCGGGCGAAGTGATGTCGCAGTTCTCGATGACGTCGCGACGCGGATAAACCGTGAGGTATTCTTTGAGCGGCGAGAGGTAGATGAAGCGGACGTCGTAATCGCTGTCGGTCGATTCAAAGCCCCACGCGCGACTGCCGCTCTCGACGGCGAACCAGATTTTCACCGCCCGGTCTTTTTCGATGTGAGCGAGGGTGGGGTGGATGTGGGAAGTGATCGCAGACATTTAGAAATATCGGACTGCTAGACGCCGAGTTTGTCGACGATGTCGGCTTTGAGGTCTGCGTAGCACTGCATGCCGGGGAGGATAAGCGGTGCGAGTGTGTCTCGCATGAACGCGTCAGCAGTGTTCCCGCAAGCGGTGAGCGAAAGGATAGCTTTAGCCTGAGTATAGATTTCGCCTGCGGCGGATTTAAGGTCGTCTATAGGTCTTTGCCGAGCCGTCAAATTGGAGATCGCCGTAGCCTTCGCTTGCAGCAAGGCGGATGCTAGCTGGGGTTTCTGGACTGATGCTGCTAGTGCCATCAGGACTTCGTCTTCGAAGAGATACGACTCAAGGTTTCGTCGCGACAAAACGAGAGTACCGGTAGCTTGGCACTGTGAAATTTCTCGTGACGACATATCGTCGCGATCTTTGAGCGGTCGGACCGAGGCGCCAGTGATTACCTGAGTAAGCGAATCATGGAGCGCATTTGCGTTCTGAACGATTTGAGTGCTTGAGCCTCCTGAGATGAAAACAAGGTTTTCGTATGTCGGCCCAAAGATGCGGCTGTATATGTCTGCGTCGAAGTCTTTTCGACGGTTCCCTAGACTCGATCCTTCGCAGACGACCACAAACTTAGGCGTTATTTGCGGCGATAGGTCATCAAGTGCTATCGACAGAAATTTTTCCCAAACGATTCGGTTGAGACGACTAGGTGTGATCAATTCCGGTGCATCAAAGTTTCTTCCCTCAAAATCGATGGCACACACTTTCTCCGGACTAATTTTCGCGATATTTTGAGCCGCTCGCATTACCCCGATTGAGTGTGTGGTGATCCATAGCTGCGATGTCTCGGGGATAGTGTCGTAGATCTCTTTAAGTAAGGCACCTTGTACCCTTGTGTGCAGATGGGTTTCGATCTCATCGATGCAGTAGATCGCATCTGGAAATGCAGATTTTTTAAGATGAACGTCGAGTAGCAGGTCGAAGGAGGCCTTTTCTCCGCCAGAAAGATTTTTGAAATGATAAGAGTTAACCGTCCCCTTTTTGAACATAAAGCTCCCTGACTGGAGTGGGTCAGTGAGTGCGTTCAGAGAAAGATCGCCGAAGACCCGCTGCATTGAGGCCTGAATTCCGCCTACAAGATCATCTCTAAGCGTTTTGGTTGTTTTGTTATCGTTCGCTTCCGAAAAAAGAGCGGCGACAGAGTCATACATCAGTCGCTGATAATTTGTGCCCACAGTGCGGTCGTTTTCGATGAGCTTCTCACAGCGTACGTTCGTCGCTGGCTCAGGTCGGTTGATCGAATTGACGGAGAAATCTGGATCATTTCGATAAGCCGTCCGCAAGTAGAGAGAACTGGGTCCTGGATTTCCAACGCCGTGAAATTTCACGTCCACCAAGTCCGACCAAGGTAATTTATTTATTAGGTCCTTCTGGAAGTATGCTTCGTCACCGTTGTAGCTGTGACTTCCTTTTGCTCGGTTCCACTGATTCAGCCCATCGAGAATAGAGGATTTACCGCATCCATTGGGTCCGACGACTAAAACTAGTTTCGCTGTTTGGGGAATGTCGGCTATCGTGAGTTTAGTGAAGCGCTTGAAGTTTTGGAACGAGATGCTTGCGACACGCATGAGTCTGAGGGGTTAACGATTGTTAGTCTGACGAAGCGAAATTCGGGAATTTGGATGGGTTGCCTGATTCGTTATCTATGCTGATCACCTTGCTGATTCTCGTCACGAGCGGAGCGATGATGCTGAAGTGGGTTTCGCCTTGGATGGGTTCGAACTTGATCAGCGGGTTTTTGTTTCGGGCCTGGAGGGCGAAGAGCGACCGGATGTTTGATTGCTTCGTGCCTTCGAAGACGAACGTCGGGCACTGGATGTCTTTGAGCCAGTGTTGCGGGGCGCGGAGGCGGGCTTCCTTGGGGTTGCTGAGATCGAAGGGAAGAACCTCTTCGCCGTAGCCGGTGACGTCTTCGACGGGGCCGAGGGCGAAGACGGCGCGGAAGCGATCTTCGGCGGCGGCTGCGACGAGGAGCGCGAGGGTGCCGCCGGTGCTGTGTCCGCCGAGGTAGATGCGTTTGGGGTCCACGTAGTCGAGCGAGGCAAGGTACTTGGCTGCGGCGAGGACGTCGTCGACCTCGCCGAAGAAGGTTTCTAGGTGGCCGGGGTTGGTGTTTCCGCCGCGAAGTGAGGGGTACATCATCAGGATGCCGTGATCGCGGAAACCGGAGGCGGATTGGTCGTTGCTCAAGGGGCCGGGCGTCCACGCGATGGCGCCGATGCTGTTGCTGAATCCACCGACGAGCCAGATGATCGCCGGGCGTTTCATGCCGTCGCCCGGATCGGCGCTGACGTAGGCGGCGTTCTGACCGAGCGGCGCGGTGTATTGGACGAGTTTGAGTTTGGAGGAAGCGGGCGGCTCTTCAGGCGCTTCGCCGATGCGCTCTTCGTGGAGAAGTTTTGTGGTGAAACCCTCACGGGCTTCGAGAATCGGTGGGGCGGCTTGGGAACTGAGGTTGAGGGAAAGGAAGACGCCGAAGGCGAAGAGGGGACGGAGGGCGGGCATGGGGTGAAGCGAAGATCGGAGACAGGTTTTATAGGACCTATGGGACGGATGGGACTTATATCGGGGAATACCGGGATGGCGATATCGGAGAGGACCATCGCCATGCGGGGGAGCTGTTGGACGAAAGGCGGGTCTGTCGCTGCGAACCTCTTCACGTATGATTACCTATAAAGAGATCGCATTCACGTCGTATGCGGTGACCAACATGCGCAAGGCCCGAAAATTTTATGAGGGTGTGCTTTGCCTGAAGCCGGCCCGGGAATTCACCAAAAACTTTGTCGAATATGATATCGGCAAGGGCACGATCGCGGTCGGTTGTGCGCCGAAGATGTGGCCGCCGTCAAAGAAAGGGACGATGGCGACCCTCGAGGTGACCGACTTCGATGGCGCGTTGGCGCATCTTAAAAAGAAGCGGGTCAAACCAGCGGTCGGGCCGTTCGATTTTGCGATGTACCGGATGGTCGGCGTGCGCGATCCGGATGGTAATATGATCGTGCTTCATAAGAGAAAACCTTCGCCGAAGAGGACGAAAGCGGGCGCGAAGTAACCGGCAGGATTGGGGGAGCGGAATAGGTCTTATAGGTCCTGTGGGTCTTATAGGACCTATGGCGGAGGCGTTGGCCGACTGCTAAGGGAGGCGATAGCTAGCAAGGTGGATGCTCGGGCCTAGGTAGAGAATGGGCTGGCGTGGGCGGCGTTGGCGGGTAGCTCTCTGCTCATGGGGAATAACCGGGAGGGGTTTTTGCCGGCGCATGGGAATTACCGTGAGCTGCGTTCATTCCAGAAGGCAGAGATCGTCTATGATGTGACGTTTCGGTTTTGCGGACGCTTCCTTTCGCGTGGCGATCGCACGGTCGATCAGATGATTCAGGCGGCGCGCTCGGGGAAACAAAATATAGTCGAGGCTTCGAAAGCGTCGGTAACGTCAAAGGAAACCGAGCTCAAACTCACCAATGTGGCGCGGGCGAGTTTGGAGGAGTTACTGACCGACTATGAAGATTACCTTCGGAATCGAAACGCGGCGATTTGGGAGAAGGATTCGAAGGAGGCGCTGTTTGTGCGGAAGCTCGGTGGCGCGCCTGGTGTAAGGTTCGAGGCGTTTCGGGAATTTGTAGAAACGCGGCCGGGCGAGGTGGTGGCGAATATCGCGCGGTGCCTGGTGCACCAGGCGAACTTTCTGCTCGATCAGCAGATCAGGGGGATCGAGCGGGAGTTTTTGAAGGAGGGCGGTCTGAGGGAGCGGATGACGAAGGCTCGGCTAGAGAAGCGGGCGCGGGGTGAGTGGTGATCTTGGGGCCGGTGGCCGAAGGGCTCAAAAAATAGGTCCTATAGGTCTTATGGGACCTATAGGACCTATGTCGGAAACGGAGAGCCGGAGCGTGCGACTTAGAGTGTGGCGAGGATGTTGTTGAGCGTTTGGCTCGGGCGCAAAGCGGCGGAGGCTTGGGCGTCGTCGGGGCGATAGTAGCCGCCGATGTCGGTGGGTTTGCCTTGGACGGCGACGAGTTCGCTCACGATTTGTTTTTCGTTGGCGGTGAGTTTTTCGGCGATGGGCGTGAAGATTTTTTTGAGCCCGGCATCTTTATCCTGCGCGGCGAGCGCTTGGGCCCAGTAGAGCGCGAGGTAAAAGTGCGAGCCGCGGTTGTCGATGCCGGCGCCGACTTTGCGGGCGGGGCTCTTGTCGTTTTCGAGGAACTTGCCGTTGGCTTCGTCGAGGGTCTCGGCGAGTACTTTGGCCTGCGTGTGGTTTTGCGTGATGCCGAGGTGTTCGAAGCTGGCGGCGAGCGCGAAGAATTCGCCGAGACTGTCCCAGCGGAGGAAGTTTTCCTCCTGGAATTGCTGCACGTGTTTTGGCGCGGAGCCGCCAGCGCCGGTTTCGAAGAGGCCGCCGCCGTTCATGAGAGGAACGATGGAGAGCATCTTGGCGCTGGTGCCGACTTCGAGGATCGGGAAGAGGTCGGTGAGGTAGTCGCGAAGGACGTTGCCGGTGACGCTGATGGTGTCCTGACCTTTGACGATGCGCTCGAGGGTGGCGCGGCAGGCATCGGCCGGGGCGAGGATCTTGATGTCGAGGCCGGCGGTGTCGTGTTGCGCGAGGTATTTTTCGACCTTGGCGATGAGCTGGGCGTCGTGGGCGCGATTTTTATCGAGCCAGAAAATCGCCGGCGTGTTCGAGAGGCGCGCGCGGTTGATGGCGAGCTTCACCCAATCCTGCACGGGCGCGTCCTTGGTCTGGCAGGCGCGCCAGATGTCGCCTTCTTCGACGGCGTGTTCGAGGAGAACCTGGCCTGAGGAATCGACGACGCGGATGGTGCCGTTGGCGGGAGCGACGAAGGTTTTGTTGTGCGAACCGTATTCTTCGGCGGCCTGGGCCATGAGGCCGACATTGGGCACGGAGCCCATCGTGCGCGGATCGAGTGCGCCGTTCTTTTTGCAGAACTCGATGACGGCGTCGTAAACGCCGGCGTAGGAGCTGTCGGGGATGACGCAGAGCGTGTCCTGTTGTTTGCCCTCCTTGTTCCACATCTGGCCGGACGTGCGGATCATCGCGGGCATGGACGCGTCGATGATGACGTCGGACGGAACGTGGAGATTGGTGATGCCCTTGTCGGAATTCACCATGGCGAGGGCGGGGCCGGACGCGTAAGCGACGGCGATGTCGGCCTCGATGGCGGACTTTTTATCGGCGGGAAGTTTTTCGATTTTGGCGAGAAGATCGCCGAAGCCGTTGTTCAGATCGACGCCGATTTCGGCGAAAGTGGCGGCGTGTTTCGCGAGCAGATCCTTGAAGAAAACGCGCACGGCGTGGCCGAAGAGGACGGGGTCGGAGACCTTCATCATCGTGGCCTTGAGGTGGACGGAGAAGAGCACGCCATCGGCCTTGGCGGCGGCGATTTGTTTTTCGAGAAAGGCGACGAGGGCCTTCTTGCTCATGAACGTGGCGTCGAGGATTTCGCCGGCTTTGAGCGGAGTTTTTTCCTTGAGGACTTTGGTGCTGCCATCGGGGCCGAGGAACTCGATTTTAACGTCGGTCGCGGCGGGGACGGTGACGGACTTTTCGTTGGAATAAAAATCATCGCGGCCCATGGTGCCGACGCGGGTCTTGGATGACGGCGACCAGGCACCCATGGAGTGCGGATGTTTGCGGGCGTAGTCTTTGACGGCCTTCGGAGCGCGGCGGTCGGAATTGCCCTCGCGGAGGACGGGATTGACGGCGGAGCCGAGGACTTTCGTGTAGCGCGCCTTGGCGTCTTTTTCGGCGTCGGTGACCGGGTTTTCGGGAAAATCGGGAAGCGCGTAGCCCTTGGCCTGAAGCTCGGCGATCGCGGCCTTCAACTGCGGGATCGAGGCGGAGATGTTGGGCAGCTTGATGATGTTGGCCTCGGGCTTGAGGGTGAGGGCGCCGAGCTCCGCGAGATGATCGCCGATGCGCTGGGCCTCGGTGAGTTTGTCGGCCCATTGGGCGATGATGCGGCCGGAGAGGGAAATGTCGCGTGTCTCGACGGCGATGCCCGCGTGCTTGGTGAAGGCCTGCACAATCGGCAGGAGCGAATAAGTGGCGAGCGCGGGGGCTTCGTCAGTTTTTGTGTAGAGGATGGTGGGCTTCGCGGCGGACATGAGTGATGCGGTGGTTGGTGATTAGAAATTCTTTTGGAAGGAAAAGCTAAGCGCGGAAGGGGCGGTAGGAGAAGGCGGAAATCGGAAAGACGAAATCGGAAGGCCGAATGACGAAATCCGAATGACCAGTGCCCAATGACCAATGACCAGTGACCAATGACCAATGACCAATGACCAATGACCAGTGACCAGTGACCAGTGACCAGTGACCAGTGGCCGATGGGCGGTGACCCAGCGCGAAAGTCTCGGGCGCAAAAATGCCGCGTCTGGGCGGGCCAAGGACGCGGCAGCGGAAAGCGCGGTGTGGGCGCGAGGTTATTTTTTTCGCCGATGATTGACCGTGAGCATCTGCGTCCAGGAACCGTCGTCGTTTTGGAACGATGAGGTGAACACGCGGTGGTCCGCACTTTTGAACTCCACCGTTTCCTTAAACTTCACGAGCCCCGGTTTGAAGGGACACGGGCCTTCGCTGTGGAGTGTCAGCGTTTTGCGCGCAGCATCGACGGTGCCTTCGTACACCCAGAGGATTCCGGTCATGGAGTCGATCCAGGTGCCGACGTATTTTTGCTTCGAGACATCGTAGCCGAGGGTGATGATGCCGATCATGTTGCCCGGCACGCCTTCCATCGAGCCAGTGCCTTCGCCGATGACCCAGAAACCGCCGATGGAGCGGACGGTTTCGGTGCCCTTGCCCTTCATTGGCGGATGGTCGGGCATGCCGGTGACATCGGTTTCGGTTTCCCATTCACCGACAAATTGCTGGAGCCATTGGTGTTCCGCGGTCGGCTGCGGCATTTCGTATTGAGCCGCATCTTGGGCGACGAGCAGACGGGAAGCGCTGAAGAGCGCGACGGCGAATCCGAGGATAGATTTTCGTTTCATGACGGTGGTTTTGTTTTCGACGGGGAACTGGATCGCATACTCAACGAACGATGGACCTCGTGTCGGACAGCTCCCGGGGCTCTCCGTTCGCGGAGGGAAATCAAAACGACCAAAGACGTCGGAGGTTCGTGCCGTGGGCTGTCACAAAACGAAACGCTGTTTCGTCTCCAAAGGTGATGAACACAGAAATCTCTCCCTCGACTTCGAACACGGCCGCCGTTTCACCGGCGCAGCCGCGGCTCAATTACCGCAACGCGTCACCCGCGGCGGTGCAGGCGATGTTTGCGCTGCAGATGGTCGTCAACAAAAGCGGGTTGGAAAAACCGCTGCTGGAGCTCGTGAAACTGCGGGCTTCGTTGCTCAACGGGTGCGCGTATTGCATCGACATGCATTTTCGCGAAGCGAAGGCCGCCGGCGAACGCGAGGAGCGGCTGTATTTGTTGAGTGCATGGGAGGAAACGCACGAGCTCTACACGGCGCGCGAAAAAGCGGCGCTGCGCTGGACCGATGCGTTGACCAAACTCGCGGGAAATCACGTGAGCGATGAACTCTTCGAAGACGTCAGCGAATATTTCACCGACGAAGAGCTGACGAATCTCACACTCGCGATCGTGGCGATCAACGGCTGGAACCGGTTCAGCGTGGGATTTGCGATGCCGATCCGCTTTCAAAGCTGAAGGGAAATCCGAAGGACAAAATCCGAATGCCAAATGGTGAATGACCAGTGACCAATGACCAGTGACCAATGGTTGTTAGATCTTTGGCGTTGGGATTTTTTTGGCCTTTGAGATTTGGCGTTTGGAATTTTCCGAACGACTTCGATCGCGCGCATGAACGCTATTTTTGAAGAACATCGTCCGCTGCTTTTCAGCATCGCGTATCGCATGCTGGGCAGCCGCGCGGATGCGGAGGACATGGTGCAGGAAACGTTTCTGCGCTGGCGTCAGCAGGACGCCATCGAGGTGCGTTCGGCGAAGGCGTGGCTCATCGCGACGATCACGCGGCTGAGCATCGATCAATTGCGTTCGGCGCGGCGCCGTCGCGAGGAATACGTCGGCGTGTGGCTGCCCGAGCCGCTCGTGGGCGCGGCCGATGAAAAGACCTCGCCAGTACAACTCGCGGCGCTGACGGATTCACTCGGGCTGGCGTTCATGCATCTGCTGGAAGAACTGAAGCCGGTGGAGCGCGCGGTCTTTTTGCTGCGCGAAGCGTTTGATTATTCGTACGCGGAGATCGCGGCGATCGTGGACAAAAGCGAAGCGAACTGCCGCCAGCTTTTCGCGCGTGCCAAGTCACATTTGTCGCAGCGCGAATTGACGGAGGAACCCGCGGGCGAAAAAGCGGAACGTGTGGTGCAGCAATTTCTCGAAGCGTGCGCGACGGGCGACATGCAGAGTTTTCTCGCGGTGCTGACGGAAGACGCCGTGCTTTATTCGGATGGCGGCGGCAAAGTGCGCGCGGCGCTCAAGCCGATCTACAGCGCGGAGTTCATTGGACGTTTTTATATGGGCATCCGCCGACGCGCGCTCGCAGGGGCGCGCGTGGAAATCGTGCGTGTGAACGGCCAGGTCGGCGCGATCGTGCGGCGGACCGACGGCCGCGTGCATGTGAACGCGTTCGCGTTCTCGGGCGACCGGATCAGCGCTGTTTATCTGGTGAGCAATCCGGACAAATTGCGTGGGCTCGTGCCGGAGCCCGCGGTCTGATCGCAAACGCGTTCCTCACTGCGAGCTGGCGGAGGACGCGATCCAGCCGTGCACGCGGAGCCAGCCTTCGAGGAGGACCGGCCAGTCGGAGGTCGGGCCATTGCCGGCGCGCATGCCGACACCGTGTCCGCCTTTTTCGAAGACATGAAGCTCGGCGGGGACTTTGTTGCGTTTCAGCGCGACGTAGAAAGCGAGCGAGTTTTCGGCGGGGACGCCACCGTCCTCAGTGGTGTGAAAGAGGAAGGTCGGCGGAGTGTCCTTGGTGATTTGTTTCTCGGTGGACCAGCGCGTGGTCAGCTCGGGCGAAGGGTTTTCGCCGAGCAGCGCTTTCTTCGAACCCGCGTGGGTGAAACGATCATCCATCGTGACGACCGGATAACAGAGAATCGCGAAGTCGGGACGTGCGCTCACCGCGTCGAGTTCGGCGCCGGTTTTTCCTTCGGGCGCGTCGAAGAGCGTGGCGGCGGATGCGGTGAGATGTCCGCCGGCGGAGGAGCCCATGATGCCGATGCGGTCGGGTTTCACGCCGAATTCTTCCGCGCGCGAACGCACGAGACGGATCGCGCGAAGGGCATCCTGCAAGGGCGCGGGCTGGCCGTATTCAATCATTCGATACTTGAGCACGAAGGCGGTGATGCCGCGGGCGTTGAGCCACTCGGCGTATTCGACGCCTTCCTTGTCCATCGCGAGTCGCACGTAGCCACCGCCCGGGCAGATGATGACCGCGGTGCCATTGGCTTTGTCGGCGGGCGCGGGATAAACGGTGAGCGAGGGATGGTGAATGTTCGACGTGCGGTTGTCGCTGGTCTGCTCGTCGCCAGCGTCGGCTCGGAGATTGGGAACACCCTCGGGCCAGAGAGGAATGACAGCGGGTGCGGCGGACATGAGCGGGGCGAGTAAAAGCAAGAAGAGGGAAAAGAGAGTGGCGAAGGAAGCGCAGTGGAGGGAGCGACCGCGTCGGGAGGGGCGTTTCATGGCAAAAATGTTGAGCGGGAAAACAGTGGACGATGTCAGCGGACCGTTGGTGGTGGCGGTGCGTTTTTCCAGAGTCGATATTTCACCGTAATGGTGGCGTCGAAGCCGGGTACATACGGAAGCGTGCCGCGGCCGTCGAAGGTTTTGGTGCCCTCGATGTAGTCCTGCTTGTCGTCGTGCGGTTCGATGATCGTGAAGGTCGGGGGATGTAAGCCATCGAGCAGACTCAGCATCGCCGGTCCGGACTGATTCGCGCTGCGACCTGAGCTGGATTCGGAACGCGCGACCATACATTCGGCGACGAAGAAGGGATTCAATTCGAGCGTCATGAAACCACCGTTGAACGTGAGCGACGCGCTGCCGCTGGGCTCAGCCCGCGAAAGACGTTCGAGTTGGTTGCGTGCGGGCGGCTGGATCTGCACCGGTCCATGGGCTTCGTAGCGATTGTGGCTTTTGGCGTTTTTCGCGGAAGAACGGTCGTTGAGGCGGAACATGCGCGAGTCGCCATCGACCTCGAGCAGGTGGCGGGCGTTGTTCTTGTAATTGTTTTCCTGCTCCTCGATCTCGCCCCATTCGGGCGTGTGCAGGCGGCCCTCGACATGGCGGTCGAGCGACCAGACGTAGTCTGTCTCGGGCCCGCCTTTTTCCGCCTTCTGGTGTTTCGAGCCGGAGGCTTTGGCAACGATGGAGAATTCTCCTTCCCACGCCGGCTCTTTCCAATCGGTGACCTCGAAGGACTTGCCCTGTTGGAAAAACAGCGACGTGCGCAGCATCATGTCGGCGAGAAAACTGAGGCTGCCCTGCACGACTCCGGCCGACGACGTGTTGACGATGTCGTTCACGTCTTGAACGACATTGCCGACCTTGAGCGTGACCTCGACGCCGACGACGGCGCGGCGCGGGTAGGGGCGGGCGTTGTTGGTGAGGTTCGTTTTCTGAGGCGCGCCCTCGATGACGATGGAGGTTTCACCGTCATCGTTGGTGATGGTGCCGGTGAACGGTTCGCCGCTGGCGAATTGAACGAAGGCGAGATCAGGCCGGTACGTGGAGCCGCCCTTGGCCGTCCTGTATTTGGTGTCGGCGGCGCCCTCGCGAAAACGCCAGACCACTTTCGCGCCGCCCGCGGGACCACCGTCGGGTACTTGGAGATCGAGTCCGGCGACATTGCCCGCGGCGCGAACGGCCTTCAGGGCATCGCTCTTGGGGAAATCGATGGCGACGCGTGCGCGCACGGTGCGCTGCTGGCCGGCTTGTTTGGTCTTGGTGCGTTCGAGCGGTGCGTCCTCGACCTCGAGCGTGATGTTTTGTCGGGCGACGGACATCACGGCTTTGAACCAGGCCATGGCCGTGTTGATGATGCCGGTGGCTTTGCCGAACCGCTCGAGCCTGCTCTTGTAATCGGAGCTGAGATCGGGCTCCGGCAGATTGGCATCGATGACCTTGCTCGTGTATGCGCCCCAACCCGTCGCCCAGATGTCGCCCGCGGCGCCGGCGAGCTGGCTGCCGAAAGAACCGGCGTCGCTTTGCGCGAGTTGAAGGCCGATGCTGGCCAAAGGAAACGTTGTTGGGCGCATCCACGCAGCGGAGCGATTGCGCGAATTTTTCGGCGCGGATTTTTCCGCGACGGTGTGGAGATCGGCGATGATGACGCGATGGATGAGTGCTATCTGCAAAAGCGAAAGCGGCTGATCGCGCCACTCGGCAAGAAAGCGTTCGGAAAGGTTACTCTTTTCACCGGTGAAACTCTCGATGAGCTGGTCAACATCCACGCCCGTCTGGCGCATCGCCTGCATCTGCATGCGCTGCGAGACCGTGCTCATTTCGGTCACGATGGAGGCGATTTTTTGTTGCGCGGCCATCATGGCGGCGGGGTTGTTGCCGCTCGCGGACATTTTTTTCTGCACGGTTTCCAACTCGGATTGTAACTCCTGGAGCCGCACTTCGTATTGCTTCGTGCCGCTGGCGGCTGGCGCGGCTTTCGTGCTTTTCGGCTGTGGTGACGGGGCGAGGATGGGATCGTCTTTGGACCAGCGCGGGCCGGATAGTTCTTCGCGGCCGCTCGCAGAGAGCGTGTTCGATTCGGACGCGAGCAGATCGTAGTTCGCGGCACTGGCGCGGCCGAGTGCGACGATGAAGCGAGCCCAGAAACGTTGCTGCGGTTGATCGCTTTCGGCGGACTGGCGAAGCGAAAGAAGGATATCCTGCGCGAGCGTTTCGGGATCGGCCGTTTCGAACGGGATGGCGAGAACTTGCGCGTAGTTGATCAGACGTATCGCGGGAAGTTCATCGATTTTCCACGTGAGATCTTCGATCTCGTAATCGCGCAGTGCGAGCCCCGTGGCGGTGCCGGCGGGAGGAGAACGCAGGAGATCGCCCTTTTCGTTGCGCACGCCCCAACCCATGCGATCGAGCGCTTCGTGCAACGCGGCGCGCGCGCCGTCACCGCCTTCGAGGTATTTGCGCGCAAGAATGAGCGCGGTGGCGTCCGCATCGTAAGGCATCGGCTCTTCCGCGGACTGAGTGGAGGGAGCTTGGGCGAGCAGCGAGCAGGCTGCGAAAACAATGACCAACAGCGCGCGGGTGACGCGGCGAAGCGACGCGGATGGGTGCGACGACATGGGGGATGGGGATGTGGCGCAGCGGCCCACGAAGGCCACTCGCGCTCCCCGGGTTGAGGCAGAACCGACGTCGCGGAGCAACGCCGCTATGTGCCGATTTTTTGCAAGGAATCGAAGGTCAGCACGACACGCGCATCGCGGCGGGAGGCGGTGAGATCGACGATGAAGCGGGCTTCCCAGTCGTTGTTATCCTCCGGATCGACGAGGACCTGCGCGACAGGCCAGACGGAACGTGTAGTGAGTGGAGTATCGTCGAGTGCGTCGAAATACGTGTGTTTCGCGGAGCGCCCTTCGGGGTCGAGGCGGAAACGCGTGCGGGCGTCGAAGTAGGGTTTGAAGGCGCCTTCGAGTTTGCGAGCGGCAGCTTTGCGGGCGGGATCATCCGGATCGTCGCCGAGACCGGCGGGCGCGAGGCGATCGAGTGCGGCGTCCCATGAGCGTGATGCGATGTCTTGCAGGAAACCGAGAATCGCGGTGCGAACCTGTCGTTGAAAACTGGATACATCGCGGGTGATGTCGAATGACGACGGACGCGCGGGTTTGTCGGCGGAGAGTTCTTCGGCGACAAAGTCGGGGTTGCGCATGCGTTCCCATTCTTCGAGCAGGCTGGAATCGATGCCGCGGATGAGTTCGCGGAAGTAGAGTTCCATTTCGACGACCTCGTCGGTCTTGGCGTCGTCGGGGACGGTTTGGGCGAGGACTTTCCAGACCTGGGAAAGGTGACGCAGGAGAAGTCCCTCGGAACGTTGCAAACCGTATTCGCGGATGTAGTCGGCGAAGGACAGGTAGCGCTCGTACATCTCGCGCGCGATGGACTTGGGGCGGACGTTTTCCTGGCCGACCCACGGGTGCGCGGCGGCGAAGGCGTTGAAGGTATCGTAGAGAAATTCGCGGAGCGGTTTGGGATGCTCGATCTGTTCGAGTTTTTCCATGCGCTCGTCGTAGGGGACATCGGCCGCTTTTAGTTTTTCGAGCTCCTCAGTTTTGAGTCTATCGACCTGGCGGCGGAGGATGATCTCGGGATTTTCGACGATGGATTCGCAGAGCGTGAGGACATCGAAGGGATAATCGGGCGATTCGCGATCGAGCTTGGGCAGCGTGTCGATGAGGTAGAGCGAGAGCGCTTGATGAAGAGAAAAGTCTTCCTGAAGGCCGATGTTGACGCGGAGTTTGCGACCGGAGTTTTCCGGCGGAATCCAGTCGATGATTTTGCGATCGAGGAGCGCGCGGAAGAGCTGCCATGCGCGGCGGCGGAGCGCTTTTTTGCGATGCGGAGTTTCGTGGCTCTCGGCGATGAGCTGGCGGAGGACGCGGCAACCGTCCTCGTCGCGCGAGAGCACTTGCAATAACATGCCGTGGGATACCTCGAAGCGGGATTGCAGGTTTTCGGCGGGCGCGCTCATGAGCTTCTCGAATGTTTTGGCATCCCAGCCGACGGCGCCCTCGGGCGCTTTTTGTTTCACGAGTTTCTTCGCCTTCTTCGGATCGCCGGCGGCTTTTTCTTCGGCGCGTTTGTTGGCGATCATGTGTTCGGGCGCCTGCACGATGACGTATCCAACATCGTCATACCCCTTGCGTCCGGCGCGGCCGGCGATCTGGCGGAAATCGCGGACGGAAAGAATGCCGGCTTTTTGTCCGTCGTATTTGAAGAGCTGCGTGAAAACGACGGTGCGGATGGGCACGTTGATGCCGACGCCGAGCGTGTCGGTGCCGCAGATGAGTTTGAGGAGACCCTTTTGCGCGAGCTGTTCGACGAGGATGCGGTAGCGCGGAAGCAGGCCGGCGTGGTGCACGCCGATGCCGTGGCGGAGCCAGCGTTTCATCTCGCGGCCGTACGGACTGTTGAAACGAACCCCTTCGAGGGCCCGGGCGATCTCCGCTTTTTCTTCGCGCGAACAGATCGGCAAACTCATGAGCGACTGCGCGGCTTCGGAGGCGTCGCGTTGTGTGAAGTAAACGAGATAGACGGGGGATTTTTTCAGCGTGAGCAGATCGGCTACGCGCTCGGCGAGGGGCGTCTCGCTGTATTCAAAATTCAATGGCACCGGACGGCGGTCGCTACGCACGGTGACGGCAGGCGCTTTCGTGACGCGGGTGAGTTCGCGCTCGATGAAATCGGTGGGGCCGAGCGTGGCCGACATCAGGAGGAAACGCGTGCGCGGCATCAGCAGCAGCGGGACCTGCCACGCGGTGCCACGCGATGGATCGGAGTAATAGTGAAACTCGTCCATGACGACGGCGCCGATGGAGTCGGCGCGTTCGCCGCCGGCGAGGGCGATGTTGGCGAGGATTTCCGCGGTGCAGCAGAGGACGGCGGCGTCGGGATTCACCGAGGCGTCGCCGGTCATCATGCCGACATTGTCGGGACCGAAGTCGCGGCAGAGAGAGAGGAATTTTTCGTTTACGAGCGCCTTGATCGGGCAGGTGTAAACGGAGCGGCGGCCGGCGCAGAGAGCCTTGTAGTGAAATGCGGCGGCGACGAGGGATTTGCCGGAGCCGGTGGGCGTGTTGAGGATGACGTTGGCGCCGCCGAAGAGTTCGAGGATCGCTTCTTCTTGCTCGGGGTAGAGCTCCATCTTGCGGTCGGCCATTACCGCGATGAAGCGCTCGAGTGCGGCGTCGGCATCGGGAAAGCCGGGCGGGGGCGCGAGCGGAGCGGAAGGAATGGAAGGTACGGAAGATGACGAAGCGGCGTCGGACATGAACGCTGTGGAGGAGGAGGCGTTTGACGCTATGGGGCAAGCGTGGGGCGTTGGGGGAAGAACGGCGGAATTTTGGGACAGGATTACAGGAGGAACAGGATTTCGGAGGAGGGCGCGAATGGATCGTGGAAGCGCCGAAGCACGGTGGAAGCGAATCGCTATTAATAAAAAAGCCCGCCGGATGAGGCGGGCTTCGCGGGACTATTCGGAACGCGGAGAAACGTCAGGGTGTTTCGGGCGAAGTGGCGGGTTGGAGCGCGACACCGAAGGACGCGAAATCGGCGGCGAGTTTCTCGACGGCGGTTTTGACCGGCTCGATCGTGGTGAGGGCGTCGTCGATGAAGGGCTTGATGCGTTCGGCGCCAGCAGGCGTGAGATCGGCGCCGAGAGCAGTGCGGATGTCTTTGAGGTCGGTAAGGAATGGCACGAAGGCGGCGCGGGTTTCTTCATAACGCGCGCGGATGTTGGCGAAGCCGGCGTTGATCTCCTCGAGTCGCGACTGGCTGGCTTCACGCAAACCGGTGTTTTCGATCTTTTCGAGATCGCGCGTCCATTGCTTCGCGTACGCGGCTTGGTTGGCGGTCATTTTCGTGGCGCTGGCGGCGACGGCGGCGGCGCTTTTCTCCAAGGTCGCGACCTGCTCGACGAAGATGTTGTAATACTTCGCGAGATCGCCGTCGCGTTTGAGGAGTTGGAGCGACGCGCCGACGCGGCTGAGTTGCGCGCGCGTGGTGGCGATGAGGTCGGCGCTGGACTGAAGGCTCTGCGCAGCGCTGCCGGCGCGATCGTAGGTGTTGGACGAACAAGCGGTGAACGCGAACACGCCCAGCGCGGCGGCTGCGACGACAAGGGACACGGAGGATTTTTTCATAGGATGAATGAGGTGAACCAAGTGAACGTCCGGAAACAGCTGGTGGCGGAATGAATCTCTGCGCCGACAAAGTCGCAAATGGGCGAAGCGTTTTGAGTTGTGCAGGTTGAAACAAAAAGGCCCGCCGGTGAGGGCGGGCCTTGTAGGGAGAAACGTGTCGAATGCTTATTCGGTGCGACGCATGCGTCGGAGGAGTGCGAGCAGCCCGAGCGCGGCGAAGAAACCGAGCGAATGCGAGCCGCCACCACCACCACCGCCGCCGCCCGAGGGAGGCGGATTTGGATTGGTGGGGACGGGTGCGTTGACGGTCACGGTCAACGGCGTGGATACGAGGGTGTTTCCATTGCTCGGAGTGATGGCGACCGTGTAGGTGCCGCTGTGCGACGTTTGAGCGTTGTTGACCGTGTACGCGGCGGAGGTGGCGCCGGCGATCGGCGCGTTGTTAAGGCGCCATTGATACGTGAGCGTGCTGCTGAGCGTGCTGACGGCGTTGAGTGTGAACGCGGCGCCGTTGGCGACAGCGGCCGTCGGGCCGTTGATGGATGCGGTCGTCGCGAGCGAAGTCGGGATCTCCGACGCGGCACCGGCGGTATTGCCGGCTTGTGCGGGCAGGGCGGTGGCAAGCGTATCGTTTTTCAAAACGACATACGAATAGCTCGGCACGAAGACCGCATCGGTATCGACAGGAGACGTCGACGTGGACGTGTACGCGTTGTCGATCACACGCACGAGGCCGCCGCCGGATTTCGCGATCGGCGCGACAATGCCGGAGAAGGCGTTGCGCTCGCTGAGGAGCTGGGCGTTGGCGAGCGCGTTGACGCCCGCGGTGTTCGGCGTGGCGGCGGTTTTGAAATAATTACCGAACTGATGCACGTGGCCGTAGGTGATCGACGGCATGCGCTGATCGACGAAGTCGGACCACCAGTTGTGCGCGAAGGACACGCGGATGGCCTTGGTTTCTCCCGAGGTGTTGCCGACGAGCACACCGTTGCGGGACGCGAGCGAGGCGGCGCTGAAGTAGAACTCGCACCACGCGAAGGTGATGTTGTCGGCGCCTGCGACGACCTTGGCGAGGTGATCTCCGCCGTCGAAGAACGTGCTGTTTTGCACATGCACGAGGGTCGCGCCGGAGAGCGTGAGCGGTGTGCCGGCCGGATGCGTGAAGTTGAGGCCGCGGAAGATCACGTTGGTGACGCCGGCGCCGAGCGTGACCGGACCGGAGAGAGTGGCGTCGGCGTTGAGACCCTGGATGGTTTTGTTGGATTTCACGCTCACGCCGGCGGGCGAGAGCGTATTCAAATCCAGGATACCAGCGACGACGATGACGGCGGCGGAGCCTGACTCGGCGTGGGTTTTGAAGTCGGCCGCGGTGGTCACCAGGACGGGCGTGGCGTTGCCGCCACCGGTGGCGCTTGCAGCGAAACCGGAACGCGTGAACGCGGCGAATGCCGGAGGTGTGAGCGTCAACGCAACCGCATCGCTGGTGATGGAATTGGCGGCATTGGTGACGACCACGCGGTACTGGCCGAGATCGGCGATTTGCGCAGCGGCGATGGTGAACGTGGCTTCGTTGGCGCCGGCGATGTCGGTGCCGTTTTTCTGCCATTGATAAGTGAGCGGTGCGGTGCCCGAAGCGGTGACGGAGAAGGTCGCGGAGGCGCCGATGGCGACGGATTGCGCGGACGGCTGGGTCGTGATGGCGGGCGCAACGAGATTGACGGTGAGGACCGCGGCGTCGCTCGTGACGGTGCCGCCGTCGCCGGTGATATCGACGGTGTAGGCCGATGCGTCGCCGGGCTGGACGTTGGTCAACGTCAGCGAAGCGGAGGTGGCGCCGTCGATGACGCTGCCGTTCTTTTTCCACTGGTACGTGAGATTCGAGCCGGTTGCGACGACGCTGAGGGTCACGCTATCGCCGACGTTGACCGATTGTGCGGTGGGCTGCGTGGTGATGACGGGCGGAGGAGGGGGTGCGTTGACGGTGAGGTTGGCCGGATTGCTGGTGACGGTTCCTGCGCTATTGGAGATCTCGACTGTGTAGCTGCCGCTGTCGGAAGTCTGCGCGTCGGAGATGGTTAGTGTGGCGTTTGTGGCGCCCGTGATCGCAGCGGCTCCTTTTTTCCATTGGTAGGTGAACGGTGCCGTGCCTGTGGCATCGACCGAGAAGCTCGCGGTTTCACCGACCTTGATGATTTGATCGACAGGGTGCGTGGTGATGGTGGGCGCAACGACGACAGCATTCACTTCAAGCGTGGCGACGTTGCTGGTGACGGTGCCGGAGGTGTTGATGACATCGACGGTGTAATTGCCGCTGTCGGACGCCTGCGCTCCGGTGATGGTCAGGGTAGCGGTGGTCGCGCCAGTGAGGGCCACGCCGTTTTTGTTCCATTGATACGACGCGGCGTTGGTTGCAGTTACGCTCAGAGAAACGCTGGCGCCAGCGGAGGCCGTCTGTGAGAGCGGATGGGCGGTAATCGCCGGAACAGGTTCCGCGGAAGTCACTCGAATATTCACGATGCCACTCATCGAGCTGCTGTCCGCGTCGGTTACGGAGTATGCAAACGATGCGAGTCCGACGAAATCGCCGGACGGGGTGAACGAGGCAGTTTTACCATCTGCGCCAAGGGTGACCGTGCCGTTCTGCGCGGACGAAACGACATGCACGGGGGCGTTGGTGTAGCCGCGGGTCAGCTTCGAGAGATCGACTTGGAGGGTGGCGTTGGGCGCGACTTCCGCGCGCGGTGTGGCGAGCCAGTTGAGATATTCTTCCAAATTGGTGTAGCCGTCGTTGTCGGCATCAGCGTTCGCCTCGGAGAAATCGCCAGGGGTGGAGTTTTTATTAAAACCGTTCAGTTCCTCCCACCAGTCGGGCATGCCGTCGTGGTCGGAGTCCCAGCCGGCGGGACGGGTGATTGCGGGGTAGTCTTCCCAGCCACCAACGTCGTTCTGCGAGTTGGGAAGACCCGGATGGCCGCCGAAGGGCCCGGTGCCGGTGTAGGTGAAGGTGCCGGCAACCGTTTCGCCGATGACGCGGGTGTCTTGATCGTCGATGACGGCGTTCGCGCCGACGTCGGAAAGGACGCGCTTATACGCATCGCGTGCGGTTTGGGTTTCGACATGCGAAGGGAAAAACGGCGTGTCTACGAATGTCTGGTAGGGAACGGTGATGCCGCTGTTGATGACACGACGGCGGCCATCCTCTTGATTGGTTTCGTCGAAGTGGCCGGGCATGACATTGCCGGCGAAGTAGGCGCGCTGCGAACCGCCGAAGTTGTTTTCGTGATTCAATGTGAACGCGTAGAAGTGCCGGGTGGCTGCGCCGGGCTTGTAGTAGTTGTTGACGAAGTTCACTTCCATCGCGCCGCCGTCGGTCGTGCGCCCGCGCCAGTTGTAGACGACGTTGTTGGTGATATCGAGACGGCCGGCGAAGTTGCCGGAGCCGTCGAGTCCGCCGCCGAGCGACCAGTTGCGACCTTCGTTGTGGGCGAGGAGATTGTGGTGGAAGGAACCGATGTCGCCCCCGATGGTCGCGGCGTAGCCATGCGCAGTGCCGGCTGGGTAATTTTGGTGTCCGGCGATATTGAGAGCCTCGGAGATAAGTGTGCGCTGGAGCGTGATGTTTTTTGCCCCTCGGGAACTGAAGACTTCATCGAGGGCCCAACTGAGGGAGCAGTGGTCCATGATGCTGAAGTCGCAACCGGCGAGTCCACCGCCATCGAGGGTGACTCCGGCAATGTCGCCGGGGCGGTTGCGAATGTAGCGGACGATCGCGTCGCGAGCGCCGCTGAGACCGAGTGCCCATCCGCGGAAAGTCACGCCTTTGCCGGGAGCGGTCTGGCCGGCGATGGTGACATTGGGCTGAGTGAGGGTGAGGCGGGAGTGCAGTGTAATGAGGCCCGAGACATCGAACACGATCGTCCGCGGACCTGTTTCCTGTTCGATCGCGTAACGAATGGTGCCGGGGATGGGTGTTTCGTCGGAGCGATAGTCGGCGAGCGAGGTGACTTTTACGACGCGACCACCGCGACCGCCGATGGCAAAGCGGCCATAACCTTCCGCTCCCGGGAAAGCGAGGTGCCGGGGACGGAACTGCCAGATGGCGCCTTTCGATACGCGGCCGTTTGTATTGATCTGGTCGATACGCCAGTAATAAATTTGGTGATTGCTGAGGCCTGAGACAGGAAAGGCGCGTGTCGCCTGGTTGCTTTTGAACTCAGGGGAACCATGTCCGGCGTTTTCCAAGGCCGTTTTGTCGGTGCCGAAGTAAACATCGTGAGAGACAATGTTGCCGCTGGGGGCATCACTCCAGGTGAGGGTGATCCCGTCATCGGCATCGGCGTGTTGATCGAAGTCCGCCGGATACGGGCTGCCGGCAATATGATTGAAATTTGGAGTGTCGATCTCGAATCCGTTGATGAATGGTGTGCGGCGGAGATTGACGCCAGTTGGAGGTGTGATTGCGGGGTCGGTTTGAGCGCTGAAGAGGATGGTGACGACCTCCGACGGACCGCTGACAGAGAACTCGATGTAGGCGGTCGTGGCATCGGCGTTGGTTGCCGCACGGATGGTCTGCTGCACGTTTGCGGCCACGAGGTTGCCATTGAGGAAGATGTCGATCGGGCCAAAAAGATTCGTGGCAGGGTTGTCGACGGCGTTGTGGTAGGTAAGAAGCGTGTGATTGCCGGCGGAGAGGCCGGAAATTTTCATCTCTAGTTCGCCACCTGCCACGTCCGCGACAGGCCCGATCCCGATGCCATCTCCGACGAGCCGCGAAGTACCGTTCTGCACACCCACTTGGTACCAGTTGGCGACGATACCGGTGCCGCCCCGATCGACGGAACGCTGAGTCTGCGCAAAACTCACGTTGACGGTTTCGCCGGTGGCCGTGGTGAAGGTCTGCGAAATGGGTGTGATGCCCGTCACCGTCGTGCCTGGATTGCCACTGGGGATGACGGAACTCCACATCGTGTAGCCTGGCTCGGTATTCACCGCCTGATTACGGGCGGCATTGTTGATGTCGACCTTGAGCTCGCCGCCATGGGCAAGGGGTACGGCAAGCGGAATAACGCTTAGGAAAAGCGATGCGAGGAGGCGTGAGGAGAGGCGGGAATACTTCATGGAAAGAGATTGGGTGGTGAGCTCCAAAGGGAGCGCGCTTGGATCAGAATGATCCGTTCCCAGAAACGCAGGGAACAATCGGCGAATCAGGCCCAATTTTTCGGGTCCGCGAAACCAGCGAGCGTCGATCTGAAGGGGTAATAGGGTTGTGCTGGGATGGTGGGGAACGGATCTGAGAAAGGCTGGCATCCATATGGACGCCGATCAAGGAGGAGCACAGGGTTGAAGCTCTCCGAGTTTTTTCTTGCGCGCGTCGTTGACGTGCCGGGCGCCCGTCCGCCGGCTTGCGCAACGATGCGCGAATGTTCGCGCGCGTTTTGTTTTGGAATCGCCCTGTGGAGGCTCAAGAGAAGCGGGGCTTCGCAAATCCCGCCGGACGCACCCGGTCGTTTTTCACCTCTTCACATCCCATGAGCCTGTTCATCGGCATCGATTCAGGAACCCAGAGCACCAAGGCGGTCGTCCTCGACCTCGATACGCGACAGGTCGTCGCCGAGGCGCGCGCATCGCATCAATTGATCGACGGGCTGCCCGTCGGCCACATGGAGCAGCATCCGCAGGATTGGACCGCGGCGCTCGACGCCGTGATCCTGGAGGTCGCGGCCAAGATCGATCGTTCGCGTGTGCGCGGCATCGGTGTGTCGGGTCAACAGCACGGCTTCGTGCCGCTCGATGCGAAGGGCGAGGTGATCCGTCCCGCCAAGCTCTGGTGCGACACGAGCACGACGAAGGAATGCGAGCTCCTCACCAAAAAAATCGGCGGCGAAAAGGCGGCGCTGCGCAAAGCCGGCCTGCTTTTCCTGCCGGGTTTCACCGCGCCGAAAATCCTTTGGCTGAAGCGCAACGAACCGCATCACTACAAGCGTCTGCGCCACGTGCTGCTGCCGCACGACTATCTCAATTTTCACCTCACCGGAAACTACTTCATGGAGTACGGCGACGCTTCCGGCACCGCGCTCATGGACGTGCGCAAACGCCGCTGGTCGAAGGCCGCCATCGACGCGATCGATAAAAATCTCGGCGACTGGCTTCCACCGCTTTCGGAGTCGCACGAAGCGGCGGGCACGCTGCGTCCGGAACTCGCGAAGAAGTATGGATTTTCTGAATACGTGGTCGTCAGCGCGGGCGGCGGCGACAACATGATGGGCGCCATCGGCACGGGCAATGTCACGCCCGGCGTGGTCACCGCGAGTTTCGGGACGAGCGGCACGATCTACGCGTACGCCGACAAACCGGTGGTCGATCCGACCGGCGAGATCGCTGCGTTCAACTCGTCGTCGGGCGGTTGGTTGCCGCTGTTGTGTACGATGAACGTCACCACCGTGACCGAACAGGTGCGCGCACTTTTCGGGCACGATCATGCAGCGCTCAGCGCGGCGATCGCGGCGGCGCCCGCCGGTTCGGGCGGGCTCGTGCTGCTGCCGTATCTCGCGGGCGAACGCACGCCCAACGTGCCGGACGGCTCGGGAGTGTTGCTCGGTTTGACGGGCAAAACTTTCACCGCAGGTCACATCGCGCGCGCGTCGATGGAAGGCGTGACGATGGGCATGAATTATGGATTGCGACGCCTCGCCGAGCTCGGCGTGAAGGCGAAGGAAATCCGAGTAACCGGCGGCGGTGCGAAATCAGGCGTGTGGCGCCAGATCATGGCGGATATTTTTGGCGTGCCAGTCGTCGCGATGGTCGAGGACGAAGGCGCGGCGCTCGGTGGTGCGTTGCAGGCCGCGTGGTGTGTTGCGCTTCGCGACGGAAAGAAGAAGGCAAAACTCGCCGACTTCACCTCCGCGGTCGTGGCGGTGGATGAAGAAACGCGCTGCCTGCCGTCGAAGACAAACGTCGCGCGCTATCGCGAGCTGCAGGCTTTGCAGGACAAACTCAGTCTCGCGCTGCGCGACGTTTTTGCCGCGCAACGTCGCCTCACGAATAAAGCGTGACGCTCAACTCGACGCCGGCGGCTCCAGGTTGTTTTTCCACGCCGCCTGCGTCGCCGTCAGCGCAGCTTCCACGGCGTCGGTCGGGAGCTCGCCGAGCCGTGTTTCAGCGATGCGAACGGCCAGTCGTGGCAGCGCCTGACTGCAGGCCATGATGCGCGGTGTGATGGCACGCAGATGATCGAGTGCGAGACCGGCGGTCGCATCGATGCGCGCGGCTCCGGCCAGGGCATGAAGCCGCGTGTAGTGGGCGGCGAGCAAGTTGAGGCGCGTATAGGCCCAGATCAGCACCTCGTCGGCGTCGGCCATGGAGTCGGGGCGGGTGTTTTCCAAGCCATCGGCGGGCTCGGCGGTCAAGCTCTCTTCAGGTGGAAGCGCGGACTGGCCGTGTGCGAGTGCGCCCGCGTGACGCGTGTGCAGTTGCGCGAGCTCAGAAAGCAGCTCCGCGGTGACCGGATGATTGGAAAACGAAAAGGTCCGCAGCGCCTCGGTGATCGCTTGTGCGGTGACCAGTTCAATGCTCGCGATGCGCCGCATCAGGATGTTCAAGGTGGACTGGATGTCGGAGCTTGGGTGCGTCATGGCGAAGAAGGTGAGGTCAGCCCATCAGCAGCGATTCGCCGCCATCGATAAAGATGTCGGTGCCGGTGATGTGGCTCGAAGCGTCGGAGGCGAGAAACCAGATAAGTTGCGCGACCTGCCCGGCGGTGCCCGGCTGACCTTCGGTGAGCGGCACGGTGCCCTTCGGATACTCGGCTTCGATTTTGATGAGATCGAGATCCTTGTGCGTCACGCTGTCGTCGATGCGCGTCGCGATCGAGCCCGGACAGACCACGTTCACGCGCACGCGATGTTGCGCGAGTTCGATGGCGGCTTTCTTGGCGAACGCGGCCTGGCCCGCTTTGGAAACCGCGTAAGCGCCGGTGCCTGGATTGCTGAAGATGCGTGTACCGTTGACGGATGAAACGACGATGACCGAGCCGCCTGCGACTTTGAGCAGAGGCAGCGCGGCGCGCACGGTGAGGAACGTGCCGGTGAGATTCACGGACAGGGTCGTTTCCCAGGCCTCGGTCGTGATCTCGTCGATCGGCGCCCAGAGACCGTTGATGCCGGCGTTGGCGACCACGATGTCGAGTTTCTGCCACTGGCGGTGGATCGCAGCGACCGCCGCCTCCAGCTGCTCGGGCTTCGTGACATCGCCGATAACCGGCAGCACTTCTCCGCCGCCGCTGCGGATTTCCCCGCAGATCGACTCGGAGTCTTCTTCATTGCGTGTCAGTGGGGCGACGCGTGCCCCGGCGAAGGCGAGTAATTTGGCCGTCGCGCGACCGATGCCGGATCCGGCGCCGGTGACGAATGCCACTTTCCCGCCCAAGGTGTTTTTGTAGATTTGCATGAGAATCGGAGTCGAACGGGCTGCGATTTAGGGAGAGGAGAAGGTGCCCTCGCCGGGCTGCTGCGGAGGATTGAAGGCGACGTAAATGACCAGCGCGGCGCCGATCAGAAAGAACGCGGCGACGGCGATCGCGATGGCCAGGTTCACGCGCGTGGTTTTCTTTTTCACATCGATGCCCGCGTGAAGTTCGGTGCTTTTTTCTGGTGAAAGCGGAGCCATGAAGGACTCCTTCGCTCACCGCGCGCCAATTTCGCGAAGCCGCTTGTCTCCCTCGGAAGGGGCGGTGCGTGGGCAGCGGTTTCGGAATTTGGCGGGCAAAGTGCATTCGCGAAAAATACGTCGCGACGCAAAATGCGATGCATGATCGATGCAGGGGGCTGCCGCTTCACGGGTGTGCGCACGGATGCGGCTGAGTTGGCACCGCGGATGCAGAAGCATGCGCCCATGCGTCTCAATCCGCATCAACGCATCGCCGGTTTGCTGGTGCCGGTTTTCGCCCTGCGCCACGCGGATGATTTTGGCGTGGGCGACACGCTCGCGGTGCGGCAAGCCATCGACTTCTGTGCGGAGCACGGATTTTCGCTGCTGCAGTTTTTGCCCGTGCACGAAACGGTCGGCGATCATAGCCCGTACAACGCCATCAGCTCGCGCGCCTTGTCGCCGGCTTTCCTGGCGTTGTCGGAAACAGAAGTCCCTGGACTCAGCGCGCAGATGATCCGCACGGCGGCACCGGAAGCATGGCTCGACCGCCTCCGCGATGGCGGCGTGCGCTACAACTCGGTCGTGCCGCTGAAAATCCACATCCTGCTGGCGGCGCATCATGCATTTCGCGCCGGTGAAGGCAGCGAGGAACAGCGGGCGGAGTTTGCGCATTTCCAATCTGAGAACGCGTCATGGATTTCTGAATACACGTTGTTCCGGATCCTCATCCGCGAATACGAGGGCAACCCGAACTGGTCGGAGTGGCGGCCCGAACATCAATCGCCTGCCGGGGCAAACGCGTGGCTCGCGCGTCATCCCGAACGCGACCGCCTCGAGTATGCGCGCGAAGGTTTCGCCTTCATCCAATGGATCGCGTGGCGGCAGTGGCGCGCGGTGCGCGAACACGCGGAGCGCAAGGGCGTGTATCTGATGGGGGAGATGTCGTTTGGCGTCGGACGTTGCAGCGTCGATGTGTGGGCGCATCCAGAGTTGTTCGATCTCGATTGGAATGTGGGCTCGGCACCGTTGCGTACGCAGGATGCGAACAAGGATTCCGAACGCTGGGGTCAGAACTGGGGGCTGCCCGTTTATCGTTGGGAAAATCACCGCTCCACGGGTTATGCGTGGTTGCGCGGACGGGTTGCGAGCGAGCGCCAGTTTTTCCACGCATGTCGCGTCGATCATGTGCGCGGCTATTTTCGCGCGTTCATGTTTCCGTGGCCCGGCGGTGCGCGCCACACGGAGTTCGCCAAATATACGGAAGAGGAAGTGCGTGAACGCACGGGCGGGCGCATGCCGCGTTACGTGCCGGGCCCCGACGAGGATGCTGCGAGCGCGAAGATGAACGAGTTTCAGGGGCGCGAAATTCTCGCCACGATCCAGCATGAGGCGGGGGACATGCATCTCGTGGCCGAGATCCTCGGCGAACCGGCGGAGTACATGCGGCGCACGCTCGACGATCTGTCGCTCGCGAATCTCGTGTTTCCCCATTTCGACCGGCGGGCGGACCGGTCGCTGCCACCGATTTCGTCGCTGAGAAAGCTGAGTCTGGTTGCGTATGCGAATCACGACCAGGCACCGCTCGCGGCTCAATATCTCGGCTTGCGCGCCCGCGCGAAAAACGACCCGACGGGCAACGCCGCCACCGATCTTCGGAACCTGCTTCAGCTCATTGGCTGGACGGAACCGGAGCCGGAGCAACTCACCGATGGGCTACAGGAAGCGTTGCTCCGGACCCTCTTTCAAACGCCGTGCCACCTGGCCGTGGTGATGAGCAGCGATCTGCTCGGGACGGCGCAGCGTTTCAATCTGCCCGGTAGTTACGGCGCGGATACATGGTGCGAACGGCTGGAGTTTTCGCTCGCGGATTTAGCGAAGCATCCCGTGTACGGAAAACGCATCGAAACCGTCCGGCGGCTGATCGTCGAAAGCGGCCGGCTCGTGCAGGCGAAAGCGATCGCCACCGAGCCGGTGATCCTGCTTCCCGAAACTGCGGGGGCGGCTCGCTGATGGATCTGATTGTTAGCGAACCGGGTCGCGCGCTTGGGCTTAGCTGTCTTCGAGCTTCACGTTTTGGCCCTGTAGAAAAGGAATCAACTCCTCGACTCCGAAGTCCGCGAGGATGCGCCCGTGCCAATCCATCGTCGGCGCTTTCGTCTGCCCGGATTTCTTCTGCATCTCGGCAAACGCCGACGCATCATCGGTGACATTCACCTGGCGGAAACCGATGCCGTGCTCGCTCAAAAAGCGGGTGACTTCCTGGCAATACGGGCAGCCCGTTTTTACGTAGAGGATCGGCATGTTTTGAGAGCTCATGCACTTTTGGACCGCGACTTGTCGAGATGGTCGCGGTGAAAATGGGACGCGATCGCCGCTTGGGAATTTATCCTATGAAAACCGCGTATCAAACTCCGGGGAGTAACGCTTCCGCCGCGTTTGAGTTCACTCGCATACGCGTTAATCTACGTGAAGACACGCCCCTATGTTGGTCGGCGAGTTGCTCACTCAATCTCCAAACCCGAGGACGAGACATGTTAAGAAACGCCAAGACCCTGGAACGACATGAACTGCTCGCACGTGATGGTGCGATCGGCCACCTGAAAGATCTTTATTTCGACAACAAGCTTTGGAGCGTCCGCTACTTTGTGGTCGATGCCGGCAGCTGGTTGCTGAGCCGCAAAGTCTTGATCTCACCGCTGGCGGTCGATGTGCCGGATTGGGAGCATAAAGTGCTGCCGGTGAGCCTCACCAAAGAACAGGTGAAAAACAGTCCGGGCATCGATACCGACAAACCCGTTTCCCGCCAGCACGAGGCAAGTCTCAGCGACTATTACGGCTGGCCGTATTATTGGTCGGATCCGGTGTTCACCACGATCGCGTTTGCAGGTCCGATTGGCGTGATGCCTCCGCCCGCGCCCGTGGCAGCTGCAACTGCCGATGGCGCGCTCGCGCTCGAACAATCCGATGCCTTGGTGGTAGGCCCCGAGGACAGCGATCCTCATCTGTGTAGCGTCAACGACGCGATCGGCCTTCGCATCGAAGCGCGCGATGGCGAGATCGGCCATGTGGAGGATTTCCTCCTGGAAGACCGCACGTGGGAAATTCGCTATCTCGTGATCGATACGCGCAATTGGTTGCCCGGAAAAAAGGTCATCATTTCGCCTCTCTGGATCGCCGATCTCAACTGGACCGAGAACCGCGTCTTCGTGGACCTGAGCCGCGAAGCGATCGAGGGCAGTCCTGAATACGATCCAAAAAACCCGATCACTCCCGATTATGCCGGCCGCCTTCACGATCATTATGGGAGGCCGCGCTACGACCGCTGGTGACCCTGCGGTCTTGAAGCGGAGCGACTTGCGCCCCAAGGCGCTCTTGTAGTGCTGTTGTCAATACACCGAGGGATGACGGTATTGCTCTTTTGGCATAAACAAGGGCTTGTCATGCACGATGCCCCCCTGCGGAATGCGCCCAGGTCCCCGTCGCGTCATGAAACCCAGCATTCTACTCGTAGAGGACGATGAATTCATCGGCCTATTGGTTAAAACGGTCCTCACCAGCGCGGGCTATCAGGTGGAAGTCGCGTCCCGTCTCGAAGAAGTCGCGACCCTTGATGCCGAGTCGTTTTCCGCAGTCATATCCGATTTTCAACTACCGGGGCAGGATGGCTGCGAAGTGATCCGGCATTTGCGGGAAAAAGTTCCGTCACTGCCGGCGTTGTTGATTTCTGGATACGGCAACTGGGCGGTGGAAAAGTGTGCCGAAAAGGGCGTCGAGAACGTGCGGCACCTGGAGAAACCGTTTCGCGCCGATCAGATCCTGCGGACGGTGGAAGAACTCGTGCCCGTCAGCGCCTGCCCGGAAGAGTGAGCGGCCTTTGTGCCCTCAACCTTTGCGTGTGCTGGTGATCAACCACACGACGCCGAGCCCGGAATAAAGCGCCACCAAGCCGGCGATTTCGTGCAACACATCGTAGTGGTGCGGGAAGCGCGGCGCCAGCAACACGATGGCTGCGATGCGCAGGAAATTGAAGACGAACGCCACCGTGACGCAGAGAGGAAGCAGCACCACGAACCATCCCCACGCGGCGCGCCGATGCAGCAGGCGGATGAGCCCAAGCAGGAAACTCGAAGTGATCAGACCGAAGCCATTGCACTCGGTCGCGACGAGGAATGTCTGCGTCGGCGCGATGAGCAAAAGTCTCACATCGGGCGGCGGGGTCATCGCGAGTTGCGAGGCGAAACCGATCGATTGAAGGAAGCGCGCCGACTCGACGCCGGCCATCTGCCGGAGCGGCCAGTCCAGTATTGGAAAAAGCAATACACAGATGATAAGAACGCCGAAGGCGGCGAGGAGGGGCAGCGTGCGTCGCAATGCCTGACGGCCAAATGCGTATTCCACCGCGGCACTGGCCGCGGCCACGATCCCGGCGAGAATCAGGAGCGGGGATTTAAACAACAAGGCGGCGGTGGCAAAGGCGTACGACCCGACGAACCAGGCAAGCGTGCGATTTGAGAACTGCAGTTGCAGGCGGAGAGCGCGCCGGTTTTCGAACGCGATCCAGATGCCCGCGAGCAGAACGAGGATGAAGGACTGCTTCAGTTGCTCGCGCGCAAAAGTCTGTGTGGCGAGCCATCGCAGCGGCGGCCAGAATACGATGCCGGTGAAGACCATGAGCCCGGCCGCCAGCAAAACGTCCTGACGTGAGGCGGAAGCAGCGGGATGAGGAGCAGCGGATGGCATGTCGGCGGGCTGAAAGAAAGCATGCGCGCGATTTTGTCCATTCTCCGCTCGGTCGAGCGCCAACGAGGCTGGCTTAACCTCGGTGGCGACGCCTCGCGCCGGTTGCCTATGGCGGGCTGGGCGGTTTTGACCACTCAGGGGCATTGGCATGCGGGCAGCTTGAAGTCGCGGTGAGTCGCGTGTCTTCCAGCCGCGCGGTTCATCGCATGAGATATACGCGCCAGCAGCTCGACACGATCGCCCGGCATTTGCTTGCCGACGGTTACTTTTTTTACCGCCACGAGTTTGTGTGGGGCTACAGCCCGGCGCTCCGCAATACTGCGGGAACCTGTTTTTATTTTGTGGCAGGCAACCGCGTGCTTACTCCGCGCGAGATGTACGCGCATCTGGTGCGAACGTGGGTGCCGGTGAGTTCCGAAGAGCGGATGTTTTTCCAACATCGGCTCACCGCGCACTTCGCGTCGCTGCCGCAAGACGTGCCCGCGTGGCGGGGCCTGAGCGTAACGGAAATGCTCGCCGCTGACACGTGCCTGTCGCTGCAGGATCAACCCATCGCGGGCGACGCCATCGCGGTGTGAGGGAGATCGCTCGCGGATAAATTTCAGCGGCGGATCTCCCGCGGCGATTCATGGGGCACGCGGCGCGCGACGGGAGCGCTCGTCGCGTGCGGTTTCGAGGTCGAAACAGAGGATGGTGCTTTCGTCGCTGGAGAGATACGTGAAACCACGGCTTTTGTAGAAGCTGATCATCTGCACGCGTTCGAGCCGCGAAGCGCGATTCGGCCGCGGCGGACGTTGCCCTTGGGAAGACGGTTCGTTGTAGCCGATGTCCACGCGGAGGCCGGTGAGATGCGGTTGATGGTCCCGAAAGTATTCGATCGTGCTTTCGAGGAAACGCGCGGAGATGCCGGCGCCGTTTAACGCGTGCGGGACGTACATCTCGCGGCTGTCCCAACTCGCGCAGCGCGCGCCTTCGTGACCATCGACCTCCTGATATAACAGGAAGCCGACATCGATGGGCTCGCCGGAGGGAATCGAGCCGGTCGCCTCGAGTGTGAGCGCATACGAGAGACCTTTGCGGTGGGTGGTCACGGGCGTGCCAAAGCGAAGCGCCCACTGTTTCCACGCATGCGTTTCCGGCAGTTTTTCCAACGTCGTGTGAACGTGGAGATCGAGACGTGCGGCGGGTTTGTCGTAGGCGCCGCGCGGCAGGCGCAGGTTGAAACGTTCTTTGACGAAGTTGCGGAAACCGGCGCCGTACAGCGGACGGAGCAAGGGCCACCAATGACGGAACGAGGGCGTGGACGCCCAGCGTTGGAAATAACTCATCCAGCCGGCGTTCATCGGGTGCGACCAATGTTCCTGAAGCTCTGCGCCCAGAAACGCGTCTTCCATGATCTGAAGCACACGCATGAGGTAGAAAAGTGTCTGGATGTTTTCGTCGCGGTCGGGTTGGGCGGCGGGCGTCTCCGGCGACGCGACCGCATTCGCTTTCCGGGTCGCCACCGCCTCGGGGAACAGCTCGGCGAGGAGATGGTTGGAGGCGTGTGCGCGGATCTCGTCTTCGAGCGCATCGCAGCGCTCGGCCAGCTCGAGAAACACCTGTTGATGCTGGGCTTTGTTGGGATGCCATTGATTGCCCACTTCGAGGAACATGTTGTCCACGAAACTGGAGGGCTTGGTGTGTTCGCTTTCGAAACGCAGCACGGAGATAGCGGCGTGTTCGCCGAGGCGCCGGTACGACTCCCATTGGGATTCGTCGTAGAACTGATCGCTGGTGCCCTCGTGCGGGAAAGCGATGTTACGCGTTTGATACTGAAGTACGTCCGCCGGCTCATCGCCGGTGAGTGTGGGCTTGAAATAAATGATCGTGCCTTTGTCGGTGCCCGCCATGCCGTCGTAGTGGATCGAACCGATGATGGCGTGCTGGCGAGAACGTCCGTTTTCGCCGGGGCGCAACGGCTCGATGTCGAGTTCGATTTCGACACCGAAATCCTCGCGAACGCGGCGCAAGGTGTTCGCGAGATCGTCGAAGGCGACCTCGGGGTCCGCGCTGCTGTCGGTGACGATGATGTAGCGGCAGTGACGGCGCACGAGTTCGTAGAGACCGAGGTTCTCGAAATGGCTGCCGTCCGAAAGATGCAGGTAACTGAAACGATGTTTCGCGGGACGGCGCGCGCGATCTCCCTCCACGCGGCCCGTCGCCGCGGACGGATCGACGAGCGGCGCGCATTTCGAATGGCCGAGCATCTCGAAGAAAAACGGCATGCCGACCACACGCCGGATGCGGCTCTCGGCATTGCCGGGATGCGGCACCCACAAACCGAGGCGCAGGTTGAGCGCGCTCATCACGAACGCCACCGCGAAACCGAGATCCATCGAGACGCGCCCCATCTGCGAATTAAACGCGGCGGCCGATGCGGTGATCGCCGACGAAAGGCGCAGATGCGGCATGGCGGCGTATTCATTTCCCAAGGACAAGCCGATCGGCGAAATCGCCACGCTGCGCGCGCCGCGGTAGAGACTCGCGAGCGGATCGCCCGCGAGATTATTGGCCGCGCAACACACCAGATGGATGGGGCCGGGCGGCACCTCTTTCCCGCGCAGCTCGCCAAACGTCAGGTCGTCGCCATGTTGCTCGACCGTCGCGCGGGAGGGCGCCGTACCGTGTTTCGGGGCCGCGCCCAGGTAGCAGCGGGCCAGCCGCGACCGATAAAAATCATGCAGGCCGATGCGCGCCGGATCAAAGCCGAAGACCGTGAGCAAAATGATGCCTGCGGATATGAGGATGCCGGGCAGCAAACCGGTGCCATGGCCGAAACGCTGGATGATCAACGTGGCGGTCAGCATCATGCACAGCATCGCGCCGCCGGCGGCGAGTTGCGGCAGCAGCGGTTTCAGTTTCTCGGAGTATTTCCCCCACAGCGTGGTCGCGCGTGTTTCTTCGCTGGGTTTGGTGAGCCAGCCTCGCAACCAGAAGAAAACGCCGCCGAGGACCGCGCCCGCGGACGCCGAGCCCCCGAGGCTCATCGAGCCTTTGCTGGCGAGGAGATGCCTGCCCGCCATCCAGAGGAGCGCAAAGCCCGCGCAAAGAACCGCCGCGCCGAGGCAGCGCGAGGTCGAGCGGTCGAGCGAGACGTTCCAGGTGATGGCCTCTTCGTCCGGGGCGACGCGCGCGGCGACCGCCCGGCCCGTCAATATGACGAGCGCTGTCATGACCCACGCTGCGGACGGCAGCAGCAGCGCGAGATGGAAATGATGATCCCCGAAGAACGACGGATGCGAAACGATCTCCCAGTAGGCCGCGGGGGACGCCCAACAGTTCATGTTGAGGTGGGGAAAATTGTATTCACGAATCAAATACCACGCTCCGCACGAGACGATCGCGGTCGCGAAGATGATCGGGGAGGTTTTCCAGACACTGGCCTCGATCGCGCCGTTCTTGCCGGTGCGCCGCCACAGAAACTCGGCGGTCAGGTGGATCGCCAGGGTGATGAAACCGAAGGAGAGCGTGCTGCACCAAGGGCTCGATTTCAGCACCAGTGCATTGAGCAAAAACCACCCGTACAAAAGCGCGGCGATGGTGGCGAGCGAGGCGATCATCGCAGGGATCATGCCGCCGAGGATGGCGACGATCGCGCTCCACGTTTCGTAGTGCCAGAAGCCGAGCCGCGGCATGAGGAAGCGGCTGAACTCGCGCAGATGCCGGATCTCCGGGCTTTCGCCTTGATCGCGCGTGTGGTTGTCGGTCGAGGAGGGCGACGGAAAAAACGAGTGCGGATCGGTGCGGCGACGGCGCAGCCATGCCGTCCAAAATGCGCCGACGTAACCACCGCCCGAGACGGTGGAGAGATAGTTCACATGGCGCAGCACCCCGAGACGCTCGAGCGCCTGGAGTATGCCGAGATTAAACGTGGCGCTGCGAATGCCGCCGCCGGAAAACGCGATGCCGAAAAGATCGCGTTTGGTGAAACGCACCCACGGCTCATGGGTGAGATCGGAGGAGGCGATTTCAAATTCGTCGGGATCGGGCGGCGGCGGCGATTCGCCGGGCGGAGGTTGGGGCTGGCCGGGATTTTCGCGCAGCTTGAGTTGCGCGTATTCCTCGCGGATCAAATCCGAGAAAGAGCCGGCGGTTTTCGGAGGGGTGGGGGCCGCGGACATAATGGGGTGTATCCGCATGCAGCTGGAGCGTTATTCGTGGGCGCGGCGAGGCTGTTTGCGTGCCGATGAATTAAAACCATGCAAGCAGCGCTTCTCCGACGCGCGCACAAATCAAGGATCCACCGGGATGTCGAAATGAAGAACCTCTTCGCGTTGACCGAGTTTGGTGTAGAGCGCGATGGCGGGCGGATCGATGTAGTCGGCTTGCACGTAGATCACGTGCGCGCCGCGATGGCGGGCGATTTTCTTGAGCTCCGCGATCAGCGCCGTCGCGACACCCTGGCGGCGATGGGCTTCGTCGACGGCGAGATCGTAAATGTAGATCTCGCTGCGTTCCTGTTCGAATTTGATGAGTTCGTAGGCGGCGAGCCCGCCGATGACCTGGCCGGATTTCAGCGCGACGAGTGCGATGAATGTGTCGCTCGCGAGAAGTTTTTGATGATACGCCGCGCTTGGGCGCGCGCCGTTGTAGGTTTGCTCCTCGTTGAAAGCTTTGCCGAAGAGCGTCAGCAGGTCCGAGAGGAGCGGGAGGTCGGATGGGGTGAGGTGGTGGAGAGTAATCGGAGAGTCGGGCGGCATGAGGGATATCGGTGGCTTGCAGAGCGATGGTGGAGGACATGGACCTCGTCGTCGTGCCGCCGTTGCGCCGCGTGATGGTGAATCCGCTTCTCCCTAATTTCGCCGAGGGGCCGGTGAAGGGGTTTTCGGTGGAGTGAGGCGCTAACGGCGCTGACGAAGCAGCGCCCTCCAATCGGAAGAAACGGAGAGAGTTATTGGGTCGTCCACGAAGCGACGATCTTCGTCGCCTGATCGATGCGGACGCCTTCGCCGCGGTTCAGTTGATCGAGACCTTCACGAACTCCGGCGATGAATTCGTTGCGGATGGAGGCGTGCGAGAGTGTGCGGCCTGCTTCAAGGTCTGCGAGACCGGCGGCAATTTTTTGCCGAACGTGGGCGTGGTATGCGGAATCGATTCCTGGCTGTGCTTCAGGAAGTCCGTGAGTCGGCTTGATAGCTTTGGGTTTCATGGCGGTGGCGCACGGAACGTTTGAGAGGCTTTCGCAGAGAGCGTGTGCAAAGTGCAAAGTTTGACCCCTTTTCGTTTTCTCTCTTTTGGAGGGGGAGTGGCAGACGTGGGTTAAGGTTTAAACCAAGCTATCGCACAGGCGAGCAACGACACAATGACTGCACTGATCGATACCCAGAGTGACGGACGTTTCCATTCTGATTGTCGCGCCGCCATCTCCACTGCTTCCAACCGTAAGGCTATTTTTTCCAACGAAGGAATAGGGTCTGGAGACGGAACGCCACGTTCAGTCACCTTGATGTTGCTAGGGTTGGTGAGAGAACGTGGTTTCATGGTGGGTGCTGTTACAGCTTTACCAAATCCGCCGTCGCGGGGACGTCCTTGATGATCTGTGACGGTTCGGGGCCGACGCCGAGGTAGCGGAGGTTGGGCAGAACTTTGGGCCAGGTTTCGCCGTGGTAGGCGACTTCGAGGGTCGAGCGAACCATCGCGGCGACGTAGCTCTGCGCGTTCTTCGGGAGGTCGGCGAAGTGGCGGACGTGAGAGATGTCTTCGGACCAGCCGGCGTGTTTCGTGTACACGGGTCGCAGCGTTTTGCGGACGGTTTCGTTGCGGGGGACGTGGTGATATTTTTTGCCCGCCGCGTCCTCGTAGTGCGTGCAGATGAGGAGCTCGCCCTGCCAGTCGCCGCTGTGGGTGAGGGCGTCGGACTTGTTGATCATGAGGTCTTGGTAGCCGCCGTAGCGGAGGACGTCGCCTTTTTCCACGGCGTCGTACCAGCCGACCATGCGCTGGCGGCCGGTGCTGGTGCCGAACTCGATTTTCTTGAGCTTGATGGCGAGCGGGTGGGCGTCGTCCATCTGCGTGAGGAAGCAGTGGGTGCCGACCTTGGTATCGTAGGCTTTGGCGACGCCGAAGGTGTGGATCGGCTGCACGGGGATGCCGGCACTTTGGAAAAACTCGGGTGTGTACGTGTGCGAGGCGGTGACGTTGGGCGTGAAGCCGTGGCGTTTATCGAGCCAGTAGGCTTGTCCGAATTCGCCGATGATGGTGTGGCCGGCGCGGATTTCGCGGAGAACCAGTTCGCGGACTTCGCCGATGTTTTTCGCGAGGCGCTGGCCGGCTTCCCAATAAACGTCGGCGAGGCGGTCGATGTTGATCGTGAAAGGTTCGGCGCCGCGGAACTGCGTGAAATCGAATTCGGATTTGTCGAAGCAACCGAGCTCGATGCCCTCGGCGTTGGCGCGGAGTTCGGCGGCGGTGAGCGTGTCGAAGAACGCGTTCCACGTCGCGGCATCGGTGCGGTAAACGTGCTGAATGGTGCGGACGGCTCGGTCCACGCGTTGGCCGAGTTTTTGGACGAAGACTTCCTTCGGTCCGAGGAAGGCGGAATAGAAGATTTGGAAGAGGCCGGTTTCTTCGTTGAAGGCGGGCGTGATGCCGCGGCCGGTGGAGCCGCGGGGCTCTTCGTTGAGGACTTTCACGCGGTAGTCTTCGCCGGCGAGGTCGAGCAGGCGGTGCGTGAGATCGGAGAACATGGTGTGCTCGTCGATCAGGAGGCGCGGGAGAACGGCGTGGCCTTTCTTTTCGACCGGGAGGGCTTCCCACCAGAACTTGCGCGGGTCGGCGACGACACCGGCGCCAATGCAGAGATGCGGAGCGTCTTTCACGACGACGCCGGCGGGGAGCAGGTTCAGCTTGATGCCGCCGGCGGTGTGGCCGGAGTTGGCGCCGCCATTGACTTTGAAAACGACGGAGACCGCGGCGGGCGTGCCGCGGAGTTCGTCGGCGACCTCGGGGATGAGACGGCCTTTTCCTTCGTCACCGAGCGAGATTCCGACGTCGGCGATGAGCTGGCTGCTGAAAGGGAGAAGTGACATGGCTGGGTTTTTGGCGCGCAACCGGAGTCTGTCCCCTGTTGCGGGGGAGCAGAAAGAGTAGGGGCGAGGGAGGGGCAAATAGAAAATCGCACGTCGCCGGCCGCCTCGCGGTGGAGGCGCGCTTGGGTTCTGCCGCCCCTCTGCAGGGCTCCGCACTGGGGCGAGGGCGCCTTGCCAGATGCATTGCGGGCTGTTTCCGGCCGCGTGCAATTCGCAGCAAAACGGCTCCGGCAAACGAGGCGGCAGGGAGGTCGATTATTTTTTAAGCGATTAAACAACATTGGTTAACCAGCGTTCAATCGCAGGGGTGGCACACCCGCGGCTAGAGATGAGGCAATCGCTCAACGCCTTTCCCGGCCGACACTTTCTCTCCCATGGGTTCGGCCAGCATTGAGCCTAAAAAACACCACCATGAAATCCTCTACTCAGACCTTCCGCTTCAGCTTGATCGCTATCGCCGCTGCTGTCGCTTTACCGGCCGGACTGCTGGCTGGCGACGATCTGGATGATCGTATCGAAAAGAGTTTCAAAAACTCTGAAGCCCACCGCTCCGAGCTCCGTGAAACCGATATCTCGGTCGATGCCGAAGATGGCGTCGTCACCCTCAAGGGCGATGTTTATAGCAACGACCAAAAGCGTCTCGCCGAAGACACCGCTCGCTCCCTCCCTGGTGTCGTCAGCGTCGTGAACCGCCTTGAGGTCAAAGCCGAGCCCAAGGAATCCTCCGACGAATGGATCGCGCTCAAAGTGCGTGGCTCGCTCCTCTATCATCGCAATGTCAGTCTGTCCGACACCGACGTGCACGTCGCCGATGGCGTCGTGACGCTCACCGGCAGCGCTGAGACCGCCGCGGAAAAAGCCCTCGCCGCTCAATACGCGTCCGACATCAAGGGCGTGAAATCCGTCGATAATAAAATCACCGTCGTCTCCCGCGCCGATCGCGAGCGTGCGGATCTCGACCGCGAACGCGCCCATGCCCGCGCCGACATCGAACGCGACCGCGACCGTGCTCGCGCCGACATCAATCGTGATCGTTCCGAAATCGAGGCGGATCGTGACCGCGCCATGGCCCGCGCTGAAGAAGCCGGCCGTACCACGGGTGAAAAACTCGATGACGCGACCATCACTGCCAAAGTGAAGGGCTCGCTCGCCATGAACCGCTCGACGAGCGCCATGCGCACGGAAGTCACCACCCGCGACGGTGTCGTCACCCTCCGCGGTCAGGTGAAGAACGCTGCCGAGAAGGATCTCGCTGGCAAAATCGTCAAAGACATCAGCGGCGTCCGCAACGTGAACAACGAACTCACCATCGTGAACACGGTGGCGGGCGAATAATTCACGCCGCACGCGGGCCGGTGTAGGATCACTCTCCGCCGGCCTTCCTTCCATCACTTGCTCAACGAGTGCTCCGTGTGTGACCCCGATCCCGCGCACGGAGCCTTCTTTCCAGGGTCGGCCATCCAAGGAATGTCATGTTAAGCTGGTCTATCACCTTCCTCGTCATCGCGCTCATCGCTGCGGTGCTTGGCTTCGGAGGCATCGCGGGCACGGCGGCGGGTATCGCCAAAGTCCTTTTCCTGGTCTTCCTCGTCCTCTTCATTCTCTCCTTCATCGTCGGACGCCGCCCGCCGGCGGCCTGACAAAACAGGATCGAATGGCATCGCGACCGCCTCTTTAACCAGGGCGGTCGCGCTCGCGTCAGGAGGGGTTGCTCAACCCCAATGTATCCAAGCCGCCGATACGGCATGCAGTGTGGCGCACGTTGCCAGCGCGGCTGCCAGATCGTCGGCCAGCACGCCCCAGCCTCCGGGCAGGTTTTGCAGGCGCGAAATCCCCAGCGGCTTGAGAATGTCGTAGAATCGGAACACCGCGAAACCGGCGAGGAGCACGACCCACGGCCCGGCCCACGCCGCGTCGGGCAGCGCCCGGGCCATCGCAGGCCATCCGAGGAAACACAGCGGGATCACCGCAAACTCATCGAGCACGACGGACCCAGGATCGCGCTGGCCCAGTCGAAACTCCGCTTCGCCACAAATCACCGCCGCGAGCCACAGGCCGGGCAGCGTCGCCAGTACCGCATACAGCGGATGCAGGTAGTGGAAAAAAATCAGTTGGTACATCAGCCCGGCGAGCGAGCCCCAGGTGCCGGGCGCTTTGCGCATGCGACCGACGGGACCGACTGTCGCCAGGGCGATCACCGTTTTCGTGGGCAGAAAACGGGGCCACACGGGATGGGTGAAGCTCATGCGTCCGTATCCGAAAAGACCTCGCGATACTTCCTCAGATAGCTCACGCCCGAACTCACCGTAAGCATCGTCGCGACGATGAAGAGGCCGATGCCGATGCGATGCAGCACGATCGCAAAATCGCTCGTGTCAAAATCCAGCAGCGGCGCGAAATCCTGCGTGAGCATCGGCACAAAGAGAAGGAAACCGACGGCGATCAATTGAAAGAGCGTCTTCGCTTTTCCGCCGCGCTCTGCCGCCACCACCACGCCGCGAGTGGCTGCGACCATGCGCATGCCGCTCACCAAAAACTCCCGCCCGAGCGTGAGCAGCACCATCACCAGAAACAGCGGCGAATCGAAAATCTCCACAAACGCGACCATGAGGCCGAGCACGAGGATCTTGTCGGTCAGCGCATCCATGAACTTGCCGAAGTTGGAGACCAGATTTTGCCGGCGCGCGAGGTAACCATCGAGCCAGTCACCAACCGCCGTCGCGATGAAAATCCAGAAGGCCAGCGTGGCCGCGCCGCGCCAGCTGCAGTACATCAGCCACACGATGAGAAACATCGTGGGGATGCGCGAAAGCGTGATCAGATTGGGAAGGTTTAATTTCATCGGCGCGAGTCGCGGTGACGTGAAAACAGCCTCGTCTTCGCGATGTTATTGGTGTTCGTGCTCATGAATCGTCCGAGCATTTGAAAACGGACGGCGAATCTCGAGCCTGATTAACCACCGCGAGCAAGAATCCTTTCACGAAAATGCGTCACTGCATCTATCCCGGGACATTCGATCCCATCACGTATGGGCATCTCGATGTGCTCGGACGTGCCGCCAAATTGTTTGACCAGGTCACTCTCGCGATCGCGCACAATCAAGGCAAAGGTCCGCTCTTCAGCGCCGAAGAACGCGTCGAGATGATCCGCCCCAACATCGAGAAATTTCCCAACGTCACCATCACCACGTTTGGCGGATTGCTCGTCGATTTCGCGGTCGAACAAAAGGCCGTCGCCATCATTCGCGGCCTGCGCGCGCTCTCCGATTTCGAGTTCGAGTTCAACATGGCGCTCATGAACCGCCATCTGAAGCCGGCCATCGAAACGATCTTCGTCATGCCCAACGAGACCTACAGCTACACCAGCTCCAATCTCGTGAAACAGGTCGCACGCTACGGTGGCGATGTCTCGCACTTCGTCCCGAAAAACGTGGCGGCTGCGCTCGCCGACGCGTTTAAGAAACCCCGCGCATCCTGAGCGGATTTCCTCCGATGCCCTTGGCCACGTTTCCGACCGCGTTGGGAATCTGTGCGCTATCGTGGACGGGGAACGCGCTCACGGGGTTTTCTCTCCCGCCGCTGGATGCGACTGACGCCAGCGAAGTGATCGACACGGGACAACTTCCCGGGTGGATCGCGACCTTGTGCAAACGCGTGAAGGCGCATCTGGACGGTGTGTATCAGGATTTTGGAGACGTCGCGTATGATTTTTCCCGCGTGACATCCTTTCAACAGGAGGTGTACCGCGCGGCGTTGCACGTGTCTGCCGGACAGGTGCGCACCTACGGATGGCTGGCGGAGTCCATCGGTCGGGATCGTGGCGCGAGTCGCGCGATCGGGGGCGCGCTTGGTCGCAATCCCTGGCCGCTGCTCGTGCCGTGCCATCGTTTTGTCGGCGCGGATGGACGCATGACCGGCTTCTCCGCGCCGGGCGGTTTGGAAACGAAGCGGCGGTTGCTTGCAATCGAAGGCGCGGAGCTGGCACTTTGAGGCCGCTGTGCCCGCCCGATGAATCCGACTCCCGTTCAATTGCGCCGTTTGGAAGAAGCCGCCCGTGAAGCGGCGCGACACGCGTATGCGCCTTACAGCCGGTTCACCGTGGGAGCGGCTGTGCTCACGGACACGGGGAAAGTTTTTGCAGGCGCAAACATCGAGAACGCCTCCTACGGCCTGTGCAATTGCGCGGAGCGCACGGCGATTTTCACGGCAATCTCATCCGGGGCGCGCGCTTTGCGCTGTGTCGTGATTTATACGCCGACTCCGAAACCGACCTCTCCCTGTGGTGCCTGCCGTCAGGTGATCTGCGAGTTTGGACCCAAAGTGCCGGTTATCGCGGTGTGTGAGGGTGAGGCGCGGGTGGAAACCACGGCCGACGCGTTGCTTCCGTGCGCGTTCGGGCCGCACGCGCTGTCACCTAAAGCCCGCAGTACCCGTTCTTCCCGGGAACGGCGGCGTTGACATCCCTCGGTGCGGCCTGCTCTGTTGGCCCCTTTCAAATGGCAAACATCTTCATCAACATTTTCACGGTCGTCCTGATCTTGATCTCCGTTTTCCTCGTCCTCCTCGTCCTCATGCAGAAGGCGAAGAACGACGGTGGTGTCGGCGCTGCCATGGGCGGCGGCATGGCGGAAGCCACTTTCGGCGCGGAGACCGGCAACATCCTCACCGGTGCGACCATCAAGGCCACCATCGCTTTCTTCGTGCTCAGCTTCGGTCTCTACCTCGCACAAATTTATCAGCACAAACACAGCGTCCATACGGGTGACGAGCTCCCGAACATGACTGCGCCGGCGACCATCGCGCCCGCCGCCGCGCCGGCTCCCGAGGCGACGCCTGAAACGGCGCCCGTGCAGCCCTGATACCACGCTCATGCGAGCGGATGGCTCGAAAACTTTTGCAAGGCAGACGGCCCGGGTCGTCTGCCTTCTCCTTTTTGGCGGACTGATGTTCGGCTCCGTTTCCGCGCAGCCGAAACGCATCCGGCCGCAGACGCAGTACCTGCAAATCGGTCAGCCCGATCAGGAAGAAGGCCGGCGCATTCTGGAAGATTTCCGCCAGCGCGGCATCGAAGGGGATTATTATTGGGAGTTCGAACTCCGCGTCATGCCGCGCGGCGAGGACGACCGGCGGATCCCTGGACGCATGTGGGGCAGTCGCAACGAAAAGGGCGCCGTTTCCCGCATCGTGCTGTGGCCCGGCGATCCGCGCGAGCAACGCATGCTCGTGCAAATCGGTCCTGAAAGCGCGAGCTGGGTGTGGCGCGCCGACGATCCGCTCAACGCGATCCGACCGGTGACGGGGGCGTCGTGGTTCGAGCCGCTGGTCGGGACGGATGTGTCGCTCTTCGATCTGCAGATGCCGTTTATTCATTGGACGGAGTTCCAGTTCGAAGGTGTCGTGCGTCGTTCGAACCGCCCCGCACATGTGTTTGTTTTTTATCCGCCGGCGGAAGTGACCGACCAGCGGCCGGAGCTCGCAGGTGTGCGCGTGTATCTGGACACCGCCTACCATGCCTTGGTGCAGTTCGAACTCATCGGCGCCAACGGTGCGCCGCTGAAAACCCTGCGCCTGGCCAGCTTCATTCAAGTGGATGGCCGCTGGATCGTGAAGGAAGGCGATTTTCGCGACGACACCACGCGCGATAAAACGCGTTTCGAAGTGACCGCCGCCACGATGGGACTGCAGCTGCCGCCGACGTTGTTCGAACCGCAGACACTGGACAAAGCCCAGCCACCGCCGGGCGGAGATTTGCGAACGCTCGCCCGTTGACCAGCACGCCTGACGCGCGCACGTTCGCAGTCATGGCCTCTCTTTACGAAACCCTCCGCGCCGACATCATCACGGCGATGAAAGCGCGCGACAGCGTCACCACGACCGCGCTGCGCACCGCCGATGCCGCCATCAAGCGGGCCGAGATGGATACCGGCAAACCGATCGACGATGCGCTCGTCATCGCGACGTTGCGCAAAGCCGTGAAAAACCTCAGCGACGCCAACACTGAGTTCGCCAAAGGCGGCCGCAACGACCTCATCGCTGCGAACGAAAACGAGATTCGCATCCTCGAAAAATATCTCCCGCAAGCGCTCGATGCCGCGAAGGTCGAGGCCCTGGTGGATGCCGCGATCCGCGAAAGCGGAGCGACCTCGAAGAAGGAAATGGGCAAGGTCATCGGCGTGTTGAAAAAGCACCCCGACGCCGGGCTCATCGACTTCGCCGCCGCCAGCAAACTCGTGCAGACAAAGCTGCCGTAGAAGGGGAGTTTCCAGTTCGTTGTTTCCCGCGGGTCTGTCGCGGGCGCGCGACTTCGCTTCAGACGCGAGCACCCTCAAGCGCGAGCAGCTTTTGTTTGATCGATTCGCCAAACGCGAAGCCGGTGAGCGAGCCATCCGCGCCGATTACGCGATGGCACGGCACGATCACGCAGACGGGATTGGCGCCATTGGCCCGCCCGACCGCGCGGGCGGATGAGCCGAGTTTGCGCGCGATTGCACCATAGCTCGTTGTATCCCCGAAACGGATACGTTGCAGCTCCGCGCGCACCCGCGCTTGAAAGGGCGTTTCCGCCGGCGCCAGCCGCACCCGCCACGAAACCGCTTCACTCGCAAAATACGCGCGCACCTGCTCCAAAATCGCGCGAATTTCCGCACTCGCATCCTTCTCGCTAACAACGGCCTTCGGAAAAGTGTCACGTAATACGTGACACTTTTTCAGGCGCGTGAGCAGGGCGTCCGGCGGGCCGAAGGCGGTGGCCAGGAGGGTTTCGTCTTTGTCGAAGGCGAGGGAGAATGGGCCGAGTGGCGTGGTGAGTGTGACGAGGGTCGAGGTCATGGCGGAGGCGTGTGCGCGAGTTGCCAGAGATGCGCGGTGGCGAGGCTGCGGTGCGGAGCAAAAATGGTCATGAGCTGGCGCGTGGCGGAGACATCGGGCCGTGTTTCGAGCGCGAACAAAGCACGCAATCCCGTGGTGAGGCCGGTGTCGCCGTAGGGCACGCAGTCGGCGAATCCGAGCGAGCGCATCATAACGTAGTTGACCGACCACGGGCCGAGTCCGCGAAGCGCGAGCAAGGTGCGTTCGGCGCGGGTGGCGGAAAGCGTGTTCATCGCGGCGAGATCCAGCGAGCCTTCGGCGATGAGGCGTGAGAGGTGGAGGATGTAGCCGGCTTTCTGCCGGGAAAATTGAAGCGGCAATAATTGTTCGGGCGAAAGTTGCGCGACTTGTGCGGGAGAGGGCAGAGCGAACAAGCCACTGCCGACGGGTGTGCCGGTGAGTTCGATGAGGCGGCGCCGCAAGAGGCGCGCGAAGGGTAGGTTGATTTGCTGGCCGATGATCGCCCAGAGCAGTCCATCGAAGACTGAAGGCGTCTGCACGATGCGCAGACCCTCGCGTCCTTTAACGAGGCGCGTGAAGCCGAGTTTGCGCGCGAGACGGACAAAGCCTGCGACATCCTGATCGAGTCCAAGGATGCCGCAGACGATCGTGTGGATTTCGACTGCACCGGACGACGGCGCTTCAAACGACACGTCGATGGAGGTGGCGTTGAGAACGAGCTGGATCTTCGCCGGTGAGCCATCGGCGAGACGTATCCCCGCGCTGAATACATCGCCATTGAGGCGTTCGCTGATGCTTTGCGGATCGCGATCGAGGGCGCGCCGAAGGAGATCGATGGCATAGCCGTCGGGCAGCGTCAGCGAGAAGGAGCGTGAATCGGGAAGACCGCGATAGGCGGTGGGAGTGAGGCCGGTGTGCCGTCGGATGTGATCGTGGAAAACGGAGAGCGATTCGAAGCCGGCGTCCGCGGCGAGGGCGGCGAGCGGACGTTTGGTTGCGATCAATTGCCGGCGGGCGTGCGCGAGCCGTGCACGTGCGAGCAGATCCGACGGCGTTGAGTGGTAGTGCTGCCGGAACAGTTCGAACAAACGGGTGGTGCCGAAGCCGGAGCGATGCACGATGGCGCGCGCATCGATAAAGCCGGCTGGGTTGGCGCGAATTTCGGCGACGAGGGTTTCGATCGATTCCAGAACGGGATCGGCGCCGCGTGCGAAATCGTCGGGATGGCATCTCCGGCAGGGCCGCAGACCAGCCGCGCGGGCGGCTTCGCACGAAGGGAAGAAGCGGATGTTTTCGCGAAGCGGTTTGCGCGCCTTGCACGAGGGGAGGCAGTAGATGCCGGTGGTGAGAACGCCGAAAAAGAAACGCCCGTTGAAGTCCGCGTCGCTGGCGAGGACGCGGTCATACATAGATTTTTCAGACAGGCGCATGGTCGAAAAATAGCACCGTCCAAACGCGCCGTCGTCCGATAAATTTCGCGGCAATTTTTTGCCGGTGGACGCGCTAGTCGGCGAGGTCGGTGCGTTTGAAGGTCAGCACGTGAGAGTCGCGCGTGTGGACCTCGTCGTACATCGCCTTGATCGCGGGATATTCTTTGGTCTCTGCGGCGATCGCGTTGCGGATAAAGGCGCGTCGCACGGAGAGGAGGCGTTTTTTTTGGGCCAGCGTGATGATCGCGAGATATTGTCCGTGTTTTTCGAAGTTCAATCCACCGGGGCTGCTGCCGGCTTCGATCTCGTAGTCAGCGGGAAGTGTGATGGTGAAGAGATCGTCTTCAGCCCGTGCGTAGGGAAAGAGGACAGGATGGCGGCGACGCGTTTCCGGAAAAACAGACGGCGCGTTTTTTTGAAATGCGATCGGTTGCAGGAAAAGCCGCGAGCCGGTGAACTCCGCGAAGTGCGGGACGCGCACCCGGCATTTGGCGACGAAGGGTTTGTCCACAGACGCGGGATTCTCGATGCGGATTTCGCTGATCTCGGCATGGGTGAGATGAGGGAAAACCTCCTGCGCCATGAAGGCTGCTAGAGCGTCGGTGCCGGCGTCGTCGAGTTCGTGGCGCGCGCTTGTCTGCCAGAGGCCGCTGTATTCGATGGTGACATCGCCTTCGAGCGTGCCTTCGGCGTCGAGTTGGAGCGTGGCGCGGCGTTTGCGCAGTGCGGCCGTGGAGGCGGCGGGAAAAACGAAGAGAAATTCAGGCGTGTCTTTTTTCGCGACGAAGAGAGCGGTCTCGGTGTTTTTCCAGGAGAGTTGTCCGAAGGGGAGATAGCCGTAGCCGGGGTCGAAGAAGAGGAAGCGTTTTTCGGTGTTGCGGACGGCGATGACGCGGTCGGTGAAAACATAAGGAGCCCGCGGGATGTTCGTTCTCTCGCGATCGAAACCCAGAAAATAAAAACTGCGGTCGTTGCAGAGCGCGACGCTGACCTCGAATCCGGCGGCGCGCACGAGTGCGGCGAAGGCATCGTTGATGTCGTCGGCGGTGCCGAAGCCGGCTTTCAGCGTGTCGGCGGGATTTTTATTATTCTGCGACCATTGCGCCTCGGTGAGCCGGGTGCTCTCGAGGGTTTTATTGATGAGCTTGGTGCTGCAGAACTCGTATATTTTTTTGAGCTTTTGCGTCTCGGTGTCGCCCTCATCGATGATGGAGGCGAGTGTGCGGGTAACCAGCCGGTGGGGTTTGGTTTTTGCGGTGATATCTTTGAAGAGCGATTGATTCACTTCGGCGAGCCAGCGCCCGTGATTGTAGCGTGAGAGAAAAATCAATGCAGGCTCGCGATTGATCGCGGGAGGACCGAACGGCTCCTCGTTGGATGCGGAGATATTATGAAGAGTGAATGTGGCGAAGCGCTCGTCGCGGTTTTCAGTGAGCCCCTTGCAGTTGAATCTCTGCGGCTGCATGCCGTAGTCCCGCCAGTCGCTGATATTAAAACGGAATTCGGAACGCCGGGTGGGCTGCTTGTTCTGGAATTCGACGATGAACGGGTAGGTGTACTCGGACTGTTTTAGTTCGTAACTGTATTCAACCACGGCGCCGGGAATGAGTCCGGCGGGAGCAAATGATTTTACGCTTTCTCGAAGACCGCCGGCTTTGATGATTTCACGGTCGAAAAAATCCTTCGGCGTCAGCGTGAGGATCGTGCCATCGGGGAGCACGGTGCGCGCGGTGAGATCGCGGATTTTTTTGCGCCGGTTAAATGGGATCTCGATCAGCGCGTTGTCGGAAACTCCACGCTCGTTATAGATCTTGATGCGGACAAAAATTTCGAGCGTCGCGACGGTGCCGGAGTAACGTTTGAGAAAAACGTCCTGGCGAACGATCTCAGCGCCCGCCTCGGCATCGACGACGGGCGTTGTTTCGGCGAGCAGTTGGGGGTCGAGCTCGGGCCACTTGAAGGCGGCGGTGAAGCCTGCGACGGCGATGACGCAGAGGAGCCGGAGAACCGGTATGAAAAAGCGCATATAAAGCAGGAGCTGACGTCTCCTAGATACGACGAAGAACGACCGGGGATTGCTCAGCCTGAAGGATCTTTTCGAAGAAACTCCGGACGGACTCGAATTCCTCGGCGGGTAATCTCACCGGCAGGCACTCGTGCGTGCGTTCGAAATAAAGACGGCCCTCACGGACTTCCGCGTGAGAGCGATAGAAACCAAAACTCGTCTGGATGTCGGTGGCTGGGATCGATTCATCGAGCGTGTATCCGGGCGGAAGTTCGATCTCGGTTTTTTCGGTGAGCGAAAGCGGGCTGATGTGGATGGGCTGGGAGCGTTTGCCGCGTTTGAGCGCGATGTAATCGCGGCGGGCCACGATCACGGGCTTAAAGACGAGCAGTGTGTCGCGCATCATCCTGCCGTAAGTGCGTGCTTCGAAATCGAAGGAGAGGCTGAAGCGGGCGGCATCAAACTCGTCGGTCGTCTTGAGATTGGTGACGCGTGACGATGGCAGCGTGCGGCTGAGCCAGGGCTCGATGATTTTGGTGCGATAATCCGTCTCGGAGAGCGCCCGGCGTCCGCTCCGGACCTCGCCCGCGGAATGTCCCTCGAACAGCTCGGTGATCGAACCCGCGATCGCGCCGTAAGGATCGAGTCGCGCAACGACGGAGCGTTCGATCCGGTGATGTTGTGGGGTCGAACCTGGGAGCTGCACCAGACGGCCTCGCGAACCGGCGAGGATGAGCCCATGACCAAAAAGATTTTCCTGAGCGAGCCAGCCGGGCGGGGTGAACTCGTTGGTTGGATCGAAGAGCAGGAGCCGGCCGAGTTCCGGATCGACGATGACCCCAGGGGCATCGACAGACTCATCGACCGGGATGGCGATGATGCAGTGATTAAATTGAAAGGGTGACGGCCACTCGGGGCGCACGTACGACGAATCGCCCGAGTACACCGTGACGGGATGCGCCACGATACTTTGCGTGCGCAGAAGAGCCCGCAGGAAAGCGCTCTTATCTTTGCAATCGCCGTAATTGCATTGAAGCACACGCGAGGCCGGACGCGGAATCATGCCGCCGGCAGACGCGGTGTTGAGATTGATCGAAACATACGTGATCTGCTGCGCGAAACGGCAGAGGCGCGCGATGTGTTCCCAAGGCGTGGCGGCGCCGGCAACGAGAGCGTCGGCGCGGGCCTTGATCGCGGCATCGGGTGTGGATGCCGTCTCGTAGAAGGGCGTGAAGTATTCGGAGATGCTTTGCCACGAATCGAAGCTCACACGGCCTGCAGTGGAGCCGGCGGGCACGATATCGATGGCCAGCCGGGGAGCGCGTGCATGAGCGTCGACACCGAGCGGTTCGGACGCAAGAGCGGCGAGATTGCGGAGCGCCCATGTCTGGCTCTGGCCCGCGACGACGGGCGTAATGGCGGAATGGTTAAAAGTCTGGGTGCGCGCGGTCCAGCCCTCGGGCAGCGTGAGTGTGAAGCCGGAATATTCGACGGGCACCGATTGCTGGAAGCCCCAGATGTGTTGCGTGTAGATCGACTTTTCTGTCGTCACGGATTCATACGCGAAGACCGAGCCGGGGATGGCGGCGTCGCTGGCAAAAATGAGGCGCTGTCGCGCTTCGCCGTAGAGTTCGCGGGCATTGGAGTAACTGGCGATGTCGACGATATGCTTTTTGCCGTAATCGATCGGAGCGGTGTGCGGCGGAAGGAGCCAAGCCTGGAACGAACGGACCTTGTCGGAGCTGGTGTCGTAGTTGAGGCGGGCCACCGCGTGGTCGCGTCCGTCCTTGGTCAGCACGCGGATGACATAGCGCGAGCGCTGGGTGATGGTCCCGTGCTTGTCGATGGTCATTTCGGATTCATCGAGGAGCACCGCATGGGACGCGTCGCCGTAATCCATCGACGCCGGACGCGCGGCGAGGGCGGTGAGCCACGGCGGCGGTTTGGCGGAGGCGGCGGGGATGGAGGCGAGGGCGAGGCTGAGGAGCGCGAAGAAGCGGAGGAATCGCGTCATGACAACGGAGCGACGTGGAATTGTAGTTGGTTATTGAATACGAATGAGGCGCGGCCGGATGTCAGGTATCCGTCGCCGCCGGGGCGGGCTCCGCGGGAGTGGCGGCGGTTGATCCGGCTTCGGTTTTGCGGCGCAGGGTGAGTAGGTGTGAATCGCGTTCGTGGATGATTTCGGTGGCTGCGCGGATGCTCTCGTAGTGGGTGACGGGGATGCGGAGGGCCTTCAGCGCGAAGCTGCGGCGGAAAATCACCTGGCCGGTGCGGGGGTGTTTTCCCAGCACGAGATCGTAAGTTCCGACGTCGCCGAGATCGAGGCCGCCGGGCGAGGAGGCTTCCTCCAGTTCATAGCCTTCGGGCGGGAGGATGCGGATGTCGTCCTGCGTTTCGTAGAGATAGGAAAACATCAAGTCGGTGCGGCGCGTCTTTTCCGTGTAACGCATGGGTTGGTTTTTTTGGAAAACGCCAGGTTGGAAAAAGATCCGCGAGCCGGTGCGGTCGGCGTATTCGGGGACTCGCAGGTGAAAACTGATTTTCAATGGCTTCAAAGGATCGTCGGCGTTTTCGACTTTGATGTCGGAGAGTTCGGCGAGTTTGAGCGTTTCTTTGACGAGATCGCGGACGTACTCCTCGCGGTCCGATGCGCTGCGGTCATCGAGTGTCCTTTTGCTCAGCATGGAAAGATGCCCGGTGTATTCGAACGTGACATCGCCTTCGAGGGTGCCGTCCGCGTCGAGCTGCAAGGTGGCCCGCCGTTTGAGCCGCGACTCGCTCGGATGAGACGCCGGTGAGAGGATGATCTCGGCGTCTTTGGGCGCGGCGATCAACACGCCGGTGTAGCTGTTGACCCAGTGCGTCATGCCGAAGGGAGCGTAGCGCACGCCGGGATCGTAGATATGCCATTTGTCGCCGAGGCGGACGACCGCGACGAGATCCGAAGCCATGAACGATTGCGTGAGTGCAGCGTCGAACAGGAGAAAACTACGGTCGCCTGCGCGTGCGAAGCGGGCGTCGAAACCGGCGGCGCGGGCGAGCGCGACGAAGGCGATATTAATGTCCTCTAGTGTGCCGTGCCCTGCCTTGAGCGTGTCGGTCGCGGTTTTGTTGGGTTTGAATTTCCTGCGTTGTTCGGCGGTGAAAGGCGCGATGTCGCTATTGCGATTGATGAGCTGGGTGCGGCAGAAATCGTAGATCTTTCTCAGCTTGGCGTCCTCGGAATCGTCGGCGGCGAGGAGTTTGCTCAACGTTTCCTGGATGAGCTTGCTGGACTTCGTTTCGGCTAGCATGCGCTTGTGAAGAGCGGCGCCTTCCTTTTCCCAAAACTCTTTTGGCGGAAGGCTCTTTTCCATGCTGTAAACAAAGAGGACCGACGACTCGCAGTTGAGGCGCGGAGGCTGGTCCGGCTCTTGTTTGGATGCCGGGGTATTGTGCATCTCGAACGTGTAATATCCGTTGTCGTCGGCCTTCATCGGCAGGGGCGGACAATTCAAGGCGATGGTGTTTCCACTGAGGCGGCGCGCGTCGGACGGGTGAAGTTCGTAGCCGCTGATCATTTTCAGGCGGTAGCGAATATGGCGGCTCGGGTACTTGTCCTGAAAATACATGGGGAAGAACCACAACATGCGGTCGACGCGCTCGCGATAGGTGTATTCGACGATGGCGCCGGGCTCGAGGGCGGCGGGAGAAAACGATTTCATCCGCACGCGATCGGCGCCGCTTTTGATCATTTCGCGATCGAAGAAATCTTTGCGCTCCAGTTCGACGATGGTGCCGTCGGGCTTGATGGTGCGGGCCGCGATGTCGCGGATGCGGGTGTCTTTGTCGTACTGCAGCTCGATCAAGCTGTAGTCCTTCACGCCGCGCTCGGAGTAGATTTTTGCGCGGACGAAGTATTCGTAATCGACCTCGTTTATGGTCGCGTGGTGAATGCGGACATCGCGTAGAAGGATTTCCACGTCGGCCTCGGGATCGATCCGAGCGCGGTCATTGGCAAGATCCTCCGGCGGGATCGGTTCCCACCTGGCGTGAACCGCGACAAGCGAGAGCAATAAAAACGCGATTCCGCAGAGGAACGCGCGCAACGAAGTGAAGACGTGCGAGGGGGGCGCACAACGGGGAGCTGGAACCGCCATGACGCTGCTGAGCGAAGAAGTTTATCTGTCGCTGGCAATCGACAAACAAGTCACCGGCGCCTGAACGCGCGGGTTTTTGCCGAAGCGATTCTTTGCGGCCCGCGTGAGCTGCGGATTAGCTTTCGCGTCTGCGACGAAGTTCGCGCAGGCAAAGATGGCAGGTGGCGGCGCCGGTGACCGTCGGGGCGAGCAGGCCGACCACGGGGATCGCGAGGATGCCGGCCAGCAGCGAGCCCATCGCAATCATGCGACCGCGGGCCGCGCGGATCACGAGGCGCTGCTCCTGGCGCGTGGCCACGCCATCCAGCGCTTCGTTTACCAAAGTGCGGACATTGAGATAGCCGAAGAGCACGAACAGCAGCGCGACGTTGATGACGGGGACGAGGAGAAACGGCAGTCCGAGCAGGACCGCGACCGTACCGGTTTTGGCGAAATTGGTGACCGTCGAAAAAATGCTGTAGGGTGGGTGGGGCGGAAACGCGGGATAGTGACGCTCCACGACCTTGCGGATCGCAGGCATGAGCCAGAATTCGACCGCGATGCGGGCCGTCGCGTAAATGGCGGCCAGTATCAGCGCCACCAATACAATCCACGTCAGCGTGGTGAACACCGGCCCGAGCAACGCTTGCGCGCCTTCGGAAAGGGACACACCGGTGATTTTTTCGCGGGCGGCAGCGGGGAGCCATCCGGGAAAAATGCGGAAAATGCCCAAAAACATCCACGCGGTGACGAACGCCGCCGCCGACTCCACGACGTTCCACGCGAAGACGAGGATCATCGTCCAAAGCGCGATCGCGCCCACCCAAAGTGCCGCTGAAAAGGCGATGAGCCGCGGCGTCACGCCATCGCGCAAACCCAGCGTGGCGCAAGCGAAGACGTCGCCGAGGGCGGACGGTCGAGGAGTCATGCGCGCAGTGTGGTGGGGGAAAACCCCTGACGCCAAGTGCAAGCTCGCGAGATGGAGCGGAGCCTTGTGCATGAAAGGCGCACGCAACGGGACGGACGGGTCGCGGAGAAAAAACGCGGAGGAGTTGCCTCGCGCGGAGTGGTGTGGTTGTTGCTGAACCGTTTTTCTCCATGGCCAAGATTCTGATCGCAGACGACTCCACCGTATGCCGTACGGTGCTCTCCATTTTGCTCACCAACCAAGGGCACGACGTCGCGCAAGCGTCCGACGGGCGCGAGGCATTGTCCCAGCTCGACAAGACGAGTTTCGACATCGTTTTGCTCGATCATGACATGCCACATGCGAGCGGCACCGAAGTGTTGAAGCGGGTGCGGGAGAACTCACAGATTCCCGCGATCATCGTGTCCGGCACGGTCTCGCCCGCGCTGTCCAAAGAGTATCAAGCGCTCAAAGTCGCAGAGATCTACGGCAAGCCGGTCGACCCAAAAGTTCTCCGCGACAAAATCCAGCAACTGCTTTCGGGAAACAGTCACGCGCCAAAGCGCGATGCCGATGTGGCGTTCGAAAAAGAAATCGACCGCGTGAAAAACTTCCCCGCGACGCTCACGCTGCTGGGCAATCCGCGCAGTCCGTTTCGCGAAGTGCTCGCGCGCATCGTGGGCGACGCACCGTTGATCGAGATTCAGTTGCCCGAAGTCGGCGGCCGCGAGTTGCTCGATCAAGTGCCTGCGGATCACGTAATCGTGATTCCTTCCGCGGCGGATTTGTCGGAGTCGGCGCAGGCGATTTTGCGCGATTACGTGGTGAAGCCGAAAGCGCGTGTGGTGCTGTGCGTGACGACGTCGATCGAGATGCTCGAGGATCTCGGTTTCAGCCAGACCCTGCTGATGCGCTTCGGCACGCGTTGTCTGGAGATTCCCGATAACGTCGCTGTTTGATTATTCGGGGGGAAGACAGGGGCACGACTTAGAGCATTTCAAATAAACCTGTGGCCAATTGTAGGAGCGGCTTCACGCCGCGACCTTCTCGCCGGCCACGTACCTCGATCTGTTTTTAACCACTGACGCACACCGAGGGACACTGATGAGAAAACCCATGCCCGTCGGTGGCCGCGAGCGGGTGGAACGCGCCGTCCCGGCGCGTTGTTCGTCATCGCCCGTTTGAGCGCGGTTTGAAGTGAACGGTCACTGGATCGAGCCATGTGTGCTTCCCTGAAACCCGGCCCGGCGGGCCGTGGGCTCACGTCCAATGGCGCAGATATGCGGCTATGGTTTAATTTAAACCGCTCTAGAGGCCTGCAGACCTCTATTTCATGCGAAAGAGCCGTCGTCGTGTAGTGCCGAAAGCACTACATGCCGGGGAAGCCGCCTTTGGCCTTCATGGCTTCCATCTGGCGCATCATCTTTTTCGCGCCGCCGCCTTTGAACATCTTCATCATCTGCTGCATTTGGGTGAACTGCTTCATGAGCTGGTTCACCTCGACGATCTTCACGCCGGCCCCGTCGGCGATGCGCTTGCGGCGGCTACCGTTGAGGATGTCGGGTTTGCGGCGCTCCTGAAGGGTCATCGATTTGATGATGGCTTCGGTGCGGGCCATTTGTTTGTCCGCGCCTTCGGGGAGCTGCATGCCGCTCATGCCGGGCATCATGCCGAGGATGCTCTGCATCGATCCCATTTTTTTCACCTGCTGCATCTGCGCGAGGAAGTCCTCGAGGTTGAAATCGGCCTTGCGGAGTTTCTCCGCCATTTTCTCGGCCTCTTTCTGATCGATGGTTTCCTGCGCGCGTTCGACGAGCGAAACGACGTCGCCCATGCCAAGGATGCGCGACGCGAGGCGGTCCGGATAAAACGTATCGAAGTCCGCTGTCTTTTCGCCGGTGCCGACAAATTTGATCGGGACGCCGGTGATGGATTTGATCGAGAGCGCCGCGCCACCGCGGGCATCGCCGTCCATCTTCGTGAGGATGAGGCCGGTGAGCTGGAGCGCGTCGTTGAAGGCCTTGGCGACGTTGACGGCTTCCTGACCGAGCGCGCCGTCGGCGACGAGAAACACCTCGTCGGGCTGTACGCGGGCGCGGAGTTTTTTCACTTCCTCGATCAGATCGTGATCGATCTGGAGGCGACCGGCTGTGTCGAAAATGATGGCGTCGGCGGTGGCATCTTTCGCGGCGGCGAGAGCGGCGTCGCCGATGGCGGGGACGTCCTTCGATGCGCGGTCGGCGTAGAAGCCGAGTTCTTCCTGTTTCGCCAAAATCTCGAGCTGATCGATGGCGGCAGGGCGGTAGATGTCGCACGCGGCGACGAAAGGACGATAACCGCGTTTTTTGAGGAGTTTGCCGAGCTTGGCGGTTGAGGTGGTTTTACCCGAGCCGTGCAAACCGACCATGAGGATTTTCAACGGGCGCGCGCCGGAGAGAGCGGTGGTGCCTTCGCCGAGCAGGCGCACGAGTTCGTCGTGGATGATTTTGACGATCTGCTGGCCGGGGGTGACGCCCTTCAGGACTTCCTGGCCGACGCATTGCTCCTGCACGCGTTCGACGAATTCGCGGGCGACCTTGAAATGCACATCGGCGCCGAGCAGGGCGGACCGCACTTCCTTGAGCGCTTCCGCCATGTTTTCTTCGGTAAGTTTTCCCACTCCGCGGAGATTGCGGAGGGCGTTGCCGAGTTTTTCGGTGAGCGATTCGAACATGGAACGCCCACCGATGCGCGAAACCACGGCGGTGGCAACGCCAGACTCGGTCTCGCGCGCACAATCGCCACCTGCGCAGAACGGTCATCCGGCGCGCGCGACCAAAACGCTTGCCAGTGATTTTTGCGGGGCGCACAAACGCCGCTTACGTCTATGGAAAAGCTCGCCCTCCTCTCCGTGAGTGACAAACGCGGCCTCGTCGAATTCGCGACCGCCCTCGTGCAACGTCATGGTTTCCGCCTTCTTTCGACCGGCGGCACCGCCAAGCTCCTCGCCGAAAAAGGCCTGCCGGTCACCGAGGTGAGCCAGCACACCGGTTTTCCCGAGATGATGGAGGGCCGCGTGAAAACGCTGCATCCAAAAATTCACGGCGGCCTCCTTTGCCGTCGCGACAAGGCCGAGCACATGGACGCCGCCAAGGCGCACAATATCCCGATGATCGATCTCGTCGTGGTGAATCTGTATCCATTCGAAGAAACGGTCGCGAAGCCCAACGTGCGTTTCGAAGACGCGATCGAAAACATCGACATCGGCGGTCCTTCGATGCTGCGCAGCGCGGCGAAAAATTTCGAAAGCGTCTCCGTCGTTTGCGATCCGGCCGATTACGACGCCGTGCTCGCCGCGATGGACAAACCCGTCGAACTCGCTGCGCTCCGGCGCAAACTCGCGCTCAAAGTTTTCCAGCGCACCGCCAGCTACGACGCCGCGATTTCGAAGTACCTCGAAGCGCAGGCCGACGAGCCGAACCTCGAAACGTTGTCGGGACTTCCCGAGACGTTCTCGCTTTCCCTGAAGAAAGCACAGTCGCTGCGCTACGGTGAAAATCCGCACCAACAAGCCGCGCTCTACGGCACGTTCCACGATCATTTCCAGCAGCTCCAAGGAAAGGAGCTCAGTTATAACAACATCCTCGATATCACCTCGGCCACGTACCTGATCGGCGAGTTCGAGCGCCCGACGGTCGCGATTTTGAAGCACACCAATCCGTGCGGTGCGGCCAGCGCGGGCTCGCTGCTCGATGCGTGGCACAAGGCCTTCGCGACGGATCGTCAGGCGCCCTTCGGCGGCATCATCGTGGTCAATCGCACGCTCGAGGCCGACGTTGCCGAGCAGATCAAAGACATCTTTACGGAAGTGATCATCGCGCCGCGTTTCAGCGACGAAGCGCTGGCGATTTTTGCGAAGAAAAAAAATCTCCGCCTCATGATCGCGAAAGAAGGTCTCGGCGCCGATTCGCTGCAGGATGTGCGCTCGGTGGTCGGCGGCTTGCTCGTGCAGGATCGCAACAAGACCTTGGGCGATCCGCGCAACTTCAAGGTCGTCACCAAGCGCCAGCCCACAGCGGAAGAGTGGGCCAGCATGATGTTCGGCTGGCGCGTCTGCAAACACGTCAAATCGAACGCGATTGTTTACTGCCGCGGCGAACAAACGCTGGGCGTCGGCGCGGGCCAGATGGCGCGCGTGGACAGCTCGCGCATCGCCGTGTGGAAAGCCGGCGAAGCGAAACTCGACCTGACGGGCTCGGTTGTCGTGAGCGAAGCGCTGTTCCCCTTCGCAGACGGACTCATCGCCGCGGCCGATGCCGGCGCGACGTCCGCGATTCAGCCGGGTGGTTCCGTGCGCGACGAAGAAGTCATCAAGGCCGCCGACGAACGCGGCATGGCGATGGTCTTCACCGGTCTGCGTCACTTCAAACACTGATGCCTGCCGCGGACGCGGCAGGAAATCGCAAACGCCAAAGGTCCAAACGCCAAAACGGAAGAGGACCTACGGGCGCAGAGAATCCCAGTTTCGCGAAAGCGGCTGGGATTTTTTGTGCGCGCATGAGTTTCGCGGAATGGATTGGCGTAGGAAAGGAGCGTCGTAGCCCGTGGGATTTGGGTTTTCTTTGGCCTTTGGAATTTTGGCGTTTGTGATTTTCGCGCTGAACCTGCGGCTTGCGTGCGAGTCCATGCTGAGCAGCTTCCTCTTTATCATGCACCTCCGCATCGCCCCTGCGCTCCTCGTTGTTCTCGGATTTTCCAGTTGTGCCGTCGTGCCGGAGACCGGCCGCCGGCAGTTGATGCTCATCGCCCCTGCTGAAGAAGCGCAGATGGGTTTGACCGCGTTCTCGGATATCAAAGCGAAAGAAAAAGTCTCCACCGACCCCGCGTTGAATGCGCGCATTCAACGCATCGGCCAGCGTATCGCGCAATCGGTCGGTCGCGATCTGCCGAATGCGGAGTGGGAGTTTGTCGTTTTTGAGTCGGATCAAGTGAACGCGTTTGCGCTGCCTGGCGGCAAAGTCGGCGTGTACACCGGTCTCATCGCGCTCGCCGAAAGCGATGACGAGATCGCGGCGGTGATGGGGCACGAAGTCGCGCACGTGACGTCGCGTCATGGCGGTGAACGCGCGTCGCAACAGATGGCGGCGGCGGGCGGAGCGGCCCTGGCGGCGACTTATATGGAAGTGAAGGATGTGGATCCGGAAAAGCGCGCGCTCATCCTCGGCTTGTACGGCGCGGGTGCGACCGGCGCGGTGATCCTGCCGTTCTCCCGTGCGCACGAAAGCGAAGCGGACGCGATCGGTCTGCGCTTCGCGGCGGGCGCCGGATACGATCCGCGCGCAGCGATCACCTTCTGGCAGAAGATGGCAAAAAAGAGCGGCGGCGGGGAACCGTTCAAATGGTTCTCCACGCATCCGCCGACCGCGGAGCGCATCGCGAATCTCGAAAAACTGGCTCCGCAATACATGGCGCTCTACGAGAGTTCGAAGGCGCGGTATTGAGTGTCGCAGCAACGTTCGGGCGATTCTCGGAGGAGGAGCGATCGCCCCGCATGCGCCGGCCGCTGGCCGGCTCTTCCAAAATTGCGCGCAAAGCCGAGGGCGTTGCCAAAATGCGTTCGCATGTTCGTCCGCGACGGCGGATTTTAGGCGCGAACTCTGGTTTTCCAGCTAGCGCGCGCGGAGGATTTTCTCCACGTTGCGCGCGCCATGTTTGATCCGGTCGAAAAGCTTAAGGAATTCATCCGTCACCCCAGCGTCTCCGCCGATCCCGCCTTCCACGAAGGCATGAAGGGCGCGCGGGAATTTGTCGTCAGTTTGCTCACCTCGATCGGCTTCAAGGTCGAGGTCGTGCACACCAAGTTGCATCCGGTGATCGTCGCGGAGCGTCACGGAAAACCCGAGTGGCCGCATGTGATCATCTACGGTCATTACGATGTGCAGCCGGCCGATCCGCTCGATTTGTGGACGAGCCCGCCGTACGAACCGGAGATCCGCAACGGGCGTCTGTATGGCCGTGGCTCGGCCGACAACAAAGGTCCGCTCATGACGCATATCTCCGCGGTGGCGCGTCTGCTTGAGCGTCGTCCCGATCTGCCGCTCAACATCACCTTCATGATCGAGGGCGAAGAGGAGATGGGCAGCCCGAGTTTCCCGTTGTTTCTCGAACAATATCAGGACCGACTGCGGAAGGCGGATTTCGTTTTCCTGTCGGACACCGGCAGTCCGCGCGAAGACCAGATCGTGATCACGTGCGGCTTGCGCGGCCTCGTGCTCTTCGACGTGGTTGCGACCGGCGCGAAGACCGACCTGCATTCCGGCCTGCACGGCGGTGTATTGAAAAATCCGATACAAGCGCTCGCCGAGCTCTGTGCGACGCTGCACACGCCCGACGGCCGCGTGAACGTGCCGGGCTTTTACGACGACGTGCTCGATGTCGAACCGTGGGAGCGCGCCGAACTCGCGAAGCTCGGTCAGAGCGAGGAGCAATATCGCGAGTTTCTCGGCATTCCGGCGTTTTATACGACGAAGGGTTACACACCGTTCGAAGCCACGCGTTATCTGCCGACGCTCGAGTTCAACGGCATCGGTGGCGGCTACCAAGGGGAGGGGACCAAGACGGTCATCCCGAGCAAGGCATTCGTGAAAATCAGCTGCCGGCTCGTGGCGAATCAGGATCCCACGAAGATTCGCGAACTGCTTTATCGCACCGTGCGCGAACGGATGCCGAAGGACGTGACTTTCGAGATCATCGACCAGCACGAAGGCACGCCCTACGTGGTCGTGCCGCCGGGGCGCTCCAATACGCCGGCCGATCAATCGCCGGTGCTCGCCAGCGCGTTCCGTGCAGCGGACGCAGCGATTGGCGATATCTTCGGGCATCCTCCGCTTTATTTACGCGAAGGCGGAAGCGTTCCGATCATCGCCGATATCAAGCGTGTGCTCGGCTTGGATTCTGTGCTGATGGGCCTGTTTTTGCCGGAAGATAATCTGCACGCGCCCGACGAAAGTTTTCACCTCGGCGTGATGGAGAAAGGAATAAAAGCGTCAGAGAAAATTTTGGAGTCTTTGGCAAACGGTTGATAATGAATTAAGTCCTTATCTTTAGTATTTGACCTAAGAAACTAGTTTTTCCTTGAGTGCGCGGATACCTGCGTCCATGTTTTCCCTTCCATGAGCTCAGTACCAGTGGCTACCAAGCCCCTTGTTCGTAACGAAGACCTGAAGACTGCGTCGAATTTTCTACGCGGCACCATTGCGCAGGAGATCGCGGATGTTTCCACAGGCGCAATCAGCGAAGATAACAGCCAGCTCACGAAATTCCATGGGCTGTATCTGCAGGATGATCGCGATCAGCGCCTCGCGCTGAAGAAGGCCGGCAAGGAAAAGGCTTTTTCGTTCATGCTTCGCGTGCGTCTGCCCGGCGGTCGCGCGACGCCCGCCCAGTGGCTCGCGCTCGATGAGCTCTCCGACAAGACCTCGAATGGCCAGCTGCGCCTCACCACACGCCAGACCTTTCAATATCATGCGGTGCTAAAAGGTAGCTTGAAGCCGCTGATCCGCGGCTTGCATGAAGTGTTGCTCGACTCGATCGCTGCGTGCGGCGACGTGAACCGCAATGTCATGGCGCCACCGCTGCCTGAGCGTTCGGGCGCGCACGAGGAGATTTATCAAGCGGCGAAAAACTTCAGCGACTACTGCCTGCCGAAGACCCGCGCGTATCACGAAATCTGGATCGACGACGAATTGGTTTCCGGTGGCGAGCCCGAGGTCGAGCCGATGTATGGCTCCACGTATCTGCCGCGCAAATTCAAGACTGGTTTTGCGCTGCCGCCCTCGAACGACATCGATATTTTTTCCCAGGACCTCGGCTTCATCGCCATCGTCGAGAACGGCAAAATTGCCGGCTATAACGTCACCGTGGGCGGCGGTATGGGCACGAGCCACGGCAATGCCGCGACCTTCCCGCGTCTCGCGGATGTCGCCGGCTTCATCACGCCGGACAAGGTCAACGAAGTCGGCTCGACCATCATCACCATCCAGCGCGATTTCGGTGATCGCACCGACCGCAAGCACGCGCGTTTCAAATACACGATTCAAGATCGCGGACTTCCCTGGTTCATCGCCGAGCTGGAGAATCGCCTCGGTTGGAAACTCGCTCCCGCGCGTCCGTTCGAGTTCACGACGGTGCAGGATCCGCATGGCTGGCATCGTACGGAAAACGGCTCGTGGTACTACGGGCTGCACATTCTCTCGGGTCGCATCAAAGACATCCCGGGCTGGCCCATGCGCACCGCGTTGCGCGAGATCGCGCAGGTTCTCCAAGGCGATTTCCGCCTCACGCCGTCGCAGAACGTCCTCATTTCCGGCATCAGCGATGAGCAGAAGCCGGTCATCGAAGGCATCCTGGCGAAGCATGGTTTGACCCAGGAAAACCAGCGCTCGGGTCTGCGTCTCAACGCGCTTTCCTGCGTGGCGCTTCCGACCTGCGGGCTTGCCCTTGCCGAGAGCGAGCGCGCGCTACCCGGCGTCCTCGACAAGATCGAGCCGCTCTTCGCCGAAGTGGGCCTTGCCGATCAGCCGGTGTCGATCCGCGTCACGGGTTGCCCGAATGGTTGCGCGCGTCCCTTCCTCGCCGAAATCGGCTTGGTGGGCAAAGCGCCCAACAAGTATGCGTTTTATCTCGGTGCGAAATACGACGGCACCCGTCTCAACCGCCTCGTCCTCCCGTCGGTGACGATCGACGATGCCGTGGCTTACCTCGCGCCAATCATCAAACGTTACGCCGCCGAGCGTCATCCCGGTGAGTTTTTCGGCGACTTCTGCCATCGTGTCGTGCTTCCGGAGCTCGCCCAGGCGACACCGGCGGCCGCGACCGCAGCCACCGCCTGATCCTTTAAAACTCAACGCCCGCCTGCCTCGCAGACGGGCGTTTTTTTGGGCCCGAAGAAGGCGGTGTAGGGGAAAAGATGAAATTTTTGAAACGGACGAAGGACAAACTTGATTAGATGGTTAGTGTCCTAATTGTCAGCCGCCTTACTTTATCCGTTCGGACTTTCATGCCGATGCTCCTGCTCAAAGATTTTCCCCGTTACGAGTGCCTCATGGAGGCGGCCAAGACATTTCCCGACCTCGACCCGTCGGCATGCGAAGTTTTTCTCTATTTATTGCGCGCTGGCGATGAAGCGTTTCGGCTGACCGACGAAAATCTCGTCGCGCACCGGATTTCTCAAGGGCGCTTCTCGGTGCTCCTGCTTTTGCTGCGCAAGGAGGCGGGTTGTCCCGAGCCGAGCACGCCGGCCGAACTCGCCGATCTTTGCGGTGTCACCCGCGCGACCATGACCGGGCTGATCGACACGTTGGAGCGCGATGGCCTCGTCACGCGCGAGCCGGATCCGCGCGACCGCCGCATGATGGCGGTGCAGCTCACGCAGCGCGGCCGCGAGCGTCTGCAGGAAGTTTTGCCCGGCCATTTTCGCCGCATGGCGTTGCTCATGGCCGGCCTGACCGAGGATGAACGCAAAATCCTGGTCAAACTCCTGCTCAAGATCCTCCAGCGCGCCGCCGGTCTTCTCGACACCGCCACACCTTCGCCGCGAGCCCAGCCCGCGCACTGATTTTCCAGTCAACGTTCCCTCAGGCTCTGCCTCCGCACCACTCCCATGATTAAGAAGTTTGTCATCGTGATCGCCGGTTTCGGCGTCCTCGTCCTCGGCCTTGGCACCGTCAAGACCGCTCAAATCAAGGATGCAATGTCCATCTCGCACACGCCTCCGCCGAGCTCCGTCACCACGTACGAAGCTCGCGAAGTCGAGTGGCGCTCCACCCATCGCGCGATCGGCACGCTCGCTCCCGTGCAGGGTGTGACGATCAGCGCGGATGCCGATGGCACCATCATCCGCATCCCGGTCGAAAACGGCGCGCTGGTGAAAGCCGGCGACATCCTCATCGAGATCGACACCACGGTCGAAGACGCGCAACTCGCCGCCGCCGAAGCGCGCGCCGGTCTCGCCAAGATCAATCTCGATCGCGCCCAAAGCCTGCTCGGCAACAACACCGTCGCCAAATCGGAGTTCGATGTGGCCGATGCCACGTACAAACAAGCGATGGCCGAGGTCGCCTCGATCAAAGCCATCATCGATAAAAAACATGTCCGCGCCCCCTTCGACGGACGCATCGGCATCCGCCATGTGAACCCCGGCCAGTATGTTTCGCGCGGCAGCCCCTTGGTGCCTTTGCAGAAACTCGATCCCATCTACGTGAACTTCAGCGTGCCGCAGAGCCGGCTGGCGTCGATCGCGGTCGGGCAGGAGATCGCGTTGGTCGTGGACTCGATGGAGAGTGAAAATTTCACCGGCACCATCACCGCGCTCGACGCGAGCGTAGATCCTTCCACGCGCAACATCATGGTCCAGGCCACCGTCGCGAATCCCCAGGAGCGCTTGCGCTCGGGCATGTTCGTGCGCGTCGAAGTGCAGCTCGCCGAAGTGGAGAAACTCGTCGTCGTGCCCGCGACCGCGGTTTCTTATGCGTCGTACGGCAACTCCATTTTCATCGTGGAGAATATGAAGGACGAACAAACCGGCGAAGAGTACCTCGGCGTGCGCCAGGAAAAAGTGACCGTTGGCGTCGCCCGCGGCGATCTGGTGGCCGTGTCGGGAGCCATCAAACCCGGCGACCAGGTGGTCAGTGCCGGCGTCTTCAAACTCCGCAAAGGCATGAAAGTGGAGGTCAATAACTCGGTGCAGCCGACCGCCAGCCCGAATCCCAAACCCGCCAATACCTGATCCCGCCGTCTTGACGGCCGCCGCCGGCGCCAGTGCGCGTGCGGTGCGGCTTCGTCGGCGGCTCATCGCCAACTCACATGATTTCGAAAAGTTTCACGGACCTCTTCGTCCGCAAGCCCGTCATCGCCCTGGTGGTCAACCTGGCCATCCTGATCGTGGGCATCGTCGCCTATTTTCAGCTCAACACCCGCCAGTATCCACGCAGCGACAGCGCGGTGGTGAAGGTCAGCACGATCTATTTCGGCGCGAGCGCCGAGACGGTCCGCGGCTACATCACCACGCAGCTCGAGCGTGTCATCGCCAGCGCCGACGGCATCGATTATATCGAGTCGAGCAGCGCCGCCGGCATGAGCACGATCAACGTGTTTCTGCGGCTCAACTACGACACCAACGCCGCGCTCGCGCAGATCAGCGCGAAGATCGACCAGGTGCGCAACGAACTCCCGCCCGAGGCGGAGTCGCCCACCATCAGCGTCGAGACGAGCGATAATCAATTCGCCGCGATGTATCTGAGTTTCTTCTCGGATACGATGGATCAAAACCAGATCACCGACTACCTGAACCGCATGGTGCAACCGCGCCTCTCGTCGGTGAAGGGCGTGCAACGCGCCGACGTGCTCGGCGGCCGCGTCTTCGCCATGCGCATCTGGTTGAAGCCTGACGAACTCGCTGCGCGCGGTCTCAGCCCGGCGGAAGTCCGTCAGGCGCTGCAAGCCAACAATGCGCTCGCGGCGGTCGGCTCCACCAAGGGCTCGATGATGAGCATGAGCCTCATCGCCAACACCGACCTCAAAGACGTCGAGCAGTTCAGGCAGCTCGTCGTCGCCGAGCGAAACGATACCATCATCCGACTCGCCGATGTGGCCGACGTGGTGCTGGGCGCCGAGGATTACGACGCCGAAGTGCGTTTCGGCGGCAAGACCGCGACCTTCATGGGTGTGTGGGTGCTTCCCAACGAAAGTACGATCGAGGTCATCAAACGTGTCCGCGAATCCTTGCCGCAGATCGAAAACGCGCTGCCGGCCGGGCTCAATTCGTCCATCGCGTATGACGCGACTGAATACATCGACGACGCGATTTCGGAAATCTTCCGCACGCTCGTCGAAACGCTGCTGATCGTGATGGTCGTGATCTTCCTGTTCCTCGGATCGCTCCGGTCCGTGTTCATCCCGATCGTTGCGATGCCGCTCTCGCTCGTTGGTGCGTTGATCCTGATGCTCGCGTTCGGGTTCACCATCAACCTTCTGACGCTTTTAGCGATCGTGCTCGCGGTCGGTATCGTGGTGGACGACGCCATCGTCGTGGTGGAAAACGTCGAACGTCACATCCGCGAAGGAAAAGCGCCGATCGACGCCGCCATCCTCGGCGCGCGCGAATTGGTCGGACCGGTCATCTCGATGACGATCACGCTCGCCGCGGTGTACGCGCCGATCGCTTTCCAAGGCGGTCTCACCGGCGCGCTCTTCCGCGAATTCGCGATGACGCTGGCAGGCGCCGTCACGGTCTCCGGTTTTGTGGCGCTCACGCTCTCACCGATGATGAGTGCGTATTTGCTCAAGGATGCCGCGCATGAAGAGCAGGGATTGTCCGGCTTTATCAACCGCACCTTCGATCGCATCCGTGATCGTTACGATCGCCTCATTGGCTCGATGCTCGCGTTTCGTCCGGGCTCGTTGAGCTTTCCTAAACTGATGTTTGCGGCTCTCGGCGTGATCGTGGCGCTGACCGTGTTGTTCTCGCTCGCGGTACTGATGCTTTTCGATGCGGCGACCCTGTCCAGCGTGCTCATTAATCTGCTGTTCGCCGCTGCCGGGATCGTGGTGCTGGGGCTGCTGTTGTACGGCCTTTTCGACCTCTTGCTGCGCCACCGTTTTGGCGTGGTTCCCCAAGTGCTGGCGGGAGCCACCTTGATCGCGTTGTTGGTCGTGCCTTTCTACAACATGGCCAACCACGAGCTCGCGCCGATGGAAGACCAGGGTGTGGTGTTCAGCATTCTCCAGCCGTCGCCGACCTCGACCATCGATCAAAACGTGCTCTACGCGGCCGAGGTGCAGCGGATGTTTGCCGAACTTCCGGAGTACGAAAATTCGTTCCAGATCACCGCGCCGAGTTTCGCGTTCTCCGGTTTGCTGCTCAAACCGTGGTCGGAACGTTCGCGTCACGCGGTCGAAATCCAGCAGGCGTTGCAAGTGCCCGCCGCGACCATCCCGGGCATGAACGTCATCGTGACCACGCCCGATCCGCTGCCTTCCGGCGGCGCGATGCCGATCGAGTTCGTGATTCGTTCCACGGCCGATCATAAGGAAATGATGGAGTTCGCCGACCAGCTCGCGCTGTTTGCGAACACCGAAGCCAACGCCGGCGGTGGCATGCCGACCTTCTTCTTCGCCGACAGCGACCTGAAGTTCGATTTGCCGCAGGTCGAAATCGACATCGACAAGGACAAGGTCGCGTCCATGGGGCTCAACCTCAGCAGCGTCGCCGCCGATCTCGGTTCGATGCTCGGTGGTGGTTATGTGAACCGCTTCGTGAACGACGGCCGCAGCTACCGCGTGATCCCGCAAGTACAACGCGGCAGCCGCCTCAACGCGGAGCAGATTCTCGATTATCACGTGCGTGGACCGCAGGGGCAGGTCATCCCGCTCTCGACCATCGCCACGCTCAAGCACACGGTGAATCCGCGTTCGCTGAATCGATTCCAGCAGCTCAATTCGGTGAAGATCAGCGGCGTCGGTCCTGATGTGGATAAAGCGCTCAAGAAGCTCGAAGCCAAAGCGGCGGAAATCCTGCCCGCAGGTTATTCGGTCGATTACGGTGGTCAGTCGCGTCAGCTCCGCACGGAAGGAACCGCGCTCTGGAAGGCCGGCGTGCTCGCGTTGATCCTGATCTTCCTCGTGCTCGCCGCGCAGTTTAACAGCTTCCGCGATCCGTTGATCATCTTGCTGGGCTCGGTGCCGCTCGCACTCGTCGGCGCCATGCTGCCGGTGTTTCTCGGCAAGACCTCGCTCAATATCTACTCGCAGATCGGTCTGATCACGCTGGTCGGTTTGATCGCGAAGAACGGCATCCTGATCGTCGAGTTCGCCAACAAACTCCAGGAGCAGGGCGTGGCCAAACTCGATGCGATCCGCCGTGCGGCCGCGACGCGTCTGCGTCCCGTCATGATGACATCGGCCGCGACCGTGTTCGGTCACTTGATGTTGATTTTTGTGACGGGTCCGGGCGCCGCCGCGCGTAACAGCATTGGCTGGGTGCTCGTGGTCGGCATGGCCATCGGTTCGGTCTTCACGCTCTTCGTGGTGCCCGCCGTGTACGTGCTTATCGCCCGCGATCACTCGCGGAATCGCTCCCATCCCGCACGTGCCGGACTTCCGTTGGAAGAGCCGGTCGTCGCTCACGCCAAATAACACCCATCCTTTCCACGCATGAACATGTGGTCTCTCGTTTTTCACCGTGGGCGCCGTGCGGCGCCCCTCGGCCTCGCGGCCTTGATCGCGGTTGCTCCCGCCTTTGCCCAGCGCAACGGCGGGCGCCCGGCCCAGCAAATGCCGCCGTCGCCGGACGTGCCCGCGCAGCTCGATCTGCAAACCGCGGTGCGCTACGCACTCGATAATAATTTCGCGATCCGCCAGGCGCGCGAACGCATCCGCGAACAGGAAGGCCTGATCGTCGAAATCAAATCGCAGGTGCTGCCCAACGCCTCGATCAACTCGCTCTACACCTACACGGATCGCGAATTGTCGAGCGATGGCGCGGCGCCTGACGCCGGCACGCGCGAGACCGAGTACTGGAGCATCGCGCTGCAAGTCCGCCAGGTGCTCTACGCCGGCGGCGGCGTGCGCAACGCGCTCGATGCGCAACAACTCGCCCGCGAAGCCGCGTTGCTCGAACTCCAATCCGTGATCGATATCGCGCTGCTCGATGTGAGGACGCGTTATTACAACGTCCTGTACACGGCCGAGCAGACGAAGGTGGAAGAAGAAAACGTGCGCCTGCTCGATGAACAGTTGCAGACGGCGAAGAACCGTTTCGAAGCGGGCGCTTCGTCCAACTTCGAAGTGCTCCGCGCCGAGGTCGCGCTGGCCAACGCGCGTCCGAGCCTCATCCGTGCGCGCAATGGTTTCCGCATCGCGATCGACGAGCTTCGTCAGGCCATGGGCTACGTGAATCGCGATCCGCTCAGCACGCATCGCATCCCGGAGTTCCTCGGCACGCTCGATTACACGCCGGTGCGCTACGATCTGCACGACGCGATTCTCGAGGCCCGCGCCAATCGCCCGGAATTGAAACGCCTCAGCAAGCTCGAACTCGCTCAGGAGGCGGGCGTGAACGTGGCGAAGGCGGGTTACCGCCCGGACCTCGCGATCGTCGGCGGTTACGAGTTTCGAAAGAATAATTTTTCGAACCGGTTCAACGAATCGCTCGATGGCTGGACGATCGGTCTGCAATCGAACTGGGCGATCTTCGACGGCCGCGCCACCGCCGGCCGCGTCGCACAGGCGCGCTCCCGCGTGAATCAAGCGCGTCTTCTTTCCGAAGAAGCCTCGCTCGCCGTCGAAGTGGAAGTGCGCCGCGCCCATTCGTCGCTGCTCGAGGCGGCGGAACTCGCGGAAGCCGCCACCAAGGTCGTCGCGCAGGCCGAGGAAGCGTTGCGTCTCGCCGATTCGCGTTATGCCGCCGGCACCGCGACCCAGCTCGATGTGCTCGAAGCGCGCGTGGCGCTCACGGAGTCCCGTAACAACCAGCTTTTCGCGAACTACAGCCACACCATCGCGGTCGCTGCGTTGCGCAAAGCCATCGGCACCGCCGATCCGTATATCGTGCAGCCTTGAGTGACGGGGCGCGTCGTACAGGACCGCGACGCCGCGCCTCGCTTAAGTGGAGAGACTTCGCGTCGATAAACGAAGTCTCTTCGCCACCCCGGCCGGCGTGGTGTTTGTGCGATAATCTCTCGCAACACTCGTCGGAATCAGACGTCTAATCACGTCCCGCTTCGCTTATGAAGTTACTTCGCGTTCTCCTGATTACCGCTGGCGCGGTGGTGGCGCTTCTGGCGCTCATCATAACGCTCGCGTTTCTTCCCTCCGTACAAACGTGGGGCGCCAAGCGATATCTCGCCGGCGATCCGTCGCTCGGCATCACGCAACTGGGGCGCGTCGACGTCGGCCTTCAGCGCGTGGAGTTGACCGATGTGAAGATCGAGCGGCCGGGCTTGTCGCTCACGCTGCCGTCGTTGGTCTTGGAAATGCCACTGCTCGACGCGCGGAAGGAAAAAATCCACGTGCGGCGCCTCGTCGCCCGCGGTTGGACGCTCGATATCAGCAGCGCCGCACCTGTTTCGGAAACACCCGCAAAAACGCCCGGCGATACCGGGCCGTTTCGTTTTGAAGGCATCTTCGAGATGCTCGCGCTGCCCGTCGATCTCGCGGTCGATGCGATCGATGCCGCGGGCATCGTGATTTTTCCCGTGCAACCTCAGCAGCCTGCTGGCCGCGTTGCGATCACGTTGAGCGGTGGAGGCCTCGGTGTGGACAAGGAAGGTCGTTTTGAACTCACCACCGACGTCGCGCTTCCGGATGGCGCGGCACCGGTCACGAGCGTGAAGTCGTCGTCGGTTTTAACCGCGCAGATGTATTCCCCGCGCACATTCCGCCGCATCGCCGTCAACAACGCGGCCGATGCTTCGGGACCCGGCGTGCCCGGCGGCGCTCGCATGGCCGCGGAGTGCATTGTCGCGCGCGAGGGGCCGCGCGAAACCTACCACATCCGCGTGAATGGTTTCGCGAATGGCGCGGAAAAAAAGTGGCTCGAACTGGAGGCCGGTTCGCCAACTGCGGAGCAACCGCTCACGGGCTCCTGGGCGATCGATCTCACCTCGACGGATCTCGCGCCCTTTGCCCTCGGACTCGCGCTACCGTCTTTCACCGCGGCGGCCGATGGACGCTTTGAAGCGGATCGCGATTTCAAGCGCATCCAACTCGCCGGCCGCTCCGATGTGTCGGCTGAGGAGCTCGACGTGATTTATCCGGGACTGTCGACGCTCGGGCGTTTCCGTGTGCAAGGAGAGTTCGATCTCATGCATCGTCCCTCGGGTATTCGCGTCAACCGCCTCGCATTTTCGGTGAGCGATGAGAAGCAACTACTCGGAGTGCAGACCTTGCAGGCACTGGAGATCGTGCCGGAGACGGGCGAGGTCAAAGTACCCGCACCCGAGGCCGATCTGGTGCGCATCGCGCTGCATGATGTGCCGCTGGCGTGGGCGTTGCCGTTTATCCCGCCAGACGTCTCCTTCTCCGGCGAGTCGTTGCGCGGCGAATTGATCGCCAAGGCGGTGCAGGGTGGGGTGAGCGTGCGCACGGTGGGTCAGCTCGCCTTCGGGGATCTGAGCGTGGCGATCAAAGGGGCTTCGCTCGTGGAATCGCTGGACGTGTCATTGACTGGCGCGGGCGGATACACCCCCGGCGGGTGGGAGGCAGATGTATCCGAATTTTCAATACTTCAAGGACGCAACCGCCTGCTCGTCGCCTCGGTGCGCGCCGGACAAGCCTCGGGCGGAGAACATCCCATCAAGGCCACCGGCCGGCTTCAGCTCGAACTCGGCACGCTGTTGAAGCAGCCCGCCGCGGCAGATTTCGCGTTGTTGAGGGCGGGCTCGGCAAAAATCGATTTCAACGCCAGCGCCGGGTCCGCCCTTCAGCAGGTCTCGGCGGATTGGAGCTTCACAGATCTACTTTCTCCAACCGGCGATTCGCTGCCCGGTCTCTCGGGGAGTCTGCGCGCGGATCATCATGCGGATGGACGGATCGAGGCGCATCTTCCTCTGACGGCCGAGTTGCGTGGACGTCGCTCGGATCTGGATATCGCCGCGCGCGTGCAGCCGGACGGCGAGCGCTGGGCCATCGACGCACAGGTCGCCAGCAGCGAGTTGTACGTGGAAGATTTGCAGGCCTTTTCCGCGTTGCAGCAGCCCAACGCTGACGCGCAGGCCGGCACCAAAACACCGACGTCGCCGGGCAAAACGCCAGCGCCCGACGCGAAGGCGGTGTGGGATGTGGTGTCGGGCAAGGTCCAGCTCGCGTTAAAAAAAGTCGTGTACGCGGACGATCAACCACCGGTCGAAATAAACAGCGCGATCACGCTTTCGCCCGAGGTGCTCACGCTCGAATCGCTGACCGCGTCCTTTCCCGATGGCACCCATGCCAAAGCCGACGGCACCGTGCGTTTCTCTTCGGGCGAGACGCAGCCGTATGATCTGGCGATGAATCTCGCCGCAGCCGATTTCGATCCGCAGCCGTATTTGCAAAAGGCCAATCCGACTGCGCCGCCGACGGTCGCGGGCAAATTTGACCTCACCGGCAAAGTCACCGCCAAAGTCGCCTCGCTCGAGTTGATCGCCGACGCCGCCAATGTGGACGCAGCGCTTGTCTGTCGTAGCGGACGTTTCAACGGATTCGCCGCTTCGGCGCTCTCGGCGAATGTGGGAAAGGGGCAGGAAAACCTCTCCAAGATAGCCAGCGCGGTGAGCATCCTCGGCGGCGCACTGGGCAAGAGCGACGCGGTTCGCATCGCCGAGCGCACGCGCGCTGCTTCGGATACCCTCCGGCGTCTCGTCGATTTCAATTTCGATCAGCTCAATATCGATATCGCCCATCGCGCCGGACAGGTTGCGACCGAGATCAAAAACTTCAGCGTCATCTCGCCGGATTTTCGCATTCTCGGAAACGGTACGATCGAAAATTCCCCCACGGTTTCCTTTTTGAAGCGTGCGCTTTCGCTCGACTTGCAGATGGCGGTGCGCGGCACCCAGGCGGAGGATCTGCGCATTCTCAATCTATTGAAACGCGAAGCGGATGCGCTGGGTTACACCGCGCTTGCGGAGAACTTCCTCATGCGCGGATCCTTGAGCCGCATGGCCGCCGATTCGTTGATCCAGCGCCTTGTCTCGGTGAACTGATCGGCTCCCGCGTTGCCGACGGCTCCGAAAAGGGATCGCGTGAAAGCTGACGCTTTTCGTTCCAGAGTCAGTCGATGTTCGGGGCAGTAGCACCGATCATGCACCGAGGTCGCTCGGGTTTTAACCGAGGACATGCGTTGGTCGCGGAGGTGTTTGACGGGGAGATTCCAATGTCCGCAGGACGCGATCGAGCGACTTGATACTGACGGGCTTGGTCAAATGCTCGGTAAACCCGGCAGCCCGGCCCCGCGCGATGTCATGTTCCATTCCGTATCCCGAGAGCGCGATGCCAGCCACGCCGTAGTTCGCGCGAAGGCTCCTCATCAAAGTATAGCCATCTCCGTCCGGCAGGCCGATGTCGGAGATCACGAGGTCGAAATCCGCTTCGGCAGCGCGTTGCAGGGCTTCTGCGACCGTGCTTGCGCTGGTGACTTCATACCCGCGCCGCGCGAGTAATTTGATCAGCGAGAGCCGCGTCGCGACATGGTCCTCGATGACGAGGATGCGCTGGTATTTTTTCTCCAGAGACAGGGATTCGCCCGCATCCACGAGCGAATTTTCAGAGACTGCTTCGTGAATCGAAAGCCCTTCCTCGGCGGGGACCAGGGGGAACTCGATGGTGAATGTCGCGCCTTGATCCCTGCCTTTGCTCGACGCGGAAATTTTGCCGCCGTGCATCTCGACGAGCTTGTGTGAGATCGCCAGTCCGAGCCCGAGACCGCCGAAGCGATGCGAGCTGCTTCCTTGAGCATGATTGCCTTGAGAAAACGCGTCGAAGACGCGCCCGACTTCGTCATCCGTCATGCCGATTCCGGAATCCCGGATGCAGATGATGCTGCGAGCGCGATCCTCATCGCGGAGCGTTTCCACACAGATGGTCCCGCCGTGCGGGGTGAATTTTACCGCGTTCTTCAGCACGTTCCACAAGACCTGCTGGATTCGCGCGGGGTCTCCCAGGATCAGGCAATCGGTATCTGCAAGTTTGACGTCCAGTATCTGTCGTTTCTCCCGGAGTTCGGATGAAACTGTTTCCATCGCATCCGCCAGCACCGCGTGGAGATCGATGACGCGTTTATCCAGCGACATCTTGCCATGGGTGATCCGGGTAAGGTCGAGAAGGTCGTCGATGAGGCGGGCTTCCAGCGTGGCGTTGCGCGCTATGGTTTCGAAGTCTTCGCGAACTCTCTCGGGCAGTTCGGGATCGTTGGCCGCTTCGCTTGCGATCAGCAGCACCGGGTTGAGCGGGGTGCGCAATTCATGCGAGAGTGCCGCAAGAAAGTTGTCTTTCGCGCGGGCGGCCTCGAGCGCGGCGTCGCGCGCGCTCAGCAGTTCTTTCAGCAGGTCGCGGACTTGGTATTGCTTGCACCTCGCGCGCAAGGCGGTCTCGACGGCGCTCAATAAAGTGACCGGTCGGAATGGCCGCTCGAGCATGGTGACATTGCCTGCCGGTCCCAGTGTGGTCAGCCGTCTCAACCGGGTCTGACTGGTTTCGCCGCCGCTGGTGATCAGGACGAGCGGGATGTCGGACCAGGAGGGTTGTTCGGAAATCGTTTTCAACAATGGCTCGACGGCCGCCGCGGAGAGCGTCTCCTCGGCGATCAGCAGCGTACCGCAGCCTTCCCGGATGCCGGCGCAAAGCTCGGCCATGCCATGTGTAGTTTCCGCGCGGATACAGGCATCGGCGAGGAAGCGCGTTGTCAGCAGCGCGTCGTTTCCCGTCGTCGCGAGAATCAACACGCGCTGTTCCAAGGGCCCGGATGGCGCCGGGTCGTCGCGCAGGCTTCCAGTAGGAGCGATCATGCGTCCGGCGCTCCTTTCATCGTGTCGCTCGAAGTCTTTATCTTGGGGATGCCGGTGAGCACGCCGTGCATGTCGGTCAGTGGATCCCCGACCCGGATGCCGCCCGGTCCGACGGAGAATTCGCGGATGGTACGCTCGTGGTTGCCGCTGCGTTTCTTCATGACCGAAATTGCCTGGTGAATCGCGCCGGAGGACTCGAAATAACGAAGCAGGACAACTGTGTCGGCGAGGTAGGAAAGATCCACGCTCGTCTGCATGGGGCCCAGGAGCCCCTGTTGTGCAAGGACCATGATGGTTATCGCTCCCTGCTGGTTGAGAAACGCGAGGAGCTCGTGAAGCTGTAGTATCAAGTGCCGCTCTCCGGGCATCGCGTTGAGGAAGCCATTGATGCTATCGATCACCACCACGTCCGCCTGTCCCGCGAGGGATGCCACGCGAATGCGGTTGGTAAGCTCGCCCGGAGAAACTTCCGCGGGGTCGATTTGTTCAAAGCGCACGTTCCCGTTCCTCAAGTGCGCGGAAAAATCCATCCCCAGTTTTGCGGATCGCGAAAGCAGGGTGGCGGTTATCTCATCGAAGCTGAAAAACAGCACTTTCTGGCCGCGCTCGGCCGCCACGAAAGATATGAGGGTGGCCAAGGTGGATTTGCCGCATCCTGGCGGTCCCATGAGCATCGTGCTGGTACCGCGATCGATCCCGCCACCCAGCAGTTGGTCCAGCGCCGGGTTGCGCGTGCTCAGGGTCCCTGGCTCGAAAGGATGCCGGTGGGAGTGGGCGACCAGGCGCGGGAATACGACGATGCCGCCGGTTTCGATGTTATAGTCGTGATTGCCCTCGATGAATCGCACGCCGCGAATCTTCTCGATGCTCACTTGACGCCGGCTCGCTCCAAAATCGGGTGAACGTCGTTTCAAGCTGATCACACCATGCACGATGCTCTGAATATCGTGATCGGTGGAGCCGCAGTCGTCCAAAAACAGAACCGTGCATTTTCGGCCCGCCAGAAATTGTTTTAGCCGCAGGATCTGGCGCCGGTAACGCAGCGGGGTTTCTGCAAGCATGCGCAGCTCGGAGAGCGAATCGAAAACCAAGCGCGTGGGGTTCACGCGCTCGATCTCGTTGAGAATGATCTCGGTGGTGCGGTTTAACTCTATTTCGGAAGGATGGAAAAACGTGCTTTGGGTTTCCCCGCCCAGTTTTTCTTCCATCGCGGAGAGTTCGAAAAGCGAGATCCCGCAATCCAGATCCCAGCCATGAGAATGCGCCACACCATCAAGTTCCTCCTTCGTTTCGGAGAGCGTGATATACATCGTCGCTTCGGCGGAACGAACGCCGTCCAAGAGGAATTGTAAGGCGAGAGTCGTTTTGCCGACGCCGGGAGCTCCTTGAAGCAAGTAGATGCGATTGCGCGGAAAACCTCCCCCCAAGAGTGCATCCAGTCCGTCGATTCCGGTCGGGCAACGGGGTAGTGAGGCATGTTTTGTTGAGGCCATTCTTTGTGGTCGCAGGGACCGTGCCGGGATTCCCAGCTCAGAGAATGGAGTGCATTTATCAAGGGGTGCAAATGATCCGCTTTCATCGCAGGAACGCCGCGGCCGTGCATTATGCGATGCTCGGTCACCTGGTGGCCCCGCGAAATGCCAGCTCGCCTCGAGATCGTGCCGGCCGGAACCGCTGGTGTTGGCTGATGCCTTTTCCTGAAGCGTCTCTAAAAATTTTCCCACCCGCAGCGAAATGAAAAGTCGCTGGATAACGTATGAGGGCGAAGGCAAAAATTTGGGCGACATTGCTGGAGCCTATAAATGTCGCCCCGGCTTGGGAGAGTCCGTGCGTCATGGACATCTCTCTATTGCCTGTTTGGCGGGCCCGCCGACCACGTGCCACGTAGCGCGCTCGCCAACCTTGTTGCAGGCGTTTGAGAGATCCTCATCCCGTTGATGAGGGATGGCATTCACTTCTCCGCATTCCCACTGGCGGAAATCAGTGCGCAGCCGTTTACCGCATGCGTCCTGAAATGCGTGGCGTTTCCGCTAGAAATCCCGTCGGCGGGGCGCAGCTTTGAGCCTGGCTACGGTGCCGCCCGGCCCGCAAAGAGGCGGCCGCGATGCTATCCCCCGTCGTTTTATCAAATGAAGAATTACTATTCTTATTGGCGTGATTGTGTGAGGCTGCTTTTGGCGGCTGGTTGTGTGCTGAGTTGTGTTACCGCGGTGGAGGCAGGCGAAACACAATCCGAAAAAAGTCCGGCGGCTTCTGCGGATATATATGCCACCCCGGAAGGCGCGGCCCTGGCGGCGGCGTTGTTGCGCGAAGTCGATCAGCCGATGAACGCCGGATGGAAGCCGATGCTACAGTATCTGGCGCAACTGCACGGGCGCAGCGTCCGGCCTGCCGCCGGGTTTTTCAAATATGCATACGAATCGATCGGCCCCGGCTATATGGAAGGGCGCGCATTCGGGCATATCGATCTCGCTCAGGCGCGCATGGATTCGGTGCGTGCGGCTCCCGAACACGTGCGACGTCAAACGATCAACGAACTCGCGGGCCAGCAGAAGGACGGGCTGATCCCCGGCGTGATAACGTTTGGGGTTTATGGGCACCCTGGAGCGGAAGTATTAACGGGCACGGACGAACCCACTTTTAAGGATTTTAAGGGATTTCCTCCTTTATGGGTGATGGTGGTGGATGCGTATGTGGAACAAACGGGTGATCTTGTGCTGCTGCGTCAGGCGTTGGATGCCGCCAGGAAACAAATTGGCTGGTTTGAGGCCATGCGTCGCGCGGAAGGCGGTGGATTTTATTATTTGGATGCTGTCACCGACATTTGGGAAAGCGGTGTCGATGAAGGCGTACGTTTTCTCAACCGACCGGCATCGCCGCAGGCCTGCGTCGATGCGTCGGCGCATGTATATATGCTTTATGCGCGGGTTGCCGAATGGAGCGATCGGTTGAATGAGCCGTCGTCGCCATGGCGGTCAAAAGCGGAGACTTTGCGCACGTTTATTCAAACTGAGCTTTGGGATGAGGAAACGGGCTTTTTCTATGATCGCTGGTCGGTGAACGATTCGGCGGGACGGCATCTTGCTTTTGCGGGGATGTGGCCGGTCGTGACGGGTGCGGCCACGCCGGAACAGGCGCGGCGGGTGTTTGAAGAACATCTTCTCAACCCGAAAGAATTCTTCGCACCCCATCCGATCACGACGGTAGCGCTTTCGGACGAAAAATTTGAACTGCGCATGTGGCGCGGGCCGACGTGGAACTGCATGGCGTATTGGGCGGCACTCGGATGTGCGCGTTACGGACATACGGAAGGTGCGAGAAACATCCTTGAAAAAGCATTGGATGCCACGGCCATCGAGTTTGCGCGAAGCGGCACGTTATGGGAGTTTTATCATCCCCTGATGGGCGGACAATCGGCGCTGCAGCGAAAGCCATCCGGTCGGAACGAGCCCTGTCGCGACTACGTTGGCCATAACCCGCTTTTTGCGATGGTCGATTTATGGCGTGAATGCGGAGGCGTCGCGAAGTGAGCGACGTTTCCATCGTATCGTTGCGTGACCCTCGCCGGTCTTGAGGAAAGTGTACGGTTAGAAAGAGTCCTGCATCCTTCAGGAAAATTTGGCGTCATAGTTTAAGCATGCGTCTTTTATCCCTTCTCCTTTTTTCATCGCTAAGTCTGGCCGCAGTGGCTGCTGAGCGACCCAATATTATTTTTATCCTGGCGGACGATCAGGGGTACGGGGAACTCGGTTCCTACGGTCAGAAACTGATCGAGACACCCCATATCGATCAGATGGCGGCGGACGGGATGCGCTTCACTCAGTTTTATGCAGGCAGTCCGGTTTGCGCGCCATCGCGCAGTGTTTTGATGACCGGTTTGCACACCGGCCATACGCGGGTGCGTGGCAACGTTGGCAACCGCCCGCCCGAGGTGCAGATTTTGCAGGCCGAGGATGTCATCATTCCGAGGATATTGAAACAGGCCGGGTACACGACCGGGATCATTGGCAAATGGGGGCTGGGATCCGCCACCGATGCCGGCGATCCTCTCAAGCAGGGCTTCGATTATCACTTCGGATTTCTTAGTCAGACGCATGCGCATAATCACTATGCCGATTTTCTTTGGCGTAATAATCAGCGTGTAGCTCTGCCGAATGTCATCAAGCAGGTGGGCGCAACGGAGGGGGCGGGCTATGCGACCAAGCCGGTGGTCTATGTGAACGACCTGTTCTTCGAGGACGCTCAGGCATTTATTGAGAAGAACAAGGAAGCTCCGTTTTTTCTCTATCTGGCACTTACCACGCCCCACGCGAATAATGAGCGCACGGAAGTGCTCGGGGATGGCAATGAAGTGCCGGACTACGGCCCTTATGCCGATCGGCCGTGGCACGATTCGTTAAAAGGTCACGCCGCCATGATCACGCGGATGGACCGGCAGGTCGGAGAGTTGTTGGGGCACTTGAGAAAACTGGGGCTGGAGAAAAATACCTTGGTGATATTTTCGAGCGATAATGGAGCGCACAACGAAGGCGGACCTGATTACGATCCGGCGTTCTTCAACGCGAGCGGCCCGTTGTCGGGACTCAAACGATCGTTGTTCGACGGGGGCATTCGCGTTCCTTTTGTCGCGCATTGGCCGGATCGGGTGAAGCCCGGCGCGGTATCCGGCCATGTCGGGTATTTTGGCGACATGATGGGGACATTTGCCGAACTCGCCGGCGCCTCGTTGCCGCAGGAAACCGATGGGCTCAGCATTGTGCCGACTTTGCTGGGCCGCGGCGAACAGCCTGCGCATGATTTTCTTTATTGGGAATTTTATGAAAACGGGGTGAGCCAGGCCGTTTTGATGGACGGGCGTTGGAAAGCGATCCGGCTGCGAACACTGGATGCACCGATTTTCCTCTTCGATCTGAAGAACGATATTGCCGAGAAAACCGACGTCGCGGCGAAGCATCCTGACTTGATTTCGCGAGCGGCTGAGGCGATGCGTTCGGCGCACGTGGATAATGAGTTCTGGAAATTCAGCGACGCCAGTCCGGGCAGGTAGAAAGGGCAGGGCGTGAATGCGGCTTTTGTTTTAGCCCGCGTATCGGCAAGGCTCAAATCCACGAGCGCCTGATTGAAGGCTGAAAAGCGAGCCTGCCAGCGGTTCTCTTTTCAGTTGCTCTGCCGAGAGCTCCACGCGGGCTGAAGTAATATAAAGGGTGTCCAAGTGGGGGCCGCCAAAGGTGCACGAAGTGATTTGGGAAACCGGCAGTCGATGGGTTTCCAAAAGCATCCCTGTATTGGGATTCCATCGCGTGATTGCCCAGCCGCCCCACAGCGCGATCCAGAGCATGCCCTCCGTGTCGATGGTCATGCCGTCGGGATAGCCCATCGCGGGGGGGATGGCGATAGCGGTTCGCGGAGTACCCATGGATCCGGTTTCTATATCGTACGCAAAAGCAGCGACGGTGTGACTAAGAGTATCGATGTAATAAAACACGCGTCCATCGGGGCTCCACGTCATGCCATTGGAGAGTCGTACACCTCGCAGCAGCGTCTTCATCTCGCCGTCGCTTCCCAACGAATAGAGAGCGCCGCTGCCGGCTTTTCCGGGCAGTGGGACGGAGCCTGCCAGGAAGCGGCCTGCGTGATCGCATTTTCCATCGTTGAAGCGGGCTTGAGAATCGTCGTGCCCAGGTGGTGTGAGTGGGGCGGCAGTATCCCCATTCAGCGGGTTAAAACGTGTGAAGCCCTGATGCGCGGCGAGTACGAGTTCATCACCGTGTGTGAGGGCCACGGCCCCGACGATCGAGGGTAGTGGAAATCGTCTGTTTTGGCTCGTTTGCGGATCGAAGTGGTTGATCGCCTGCGCGCTGATATCGACCCACCAAAGACGCTGACGCTGCGCGTCCCACACCGGACCTTCGGCGAGTCCGGCGTTGATTTCCAAGGCGATGGAGACGGTTGATTTCATGAATGGAGCGAAGGGCGATCGGCGGCTTTTTCCCCGGCGATGAGAGAAGGTGAACGGGAAATCTTTGGGTGCTCAACTATTTTGTTTGACGAAACAACCGGTTCGCATTGTGAAACGTCCAGCAGGGATGCACCCCATCCTTAGCGAAGTTCAACCCTTTCGCCGCTTATGTCCGTAGTCACCCTTGGAAACCCCCCGCACGTTCCCGTGAAACCACGCCAGTCGCGGAGTGGAGGAAAAATCTCTTCATTCTTCAGTGAGGTTGCGGCTCCGGTTGATCGTGGAAGCCTTTCTGTCCGGCAACGCTTGATCCTGCCTCCCTCGGATCGTGCGCACTGGCGGCCGCCGATGGGAAATAATTTCCCGCTTCGTTATCTCGCGTGGGGTGCGCGGCATTTTGGCGCGGCGCCCATCGCCGAGTCGTTTCATGCTGGCTGGACTTATGTCGTCGTGGAGTCGGGGGCGCCGACCTTGCTTTCCGGCGGACGGGAAGACGAGATCTCCTCCCCGTCGTTGTTGATCATCGGTCCTGATTGTCCGTTCGGCTGGAATGACAGCCCTCAACAGGCGAGCAAGCTGATGGTCTGGGTCTGGCACCGGCCGTTGCATCCCGGAATCGCCGGGCTGCGTGCAGATCAGATCGTGCGTCACCAACTGAGTGGCTGCGAACTCGCCGAATTTCGTCGTTTGCATGCGCTGACGCGGAGCGAGGTTTATCGCGAAGATGCGCATGCCGAGGCCGCTCTGGGCGGTCTGCAGGCATTGCTTGAAGCGCGGATTGCCCGCGTGTGTGAAGGTCAGGAAGGCGATCCTCGCAAAGAAGCGATCGAGCGGGCTCTTCACTGGCTCGAGAAACACGTGGCGACGCGTCAGCCGCTCTCTCGTCTGGCTGATTTCATGGGGGTTTCGCCTGCAACCGTTCAGCGGCTTTTCCGCGAATGTCTGGGAACGACCGTGATGAAAATGATTGCTGAAACCCGCAGGCGAGAAGCGGAACGGATGTTGAGCGGGCAGGGGGTGACGATCAAAGAAGTCGCCTATCATTTGGGGTATCGCCATCCCCACGATTTTACCCGCGCTTTCCGCAACTATACGGGGAAACTTCCGTCGCGGCGCAGCGTCTCCGGGAACGCAGCGTCCGTGGTTGCTCCGTCCTCGTCCTATCGCAGCAAAGCCACCTCTCCGGCCAATCTTTGCGCCTGACAGCCGGCAGCCATAACGGCGAATCACCGATATCGATTTATATTTTGTCACCGAAGCGGTCCTGAAGCGTCAGGCGCTCAAAATCTACTGGCGCACCCCGGCCAATTAATCAGCCCCTGCCGTCAAAAGCATGGGTGAAACCGGGGTTCGTCACAATTTAGTATGATAATAAAAAACCCACTTAAATCCATCGCTGTATTCTCCGCGCTTCTGGCGCTCGCGACTGGCGAAATCCGTGCTAACTTCGAGTTCGGTCCCTATCCCGCCGGAACGTCGCCAAAAGAGGTCGGGCAGCTGGTCGCGAAGCGTTTCATCGGAAACGACTATCGTACGTTCGGAAAAACGGGGATCATCCACTATGTGGAGACCTGCACGTGGCTCGGCGCGTTGACGTTTGCCCAATACAGCCGGGACATCGACCTTAGTGCGCAGCTGGTTGCCCGTTATCAGCCGCTATTCACCGAGCGGGCGAAGGCCGTGCCGCCTCCGTTTAATGTCGATTATTCGATCTTCGGCGCGCTGCCCTTGGAGCTCTTTATACAAACGCGCGATGCCCGTTACCTGACGCCCGGGCTATATCAAGCCGATCAACAATGGGGCACGCACAGCGGGCAGGTGACGTTGAGTCCTGAGGCGCAGGAAGCGATCGCCAAGGGCCTTAGCTGGCACACGCGTCTCTGGATCGACGACATGTACATGATCACCATGTTGCAGACTCAGGCGTATCGCGCGACCGGTAATCGCAAGTACCTCGATCGGGCGGCCGATGAGGCGGTTTATTATCTGGAGCGGCTGCAGCAGCCCAACGGCCTCTTCTATCACGCTCCGGACGTCCCGTATTTCTGGGCCCGGGGTAATGGCTGGTTCGCCGCCGGCATGTCGGAATTGCTCTCACGGATGCCGGAGGACCATCCGCAGCGCGGCTCGATTCTAGCCAGCTACCGGAAGATGATGGCCGCACTTCTTAAATATCAATCCGGGGACGGCATGTGGCGCCAATTGATTGATGATCCTGCCTCGTGGACGGAATCATCGGGCACGGGCATGTTCACGTTCGCCTTCATTACCGGCGTTAAAAATGGCTGGCTCGACGCGGACGTTTACGGGCCTGCGGCGCGCAAAGGCTGGCTTGCCTTGGTCAGCCATATCAATCCCGACGGCGCTGTGCGCGACGTGTGTGAAGGGACCAACAAGAAAAACGAGCGCCAGTACTACCTCGATCGTCTTCGCATCGTCGGAGACCTGCACGGCCAAGCACCGGTGCTCTGGTGCGCGGCCGCACTGCTGCGTTGATAACCATTCCTGAAATCGTCCGTGTTATGAACAAAGCGTTAACCGTCTTTTTCCGTCTCCTCGCTCTCGGCGTATGCGGTATGCTCCCCGCTACCGTACCGGCCGCACCGGCGTCATCGAACGCCTCGCTCCGTGAGACGCCCGAGTCGTTCAGCCTCCACAATGCGGATGCCATTCTCGTTTTCGAGAAGCAGTCGCCCGGTATTCGGTTGTTGGATACGGCGGGAAATACCTGCTATTCCCAGTCGGCGCCGGCTGAGTTTCAGATCGATGGCAAGTGGGTCGCTGTGTCCCGCCTGGAAAAAATCACCGTCGAAGATAACACGGCTCGGCTGACGTTTGCGCTCGCCAACGGCGGTAGCGCGCGAGGCGAGGTGAGCACGTTTGGAAAAGCCGGCTTTCGCATGATCGTGTCAGTGGAGAACGCGGCAGCGACTGCCGTGCGCGGCAGCAATGCCCTCGGCGTCGTGGAAGAGATCTACGGTTTCGGTGAAATGTGGAACGGCCGGGTCGCACAGCGCGGCCAGTCGTTTGATCTCTGGGCCCGGGGCGGCACGCCTGACGAATGTGCTTACATGCCGTATTATGTATCCACTGCGAACTATGCGTTCTTTCTCAACTATGGTGGCAATGTGCATTTCGATGTCGGGCAGAGACGTTCAGACCGCATTGTTTATGAAGCGCCGACCACGAAACTGGATATTACGATTGTGCGCGGCGAGAGCATCGCTTCGACCGTAAACAATTTCCTGTCGATCATAGGCCTGCCGCAGCGCCCGCCGCGTTGGTCGTTCAAGCCATGGTTCTGGTTGATGTCAGATCCGGATCAACCCAGCGCGCGCATCGATACGCTGCTGGGGCATCATTCGGTGGACATGGTTAAGCGGCTTCAGGCGATGAACATCCCGGTCGGAGTCACGTGGTTTGAGCCGCCCTGGCAGGATGCTCGTTCCTCGTTTATCCCTAACCCGGCGTTCAGCCCTGATTTCAAGGGTCTCGTTCGCGAGCTCGAAGATCTCGGCGTCCGCGCGCTCGCGTGGACTGTTCCCTACACCACTAAAAACGCGCGTAACTGGCAGGAGGCAGTGGATAATCGCTACATGGTGCAGCGGGAAGCGCCGGCCGAAACGGGTGAAGTTAAAATCTCCAGCTCAGGCGAGCTTGTCGGTCGTTATTATAACATGATCGATCTGTATAATCCCGAAGCCTTCGCGTGGTGGAAAGCGCAGATCGACCGCAGCCTGGAGACCGGAATCCGCGGTTTCAAGCTGGATGCGGGTCAGGATCTCGAAGCCGACGCGCTGCTGCATGGCGGATTAGTCGGACGCGATGTACATAATTCGTACGCGACCGAGTATAGCCGCGTCTTTTTTGAATCGCTCAAAGGCAAATACGGCGACGATTTCCTGATGGTTCCCCGCGCCGCGTGGATGGGTTCCTCGGCCTACACCAATTTCAAGTGGCCTGGCGACCTCAGCGGCAGTTTTGCCAACAACGGACTGCCCTCATCGGTGTATTCTTCGCTATCACTCGCGTTCTCCGGTTTCCCCTTTGTTTCGACGGATATCGGAGGTTTTGAAGATCGTCCTGCCCCTGAACACGTGTGGCTGCGGTGGGCGCAGTTCGGCGCAATGCTGCCCGGTATGCAAACCTTGCATATGCCATGGTGGTATTCGCAGGAAGCGGTCGATCATTTCCGCTTTCTTTCCTGGCTGCACACCGACCTAACGCCCCTATGGATGACGCTTGCGAACGAAGCGGCGGCTACGGGCGCGCCGGTCTCACGTCCGTTGGTGTGGAGTTATCAGGACGACGTGGACACCTGGCGCGTCGACGACCAGTTCACGGTCGGGACTTCGCTCCTCGTGGCGCCCATGATGAACGGGAACCCGGAGCGTTCGGTCTATTTCCCGGAAGGACTCTGGTACGATTTCTGGGACGAAAACGAGACCGTGAAAGGGCCGCTACGCATGACATGGTTCAAAGGCTGGACCGCCCGTACGAAGTTTCCGCTGTATATTAAAGCAGGCGCGATCATTCCGATGGAGGTTTCCAACAGTGAGAGCGGTTTTGGCTCCGCCGAATCGGCTGGATTTGTGACGCTCGCAATGTGGCCGAAGGTACGCGGATTGAGCGAGTTTGTTCTGCACGATACGGAAGATCCGGTGCGCATCGCGGCGACATGGAGCACTCGCGACGAGATCGCCGTCTCGTGGACAGCCACAAAGCGAAATCATCTTCTCCGCATCCACCTCAATACGGATAAAATGCCCACCAGCGTGAAAGCAGGTGGAAAGACTCTCACCGCCCAAAAATCGCTGCAGGCGTTTCGCGCCGGCGGTGAAGGATGGTTCTTCGATACCACCTCGAAGAAACTGTGGGTGAAAAAAATGAACGACGGCCGCGATGGCAGTGTGCAAATCGCGCTGAACGCAAACCGCTGAACAACATTCAGTATTTAATATAGTGATCATGATTAAAACCAATTTTGCTTTCCGATACCTCGCGCGGATACTTCCGGCGCTTCTGTTCTCCGCTGCAACGACTGCCCTGGCCGCGGGAACGGCCGCCCTGGAGATCGTGAAGGACGGGAAGGCCAATGCCGTCATCGTCACGCCCAAGCGTGCCAATAAGACCGTCGATTACGCCGCGCATGAGCTTGTTTATCATATCCAGAAAGCGACCGGGGTATCACTCGCTGTGCAAAAAGAAGGGTCGGTCTCATCGTCGGGCGTGCGGATTTATCTGGGCGATACCGAGGCGGCCCGCCGCGCAGGCATGGAAGGCCGTAAGCTGCCCGCGGAGACTTTCGTGCTCCGCACCCACGCGAACGCCCTTTATATTGTTGGCAAAGACGCCGACGATAAGTCCGGCGACAAGACGCCGGCATACAATAACTTTAGCGCCTCGGCCGGAACGTTGTTCGGCGTTTATGAATGGCTCGATCGAGACCTCGGTGTTCGCTGGCTCTGGCCCGGTGAACTGGGAACGTTTGTGCCGAAGGCCCGTACCGTGGTCGTGAAATCCATCAACGAGACGATCTCGCCTCGTTTCTTCCAGCGTCACGCCCGTCCGGGCATCGGCTATAAGATTAGCCATCAGTCTCTGGGTTTCACGCCCAAGGCCGGGGACGAATATGCGAAAGAGCAAAGCATTTTCCTGCGCCGAAACCGCATGGGCCGCAGCCAGCCGATGAACTACCGTCACGCGTTCACCGATTGGTGGGAGCAATATGGGGAGAAACATCCCGAATGGTTCCAACTGGTCAATGGCAAGCGCGGACCGATCAAACCCGGCGACCGTTACGCAATGTGCGTATCCAACGTGGAACTACAGAAGAAGATTGTTGAGCTTTGGAAAGAGCGCGGCGGAGCAAAAAGCCAGAGCCTGTATAGCTTCATTAACGCGGTTGAAAACGACTACCTCGGTTCCTGCGAATGCGATGACTGCCGCGCGTGGGATGGCCCCCAGCCGCCGGATCGCGACAAGTTTTATGCCCCGAACTTCAAAGTCTATGGAACGCATTTCATGTCGGATCGCTATGCGCGTTTCGCTCTGGCGATTCAGCAGCTCGCAGCCAAGGAGAACCCCAACGCGACCGTGATCGGTTATGTCTATTTCAACTATTTCCAGGCTCCGACCTCGGATGTGAAATTGAATCCCAATGTCCTTCTCGGCTTTTGCCCGTCAGCGGGTTGGTACCCGAGAGGCGATGACGAGCATCAATGGTACAAGGACCAGTGGGATGGCTGGATCAAAACGGGCGCGCGTCTGTTCGTGCGGCACAATTACTTCCTGGATGGCTACAGCATGCCTTACATCTTCGCGCGTCAATTCGCGGACGATTTCCAATATCAGGCGAAGAACGGAATGTTCGGAACAGACTTTGATTCGCTCACCGGACAATGGGCTACGCAAGGGACAACCCTGTACCTGCTGATGCGTCTGCACACGCATCCCGAAGCCTCTGTGGACGAACTGTTGGCTGAATATTATTCCGGATTCGGTCCCGCCGCCGATCAGGTAAAGGCGTATTTCGACCATTGGGAAAAATACACCATGGAGAACCGCAAACACATCAACGATGTATTCTATGATCGCATAGCGATTCGCTGGCGCACGTGGGCCAAGGCCGCGCATAGAGTTTTTCCTGAAGAGTGTTTTGCGGCCGGTGAAGCGCTGCTCGCAAAAGCTGAACTCGCCGCAAAAGCGGACCCGGAGTCGGCGGCCCGCGTAGCCTTCCTGCGCACGGGACTCACGCACGCAAAACTCTGTTCGAAGGTGGCGGCGTTGCTAACGACGGCCGACCCCGCCTCCACGCCCGAGCGCGGCAAAGCGGCATTGGAAGAACTGCTGCGTTTCCGTCGTGCGCATGAACGCGAATGGTTCTCCAACCTCGCGCACAGCGCCTGGGTCGAGGACCTGAGCTGGAAGCTCTCCAACGAAACCAAACAAGAGCCGGAATATTATCCCTGATCGTGTTTAAACGTTTCGATCAACTCCTCCGCAGCGGCAGGCCGGCTTTCCTCTGGGTATTTGCTCTGGCCTGCACGTTGACCACGCGAATCACCGCGCAGGTCGTGATCGTGAACGATGGGAAAACGGTGGCGTCGATCGTCACCGCCGACCAGCCATCTGCGGTCGCAGCTTATGCGGCGCAAGAACTGGTTTATCATATTGAGAAAGCGTCGGGAGTGACACTACCGGTCATCCGCGAACGTGAGATGACTGGTGCCGGAGCCGTCCACATTTATGTAGGCGCGACGCGCGCGGCCCTCGCGGCCGGCATCGATGTGACACGGCTGGCGCCGGAGACATTTGCGCTCAAGACAAGTAAAAACGCCCTGTTCATCGCCGGCGGCGATGGCGGCGGTGATCCGCTCGACGTCGGTACTTATGCCGGCACTTTGCTGGGCGTTTACGAATGGCTTGAGCGTGACCTCGGAGTTCGCTGGCTCTGGCCCGGAGAGCTCGGAACCTTCGTGCCGCGGTCTGCAAGAATTGCGGTGCGCGATGTCGATGAAGTCATCACACCGCGCTTTTTCCAACGTCATGTGCGCGGTGGACTCACGTTCAAGGCATCGACGTATCCAGAACTTGGATTCACGGATGGCGTGGCTGAAGAGTACGCGCATGCCCAGGCGGTGTATTTGCGGCGTTGTCGAATGGGGAAGAGTGTGCGGCTGAGTTATCGTCACGCCTTCACCGATTGGTGGGCGAAATACGGCGATACCCATCCTGAGTGGTTTCAACTGGTCAATGGCCGCCGCGGGCCAACGCGTCCGGGCGGGAGTTATTCGATGTGTGTCTCGAACCCGGAATTTCATAAAGAAATTGTCCGTCTCTGGCGTGACGCCCGGCAAAACTCCGGCACCGCGGGCGGCCAGTCTTTTCTTAATGCGGTGGAGAACGGCATCATGGGGCTTTGCGAATGCGAGAACTGCCGTGCATGGGACGGCCCGGAACCCGCGGACTTTCTCAAGCACTACTCACCGAAGTCCAAAATGATGGGCTCGCGCTATGTGACCGATCGCTACGTGCGCTTCTGGCTGGCCGTACAGGTCGAGGCGGAAAAATACGACCCGAATGTGACGGTGGTCGTATATAACTACTTCAATTATTATTACGCACCATCTCCCGGGTTAAAACTCAACAACCGCATCCTGATCGGCTCCTATCCCTCCAGCGGCTGGTTTCCCCGTTCTGCGGAGGAGCAAGCATGGTTTCGCACTCAGTGGCGTAGCTGGGAAGCGACTGGCGCGCGGTTGTTCTCCCGTGGAAACTACTGCCTCGATGGCTACAACATGCCGTTGATTTTTGCCCATCAGTTTGTCGATGAGTTTCACGGGCAAGTGGAGAGCGGCATGGTCGCCACCGATTATGACGCGCTGACCGGCCAGTGGGGCACGCAGGGGCCTAATATTTACGTGATGATGCGCCTTCACACCCGGCCTGACGCAACCGCGGACGAACTTTTATCCGAATATTATAGCGCTTTCGGTGCCGCGGCGCCGGATGTGAAGGACTATTTTGATTTTTGGGAGAACTATGCGTTAAAAAACCGCGAGAAGATCAATCAAGCGTTTATCGATCTGGATGCTTCCCGATGGCGCTCATGGGCGATCGCAGCGCATGCAGTCTTTCCCGCAGAAACATTTGAACAGGCCGGGATAATTCTCGCCCGGGCGCAAGGGGCCGTTCAGCGCGATCAAGAGGCTGCTGAGCGCGTCGCCTTTCTCCAGAAAGGCCTGCTGCATGCAAGCCTGTGTGCGCGAGTGTCGTCGCTGTTGACCGTAGCAGACCCGCACTCGACCGCTGAGCGTGGCGCTGACGCACTGCGCGAACTGGTCGCCTTCCGCCGTGCTCACGAGCGGGAGTGGATCGGCAACTTTAATCATAGCGCCTGGATGGAAGAAGCCAGCTGGCGGCTCCCCGAGCGACAAAAGCCTATTACAAAAACGGACACGAAAAAACGTTAACGAACTAAATAACATGAAGCAATTTGCTCACTCTCTACAGCAAAGTCCACGCCCGGTGAAAGCATCGCTCGGTCGCGTGGTCGGCACAGTGCTGACATTGGCAGCGCTTGGCGCGACAGCTACCCTTGCAACGGCGGAGCCGAAGGATGCTCTTCGCGAGCAGGCCCGGGATGCGATGAAGAAAGCGGCCACCTATTATCGTACGAAGGTCGCACTGCACGGTGGGTACACCTATTATTATTCTGCGGATCTTCAGAATTACTGGGGCGAAGGTGTGGGCACCGCCGATCAGATATGGGTCGAGCCGCCCGGAACTCCGGCCGTGGGGCTTGCGTACTTGAAAGGCTATGCCGCAACGGGTGATGGATATTATCTGGAAGCTGCCCGGGAGACCGGCCACGCGCTGATTCATGGACAGCTCGAGTCGGGCGGTTGGTCGCAACGGATTGACTTTGACTCGAAGAGCAAATTTGCCGGCCGCTATCGAAACGGAAAGGGCAACAAGAAAGGTCCAAACAACTCCTCGCTCGATGATGACCAAACTCAATCTGCGATCATCTTTCTGAGCCGATTGGATAAAGCACTCGAGTTCAAGGACGCTGCGATTCACGAGGCCGCGATGTTCGCACTGGACTCGTTGTTGAAGGCGCAGTTTCCCATCGGCGCATTTCCCCAGTCATGGACCGAACCGGTGGCGGATCACCCGATTCTGAAAGCGACCTTTCCCAAGGAATGGCCGCGCATGTGGCCACGCGAAGCTTACCATCGTTATTACACGCTTAATGATGGTCTGTCGGGGACGGTTTCCGAAGTGCTGCTGGTGGCCATGGATTGCTATAACGACGAGCGTTACACGGCGGCCCTCAGGCGCCTCGGCGATTTTCTTATTCTCGCGCAAATGCCCGATCCACAGCCGGCGTGGGCGCAGCAATATAATTTCGAGATGCAACCCACCTGGGCCCGCAAATTCGAACCCCCGGCCATCTCCGGCCTCGAGTCGGAAGACGTGATTCGCACGCTGATGAAGATCTATCGCGCGACCGGCGACGAAAAGTATCTCGAGCCGATCCCGCGGGCACTCGCTTATCTCAAGACCTGCGTGCTGCCGGATGGACGCATGCCACGCTTCCGCGAATTGGAAACGAACCGGGCGCTCTATATGACGCGCAAGCCCGGTGTGAGCGGAAGCTCCAATGATCCCCAGCCGTATGATTTCACTTATAGCGATGCCAAGCTGCCGTCCCATTATGGATGGAAGCAAGAGACATCGATCGAGGAACTGGCGGCAGAATACTCCGCTTTGAAAAAAGCCGGTGCCAAGGGCGGTTCACTCAAACGTAGCCTGAGTTTCAACGACGTAGGTAAACTTGTTTTCGAAGCGGAAGACGATCATAGCCCGAAACCGCGAGCTGCCTCGGAAAAACTGGTACGCGAGATTGTTGGCTCTCTAGATCGCGAAGGCCGTTGGGTCAGTGTGTACGCAGGCGAGCGTCTTGTCGGCCAGCCGAAGTTTAAGAAGGGTTTCGAGTATATTGGCAGCCATACGTTCAATCGAAACATGGAAGTGCTGGCCGGTTTTTTGGCGGCATCCGAGCGTAAATAAGTTTCCGACCGCGCCATGAAAACTATAGCAAAACGGCTGGTGCTTGCCACGGGGGCATTCCTCTTGCCCGGGGTTCATGGCGTCCAAGCCTCAATGCCAGCCCGGCCCAATATTGTCCTGATTGTTTCGGATGATCATGGCACCGAGGCGTTGGGCGCGTATGGAAATCCGGTGATCCAGACGCCGCACCTCGACGCGCTGGCGGCCGACGGCACACGTTTTACCGACGCGTTTTGCACCAGCGCTAGCTGCAGTCCGTCGCGAGCGGTCATTCTCAGCGGCCGTCAGAATCATCGGAACGGTATGTACGGACTGCAGCACGACGAAAGTCACTTTAGCTCGTTCTCCACCGTGAGGAGCCTGCCCGTGGTCCTGGCGGAAGCCGGCTATCGCACCGCTCGCGTGGGAAAGTTTCATGTGGCGCCTGAATCGGTCTATGCTTTCGAGACCGTTTTATCGCAAGGGGCTGCCAACGATCCGGCGACGATTGGGCGCAGCCCGGTTGAGATGGCGGAACTCGCCAGAGGTGTGATCGAAAAGAAGGACGGCAAACCGTTCTTCCTCTATTACGCCACGGACGATCCACACCGGGCCAACGCCGTTCTTCCGAATGGAAGACCAACTTTTGAAACCTATCCCGAGCCTAACAGCTTTGGAAACCGTTTAACGGGTTATCCCGGGATTACGCCGGTGGTTTATCGCCCGGAAGATGTCATCGTTCCCAACTTTCTTCCCGATACGCCGGAGACCCGCGCTGAACTCGCGCAATATTATCAAGCGGTTTCCCGTCTGGATCAGGGAATCGGACGGCTTATCGAAATTTTGAAGAAATCGGACCAATACGAAAATACGATCATCCTCTACATCTCCGACAACGGAGCAGCGTTTCCCGGTGCCAAGACGACTCTCTACGACTGCGGCATGAAGTTGCCGTGCATTGTCAGAATGCCGGGCCGTGCCCGGGGCGGTGTTACTCAAGACGCGATGATCACATGGGCGGATATCATGCCTACGCTTCTGGATGTGGCCGACGTTCGTCTGGAGAATTATGAAATGGACGGACGCTCATTTCGCAGTGCTCTCGATGGCAGGCGCGTCGAGGACTGGGACGAAGTTTTTGCGTCCCATACTTTTCACCAGATAACCATGTACTATCCGATGAGGGTGGTGCGGACGCGGGATTATAAGTTGATTCACAATCTCGCCAGCGGGCTCACATTTCCTTCAGCCCGGGATCTTATTCAATCGCCCACCTGGATCAGCGTGGAGCGTTCGGGAAGCGGAATGCTCGGACGGCGTTCGGTGGATCAGTTTCTACATCGGCCCAAGTTTGAACTATATGATCTCAGAAAGGACCCGGACGAGATCGTCAATCTTGCGGACGATCCCGCGCTAAGCGAAATCAAGGCCCAGCTTATCTCAAAGCTGAAAGCCTATCAATCCGCCACCAGAGATCCGTGGATCAGCAAATGGAATTACGAATGAAAATGTCTGTACGCATGCCCACAACTTTTCGGTCGCAGTTGTTTGCCGGTGTTTTCGCGATTTCCGGTTTCGGTGCACTTGGCATGGCTGCGGATATTCACATGGCCGATGGAGTGAAGGCCGCGGACGTCACTCAAACCTCTGCGATTTTATGGACGCGACTGACGCGTGATGCGGAACGTGTGAAACCAGGGATCCCATTTCCCAAGATCATACGAGAGCCGCGGGCTCTCACTCCTGCCGAAGCGTCAAAAACCGCCTATGAACTAAACGCCATTCGCATTAGCGAGCCGGTGTCGCAAGAGGCGCAATTGCAGGGGCACGCCCTCGAGGAGATGGAAGGAGCGGTGCCCGGCAAGCAAGGCTGGGTGCGCGCGGTTTATTGGCCGGCGGACGGATCCGAAGCTGAGGCCCGTAGAACCCCGTCTGTTTTGGTCGATGAATCGTCCGACTTTACTCATCACGTGGCCGTTGAAGGACTTCGTCCTGGAACACGCTATCACTATCGTTTTGAAGCCGGCCTTCCTGGCAATGATGCGGCTGCCAATACCGCGGCAGGCTCGTTCAAAACGCCGCCGACTGCGACGACGCCGGCGAAAATCACCTTCACGGTTGCCAATTGTCAGGACTACGCCCGCCGCGACGATCTGGAAAACGGGCACAAAATATATCCGCGGATGAGCGCGCTGCATCCGGACTTTTTTATACACACCGGCGATCTGGAATATTATGACAAACCGAGCCCGCTAGCGACGACAGTGCCGCTGGCGCGGTTTAAGTGGAACCGTATTTTTTCCCTCCCATTCCAGCGGGCATTTCATCGCGAAGTGGCCAACTATTTTATGAAAGACGACCATGACACGTTGAAAGACGATGCATGGGCCGGCCAGGTTTATGGTGATCTGACTTGGGAGCAGGGGCTGGCATTGTTTCGCGAACAAATACCCATGGGCGAAAAGCCTTACCGAACCATCCGCTGGGGACGTCACCTCCAGATCTGGCTGGTCGAGGGACGTGAGTACCGCAGCCCGAATGATATTCCCGATGGTCCCGACAAATCGATCTGGGGCGCCGAGCAGAAAAAGTGGTTTATTGAAACGGTCGAAAAGTCAGACGCGACATTTCGGATCGTAGTCAGCGCAACGCCGATCGGCGGACCTGATCGCGAAGCGAAAACGGACAATCACGCCAATCACGCATTTGCGCATGAAGGAAACGAGCTGCGTCGTTTTATCTCCGCTCAAAAGAACATGATGGTCATCTGCGGAGACCGGCACTGGCAGTATGCGTCGATCGATCCGGAGACAGGTTTGCGCGAGTATTCCGCGGGTCCGAGCTCGGATGCTCATGCGGGCGGTTTTAGCGAGTCCGACCGGTCGGCGCCGCATCGTTTCCTCCGCATCAAAGGAGGCTTTCTCTCGGTCACTATCGAACCCATCGGCAACGGCGCGCGAGCGATATTCCGTCACCACGGCGTTGACGGAGAAATTCATTACGAAGACGTGATCGACGCGCCGTGATTTCTTCGACGATGCAAATGCCATCACGGTATCGACCGAGCAGTTTTTTACAACGGTGCCGCCTTTACGTAGGGCTGTCCTGCGTGCTTTTGGCGAATATACCTGTGCTAAGTGCGAATGATGCTTCGCATCAGACAACCGGCGTTATCGAACATATGCCGGTCTTTTATCAGCGAGTAAAAGACCGGACGACGCATCCACTTTCGTGGTTGAGTAATCGATTCTCCGATTTCGATCAGTGGCGCTCGATCGCCCGGCAGGAAGTGCGATCGCGGATGCTCGCACCGCCTGCTGATGCCGCCTGGGACGCCACGATTGTGGACGAGCAGGATCGCGGAAGTTATGTGGTGAGGAAAATCGTTTTTAATGTAAGCAGTGACAGCCGGGTGCTCGCTTATATGACTGTGCCGAAAGGCAAGGGGCCTTTTCCAGCCGTGCTCCTGCTCCATTCCCACAGCGGGGTTTTTGATATTGGTAAGGAGAAAGTGATCCGTCCTTGGGGTGTATCCGCGGAGAAACTCGCATCGGCGGAGAAGCTGGTCGCAAAAGAATACGACGGAGTATATATTGGCGACGCTTTGGCAGCCCGAGGTTATGTCTGTTTTGTCACCGACGCACTCAATTGGTCCGACCGCGGAGGCGGGAACTATGCGGGCCAGGCCCAGCTCGCCTCGAATCTGCTCCATCTGGGCATGTCGCTCGCTGGATTGATTGCATGGGAAGATCTGCGCGCTGCGGAGTTTCTTGCCCAACAACCCGAGGTGGACGCCGGGCGCGTCGGTGCGGTTGGTATGTCGATGGGTGCCCACCGAGCTTGGCAGGTCGCGGCATTATCGGACCGCGTTGCTGTCGCCGCCTCCATTTGCTGGATGACAACAGTGGAGAGCTTGATGACGCCGCCGAACAACCAGACCAGCTCGCATTCTGCCTTCACCATGGTTCATCCGGGCCTTCTCGATAAACTCGATTATCCCGATATCGCCGGGATCGCGTGCCCGAAACCTATGTTATTTTTCAACGGCCGCCGAGACGCGCTTTTTCCCCAAGACGGTGTGGAGAACGCCTATAAACGATTGCGCGCGATCTGGTCATCACAGGGCGCCGCTGATCGCCTGGTGACAAAAACCTGGGACGGCGGGCATATATTTTCCCAGTCCATGCAGGCGGAAGCGTTCGACTGGCTCGACCACGCGCTCAGTTCCCGCAAGATTCCCTGACCCTCTTCATGAAACCATTTGTTTTTCTGGGTTGTGCCGTAGTGATCTGCAGCCCGGTCGCGGGCGCGTTGGATTGGAAGGCGATCCTTCTGGGACAAATGGAACCCGATGCGTTGGTGGTCACGGATATGACGCCAGACGGGAAAACCGCGCCTCAGCCCTCCGCAGATCAGCCCGTTTATTATTATTATAAAGAAGGTGGTTTCCGGGAGCTTGGTGAAGTGATTGCGAACGAAAAACGACCCGACACCGCGCGGATCAAGGCGTTGCTGGTGAAAACGCTCGAGAGGCAACATTATCTACTGGCGACCAAGGAAACGCCACCGCCCTCGATTATCGTGGCCGCGTGGTGGGGAACGATGAATCCCGGCACTTATGAGGAGTTGGGCTTTCATGAGGACGTCGGCGTAGGCGTGGAGATATCTGAGCATAATAAGAAGAACATGCTCATGCTGGTCGGTGGCAGTAAGTATGCGCGAAACGGCTGGATTACCTCCGAGCAGGCGCGTGTGATGCAGGAAGCCGTGGAAGATCGCTTTTTTCTTTTCGTCAGCGCTTACGATGCTGCCGCCGCGGTCAGAAAGGAGAAGAAACCGCTCTGGTTTACGCGGATCAGTCTGCCTGCCGCTGGAGTTTCCATGGACGATGTGATGGACACGCTCGTCAAAAGCGGCGGTCCCTTTTTCGGGAAGGAAACCGCTTCTGTGGAATTTATCGACCCGGTGAAGCTTCGGAAATCCGAAGTACACATCGGCGAGGCAATTGTTCTGCCTGATGAGCCCACTCCGCCCGACGCTGCTCCTGAAACTGCCGCGCCGGTGGCACCATGACCGGACGCGGCGGTGAACATGCTCCGATTAAGGAGCGCTGAGAGCGCGGCCGACAAACAGCCGGCCTTTACCGCTGGCGAAGGGATATTCTTTAACGCCATTCCATTTTCCGGCATGAAGCTCATTGAGCTGATCGGCGGTATAGACACCGTCCTCGAGCACCTGACTGCCGTAGGAAAACTTTCCCGAAGCGACCGAGACATCTGCCGCCAGATTGATAAAGCCGTTGGAGCCGGCGGGGAAATATAGGCTGGCTTTGGGGTTTAGTTGAGCGAAGTCAGTCGGGCTGGAGAAACTGATGGTGTGTTTGTTGAACACCACGATCGCTGCACCACGCCAGCCGGTGAGATCCTTGAATTCCCAGGTGAGAAATCCATTGGCGATCTTGCTGCCGCTGGAACCGCCGCTGATTTCAATATCACCGCTTCCCGTGACCGGCGCGCGGATGATAAAACGCATATCGTTGAAACTTCCGGTGGTGAACCGCGCATTTCCGTTGAGCGTGAGCGTGCCGTCGAGAATCGCCACGCCGATGGAGGCCCGGATTGTACGTTTCTCGGAACCGGACGTTTCCGCCGCTACGATGTCTGCGCGATAGCCGCCCACGGTCGCGCCCTTTGCTCCGCCTGCCCTCGGCCCCACGGGCGAACTGGTTTTTAGTTCAAAATGGATTTCGCCCTCGCCAGCGCCTTCTCCACCAAGGCCAGAAGCGGGATTGAACCCATCGATCACGAGTTTGCTTCCCGCGAAGGCCGAGGAAACCGCTTTGCCGCTGGCCCCAATTGCACCCGCTTTGATCTGGTATCCATTGGTGTGATACACATTGCCCGGTTTGGCGCCGGTCCAAGTCTTGCCGTCGGCGGTCCATTTGCGGGGAGAATTGGCGTTGTTCCAGCGATCGCCGCTGTTTCCTTTCGACGATGCGGCATAGAAATCGGTGTTTGCCAGCGCCGCTGAAGCGGTCGCAAACGCGCAGGTGAGAACGGTCAGAATTCGGGTGGTTTTGGAGAGCATGGAGGAGTTCCTGGGTTTCATAATGATATAAACTATCTTAGGGTTAGTGATGCATCAGACCGGCTGGGACGCAGTGGCCAGGCCATGTATCCAGGGATATTCGGCGCCGGTTTTTTGGATACGAACGGTCACCGCCTTGCGTCCCTCAGGAAGCGCACACGTATAGGTGCCGTCTGCCGTATATTCGACGTCGCGCGTTTCTCCGTTTACAATGAGACGAAGGCCGCGCGATTTTGAAAATGCTCCCTGTACGATGAGGACTCCGCCGGGGGCTGCCGGGCAGGAAAGATCGCATTGAATGAAACCGTTGGGAAAAACACGATTCCCTGCAGCGCGTGCGGGGCGCCCATCGATCAACATCGCATGGCTGGCATGCATGTAGCGTTGTACGCGATGATCGTCGGTGATGCTGCCACAGATGATCGCATCGCACAGCCCGGGCAGGGAGTTCCAGCGAAGGCGCTCTTCGATTTCGGCTCGATACTCGGCGAAGAGTGAAAGGATGATTTTCCAGATGGGCCGAGCGTATGCATCCTCGATGCAGTCGCCGCCATGATCGTAATCACCGTATTCGTTGGCGGGAGTTTTTTGTGCGGCAGTCGCTCCCGACTTTGTATCAAGTGGCAACGACGCACCAATGATTCGTTCGAAGTCTGGCAGGATATCGCGCACGGTCTGGCTCAGGGTAGGATGATCGGCGCGGAGGTTTTCCATGTCGTCGAGATAGGCGCAGATACAGCGGCACCAGTCGCGAATAACGCGGGTCACGGACGTGGCGTTTTTCCAAAGGCTTTCGAGCCGTTCGAACTCTTGAGACGACAACTGGCTTTGCAGACCACGAAGTTCCGCGAGGCCTTCGTCGGCGATCCGCACTGCGGATTCTTTTTCCTCGAGGATCGCGGCCCGTTCAGGAGAGATGCGTGGCAGAATTCCCCACATGCCTTGATGGGCGCTGAGATCAACGCGGGGTTTGAAGGCCGACAGGATGCCGCAGGCTTTGATCCACTTGAGCGAAGGATCGATGGGAAACGCGTGGAAAATAACATGCCCGTCGATGAAGTGGGTCCGTCGCACCATCTCGATACTGCGCTGCATCAGGGCGATTATTTGCGCAGAGCACGTCGGCCAGTAGTGGGCGGCCCATTCTTTCCATACGATATCGGGCGTGGTGCCGGGAAAGCGGATGGCTCGGTCGAACGCCATCAGATGAATCGCCTGCCCGGAGGAAAAGGTCGGATGGCCGATGCGATCGATCCGTATCACGTGCCGGTCCACGCCCACGAGTGTGGCGTGGTTCACGCATTCTAGCACTCGTTCTGGGTGAGCGGCGGGGAGATAACCGGCGCCTAAAAACTCTCCGATCGAATCGTATTCGGCGGACAGCGCGAAGGAGCCAGTTTTCTTTAAATAGGGATTAAGCGGAAGGAACGGACTGAAATCGTAGGGCGTGATCTTGGTTTCGATTTCGAAATCAAAGTCGGATCCGGCCAGCCGGGCACCTTCGAGAATATCTTCGTAGTCTTGCGCGATGGAACCGAAGCTGCGGAGGATAAACCTGCGGTTCAGGCGTTTGAGTTCGCCCGCGAGCGTTGTAATCATTTCCTTGATCACTTTCGCCGGAGGGTATCGATCCGGGTTGGAGTTATGAATGACCGAATAGTTGGACTCCGTCACCGTAAGTACGATGCCATCCATCTCCGGTACATTATCAAAAAACTCCCTGAGTTTGGCCCGCAGCAGATCGTGGTAGGCGGCGCCAAAGAGATTGAATTCACCATCCTCATCGAGAAGCCCGTCGATGGATTCAACGACCGGCTGGGGCACCATGACTTCGCGATGCCAGTAATAAACAGGCCGTTTTGACTGATGCGCGAGCTCAGTCACCTCGCGGAGGTTGTCTATGGTTTTTTGAATGGCATCGCGATCCACATGACGCGTTGCCTCCGGATAATCGCGAAAGAAGATCGCGCCATCCATGCCTCCCGTGGAGCTATGCGCCTCGCCGCAGATCTCGAAACTATCCACGTGATAACGAGACGCCTCGGTGATGACCCTTCGCATGTACGCGGCGTCTGGCCGCGTGGGATGCATCAGGGACCACGAGATCTCGGGGCGGGATTTTTCGGTTGTCGGCATCATTACTGGTCACACATCAAACCGAGACGGCGCGAACGACTGCCCAGAGGAGGCCGATGATTCCGACCGTGATCGCGCAACTTACGAGGAAGCCAATCGTATCTACACGATCCCACCGGGTGAATTCCCAAGAGGAGTTTTTCCAAAGTTTGAGATGATTGAAGCGCTGAGGATTCCGTTGTGTTTCCAGCATCGCTTCAACGTCCAGTTCGGGAGTGTCCCCAACCGGCGTTTTCATCTTTCCAAAGAACTGGTCCACACGCTCTCGCGAGGGACTGCGGGTGAGCAGGCTTGTGATCAGGATAAGCGCGAAGGGGAGAAGCGCATCCACGAAGAAGCGGCCGGCGAGCCTGCCCGCGGACGAGAGCGACGGCACATCGACACCGATTGAATTCAATAAAATCAGCTCTGTATGGAGACGTCCGCGACCTTCGAGCGGACTGTTTTCATCCGCCGGATTTGTACGAACGACGGATTCGAAAAAGACGGGAGCGGGGCGTCCGGTGGAATCGACGGTTCGCACGATCAGCGACGGCGCTGTGGTGATGCCGGAGATATGCTGTGCCGTCATCGGGAAGATAATATTGATCACGGCCGAACCGGCCACTGCGGTCCAGACCGCAGCCACCGTGACGCGACGCCAGACAAACATCAAAAGCAGCGCCGCTCCGAACGGGACGTTGATCGTCATCGCGAACTGAAGCACTGTATAAACATTGGACAACTGGCTGGAGACGATGACGCCCATCAGCAGCACCACGACGAGCGTCCAGCGGCCTGCACGGACGAGGTCCTTGTCGGTCGCGTTTGGCCGGAATCCGCGATAGATGTTGTGTGCGAAAAGCGCGGAGACCGACATCGCCTTGGCGGCGATAGTCGACATATTGGAAGCGATCACGCCCGCGAACATCAGACCGAGCAAGCCGGGCCCGAGCAACTGGCGGGACATCGTACCCCAGACCATGTCGGCGTCTGCGAGGGCGGAGGTGCCAGAGTATAGCGCGATCGCGATCAAACCGCAGAACGCCCAGGTGATGGTGACGAGGCGTTTGCCGAAGGTACCCGAGACTGCGCCGAAGCGTGCGGCGAACTCGTTTTTGGCCGAGCTGGCGATAGACATGTTGCCGGGCATGGCGTGAGCTTGCATGAGCGTGGCCAGGAATATCGCAGCAATGGTCCACGCGGTGAATTCGGAGATTCCCGCGCCTGAGCCGAATAACTCCAGCGTTTCCGCGGGGAGACTCTGGCCGAGCTGGGCCCAGCCACCGGCCGCCGCGACCCCCGCGGGAATCAATATCACGGAGAAAATGACAATCAGTATGCCTTGAAACGCTTCCGCGAACGCGGTGGCCGCCATGCCGCCCATGACAATATACGCGCCGATGGTGAGCGTGTAGATGATATAGAAAGGCCAGGGCTTGAGCGCGGTGACGAAGTTACTCAGCTCGCCGCGTGCCTGTCGTTCGCGGAGCACAGTGAGCGTTCCACGGCTCTCTTCGGGCAACGTTCCCTGCGCGGAGAGAGTCTCCATGTGTCGGAGTTCGCGGTAGTCAGCCACCGACTGTCTTTCCGCGATCGTCCACGATTCCTCGGGCTTCGTAACCAAGGCTGAGGAGATTTTATAGGAAACGAGATTGCCGAACGCCATGGTGACGGCGACGGCGGAAACAATGGTGAAAGCCGCGTAGAAAACCGCCAGACGCGTGCTGCCGAGGCGGTCCTTGAAAATGTCCGCGGTGGTTGTGAGCCGTACGCGGCGATACCACGGATACATGAACCAGTAATAGGGATTCAGGAAAATCATCTGAAATCCGATCCAGATGCCCGAGATGCCTTGTTGATACACCACGCTGGCGGTGCTGACTGCATCGCTCGCGGCTGCGGAGTTACCGAAGTTCAGGAAGAACTGATAAACTTTCCCGAGCTTTCGCCCGGCGAGGAAGAACCCTTCGCCGGTGGCCGCTTCTTTAACGGCGATTTTTCCGAGGACGATGATGACGACAAAATAGCCGGCGATGATGGCGAAATCCAAAAAATGCAGACCGTACATAGTTAGCGAAGGAAGAGGTGGCTGCTGGCGGGGAGAGCGTTAGCGAGTTGACTCGAACAGGCGCGACGTGGGCGTTCTATGAACGCTTTTCGGCGGCGGGAGCTGGATCGGTGTTGACCGCAGACGATCGAGAATTGGGACGGGCGGGAGAATTAGGGTGAGGCCGCGGTCGGCAACCTGTTTCTCCTAGCGAAATTCAATCGCTGCGGTAATTTGCTGGGCGACCCGTCAGAGTAGGGCTGGTCGCGTCGGCGAAATCGCGCGAACGAAGTGTCAGAAAAGTCACTGCGCGGTGTTTTTCACGGTCATCATTTTTTTCATGACACTCTCGTAGATCTCTTGTGACCGCATCTTCCGGTGGTCGTCGGCGGCAGCCAGTTTTGCTGCGACCGCGGCTCTGGCGTCGTCTTTGATGTCTGCGAGTTTTTTATGACTGCCGTGTTGTTTGAGCAGTTCATCCAGCCAGCGCTTACCGTAGTAGGTGTGGATCAACTCGTCGGCCCAATCGAAGTCCATGTCGTGCGAGCTCAGACGATCGCCCAGTTCAGCAAAAATCAGTGTCCGCTCCTTCTTGGTGTGGATGTAGGTCGATTCGAAATAGAAAATAATCCCGAGCCGGGTGAGTGGGTCGAGGCGCTCGCCGCTGTCATAAGAGAACGAGTCGAGCGGGATTTCGTGATCGGCGAACCCCCACTCTTTGAGGCGCTCGTAACCCATGCGGCAGTGCCGGATCTCGTCGTAGCACCAGCGTGCCGCGTCATCGAGGAATTCATGCGGTGCGGTCGGCGCGAGATCCCAGATGCAGGCCGCGGCCATTTCCGCAGCCCAGACCTCATTGATATGGTGAACAGCCTGCCGAGCCTGCAGGACCATGCCGCTTCCCGGATCCGAAGGCGTGTGTCGGTCGGGCCAGGCGAAGTCAGTGCGGAGAAAGCGCGGATCACGCGAGCCCGTGCGAGCGATGGAAAAACCATGGGATGGTAACTCGCCGGCCACATTCTCCTCGTCCGTCCACGATGTCTCGCCGAAGAACGCTTCGATCGGAAGCTTCCGAAAAACAGCGGCCAGCGAATGAGTCCATTTACTGGCGGTGTCGTCGGCATCGGGCATCACTTGCAACGTCGCTTCGGCGATGGCTCGCAAGCGGCCTATCTGACGCTCGAGATCCGCGATGCCGTGCCTGAGAAAGCGCTGCGTCGGCCCATCGTCCAGTTGATCCGTGCGTGCCTGATAGTGTTGATAAAGATCGAGTATCCACGGCTTAACTACAAACGCCAGTCCCGCCAGGAACGCGCGCGCATCGGGAGCCTCGCCGCACCGTTTGAAAAACGCGATCAGCGGTGCGTCACCATCGATGGCGATCCGTCTTTCGGGATACCGCAACTCGAGGATGCGCTGACGGAACTCCTTCGCGAGCAGCGAGCTTTCCCACGCGATTTCAGGAAGCAGGAGTTTGGACTCCCAGTGAATCGTCCCGGGCAGCCAGCCCGCTTTTAGGTAGACCAGTTCGCGCTCTACGAAAAAGAACCGTTTCAAGATGATCGCCGATTGCGCGACCGTGAGTTGGACGCGCGCCTGGGAGCGAGAGGATAATGTCATGTGTCCAGCGTGATGTTCGCCGAGCCTCCGCCAAAATGAAACGCCCTGCATATTCCCGCACGTGCTTCGTTCTGCTACGGCGCTCCAGGAAATGCCGTGGATGAAGCATCGCTGTCATACGGTGAGTGTGGCGACGGCGTGTGGGTGGTGGCGCGGATAAAAGAGCGCGAGAAGGGGAGAAAACCGACTGTCCATTTTGTCCCGCTTCAAGCGCGATCGCCGGAGTGTTTCAATCCATTGAGCACCGGTCGTTCATTGCGCTTTCGAGAAAATTTTTCGGTACTTTTGTATTTTAGTTGACGAAACATCCAGTTCGTATTGTGAAACGGTAAGTCCCCGCTGAGAAATGACCCCCATCTCTGCTTTCTTTGCCATAGATTCGCCCGGGAAACCGCCTCACACCGGTCCGCTCGCGGCTGTTTTTTAAACGCGATCCTTCGCTATCCGAGGCTGCTGCCTCGGGATCTAATACTCTCTCGATCCTTTTAGAATTTCCCTCATGACCAACCATCCGGCCAAAACTGAAGATCGTCGTTCGTTCGCAGAATCCCGAACCAAACCAAGCGCTCACTTGAGCCAGTTGTTAATCCCCGTTTGTGCCCTGGCGCTGGCTCCGATGGCCGTGGCGCAAGCGGTCGCCCCCGGTGCCCCGAGCCCCGCTGTTCTCGCCAAATATGATACCGACAACGATGGGAAGCTGGATGCGGCCGAGCAGGCGAATTGGGATGCCGACCGGGCGGCCGCCGCAAAAAAGCCGGTCACAGGCGAAGAACAATTCATGTCGGACGATCCCCTCGAGGTTTCGGTGTTCGAGGTGAATGCGACGCGCACCGGTTACTATGCCTCCAGCACGCAATCGGGCACGCGCATCAACTCGCTGGTCGAGGACATTCCGTCGGCGGTCACCGTGGTCACATTGGACCAGATGGACGACTTCGCCATGCTGGACCTCAACGACATCTTTAACTACGAGGCGGGCACCGAAGGCATGGGTACCTATACCGATTTTTCGGTGAATAATAGCGGCAACCCGATCGACGGAAACATGGCTGATCCGACCAGTGCGAACCGCATCCGCGGTATGGGTGCCGCCAACATTTCTCTCGGAAATTTCGAAACGAGCGGGCGCGTCCCTGTTGACCGGATTGGCATCGAAGGCGTGGAGATCAGCCGCGGCCCCAGCTCCACTATTTTCGGCCTGGGGAATCCTTCGGGCACAGTGAATATGATCGCTGCGACCGGTAATATTAACCGCAATCGCAGCCAGGTTCAGTTCCGCGCCGATAGTAATGGTGGCTTCCGCCAGCACCTCGATGTGAACCGTGTTCTCATCAAGAACAAATTGGCCTTCCGTTTCAGCCAGGTTTATCAAGACACCAAATATCGTCTCAAGCCGTCGGGCACCGACACTGAACGCTATAACTTCATGTTGAAGTATCAGCCGTTCAAGAAAACGACGATCACCGCTTCCTATCAATACTACGAACTGAAAGGAAACCGTCCCAACAGCGTCACGCCTCGCGATGGTATCACGCCCTGGCTGGAGCGCGGGTCGCCCACTTGGGATCCGTTGACTGCGCGAGTTTATGTTGACGACCAGATCGTCAGCTCGAGCATGCCTGCCTATGGTTTTGTGACGGCCTGGCAAAACTCGGGCCGCGGTTCCTCGCTCCTGTTTGTCGACCCTTGGGGTGTCAACTATTGGGCGGCGCCTCGCGGAACGACCAGCGACAATCCTCTCTCGCCCAATCAGAATGGATTTAACTATGTGATCCTCAGCCCGCAAACCAAGCGGGCTACGCAGCCGTTGTTTAATACGGACGGCGCCGTGAGCGACAAGGGGTTGTACGATTGGAGCAGTATCAACGTCGCTTCGGGAAACTATGTTGTCGATAAAACCGACACGTTCCTCGTGCAGGCATCGCAGGTTATTCTGGAAACCTCCAAGCAGACGCTCGCCGCCCAGCTCGGCTGGTTCCGGGAGGACTCGTCCCGCTTTCAGAACCTTCTGAGCGGTCGCCCGAACTCTTCCGGCCCCACGGGCGGGTTCCTGGCCGTTGATGTCAATCGCCGTCGTCTCGATGGTACTGAGAACCCGAATTATCTGCGTCCCTATATCGCCATCAGCGATGCCTATGCATCGGACTCGCCGCTGGTAAATGATACCTATCGCGCGCAGGTGGCCTACAAAATCGATTTCAGCCGAGACCGGGGCTTGTCCCGCTGGCTGGGACTGCATCAAGCGGTTCCTTACTTTGAATATAAAGACTTTATGCGCCAGAACTTCAATTATCGCTATGCGATGATTGATAATCATACCTGGTTGCCGGCAGGAACTCCTCGGGGAACGTCGAACAGCATTTATGGTAACGACCCCCAGAACCGGCCTTCGTCCACCGGCACGCGCAACTATCATTTTTACTATGTTGGCGATACAGTCGGGACGAATGTCGATTACGCTCCCGGAGCCGTTGCTCCCGGAATCTATGACTATGCCTGGGGCAACGCTGTCACCGGTGTGTTTAATTATGAGCCCACCCAGCTCGGACTTGCGGCCAGCCTCGATGGTACTGGCGGCAGGGCCAATCTGAAGAAGGAGCAGAAGACCGCCGGCGTCGTCGTACAGAGCCATTGGTTCCGCGGAAGACTGGTCACCACGTTGGGCCTTCGTGAAGATCGCCTGACGAACACGTATGGTGTCGTCCCGCAGCTGATGCCCGATGCGCTCAACCATAATTTTGCTTGGGACGACCAGTGGGCGGAAGCCGTGGAGACACGCGGCACGACCCAGACGATTGGCGCCGTTTGGAAGCCGTTCTCGTGGCTCAATATTTATGGAAATAGCTCTGACAGCTTCCTGCCCGCCGATCCCGCCATCAATCTTCACGGCCAGTTCCTGCCGAACCCGACAGGCGAAGGCAAAGACGCAGGCTTCCTGTTGAAGTTCCTGGATAATAAACTGACCTTGCGCTTCAACCGCTATGAAAACAAGCAGCTGAACAGCCGCAGCGGAGTATCGGCGACGATTGCACGCGCGGCAGCCCGTTTGGATATCTGGGACGATCAAGCAGTGTCGCGAAACTTTGCGCTGAGTAATCAGGCTTCTCTCTGGCTGCAGGATGCGGCCGGCGGCACATTGACGCCCGAGCAATTGTTTAGCCGTACGGCTGAGCTGATTCAGCTGGACGAAAACCGGGTCAGGGCGCTCATCGACAGCTCCGACATCGTGCTCGCGGAAACGGAAGACACGAAGGCCCGCGGCACTGAGATCGAACTCAACTATGAGGCCGCCTGGTTCTGGCGCATGAAGTTGAATATCACCCAGCAGGAATCTGTGCAGGGTAATCTCTCGCCGGCTTTGCTCGCCTATCTCGAAGAGCGCATGCCGGTATGGCAGAGCTTGATCGATACTCGCTCCGGAGAAAACTGGTGGACGAGTCAGTATAATGGCATCAACAGCACGACGCCTCTGCGTTTCTATGAAGGCACAGTGGCCGCGCCGCTCCGCCTCGCGTTGTCGAAGGAAGGCAAAACGCTTCCTCAGATCAGGAAGTACTCCGTGAAGTATTCGACGAACTTCCAGCTCGCTGGCGTTACGGAGAACAAGATTCTTAAGGGCGTTAACATCAGCGCGTCCGTCCGCTGGGCCGATAAAGCTGCGATCGGATATTATGGAATTCCCGATGAGGAAGGCATCTATCGTGATCTCGATGGCAACCGTCCGGTGTACGAGAAAGCGCGATTCTATGCGGATATCGGTATCGGTTATAAAACCCGCTTCTCCAAGAAGGTCCGGGCAAACTTCCAGCTCAACGTCAGCAATATCCAGGAAGATTCGACGCGGTTGCAGCCTGTGTCCGCCTTCCCCGATGGAACGCCGAGCGCCTACCGCATTATTGATCCGCGTTTGTTCATCTTCACCACCACGTTTGATTTCTAAGCTTTGGGGTTAGTGCCGTCCGACCGTACTGGCATGCGGTCGGACGTTTTACCCGAACGACGAACGGCAAAACTATTTTAGAACCAAAGCTGTATGCGCATCATCCGTTTCCAAAAAACAGGAGGAGAAGTCTTCTTTGGCAGACCTGTCGACGACAGTGGGGCTGTCGAGTGCCTCAAGGGCGACCTCTATGCAGGACTTGAGCGTACGGGAAACATTATACAACTCCCTTATCAAATTCTGGCCCCGCTGGATCCCGTCGCGATCCTGGGGATCGGTTTGAATTATCGTCATCACGCCGAAGAAACCGGGGCGAAGATTCCGGAATATCCTGTTCTGTTTTCGAAGGGATTGAATGCGGTGCAGCATCCCGGAGAACCTATCCTGATCCCCACAACACTGCCGAGCGACGAGGTTGATTATGAATGCGAGCTCGCGGTGGTGATCGGCAAAGCTTGCAAAAATGTCACGCGCGAACGCGCACTCGACTATGTGCTGGGTTATACGGCCGCCAACGATGTCAGCGCACGCGACTGGCAGATAAAGAAAGGCGGGAGCCAGTGGAGTCGCGGCAAATCATTCGATACATTCTGTCCGCTCGGGCCGTGCCTGGTGACGGCCGACGAGATTCCCAATCCAAATTCTCTAAAGATTGGCACCCGGTTGAACGGAGAATCGGTCCAGGACTGGAACACCGATGATATGATCTTCGATGTACCTGCGTTGATCGAATTCCTGAGCGCGAGCAGCACGCTTTTGCCCGGCACCGTCATACTTACCGGTACTCCTCATGGAGTCGGCATGGCTTCCCGTCCACCGCGCTGGCTGAAGCCGGGGGATGTTGTGTCAGTGGAGATAGAAAAGATCGGCGCATTGATCAATCCAGTGGGCCTTGAGCGTTGAGAATACAACCATTTACTTAATATGAAATTATCCCATTCCATCCTTCTGCTTGCTGGTCTCTTTTTGAGCGTGGCCGGGGCAAGCGCACAAGTGAACTTTTACGCCAACGCTGCGGCGGCTGCAGGCGAAAACTGGAACACCGCGAGCACGACAAAATGGACAACCAACGGCACCACGTTCCAGGGGCCCGAGGAAACGCCCGGTAATGTGTATCACACGAACGGCTATACCGTGCGTGCGGGGCGCATCGGTGCGGCTACTGGTGGAGCGGTGCCTGCGGTGGATGCTCCGTCGTCGATCTTCCTCGGCGAGAAAATCATCGTTGATACATTTAATGCGAGTTCCGGTCTGGCCGGCACGGGCAACGGCTCGGGTATTCTATTCTTTGAACTTGCATCCCCCGCGACTGGCCCCCGCTTGGGCGCTCCGGGAGCTGTCACGCAGGCTAGTTACACGGCGAATATTGCCACGGGAACATCCACGGTCGCCGGCACCCAGCATATCCGTTTCGGAACGGGCATGACGACCTTGAATGGTACGCTCGAACTGAATGGATACACTAATTTCTCCATTCCCGGATCGACGAACGATGTGTTGGTCACGATAAAGTCTCCCGTTACCGGCACTGGCTCGATTGATATCAGCGGCGGCGGCGCCGGCGGCTCAGTGGCAAACGGCTGGGTGACGTGGGTCTTTGAAGACCTTAGTGGATGGCGGGGCGAAGCGATTAATGTTTCTCAGAAACATACAATCAAGTTTGTCCGGGATATCGATTTTCGCGCCACCAGCCCCAATGCAGCGCTGGCGTTTGGAGCGTCCTCGGTCGGCTTCCTCAATCTCTCCGCGAACGTAAAGTTTACTTCGGGCAAGGTTTCTTGGGGTACGAATATATTGCCCGACGGCACCTATACAGCCGCTGATCTAAATGACATCTGGAAGACCGGTGGTTACACGACGCTTCCGTTCGCCAGTGGCTCGGGCACCCTGACGGTTGCGCCTCCGATCACCCTTCCAGTCATCACCGGCCAGCCTTTTGATGAGACGGTTGCGCAAGGCGGCGTTGTTGGGCTCGCCGTGGCAGTCACCGGCGACGGCCCGATGGTTTATGAATGGGAAAAAGACGGTGTCGCCATTGCAGACTCCAACTCGCCCATCCTCACGATCTCCGATGCCCAGATGTCTGCGGCGGGACAGTATCGCGTGAAAATCACCAATCCTGCCGGTAGTATTTTTAGCGCTTCCGCGACGCTGACAGTGGTTCCTCCGGGTCCGGTCACGATCACAACGCAACCGGTCAGCCAGACGGTTAATATCGGAGCCAATGTCGCTTTCAGCGTGACGGTGTCCGGAGAAGCGCCCTTCACGTTTGAATGGCAGCTGAACGGCGAGGTGATACCCGACTCCAATACAGCGACCTTGGTGCTGCCGGATGTGCAACCGCGCGATGCCGGTCAGTATCGTCTCAAAGTGTCGAACGCACTCGGAAACGTCATGAGCAATCCGGTTACTCTCACCGTGAACGTCGCGCCGAATCCTGTCACCTCCGGTTTTGCGGCCGAAGCGACCGGCGGTCTGGGCGCGTTGGAAGTAGTGGTCACAAACGCCGCCGACCTGAAAACACATGCTGAAGGATCCGCTCCCGCGGTGATTACGGTGTCGGGGCAAATATCTCTGGCGAGCGTCGGCGGTAGCATCCGCATTTCCTCCAACAAAACCATCCAAGGTCTGGACAACAATGCGACGATCATTGGTTGCCTCGATCTCGGCCGAGGGGGTGTTTCCAATGTCATCATACGCGGCCTGAACATCACCAACCCGGGCTCAACTGTTTCCGGCAGCGGATACTCGGATGGCGGCGATGGAATCCGGGTGAAGGACGCCACCAAGGTTCATATCACTCAATGCACCCTCTTTAACTGCGCCGATGAACTCATCGAAATCAGCGGTTCGGCCGATAATGTCACCGTCGCGTGGTGTGAGTTTTATTACACGGCGGATCAGGCTCAGCACCGTTATGCCGTGACCATCGGCGAGCCTGGCGTCGCGTATCAACCGCTCCGCGTAACCCTCTATGGCAACTGGTGGTCTTCGCTGAGCGATCAGCGTATGCCGCTCGCCACGTATGGCTATGTACATATGTTTAATAACTACTTCCATGCGTTGGGAAATACATCCGGAAGCGTTGCGAGCGACCGCGCTGAGTTTCTCGCCGAGCGGAACGTGTATGAAGGAATGGCGGCTCCTCTTACCAAGCAGAAGGTCAGCGCGATCCTCGATGGCGGTCGGATTCGCTCGATTGGAAATACATTTGATGGCTCCACCGGAGCGGCTCCCGATGCCGGCGCGGACATTGTTTTCACACCGCCTTATTCTTATGAGATGATGCCGGCCTCTCAGGTGGCGGCGAAAGTGATCAGTCAGGCAGGAAACATTGGCGGCGCGTGGACTGTCAGCCCGGTGAGCACGGCAACAGCGACGATTAACGCTCCCGCAACGAGGTTGATCATCGGCGATGCGTTCACTCTGTCGGTTGCGCCTCCCGGATTTACGCCGACATCGTATCAATGGCGCCTTAATAATATTGAGATAACGGGTGCCACAACCGGCACATATAGCGTCCCCAATGGGCTCGCTCCCAATGCGGGTGTGTATACGGTTGCGCTTGGACGTGCGGGTGGAGAACTCGTGGTCAGCAAGCCCGCAACCATCGTATTAAACTCGGCGGTCCCGCCGTCCGACGGTGCGACCACCGGTCTGGCGCCCGAGGTGCAAGTGGGGCGTGGCGGTGGTGGCGGCTCGCCATCGCTCTGGTTCCTTGGGCTGCTGGCTTCGCTGAGCGGTCTGCGCCTGGTGCAGCGTCGCAAGTACGGGCAGTAATTTCCGTATGATGACATGCGCCGTCCTACATGGCCGGCGCATTTTTTGTACGCTGGCTGTCCGGATCCGGGCGCGTGCGTCACGCGATGGGCCCGGATGACAGGTGTTGTCTGTGATAGCTAGAAACAACCGCATGAAAGCCTTGTTCCCAAAAGTGTTGGTGGTCCTCTGTGTCGCCGTGGCGGGATTTGCCCAAACTCACTATTTTGTAAATGCGAACGCGGGTAATTCCGACAACTGGAATTCGACTAATGCCGGCGTGAAATGGACGACGGGTGGAACGAGCTACCAAGGTTCCAATGGCGGCGCCGGCAATGTTTACCACACCAATGGTTATACCATCCGTGCCGGACGCGTCGGAAATGCGACAGGAGGCAGCCCGAATCCCTATAATTTTTCCGGCAAGCTTTTGGTCATAGATGGTTTTAACAGTGCTTCGGATCTAACAGACAGTTCCTCGGGCGCCGGCGGATTAATTTTCTTCGAGCTGGCGGGCAGCCCCGTGGGGCCACGTTTGGGAACGCCCACGACCTCGACGAAGGCAAATTATGTAGCGAATATAGTCGCGGATGCGATCGGCGCGACGCCGGGGGCGACCCGCGGCATTCGCGGATCCACGGGAGTTACCACGCTCGATGGAACATTGCGCTTGAACGGTAACACCACGTTCAGCGTGCCCTCGGGAGTCAACGACATGCTGTTTACTATCAAATCAGCCGTTCTCGGAGCGGGAAATATAGAATTGAGCGGAGGTTCGGCGGGTGGCTCCACCGAAAATGGTTACGTCACCTGGGCATTCGAGAATCTGTCGGGCTGGCAGGGAAGCAGCCTCTCCGTTACCAATAAGCACACGATCAGTTTCACCCAGGTAGTGGACTTTACCGCAACCAACCCAGGAGCGGCGCTCGCGTTTCCCTCCACGACGTCGGTTGGGTTCTTGAACCTTTCCGCGAATGTCGTGTTTGCGAGTGGCAAGGTGACTTACGGCACCAATGTTCTTCCCGACGGCACCTATACAGCGGCACAGCTCAACGCACTCTGGAACACCGGTGGCTATGCGTCGCAGGCCTTTGCTAGTGGCACAGGAACATTGACCGTAAAACCGCCCGCGCCCACTGCTCCGACGGTCACAAGCGCGATGATGGCTTCCGGCAGGGTGGGGCTTCCGTTTAACTACCTCGTGACCGCCGTGGGGACGACCAGCACCTTTGCCGCTTCGGCTCTTCCTCCCGGGCTGAGCATCCATGCGGGTACGGGATTGATCAGCGGCACGCCGACGGCGGCGGGCACCACGCATCTCACGATTAGCGCCTCCAATAGTGGAGGCGGCGGCACGCGACTGCTGATCCTGACAATCGCTCCGTCCCCGGTTACCGCGCACGGCTGGGCGGCGGGAAATGCGGTTGCGGCCACCGCCAACGGTTGGAACGACGCGACGGCTGGCAGTGCTTACAAGTGGACCTCGAATAGTGGCTCAACGTATGTCGCTGCCACCGCCGGCATGGTGTATCATACGAATGGATACACGGTGAAGGGCGGGCGCATCGGCAGTCCAACCGGCGGGGCAGTTGCCAGCGGCCCGGAGGCCTCGTCCCTTTTCGCAGGTGATGAATTGGTGATCGATGGTTACGATGTGGCGTCGGGGGTAGGGTCCAATTCAACAGGAGGCGCGCTTTGGCTGCAGCTCGCGAACACCGGCTCAGGCAGCGACGCGATGGTGGGGCCGCGCGCCGGGGATGCCACGAATGCGACCACTCGGGGCACCTATATTGCTGATATCGTCACCGCGCCTACTTCGGGCGGAGTCGTGCGATCGCTCCGCGCAGACACGGGGCGTATCACCCTCGATGGCGCGCTGACGCTTAATGGAGACACGGTTTTCTGGGCGAGCACGAATGATGTTCATTTTATCATAAAAGCACCGGTGACGGGCGCGGGTAATATCATCCTGCGCGACGGGCCGTCCGGTGGTTCGCAGGTCAATGGTTGGTTGATGACCGCATTCCACGATTTGAACGGCTGGAGTGGCGAATCAATCAAGGTCCTCCACAAACATACCTTGGGATTTGCGGGTGACGTGGATTTCTCGGCAACGAATCCTACGGCGAGCATTCATTTTGCGACGACTGTCCAAGGCCTGCCGACGGTTGGCTTCCTGAACTTGTCGGCGAATGTCACCGTTTTGCCCGGACAACTCGGTTATGGCGGCGCGTTTGAAACCGCCACGATGACGACGGTTCTTAATACGCCGGGCACGTATACGGCCTCCGATCTCAACACTTATTTCGGCGTGCCGGGCTTTGCGTCAGGAAGCGGTACGGTCACGGTTGTTCCGAAGGTGACACTTGTTTCCAGTGGTACCTCGGAGGCAGTTATCATGACGCGGTCGGGACCGGTGGCGTCAGTCGTAAAGGCGGCTCAGGAATTACAAAAGCATTTGGAGCTGATCACGGGTGCGACCGTTCCCATCTCGACGGTGGGTAGCGAAGGCAGTTATCCCGGGAAAAAGTTTATTTATCTCGGCGCCAATTCCGTGAGCACCGCGGCCGGCATCAATACAAATTCCCTGCCGATGGAGTATTTCATTATCCGCACGGTTGGTGAAAACCTCCATATTGTCGGCAGGGATGGCGGTAATCATGACTGGACGGATCTATCAGGCTGCCAGCCGGGAACGCTTTTCGGTATTTATTATCTGCTAGGCGAGCTGCTGAATGTGCGCTGGCTGTGGCCGGGCGACGACGGTATCGTCTTCAATGCCTCGAGCACGCTCACGTTGCCATCGCTCGATATCACGACGGGACCGCATATGGTGCAGCGCAAGTACCGTAACCCTCGGGTGGGGTTTTATAAGGGAGGCGCCACTAGCTACGGTTTTGGCGTACCTGTCTTGCCGTCAAGCAGCACGACACGCGCGGCGATGGCGGATGAAGAGGTGCTCTGGCAGCGCCGGCAGTTCATGGGCGCGCGCAAGAATCCCGCCTTCGGTCATTCCGAGACGCTGTGGTGGGCGACGTACGGAGCGACCAATCCCGAGTATTTCGCGACATTGCTTCCGGGCCGCAGCCATCCCGAGCCGACCGCGGCGCACGTGAAACTGCACGTGAGCGGCAGCGCGACCATTCAAGCGCGTGTGGATGCCTGGGTGGCGGTAGGGGCCCCTAATAACTTGAACCTGTGCCCCAATGACAGTCGCTCCTTCTGCGTGTGTGCGAGTTGTCTGGCCTGGGACTATCCCTCGCAGCCGGCCAATGTCGTCTACGGCGGCAGCGAAGCGCTATTGGGAGATCGTTATGCCCGCTGGTACTCGGAAGTGGCGACCCGCGTGGCTGCCATCAATCCCAACGCGACGGTTTACGGTTACGCTTACGACACCTACAAAAACGCTCCGCAAGTTACGACGCTGCCCCCGAATGTCGCGATTGCCTACATCCCCGGCGCACCCAGCGATGTCCTTCTCGATCAAATCACGGAAACTCAGGCAGATGTTTTGGGTTGGATCGCAGCGGGCTGCACGCAGATGTATCTTCGTCCCAACTGGATGCTGTCGGCGCACGCGGGACCTTTCTGGCCGACCCACCGAGTGGGCAATCACTTCAAGGAAATGCTGGCCGGTGGCTACCTGCTCGGCATGGATTCCGACAGCTCCTGCGGAAGTTATGCCAGTTTTGGTTTATATTATTATTTGATCGCGCGCCAGATGGCCCGGCCGGAGATTGAGGTGGCGACCGTGCTGGATGAATATTGCTCCGGCTTCGGAAGCGCCGCGGCACGAGTGCGCGACTATTTCACGTACTGGGAAAATTTTATCTATAATGAAGCCGATAATGGAAACACATCGATTCTCGGCTGGTCGTCCGGCATGAATGCCTATGGAGGCACCTATAGTGAAGCCGCATTCGATGGAGCTGAACAGATCCTCGATGATGCCGCGGCTTTGCTCGCTCCGGGAGAAACCGCCGCCCTGGCGCGCCTGGAGTTTCTTCGTGCTGCGTGCACCAACGGTCGTCTGACCGCGAAGGCCATCCGCCTGGTCGATCCGAATACGGTTTTGCCGTATAATTCGCAGGCTGAATCGGCGATGCGTGAACTTCTGAACTTTCGCGACAGTCAGGCGGGATCGTTCACGCTCTGGCGTGAATGGATGATCGATCGCGAGAGCGCCATTCCCGGCATGCAGGCGTACTGGCAGTATATTTTTGATAATCCCTGATTGCGCGCTACCCTAGCTAATATTTCGGTACGTACGTTGGGTGAAACGCAGGTGATAAATTGCAACAAACCCTATTATCAGACAAAGCGGTTCATCTCCTCTAGAACGCAGTGGGCGCGCATCGAATCCTCATTTCTCCCGATAAGTTCAAAGGCACGCTGACGGCCCGACAGGCTGCCGAGGCGATTGCCCGCGGTTTCCGGCGCGAGCTGCCGCGCGCCGACTTGCGGTTGCTGCCGATCGCGGATGGTGGCGAAGGCACGGTCGAAGCGCTGGCAGGTTCGGGGGCGCTGGCGCTTGGGCACACGCTGCCAACGGTGGATGCGTACGGGCGTTCGCGGCAGGCTGACGTGGCGATGCTGGGCGATGTCGCCGTCTGCGAAAGTGCGTCGGCCATCGGTCTGATGCTGGTGGAACCGGCTTTGCGCGATCCGTGGAAAGCGTCCTCACGTGGTTTGGGTTTACTGATACAGGCGTTGGTGGAACGCGGCGCAAAAAAGGTATTGGTAGGGCTCGGCGGCAGCGCGACCAATGACGGCGGGCTGGGACTGGCTGCGGCGATGGGCTGGACGTTTCTCGATGAAAACGAAACTGTCGTGGATCCGCGTCCGGAAAACTTTTCGATTATACACACGTTGATCCCGCCACCCGCGGGGATGGCCGCGGAAATCATCGGTCTCTGCGATGTTCGCAATCCGTTGCTTGGGCGCGAGGGCGCTTCATGGGTTTATGGCCCGCAAAAAGGGCTGACCGATCCCGCGCGGATGGACGAAGAACTGACCCGTATGGCCGATCTGGCTGCGCAGCAGCTCGGCGCGGATTATCGTGATCAGCCGGGCGCAGGCGCCGCGGGCGGGCTTGGCTATGGATTGCTCACGTTTCTCGGAGCACGACTGGCTCCAGGATTTGATACAATTGCGGATCTGCTGGGGATCTCCCAAGCGATCGGCGAAAGCGACCTTGTGATCACCGGCGAAGGACGCATCGATCGGCAGACTTTATATGGAAAGGGGCCCGCCGCGCTGGCGCGTTGGGCTCGTGATCAGCACAAACCGGTTGTGGCGTTTTGCGGACAATTGGATGCTGGTGCCGACAAAGATGGGTTATTCGATGAAATCATCTCAATGACCGACCGAGATACGCCGGCCGACGTAGCGATCACCCGTGCAGCGGAAACGCTCGAACGCGCTGCGTCGTGTTTTGCCGCGAAGTGGAGAACGCGTTCCGGCGGCTGTTCCTAAAAGACGTCGCACGCTGAACTGTGCGATTGCTCCTGAGAAACAGCCCGCGCGGTCAGCCGAGGGCGGCGGCCATTTTACGCGGATTGAGCGCGGTTCGCCGGCATTCCAGCAATGCTTGCTGCAGCTCGACGCGACGGGCGGGAGGGAAACGATGAATCGGCACGGAAACACTGATCGCGGCGAGCGGTTCGCCCAATTCGAGAAGCGGAATGGCGACGCACATCACCCCTGACACCGTTTCCTCTTCCTCAATCGCCCAACCGCGTTTGCGTGTGATCTCGAGTTCTTTTTCCAGTCGGGCGCGCACCGCCTTGCGGCGGGCTGCGGGCTCCAGTGCGCAGGCTTTATCGACGAGGCGCGTTTGTTGAACTTCGGGCAGGTAAGCAGCAACAGCGCGACCCAGCGCGGTGGTGTGAAAGGCATCGCGTGCGCCGGGTTTAACGATCGAGCGGAGAGCCTGCGTCGTTTCCAGGACGTGCGCGTAACGAATATAGATGCCCTCCAACGCCCCGAGGTTAACCGTCTCGTCGAAAAGATCGTGAATGCGCTCCATGACCGGGAGCGCTTTTTCTCTCAACGCGGCATCGCGGCCGTATTCGTGTAGAGATTTGAGCCGCTCGGAGAGCCGATAGTTTCCCCGTTCCTCCAACTGATCGACATAACCGAGATCCCGCAGGCTGCGAAGAATACGGAATGCGCTGGGCTTGGGCTGACGCGTCTCCTCCGCAAGTTCGGCAAGACTGAGGGGGCGGCCGGTGCGAGCCAGTACCTCCAGAATCGAAAACGCCTTGTCTATGACGGCAATTGCCATGAGTGGAATTCTACTTGGCGAACTAAAGGTTTCGTCAAACGAAATGTCTCTTTACACAGTTACCTGTCCAGATTTGGACATGAATTAGACGCTTTTTCGGCGTCATAAGCGCGGGCTAACAGGGAAACGGGGTGGGCCACGACCATGTCGGATTTTCCGACGGAGCGCAGACCGTTTTCGATATGGAGATGGCAGCCGGGATTCGCGGTGGCGACGAGCACCGCGCCGGTTGCTGAAAGATCGACCGTTTTTTGCTTCTGCAAAACCGCCGCGGTGTCCGGCTGTGTAATTGTATATATTCCTGCGCTGCCGCAGCAGCGGGTGGCGTCGTGACATTCGCGCAGCTCCAGATCGGGCACCGACCTCAGAATCTCGCGAGGTTGTGAAGAGATTTTTTGCCCATGGCAGAGATGACAGGCTTCATGGTAGGTGACCGTCAGCGGAGTGGTCGTGGCCATGCCTGAGGTCGGTTTCCGGAAGTGAATCGATACAAGCCACTCCGAGATATCGCGCACCTTTCGAGACCATGCTTTCGCGCGTCCGGCATACACCGGATCATCGGCCAGTAGTCGATCATAGTGTTTGAGATGAGAGCCGCAGCCGCCCGCGTTGGAAATGATCGCATCCACGGTCTCGGGATCGATGGCATCGATCTGGCGCCGGGCGAGCAGGCGGGCCGTTTCCTGATCGCCGTTGTGCGCGTGGAGCGAACCGCAGCAGGCTTGAACCCGTGGCGTGAAGACTTCGCAGCCATTCTCCGCGAGCACCTCGGCGGTGTCGTGATTGACATCGCTAAAAACCAAATCCTGTACGCACCCGGTCAGCAGGGCCACGCGATGACGTTTTTCTCCGCAGGCCGGCGTGATTTCCGGAATCAGGGCGTCGGAGAAATGGCGTCTTATTTTAGGCGTGGACGGTTCGAGTTCGCGGAGGCGTTTCGGGAGCAGGGCGGTGAATCGCAGCCTGCGGAAAAGTATCTGGAGACCGGTTGCCTGATACACCCACAACAGCCGGCCGGCGAACCGGAGCAGGCGAGGGTGGATGAAAAGCCATCGCATCGTGAACCAGCGCACGAAGCTTCGTGAAGGTGTGGCCGCGACACCGCTCGCTTCGACATGAGCCCGCGCCGTTTCGAGCAATGTCGGATAATCCACGCCGGCGGGACATGCGCTCGTGCAGGCGAGGCAACCCAGGCAGTAACTCATTTCCTCGGCGAATGCGGGCGTGGTGGCGAGATCCCCATCCGCGACGGCGCGCATCAGCGCGATGCGCCCGCGTGGGGAGTTTCGTTCGAGTCCGGTCTGGGCGAAAGTCGGACAAGCCGGCAGGCACATCCCGCAATGCATGCACTGCTGGAGGATCGAATAGTCCAACCCAGCCAGCGGATTGGATGCGGTCGCTACGCTTGAGGAGCGTTCGTTGCCGAGTGCTGAACTGTGGGCGCTCAAGTGGAGAATTCTCCGTTGCGTCGGGCGGAGTCATCCCGGTCGAAAATCTTTCCGGGATTCAGCAGGCCGTCGGGATCGAGCACTTGCTTGATGCTCTTCAACAACGCGTAAGAGCTGTCGCCGAGTTGTTGTTTGAGGAATGGTTTTTTGGCGATGCCGACGCCGTGTTCGCCGGTGATCGTGCCGCCGAGGCGGAGCGCGACATCGACGATGTCTTTTAATGCGAGTTCCACCCGATGCATTTCCGCCGTGTCGCGTTCGTCGGTGAGAATGGTCGGGTGCAAATTGCCGTCGCCGAAATGACCGAAGACCGCGATGTCCAATGCATGTTTTTCGGCGATGGCCTGCACGGCGCGAACCATCGTCGCGAGTTCGCTGCGAGGGACGGTGACATCTTCCAGAATGGTCGTGGGACGGCGGCGGGCCAGCGCCGAGAACGCGCTGCGACGCGCGGTGGCGAGTTGAAGTGCCTCGGCGGAATCGCGCGCGGTTCGCACGCTGTTCGCTTGGTGGGCCTGCGCGATTTGTTCGATGCGGGCCGCTTCATCCGCCGCGGCCGCAGGGTGTCCATCGGTTTCGATCAGCAGCACGGCTTCGGCGTCGAGCGGGAGGTTTACGCGCGCATAGTCCTCGACGCATCGCACGGTTTTCCGATCAAGGAACTCCAGCGTACACGGGATGATCCTGGCCGCGATGATCGCTGAAACGGTCTCGGCCGCCGCTTCCATCGAAGGGAACGTTGCCAGCAGGGTTTTTCGCGCAGCGGGTTTGGGCAGGAGCTTGAGCAACACTTGCGTGATGACGCCGAGCGTGCCTTCGCTGCCGATGAAGAGGTCGCGCAGATTATAGCCCGCGACATCCTTCACGCATTTGTTTCCGAGCCAGCAAATCGTGCCGTCGGCGAGGACGACTTCGATGCCCATCACGTAATCGCGGGTGACTCCGTATTTCAGACCGCGAAGCCCGCCGGAGTTTTCGGCGACATTTCCACCGATGGTGGAGATTTTCATCGAGCCGGGATCGGGCGGATAAAACAACCCGGCGGCGTCGGCCGTCTCGAAAATCTTTTGGGTGATCACGCCGGCATCGGCCAGCAAGGTCAGGTTATTCGTATCCAATTCACGGATACGATCCAGCTTCACCAGGCAAACGACCAGGGAATTCTCCACCGGCACGCTTCCGCCCGACAAACCGGTGCCGCTGCCGCGGGTCACCACCGGCACCTGCTGCCGGCGCGCCAGCTTCAAAATAACGCTGACCTCGCTGGCGTTGGCCGGGAACACGACGGCGCGGGGCAATCGCTTCAGGGCCGCTGTGCCGTCGAAACCGTAGGGAATCAGGTCTTCCCGCGCTGTCAGAACCCGCTCCGGTCCGAGCAGGGCGGTGAGGTCGGCGATGATGTCCGTCTTCACGGGCAGACTCCGGGCATTTGGGGGATCAGTTGAAACGATGACCACGCGTCGCGCTGGTGAAAAAACGGGCCGGCGAACGCTGCGGTGGAGGAAAGGATCGGGTTCTCGCTGCGCGCGCGATAATCGTAGCGGCAGACCGCTCCGCGAAACGTACGCGAAGGCAGCACGAGCGGGTCGTTGTTGCCGAGGATCGAGGCGGGAATCGTCACGCGGACGCTCAGGTTTTCGCGGGTCAAAAAAGTCTCCGTGCGCACCCAATCCGGATCATCGATCATGAACTCTTCCAACTGCGCACGACCACTGCGAACAGCGGCCAGACCATCGTGGGGGAAGCGCAGTTGCAGACGCTGGTTTTCCGGCGTCACGTGGATCTCAAGATAGTGAGCGGCCGAGGCATCCTCGACAAAGATCTCGCACACATCGCCCGTTTCCCACGTGCGCTCGTTGAGTTTTCGCGCGGAGTTTCTCGGCGATTTTCCCACGAGGAATGCTTCGAAGACGAGGTGATGACGCTGCCAGAAAACGCGGGCCCACGCGGGCTGAAATCCTTCTTCGGGGATTTGTCTCCACGCTTGATGAAGTGGCTGCCAGCCGGCGTCGGGCTGTTTGTCCGAAAACGACGGCGGTGCCGGAAACTCCTGACCGTGATGAATGGGCCAGAGCGGCGGTGCTGCGGAAATAGTCTGGTTCATTGCGAACACCCGCGGCCATCGAGAGGCCAGAACGCGTGGATGTCATTGCCATCGGCCACGACAAGTTCGTCGGCGAGATTGATCGCGGTGCAAATGTGGGCGGGCGTGAAGGCGATGCGTTCGCCGATCACGAGTTTGTCCACGGCGCCACCGGTCACATACCCGTGCTCTTCGTTCACGCGGGTGACCGCGAGATCGCGGCCGTCGGCAGCACGCGCAAAGATCCCCGCTGGTGTGCGATCCGATGAAAATGTTTTCGAGCCCGCATCGATGAGCGCGAGCCCTGCGACGGGTTTGTCCACGACGGTGGCGAGCACGTGGCAGGCGACATCGTCGGGATGCATCACTTGTGTGATTTCCGTCAGGGCGAGGTCGCCGAAGACGTAGGCGCCGGGGCGAACCGACTGGATTTTCCCGTCACCGATCGCGGTGATCGCGCGCGCGGTGACGCTGCAGCCGGGCCACAGCGGGAGCGATGGATCGACGGCATCGCGGAGGTGCGTGAGGCCTTCGACAAACTGCTTGAGCCGGCTGGTCTGATCGACCAGCGCCGATCCATAAAAATGACCTTCATGCGTGTAGAAACCGCTGAGCTGGAGACGCGAGTTGCGGGAGATCTTGGTGGCGAGCGTTTGTGCCGATGATAGATCGCGCACGCCTTCACGCCCGAGTCCGGTGTCGAGCGCGAGCATCACGTTGACCCGTTTGGAAAGTTTTGCGGCGAGGCGCTCGAAGGCCTCGAAGTGCTGCTCGCTGGTCACGGCGAGGCGGAGGTCATCCAGTTTTTCCGCCAGTGCGTCCAGACGATCGGCGAGCCGGAGATCGACGAGCGAATGGGCGATGAAAACCGCGCGCATTCCGGACGGGAGCATCGCCTCCGCTTCGCCCAGCTTCGCGCAGGTCAATCCGCGGGCGCCGGTGGTTAATTGAAGATGCGCGATCTCGACCGACTTGTGAGTCTTGATGTGGGGGCGGAGCTCAATCCCGTGTGCGTCGCACGCGGACTGCATCGCGCGGATGTTTTTCTCCAGGCGCGGTTGGTTTACGATCAGCGCCGGTGTGGGGAGGTCATCGACTGAGTTCATGACGAAGCGCTCACATCTTCCCGATCTGGCCCACGGTGAGACCGCCATCCACGACGACGATCTGGCCGGTGATGTAGCTGGCGGCAGGCGACAATAGAAACGCCGCAGCGCCCGCGCAGTCCTCCGGTTCGCCGATGCGCTCCAGCAGCGTTTTCTTTTCGTAGTGCTTTCGTTTATCGTGCTGCTGATCGATCCACGGTGCGGTGAGCGGCGTGCGAATGAGTCCGGGCGCGAGGCCGTTGATGCGGATGCGCTGAGGCGCCAGCGCCTGGGCGAGCGAACGCGTCATCATGACGAGCGCGCCCTTCGAGGTGTCGTAGGCCGTGGAATCTTCTTCGGACTGAAAACCATTGGTCGAAGACACGATGAGCACGGCGCCCGGACGCTGACGCGCGAGCAGGGCGCGGGCGAAGCTTTGCACGAGGAAATACGCGGAGCGCACATTCAGGTTCATCGTGCGTTCCCACTGGGAAATGCCCATCTGCAGAAACGGCAGATCGAAAAAACTCCCGGCGTTGCAGACAAGGAGATCGAGACCGGGCTTCGCTGCCAACGCGGCGGCAATCAAATTTTCCGCAGCATCGGGAGCTTGAAGATCGGCCTGCACGAAGGCCGCGCCCGCGGGCATTTTCTCCGGCTGGTGGGAGCTGCCATGATAGACAACGTCAGCGCCCGATTCGGCGAGTCCGTTGGCGATGGCGTAGCCGATGCCTCTGGAAGAACCTGTGACGAGTGCTGTGTTACCCGCGAGAGAGAAGGTTTTCATCGTTGAGTTGCAGGAGATCGAGGAGGTTGTTGCAGGCGACGGCGGCGCGGAGTTTTTCGGGCAGCGCTTTCAGGCAGGCGATTTCCTCTTCGTAAGTGGCGCGGAGGGAAATAAGGCCGGATTCGCCTTTGCCGACATAACTTTCGAAAGGAGTGTCGGATCCCCAGATCATCTTGGTGGGATAAGCTTCCGCGAGTGCGAGCAGCACGGCGGCGGGATCGCGATAGTCGGCTGCGAAACGTCGTGCTCGCGCTGCGGTGAATCCCATTTCCTGCACGGTGCCTTTGCAGTGAATGATGTGCGCCGAGCAGTCGAACCACGTGTTGGGCAGTTCGGCGATGCGGTCGAGATACACGCGGTCGAAGCGACAGGAATGTGCGAGGCAGAAGCGGACTTGCGGAGTGGCCTCGGCGATGCGCAACAAGAGTCCTGCCTCCGACCACGGGTCGTTGGGAACCACGCTTGAATGAATGAGGAAGGGCAGGTTGAGCTCTTCAGCCAGTTCGAGGAAACAGCGGCCGGTCGTGAGCAAGGCGCCGGCATCGGCTTGAATCATCGTTGCCTGAATTTTCAGGCCGTAGAACGGGAATTGCCGATGCAGGGCTCGCAGCCGTTCCGCTTGTGCGGCGGGCTCGCGCATGGGATCGAGAATGACAAACGGAAGCGTGTACCGTCCGAGATCGGGAAATTGTTCGTAGATTTCGCGAAGCATGCGCTCGTTTTCGAACGCATACGGAATGGCTTCCGGACCTCCAGGCCGCAGCTGGCCGGCGCGCATCGCGCCCATGTCGAACCAGGCGTTGGCGATCATCGGAAAAACCACCCAGCGATCGATCCCGTGACGACGTCCTTCGTTGGTCAGCGTATGCAGATCCTGCGCGTACGGATAAAATCCGTTCAGGTAGAAAAACAGGTCCGTACCGAGGTGATTGTGACAATCGATCAGCATAAAATTCAGCAGCGGAGCATGCCTGCGGGCAGGAGTGAATCGGGTGGGATTTGAAGGGGACGCGCGAACGTTCTGGATAATTTCGGGGCCCTTCAAGTATTTTGTTTGACGAAATGGACGGTTCACATTGTGAAACAGTGTGTCCAGCGGCGGAAACTCCAAACCCTGTCAGAAAACGCTCTGAGTTTAGCCGCGGTCTTTCTCCATGTCTTATATTTTTTCCCGCTCCGAGGAGTTGTTTAAACGCGCACAAAAAAGCATCGCCGGTGGTGTGAACAGCGGCATCCGCAAGCTGGAGGTTCCGGTGCCGATCTATTTTTCCCGCGGAAGTGGTGCGAGTCTGTGGGACGTCGATGGCAATCACTACCTGGATTTTCAACTGGGGCAGGGGGCGTTGCTTTCGGGTCATGCGCCCGCAGAGATGGCCGATGCGCTCGCGGCGCAAGCCCGCCTCGGCCTGCACTGGGCGGCGCAATGCGAGTTGGAAATCGAAGTGGCCGAACGCATGCAAAAGATGATGCCGTCGGCGGAGCTGGTGCGTTTCAACAACTCAGCCACGGAAGTCGTCCAAGCCGCGTTCCGTGTTGCTCGTGCGCTCACCAAGCGGCCGTTGATCCTTCGTTTTGAAGGCCACTATCATGGCTGGAGCGATGAGGGTCTGACCGGTTTCGCGAATCCCCCCGATCATTGGGGAGATGACGAAAATCCGGTGAGCATTCATCCGAGCCAGGGTGTCATTCAGGAAGTCACAGAGCGAATCGTGGTGGCTCAGTGGAACGATCCCGAACACCTGCGCCGTCGCGTGGATCAATATCGCGGGCAGATCGCGGCAATTATTTTCGAACCGGTGCTCTGCAACACGAGCTGTATGGAGCCGGTGGCTGAGTTGATGACGACCATCCGCGAACTCTGCGACCGCGATGGCATGCTTATGATTTCCGACGAGACGATTACGGGCCTTCGCTTCGGAGCCGGCGGTGCGCAGGGCTTTTACGGATATAAACCGGATCTCACCATCCTGGGCAAAGCCGTGGGAGGCGGAACACCGTTTGCGGCACTCGCCGGTACCAAGGCCGCGATGGCGCCGATTGTCTCGGGTGCGGTGGTGCACGCGGGCACCTTGAACGCCAATCCGCTCTGTCTTGCCGCGAGCAAATGGAGTCTCGATCAAGTGCTCGCGCTCGGCGCGAAACATCCCGCGACTATCCAGGCGCTCGGCCGCCGCTTGATGGATGGATTGTCCAATCTCGCGCGTGAACACGGAGTGCCCTTGCGTCCGCAGGGACCGGGACTGATTTTTCACACCGTGATGCTCAAACCTGACGCGTCGGAAGGCCCGGTGATGAACTACCGCGATTATACGCAGCGGCACGACGCGCCGCGCTGGGCGCACCTTCGCCGTTGTTTGCTCGAGGAAGGCGTCCGGGCGATCGAGCGTGGTTTGTGGTCGATCAGTCTGGCGCACACTGACGCCGACATCGACGAAGCGCTGAAGCGCGCAGCGGTGGCGATCGCCCGTCACGCGGCTGCCTGGAAAGCTCCGGTTGCTGCCGTGGCGCGATAAGCATGAGGCCCCGCATCCTGTACGCCGGTCTGTTTCACGAGACGCATAGTTTCGTGGATGGCGTGACTCGCTGGAGCGACTTTCACGTGCTCCGCGGGGGAGGGATTTTGTCCAAGCTTGGCGATGCGTCGGTCGCGGACGGTTTTCTGGAAGAAGCGCGCGCGCTGGATCTCGACGTCGTCCCGGCCATCGATGCGTGGGCGCTGCCCGGCGGCCCGGTGGAGGATGCTGCGTTCGATCAATTTTGGAACGAGTTTGAAGCGCTCGCGCGTCCGGCGCTGAGCCGCGGTGTGGACGGAATTTTTGTGGTGCTGCATGGAGCGATGGCGACGCCGTCGTATCCGGATCCTGAAGGTGAGTTTCTCGCTCGCATCCGCGCTTTGCCCGGGGCCGCGACGCTGCCGCTTTTCGGCGTGCTCGACTTGCATGCCAACGTGACCGCACGGATGTGTCGCCACGCGAACGGGCTCGTTTGTTATCGGGAGAATCCACACACCGACGCGAAACAGGCGGGGCAGCGAGCGACGCATTTCCTTGCGCGCAGCCTGCGGGAAAAAGTGCTGCCGCATATGGCGTGGGGCCGCCCGCATATGATGTGGACGCCACCGGCCACGGGAACGGACCAGGATCCGATGCGTTCGCTGAAACGTTTTGCGCACGAAATCGAAGCCGCGAATCCTGACATCTGGGCCTGCAATGTCGCGGCGGGTTTTTCGTTTTCCGACACACCCGATACGGGTGTCTCTTTCAGTTTGATTTCGACCTCCTCCGAGGACGCGGATCGCCGCCATCTGGATCGTGCGGTCGCCCTCACGTGGTCGCTGCGCGAACGCGGTCACCGGCTGCTGCCGTCGGTGGATGCGGTGATGGCGAGGCTGGCGGAGGACCTCGCTGCCAAAAAGACGCGTGGTCCCGTCGTGTTGGTCGAACCTGCGGATAACATTGGCGGCGGCGCGCCGGGCGATGGCACGGGCATCTTGCGCGCGATGATCAAGCACCGGATCGAAGGCGGCCTGGTCGCCATCAATGACGCTGAGGCGGTCTCATCGCTGGACGGTGCCGCGATCGGTGAAACGCGCCGACTGGCGATCGGCGGAAAAGGATCGCGACTCGACGCAGGCCCCGTCGTGCTCGATGTCATCTTGGTCTCGCGAAGCGGCGGCAGTTTCGAAGTCGAAGATGCGCAAAGTCATCTCGTCGCGATGAGTGGCATTCGCTTCGAAATGGGACCGTGTGCGGTGATTCGCAGCGATGGAGTTACGATCCTGCTGACGAGCCGGAAAACACCGCCCTTCGATTTGGGGCAGTTCCGGAGTCAGGGCCTCGATCCCGCAGCGTTTGCCGTGGTCGGTGTGAAAGCGGCCGTCGCACACAAACGTGCGTACGATAAAATCGCGCAAGCGTCTCATTACGTGGATACGCCCGGGCCGTGTACGGGAAATCTGGGGTCATTGCCGTGGACAAAACTTCGGCGCCCGGTGTGGCCGGTGGATGCCGTGGAAACCCTCAGCTGCGAATTTGCATGAACAACGACATCTCTTATCCAAAAGACGCGAACACGCCGGTTTCCCACCTGCCTTTCAGCCCGGCCGTGCGAGTTGGAAATCTGATTTTTGTTTCCGGACAGGCATCGGTCGATGCGACGGGCAAGCTGGTGCCCGACACCTTCGAGGGAGAGTTTCGACGGTCGGTCGAAAATCTTCGCAAGGTGCTGGAGACTGCCGGCAGCGACTTGAAACACGTGGTGCAGACGCGAAACTACCTCCGCGATGACGCGAACCTCGGTCGATACAACGAATTGTACCGCGAGTATTTCTCGGAACCGTTTCCCGCACGCACGACGATCACCCACTGTCTGCCCGTCGCCCTCCATTACGAAATTGAATGCGTGGCGGTGGTGAAGAACACCGCCTGAAACGCAACGGATTGTAGTGGTTCTTCGGATACGAAATCGTGCCAGCTGAATTTTCTGTCGGCGCGGGATGTGCCGGTCAGGGCACATCCATGACAATGCGGAAACCGACGTGACTGGTGCCCGTGTCCGGCGGGCTTCCTCGTCGCGCGGATGGACGGTAACTTTCGCAATACGAAGGATCGCAGAGAAAGGAACCGCCCTTGATCACGTGCCGGACTTCACCGGGCACGGCAGGCGGCGAGGGATCTCCCGTGATGAGTCGTTTGCCGGCACCCGCCATCGGACCGGTCGGATTGCTGCAAAACTCCGGCTGATTTGCCCGAAAAGCGAAGGCGTCCGCGGCGTACACGTCGGAGCACCAGTTCCAGACATTGCCGCCCATGTCGTGCAGGCCGTAGTTGTTCGGCGAATACGTTCCCGCGGGGGACGTGCCGGCAAAACCGTCGGCTGCCGTGTTGTGCCAGGGGAAATTTCCCGTCCAGGTGTTTGCGCGATGCCGGCCGGTGGCGGGGTGAGGATCGTCGTCACCCCAGGCGTAACGCGCGCGAACGAGTCCGCCGCGTGCCGCGAACTCCCATTCGGCTTCGGTCGGCAGGCGGCCTCCGGCCCATTTCGCATAGGCGGCGGCATCTTCATAGGCGACGTGCACCACGGGATGGTTTTCGCGGCCGGCCAGGGAGGATCCGGGACCTTCGGGATGTTTCCACGAGGCGCCCGTCGTCCACACCCACCATTGAGCCATGTTGCGCAAATCGACCGGCCCGGCGGTTGGTTGGAACACGAGAGACCCGGGTTGCAGATCCTCGTCGCGAGGTTTGGGCGTACCCGGAGGAACTTGTTTTTTGATCTCTTCCCAAAGGATCGGTCGCTCCGCCACCGTGACGTAATTCGTCGCTTCGACGAACTTCGAGAAATCCGCATTGGTGACCGGATGTGCCGCCATAAAGAAAGGCGCCACCTGCACGTCGTGCACAGGACCTTCGTTGACGAATGCGTGGCTGGCATCGCTGCCCATCGAGAATACTCCACCGGGAAGGTACACCATGCCCGCGGGTGCAACCGGCGTGGATGATGGCGGGCGCTCCATGCTGCCCTCGCGAGTGCACGCCATGAGGAAAAACGAAGACAACAGGCTGAACAGAAAGGGGAGGAGCAGTCGCATGATGGAACCTACGCAGAATACTGCACGCGTGCCCGCGTCTTTGGGCAACCTTACTCTGCCGGCCTTTAAGAAGGTTTCCCGGTATGTATCAGGTTCGTGAATACACGGGTGTTTGCGGCATCAGGACAGTTCGATTGCCGCACTGTGACGCATTGATCTGGAGCTGCCCGAAATTGCCGCGTCTCCTGATGACATGATCGTGGATCCACCGGATGTCAGGGACGCATGTCCGCGACGTGGGCGACGCTCCTTGTGCGGCGTGGCGCTTGCCGTCGGGTTGTGGCTCGGTCTCGGGATGATGACGACCGCCTGTTTGCGACGTGAGCCAGGGCCGCCGGAGCCACATGCTCGAAGGATGGTTGAACATGCCCGCGAGCAAACGTCGGGCACCTGCCGCGGCTGTCATGCGGATATTCATGCCGCGTGGAGCGTCAGCGATCATGCGCTGGCCAACCGGCCTGTGAACACGCGCGACGAGGCGGCGTTTTCCGTGGCTGCAAGCGTCGAGGACGGCGGTTCGCGATTTGAACTCGGCTGGAAGAATAGCCGGGGACTGATGACGGAATTGTGCGACGACGATTCGCCGCGACAGCACACGGTGGAATTGATCCTCGGCTCAAAACCGCTCTGGCAGCCCTTGCTGGCCGCGGAAGGCGGTCGCTGGCAGCCGGCCGATCTCGCGTTCGATCCGGAGAGGCGGGAGTGGTTTAATGTATTCGGCCAGGAGAATCGCCGGCGCGGCGAATGGGGACATTGGAGCGGCCTCGGCATGAATTGGAATTCCATGTGCGCGCACTGTCACATGACCGGGTTTCAGAAAAATTACTTCGCTGAAACCGACAGTTATCAATCGACCTGGGTCGAGCACGGGGTGGGTTGTATACAATGCCATGGACCGGTTTCGAGCGGCCATCCGGCCAATGCCACCGGGAAAACGCTGCACCTCGATCGTGCCCGCATGATGCAAACGTGCGCGCCCTGCCATGCACGAAACGAATTGCTCACCGGGGGATTTCAACCGGGCGACGATTATCACGATCACTACCGCGTGGTTTTGCCGGTGGATCCGGCGGCCTTTTACCCGGATGGTCAGCAGCGCGACGAAGTGTTTAACTGGACCTCGGTCCTGCTCAGCCGGATGGGGCATGCGGGCGTGACCTGTGTCGATTGCCATGATCCGCATTCCAACCGGACGATTCTGCCGAAGACCGATAATAACCTCTGCTTGCAATGCCACGGCACGCCCGGTCGCGTTCTCGCCAATGGCAGTCGCGCGATGTCGATCGATCCGCTGGCGCACTCGAAGCACGCGCCCGGCAGCGCGGGGAATTTATGCATCAGCTGCCACATGCCGGTGACTCACTACATGCAGCGTGCGCCGCGTCATGATCATGGATGGCTAAAACCCGATCCGTTGCTCACGCAGGAACTGGGTGTTCCGAATGCGTGCAATCGTTGTCACGTGGACGAGACGGTGCAGTGGGCCATCGACCATGCGGAAACCTGGTATGGCGCGAAGCTGGATTCACATCAGCGCCGGCGCACCCGCGCGGTTGCCGCGGCGCAATCGGGGCACCCGTCCGCTGTCGAATCGTTGCTGTCTATCTTGCCGCGTGAAGAGGTTGCGGCCTGGCGCGCCGCGCTGCTGGAACTGGCCCGACCTTACGTTGCCACCTCGCCGCCATTGCGGACGATCGCGCGTGAATCGCTCTCCGCGAAAGACCCGCTGGAACGCGCCGCGGCCGCGCGTTTGCTCGCCGATTCGGGTGAACCGGAAACGTTGCTCGCTCCGCTGCTGCACGACCCGGTGAGAGTGGTGCGACTTCAAGCGGCGTGGGCCTTGTCGCCGATGCTGCCCGACGACTCGCCTGTCCGCGCGGAGCTCGATGCTTATCTCGCACTGGCGCAGGACCAGCCAGGCGGGCGCTTGCAGCGTGGCGAGGATCTGGCCAACCGCGGGTTTTTGGCGGAAGCCGAAAAGGAAATGCGACTCTCGGCGACGTGGGACCCGCATTCGCCCGCGATACGAAATTCACTCGGATGGGTGCTCCTCCGCCAGAAACAACCACTGGCCGCCGCGAAGCAGTTCAGGCTGTCGGCCGACCTGCAGCCCGCGAGCGCGGAAGCGGCCTATCATGCGGCGCTGTCCTATGCCGAAGCCGGTCGTATGTCCGATGCGGAACAGGAACTGCGACGGGCGGTTGCCCGCAATCCGCGCTTTGATCGAGCGTGGTATAATTTGGGTCTGCTCCTCGCTCAAACCGGACGTTTGGCCGAGGCGGCTACCTTCCTCCAGGGCGCGGAATCGCTCGCGCCCCAATCAGCGGCTTATCCGTACGCTCTCGCAACCGTGCTTCTTCGTGCCGGTGATCCGGCCGGCGCGGCTGCGGCGGCTCGGCGCGTGCTCTCCATCGACCCCGGACATCCCGGCGCACGCGCTGTTTGGGAGCGCGCGCAGTCGTCGGTCCAGGAAGCGAACGGAAATTAAATCCCGCACTGATTCGGTATCCATCGTTCGGATACGCGGATGGTGGCAGCGGTCGATCGCGTTATTCCGACAGGAGCTGCTTCAAGGGCGCTTCCAAGGCGTCGGCCCAGATTTGGTAACCCGCTTCGCCGGGATGGAGAAAGTCGGGCATGATCTCCCGGCTGAGGGTGCCGTCTTCCGCGAGGAAATGTTTTCCGATATCGAGAAAGTGAATGTGTTTTCCATCCTGCAGGGAGGAGATGGATGCGTTGATCGTCTCGATCTGCTGGCGCTGGGGATCGCTGCTGGTCGCTCCGCGGGGGAAGATGCCGAGCAACAAAATCTTGGAGTCAGGGAGTTTCTCTCGCACGGACGCGACGACGGCGTGAATGCCTTCGATGACTTCGGGGACGGTGTTGCGCGGCGTCGCCTTGTCCCGCTCCCATCCCGTGTTGTTGGTGCCGAGCATGATCACGACGACCGCGGGCCGGAGCCCGGAGACCTCACCTTGATTGAGCCGCCAGAGTACGTGCTGGGTGCGGTCACCGCTGATCCCGAAGTTGGCGGCTTTGAGCGGAACGAAATGGCGTTCCCAGACCTTGCGGCCGCCTTTAGGCCCCTCGGTGGTCCAGTGCTCGGTGATGGAGTCGCCCAAGAAAAGAATGTTGATGTCGCCCCTCTGCGCACGTTCGCGCAGCTTTTGGTGTTTCACCTCCCAGTTTTGACCACGGGGAACCGGTTCGAGGGCGGTGTTGGCGGCGAGACCGCCGGTGAATAAAAGCCCCAGAAGGGCGAGGAGAACGGAGGGGAAACGAGTCAGCTTCATGCGGAGGAAAAAGACGCGGGATAAGGATGATTGGTTGCGGCCGGGAGGCACCAAAAACGTAGCCGATTACAGCGTGGGTACAGCGGCGTTTTCTCTTGCTGGACGCTGTCGCTGCGGGTGCGTCCCCTTCAAGCGAAGAGTGACTTTGCCCGCGGTTGTCCAGCCCGGCAGGCTTCCCGGCGTTGGGATGGCGCGCACCTTTTCCCGCGTATCGTTGGGTGCGCGGTTACGCTTACTCGCTGTCATAGCGGGGCGGATTTTCCCAACAACACAAACCACCTCAGGGTCTCCCGCGCGACTTGCCCCTTGCCTCCCGGCACTCCCAAATAAAGCTTCGCCAGTGTGATGGAGACTGGCGCACGGCGGGACTTACAAAATCGCAGGAAGGTGATTATCTCCCGCGTAACGTCGTCTTGGATTCCGCCAACAGCTTCGCTCCGGCCAATGCAGTTTGGCACGAAGGAAATGAAATCGGCCGCCCCTCACGCCAGCGCAACGCCTCGAAAGAATCCGTTTCAAGTTTCGAGTCGCCAGCCCGGCGTGGCTGATCAGTTGTCGTCAGGCAGAAACAATACAATGCCAACCCTAAGCCAGCATGTCTGCTTCCGTTGCCGCAAGGTATTCAAAAAGCCGCATGATTACCCCTTTATTAAACGAGAGCCCGGACCATTCATGCGCACTATTTATCCATGTCCGGAATGTGGTGGTCAGATGGCTTATATGGGTTATAAGTTCAGAGCACCTCGACTTGCGGACGCAAAAGAATGGAGACGTATTGAGGAAGGCGTGAAGTCGGGGAGTGATTGGCAGAAACCGGCCAAACGGAAAATCAAACCGAAGCCCATAATTTTCCATGCGCTAAAGAAGGCACTCGGAATACAAATTAAAAAATGAGCCAAACAAAGCACTCGAGCCAATGCGAGTGCTTGTCACGAAAAGTACTTTCCTCACTTCGATCGGGCACTTTCCGCACCAAGCGGCCGGATGGCTCAGTTTGATCGTTGGCCAAAACAAATGAAACCTTTCCTCGTCACGACGCTCATTTTGATGATGGGCGGCTGTGCCCACAAGCCACCTGCTTCTCCGCCGAGTCTTGGCATCGCGCCACTGGTTGCCCCGGAAGTATCGTTAGAGCCGCCTGATCGAATAATCTATGGCGGAGGCTTTAACCACAATCCGGAGCCGCAGATTTCGATAGCAGTCTTGCAGTCGGAGCAAGAGGTGGATGCGCCCCCTGTTGCGAAAATGCCCACCGGGGTGGTTCTGGTCTATCCTCGCGAGATGGTGAGAGCGGGACTCACCGGAGTGGCCACTGTACGTATCTTGATTGAAAAGGATGGCAGCGTAAGTGATGTGTGGCCTGTTTCAGCTTCACAGCGCGAATTTTCGGACGCAGTTGTCGCGCGGATTTTGAAATATACATTTCAGCCCGCACAGAGAGGCGGAAAGCCGGTATCCAGTTTCACGCTCTGCAAAGTCACATTTTCATTTCGTGGGGACTAGAAGGCCCAACCTGCCGCCCCAGCGCAACGCCTCGACGGGATCCGTTTCGAATTTGGAGTCGCCAGCCCGGCGAGGCTGACCAGTGATCGTTCGGCAGAAGAAATACGTGCGCGCCCGTCCCAAATGAAAAAGAAAACAATCCCAGCTATATTCGCCTCCTCAATGGTTATGGCCGTCTGTTTCGCGCGCTTTGAACGCTGGCCTGTCGTTCAAAAACCAGAAGTCACCCTGGCTAAGTGTCATGTTTCAACACGTTGTCCGCAGGCGGAGGGTGTGCATGAGTGTGGGTGCATAAACAACAAACCTACAACCATCCCCTACGGACAACATGCACGGTAATGCCCGCCTAACGCCGCTCAGTCGAG
>CAZNJG010000012.1:0-139969 GCA_964573305.1 uncultured Opitutaceae bacterium
CCGCGCGCGCCTGCTGACAGGCCGTTGTCAGCAGGCTGTGGCAGAATCGCGGTCATGAAGAGCTCGATTCACCTGCCGGCCCTGGCCCCGTTTTATCCGGGCATCGTGACGTCCCGTTTTTTTGAAACCTGGGATTTTTATACCACGCACCTCGGATTCGGCACGGTCGAGGAAAGCAACCGGCGTCTGCGGCTCGTGCATGAATCGGGCGTGCAGCTCGAGATCTTGCGCGAAGAAACGGATGGTGAGCCGGCTGAGTTGATACCGGCGGCGGTGGGCCGCGGTTTCTGGTTCACGCTCGCGGTCGGAGATGCGCAAACGGAACATGCCCGTCTCATGAAGGCGGGAGTTGAGCTCGCTTGGGAGTGCGAGGAAATCGCGGACGAACGTCGTTTCGCTGTGCGCGATCCCAACGGCGTTTTGATTTTTATCGTCCAAAAACTGCCCTCCAACCGCCATCACCGGAGCGGAAAGAGCAATCCGCTCGCGGCGTAGCGGGGATTGTTGGCGAGGCGTCTCGCACAAACGCCGAAATGCGCTTAGTTGAGGGGCATCCGCACATGGGCATTTCAGAAAAATTCTTTCGGTCCTGTGAATTGAGCGACGTCACTTTGCGCGTGCGGGATCTGGAGCGGGTGGCGGCGTGGTATGAAACGGTGTTCGGTGCGGCGCCGCGCGAAAAGACGGCGAAGCGCGTCGTTTTTTCCGCGGAAGGTGCGACGCGTCCCTTGCTGGTGCTGGAGGCGGATCCAGCAGCGGGCGTGCGTTCGCCGGAAACGGCGGGGCTTTTCCATTTCGCGGTGTTGTATCCGACGCGTGAGGCGCTGGGACGCGTGGCGCGGGCGCTGGTGGAGCGGGCGATTCCGTTTGGCACTGGCGATCACGGCGTGAGCGAGGCGCTGTATCTCGAAGATCCCGAAAACAACGGTGTCGAATTATACGTGGACCGGCCGGCGGCTGAGTGGCCGCTTTCGGCCGATGGCGATGTGGCCATGTACACGGAGCGGGTCGATCTGCGGGCGTTGCTGGCGGCTGGCGAGGCGGGCGGCGGCGGCTTGCTGCCACCGGGGACGCGGATCGGTCATGTCCATCTATGCGTCTCCAGCCTCGAGTGGGCGAAGGTGTTTTATTGCGATGTATTGGGATTTTCAATACGCCAGCGAAGTTTCCCCGGGGTGCTCTTCATGGGCCGCGACGGGTATCATCATCACATCGGCACGAATGTCTGGAGAAGCCGTTCGCCTGCGCAGCCGGACGCCGCGGGACTGCGTTGTTTCGCGGTGAACTTTGCCGAGACCGCCGAACTGGAGCGTGTGCTCGATCGCGCCCGCGCCAAAGGCTTCGACTGCGAGGAGCAGGGGAAAGGCATGCGGGTGTCTGATGCGGACGGCATCATGTGCTTGCTGCGCGTTGCGCCATAAACGCTTCGGTTCCGAATTTGTTCTTATCATGAAAATCGCACTGATCGGAGGCACGGGCTACGTAGGCTCGGCCCTGTTGGAGGAGCTGCTCTCGCGCGGTCATCAGGTGACGGCGCTGGCCCGCAATCCGGAAAAATATCCGTCGATATCCCGGCTCGCCGTCGTGCGGGCGGATGCGTACGACGCGTCGCAGATCGCCGCCTCGGCCCGCGACCACGATGCGGTGGTGAGCGCTTTCAATCCTGGGTGGAAAGAGCCCGGGATCCGTGAGCTCTACGCGCGCGGTCATGCAAACATTGTCGAGGGCGTGAAACGCAGCGGTGTGAAACGCTACCTCGAAGTGGGCGGCGCGGGCAGCCTGTTTGTTGCGCCGGGTATTCAGGGCGTGGATACGCCGGAGTTTCCCGCTGAGTGGCGCGAAGGCGCGCTCGGGGCACGCGACGCCTTGGACTCTCTCCGCAAGGAGACGGCGCTGGATTGGTCGTTCGTTTCGCCGCCGGCAAATCTTCATCCGGGTGAGCGCACGGGGCGTTATCGCCTCGGCGGCGACGATCTTTTGCTGGATGGCGACGTGCCCGCAGGGATGTCGGTGGCGGATCTCGCCGTGGCGATCGTGGACGAGCTGGAAAAGCCGCGCCACGGCCGCCGCCGCTTCACGGTGGCGAGCGCCTGACCGCCCGCGCGGTTACGGCGCAAACAGTACACACACGGCCGACGGCACGGAGACTTTATGGGCGGTCGGCGTGAGGCGGCCGCTCTCAGGATCGATCGCAAACACAACCGTGTCATCCGCATCGTGGTTCGCGCACAGCAGCCAGCGACCGGAGGGATCGATGGCGAAATGACGGGGATGACGAATGCCTTCGCGCGCGTGCGACACGAAGGTCAGATGTCCGGAGTTTTGATCGATGGAAAAGACGGCGATGCTCTCGTGATCGGCGCGGTTGGACGCGTAGAGGAATTTTCCGTTCGGATGAATGGCAATCTCCGCCCCCCAGCGGCGGCCGGTGAAGTCATCCTGAATGGTGTCGATGTCCTGGATCTCGCGCAGCGTGGTTTGTTCATCGAGCGCGAAGACCGTGACGGTGGAAAGCAGCTCGTTGATGGCGTAAGCGAAACGGCCGTTGGGATGATATGCGAGGTGTCGCGGACCGGCGCCCGGGCGGGTGAGGTGGGGCTCGCCCGCTGCGGTGAGCGTGGCGGTCGCCTGGTCGAAGGGATAGCGGAAGATGGTGTCGGTGCCGAGGTCGGCAGAGAAAGCGATTTCGCCGCCGGGTGCGAAATCGATGCAGTGCGCGTGCGGAGCGTCCTGCTGCGGGTGCGGACCTTTGCCGGTGTGTTTCACCAAAGAACGCAGCTCGCCGAGACTGCCGTCTCCAGAAAGTGAATACGACGCGACATAACCGCCATGATAACTGGCGACGACGATGCCGCCGCCCGAAGGATGCACCTGGATGTAGCAGAGCGGGCCGCCGCCGGCCGGGATCGAATTGAGCGCGGTCAACGCGCCGGTTGCGGGATCGATCGTGTAGGCGAAGAGAACGCCCTCGGCTCCGCCCTGCTCGTTCTTGCGGTCGCCGATCGCGTAGAGGACGGGCAGTCGCGGATGGCGGGCGAGAAATGTCGGGTTCGAGCCGCGCGCGGCGAGTTGCGGATGGCTAAGTGAGCCGTCGGTGGAATTGAAGCGGGCGACGTAAATCCCCTGGCTTTCCTTGCGCGTGTACGTGCCGAAGAAGACGAGCGATGTGGCGGGAGTGGAGGCAGCGGTGGCGATGGGAAGCATAACGAATAGGAAAGGAAGGAGCCGGCGGAACATGGAAAGCCCATTTTCCGCGCGGACAGTTGAGTGTCCACGATACAAGCCGAGCACGCGACGATGGATGGGCCGCAAAGAAAAAGGTTCCTGACAGGGTGTTGTCAGGACCGATCGGTATTCTTGGGAGAACCCTCCCATCTATGATCAAAGTCTCTGAAATTGCTTTTGTTGGTTATCCCGTGACGGACGTCGCCCGCGCCCGCGCATTTTATGAAAATGTTCTCGGCCTGAAATGCAGCACTGCATTTGGCGATGGCTGGGTTGAGTACGACATCGGTTCGGGAATTCTCGCCGTCGTGAAGTCCTCCGACTTGTGGAAGCCCTCCAGCGACGGCCCGGCGGCCGCGCTCGAAGTCACCGATTTTAATGCGGCGGTCGCTGCGCTCAGAGCGGCGGGCTCGAAGTTTATTTTAGAGCCGATGGATTCTCCGGGTTGCCTCATCGCGGTCGTGCAAGATCCCGATGGGAACGGCATCGCGATCCATCAACGGAAGGCGAATGGAACCGCGGCTCAGCATTCTGCGTGAGCTTTTCGCGTGAGCGCGCCGTCCAACGGCGCGCAATCGTGTGATCAGGCGATCTGCGTGCGCGTGGCGCCGCCGCCGAAGAGTTCGCGCAGAGCGCTCCAAGCCTTCATCAAACCAGCGTCCTTGACGCCACCGGTGAAGCGGTAAATCGCGGCCACGGTTTCCTCGTGATCGCGATAGCGCGGTGGCAGGAGAAACAAGGTGAGATTGCCCTCGCGGATGGTGGAAAAAAACAAGCCTTTGCCGATGCAGGGCTCGTCCGCCGGGATCACCTCGACGCTGCGCTCGGGCAGCACGAGCCACGGTTTATACACGAAGACGAGACGGCCGTTTTCCGGCTCATTGACGAGGCGGCCGTAGGTGCGCACGGGCACGCCTTTCAGCCGCGCGCCGCTGAAGAGGCGATTGCTTACGGGATCGGGTTTGAAGCGGCGTTTGCGCAGCGTGAAAAAGTCCCAGCAAAACAAGGAGCCAAAGATCGTGAGTCGAAACGCCCAGCCCGAGATCAACCACGCGAGCAGGATGACGACGACCGAGAGGATGGCGGCGATTTTAGGGTCGAGCGCGGCGGACACCGTGAGCACGCCGAGTACGCTTGTGCGCGCGGTTTTCAACGCGGCATCGATCGCGCCCCACGGACTGAGCAGGATGAGCACGTTGATCGCGTGCGAAGCCATCCAGACGACGGCAAACATGACGAGGCCGAAGGGCACGAGAAGGATGTTCAGGAGCCAGCTCATGTCGGCCGCGCCGAGCGGCAGCATCGCGAGCCCCGACCCGGAGAGGGTGGCAACAGCGCTGGAATCCTGCGTGGAAAAAATCCACGAGCTCAGCGCGCCCATCGTGATCGGAACGACCGCGCCGGCGGCGACGAGGCCGGAGATTTTGTTTTCCACCGTTTCGAGCACATCGAGCGGTTTTTTGAAACCCGGCGGCACGAAGGCACCGAAGGCATCCTTCGCGGCGCACAAACCGACGATCAGGAAAGCGGTGACAAAAAACGCCGGCTTGGCGAACCACGGCAGGCGCGCCTTTTCTTCCGGCGTGTCGGCCTTGTACCATTGGTAGAAACCGATGCCACCGGTGCCGAGCAACGGCGAGATGGCGATCCCGGTGAGTGAAGTGACGGCGGTGAGAATGCCGGCGGCGGGTGAACGATCCGAGGTGGGCGGCGGGGTGTCGATCGTCGCGGCGAGCAAAGGCGACACGATGACGGTCACGAGGACCGCGATCAGCACGAACGGGGCAAGACGTTTCATCGCTCCGGACGCTAACGCAGCCGGGACGGGGAGGGAAGTGCGGACGCGCTAAAACATAAGCGCCGTTTCCCCCCTGCTGACGGCGGGAAACGGCGCGAGCTTAAAAGGAACGTGGCGATGTGCTTACCAGGACGAAGCCATCTTGGCGGCGTCGTAGCTCACCTTGACTTGGATGCGCGCATCGACGGGCTGGCCACCCTTGATCGGCGCGGGAAAGCGCCAGCGCGAAACGGCGGTGGCTGCGGCGTATCCGATGTCGCTGGTCGTGGCGGAGACGATGCGCGGGAAAAGCACGCGGCCGGTGCGATCGACGACGATCTCAATCGTGGCCTCGCCCGAGACGCCGTCGTTAAGAACTGAATACGGATAACGCACCTCCTGGCGGAGCGGAGAGAGTTTTTTGTCGAGCTGGTTTTCGCTCGCGAGGTTGGGACGCGGCTTGCGGAGTTCGGCGAGGATTTCGCGGGAACGTTCGTCGAGTCCGGCGGTGCTGTTGAACGCATAACGAAGGACGGCCGGCGAGATGCGCGGCAGGCCGTTGATGCGCGGCGGGATAAATTCGTTGGCTTCGATGTCGGCGATCAGCGCCTTGGCGAAGGCCGGATCGGAAGCGCTCGAAACGGAGGCGAGGACGGCGCGGCCGGAGTATTCGACGGTGAACTCGACCTCCGCGCGGCCTTCGCGACCCTCGATCAACATCTCGTAGGGATACACAGGAGCGACGTTGCGCACCGACTTGGGGATGATGCGTTCGAGTTCGCTGGTTTGGGCGACCAGGCCGGTGCCAAAAGCCAGAGTGAGAACGGAGGAAACGACAGATACAAATCGCATGGGTCGATGGGGAGGATGGAGCCGGAAAAACGGCAATGTCTTAATGATCGGCGCATCGCCGGATTTCTTCATCCGATTTTGGCGCAGCGGGAACGCGGGAAGATTCCCCTTGGGCCGGATAAACGGTTGTTGAAGTCGAGGACGCGACGGGCCCCAGCACGCGGCACCGCCCGTTATCTGCAAGAGCACAACACCCCGGCGGCGTGTGTTTGATAAAATTTTCGAACATTCCGCCGTCGCAGGCGCGTCCTTTTTCGAGTGTGGAGAACGATGCGCTGAGGTTTTGCCATCGCGCCGACGAAGCCTCCATGCTGCGCGCCCATGTTGACCAAGGCCGAGATCCAGCGACTGCGCTCCTTGCGCGATAGAAAACATCGCGATGCCGAAGGCGTGTTTGCGGTCGAAGGCGAGAAGGTCGTGGGCGAACTGCTCGCGCAGTCGTTTCCGTTCGTGGAGTTGTATGCGACGCCGGCATGGATGGGCGATCATCCGTGTGCGCATCGTATCTCGGATGCGGAGATGAGCCGGATCAGCCATTTTCCCACGCCCTCGCCGGTGTTTCTCGTGGCGCGTATCGAGCGCCCTGCGCTGGCCCGGGGCGAACTCAACCGCGGCTTCACGCTCGCGCTCGATGGTGTGCAGGATGCCGGCAACGTCGGCACGCTTCTGCGCATCGCGGACTGGTTCGCCTTCGATCGCGTGCTCTGCTCGCCGGATTGTGCGGATGTGTTCGGCCAGAAAGTGATCCATGCGAGCATGGGTTCGTTCAGCCGCATGAAGGTGTTTTCCACGCCGCTAGCCCCGGCGCTCGACGATGTGCAAATACCCGTGCTCGGTTGCGATCTCGCGGGCCGGGATGTCCACACGCTTCCGCGCCTCGAGGCCGCGATTGTGGTGATCGGCAGCGAAGGACGTGGATTATCGCCGGCGGTGCAGGCGACAATCACCGAGAGTGTGACGATCCCGCGGTATGGCGGGGCGGAGTCGCTCAATGCTGGCGTCGCGGCGGCGATCGTTTGCGACAACATCCGCCGGCTCTCGCCTTTGCGATGAGTCTGCAGCTTCCGATATCCATTTTATGAATACATCCGACGCCTTTCGTGAGCTCGACGCCCGTCTCCGCCGCGGCCAGTTGCTCGATTCCATCGGTCAGCTCCTTGGCTGGGATGAACAGGTGAATCTGCCTCCGGGCGCGGCCACACAGCGGGCCGCGCAACATGCCGCTCTCGCCGGTACCATTCACGAAGCGATGAGCGATCCACGCATCGGCGAACTGCTGGGCTTCCTCGAAAGCCGCGCGCAGGAGCTGACCGGCGATCAGCGCATCGTGCTGCAGTGGGCGCGTCGCGACTACGACCGCGCCACGAAACTTCCGCCGGAGTTCGTGCGCGAAAAGGCGGAGCAGGGCAGCCGCGGTTATCACGCATGGGCCGAGGCGAAGAAGCGCTCGGATTTTTCGAGTTATGCGTCCGTGCTGGAGAAGAACCTCGAACTCGCGAAGCGCGAAGCCGCGTATTTGAATTTTGGAGACGCGCCGTACGACTACATGATCGACCGGCATGACCCGGGAATCGACACGGCGACGATCGGGCGATTGTTCGATGAGCTGAAGACGGGACTGGTGCCGTTTGTGCGCGAGATCGGGCAATCTCCGGTGAAGGCGCGCGAAGGTCTTCTGCGCGGTTTTCCGGTCGAGAAACAGCGCGCGTTTTTACGCATGGTGACCGAAAAAATCGGCTTCGATTACGGTCGCGGCCGCGTCGATGTGTCGCTGCATCCTTTCTGTTCCGGGACGGGCGAGGACATCCGCATGACGACGCGTTTCGCCGAGGATCATCCGCTGGATTCGTTGTTCAGCGCGATCCACGAAACGGGCCACGGGCTCTACGAGCAAGGGCTCGCCGCCGACCAACATCACACCGCGCTCGGTCAGGCGGCGGGCATGGGCGTGCACGAATCGCAGAGCCGCTTGTGGGAAAACCAGGTGGCGCGCAGTCATGGTTTCTGGCGCTTCTTCGAGCCGGTGTTCCGGGAGACATTCGCGGGGCGCCTCGAGGCGGTTTCCTCGGACGAACTGTATCTCGCGATCAATGCGGTCGAGCCGACCTTGATCCGCGTCGATGCGGATGAAGTCACCTACAACCTGCACATCGTGCTCCGGTTCGAGCTGGAGAAGAAACTCTTCTCGGGCGAACTCGCCGTGGCAGATCTGCCGGCGGCGTGGCGCGCCGCATCGTCTGAATTGCTGGGGCTCACGCCGGCGAACGATCGCGAAGGTGTGCTGCAGGATGTGCACTGGAGTGATGGCGCGTTTGGATATTTTCCGAGTTATTGCATCGGCAACATGATGGCGGCGCAGCTTTGGTATCGCGCGCTCAAGGAGCGGCCGCAGCTCGAGGAGGATTTTGCACGCGGTGAATTCGGCTGGTTGCTCGGCTGGTTGCGCCAGACGATCCACGCGCGCGGCAAGCGACTCGACACACTCGCGTTGGTGCGCGAAGCAACTGGCGAAGAGCTGAGCCCGCGTTACCTGCTGCGGTATTTGCGCGAACGATACGGGCCGATTTATCTGCGCTGAGGGAGCCGCGCCGTTTGCATTTTCGGAAGACTGCTTTTCCACTGCGGCATGGCCGGCCCGATCATTTGTTTTGGCGAGATACTGTGGGATGTGCTCCCGCACGGACGTTTCCTCGGCGGCGCGCCGCTCAACGTCGCGTATCATCTGCGGCGCTTGGGAAATCCGGTGCGGCTGGTATCGGCGGTTGGCCGCGACGCCTTGGGCGACGACGCGTGCGAACGCGTGAAGGCCGCCGGGCTCGAAACGGATGGCATCGCACGTGTGGCAGCGCCGACGGGGACCGTCGACGTGACTTTGGATGCGGCGGGGCAGGCGAGTTATCAAATACGCGAGTCGGTCGCGTGGGATGCCATCGTCACCCAGCCTCGCGCAGACGAACCGCCGCCGGCGGCGTTGGTATTTGGATCGCTGGCGCTGCGCGAAAAAAACAATCGCGATTGTCTGAGCAGCTGGCTCGCGGCGCGGCCATCGGTGAGACTTTGCGATCTGAATCTGCGGCCGCCTTTCGACGATGTGCGCGAGCTCGATCCGTGGGTGCGCGGCAGCACGATTCTGAAAGTGAACGAAGAGGAAGCCCGTCGGTTGTCGCCCGCAGGTCTCGCGACGACCGGCCCGGAGGATCATGCCGCGTATCTGGCAAAGCACTACAACTGTCCGACGGTGTGTGTGACCCTCGGCGCCGCGGGCGCGCTTGTCTGGTCTGGCGGTGAAATCGTGCGCGTTCCGTCTCCCTCGGTGGAGGTGCGCGACACGATCGGTGCGGGCGATGCATTCACGGCGGCGTTGCTCGACGGTGTGTTGCGCGGAGGGCCGCAAGCTTGGGAGAAGCGGCTGCGACGTGCGTGTGCGCTGGGAGCATTTGTCGCGAGTCGCGATGGTGCGCAGCCCGCGTACGAACCCAGCAAGGTGCCGGGGCTCGCGTAAGAAAAATTGGCTGGCGTCGGTGGGAGCGGACGCGGTGGAGTGCGCGCGTATGGCTCTGATCGATACGCATGTGCATCTCGAATCGTTTGCGCGCAAAGGCGTGCTGGCGGAAACGCTGGCGCGCGCGAAAGCGGCGGGTGTGGAAGCGATGATCACGATCGGGACGTCGCCGGAAGACTGGGATCTTTATCGCCGGCTGGCGGGCGAGCATCCGGGCTTTATTCATTTCACGGCGGGCCTTCATCCCTGTTCGGTCGAGGAAAACTGGCCGGAAGCGGTGGCGCAGATCGAGTTGTTTTGGAGTCAGTATTCCGATCCGGCGCCGGTCGGGCTGGGTGAGTGCGGCCTCGATCGTTTTCATTTGCCGAAAGATGACCCGGCGGCGGCCGAGCGAGTTTTCCGGTGGCAGCGTGCAGCCTTTGCGGCGCAGTTACTGATCGCGGCGAAATTGCGTTGCCCGCTGATCGTGCATTCGCGCGGTGCGTTCCGCGAATGTGTGGAGATGATCGACGCGAGCGGCGTGGACTGGCGGAAGGTTGTTTTTCACTGCTTCGTGGAAGGCGTCGCGGAGATGGACGAGCTGCAACGTCGCGGCGGATATGGATCGTTTACCGGCATCCTGACCTACAAGTCGGCCGACGACGTTCGCGCTGCGGCGAAACATCAAGGGCTCGACCGTTTGATGTTGGAGACCGATGCGCCGTATCTCACACCGATGCCACATCGCGGAAAGCCGAATGAGCCGGCTTATGTGCGCCATACCGCGGAGTACGCCGCGGACGTTTTTGGCGTTTCGCACGACGTCCTGGCGCGACGCACGACGGAGAACGCGTGGCGATTTTTCGGCCTTGAGGCGGCGCGCGAGTGAGAAAAGCGGCACTTCAAGTGGGCCGCATGAATCGGACGGGCCGTTAGAAAAAAGTTGAGGGGATGCTCTGGGGCAGCCGTATTATGCGCGTTAACCGGCTGCATTAGCCGGAGTCTTAAACCCAAAATCGTCAACGATCCTATGAAGTTCCTCCGACTCCTCCTCACCCTTGGCTTTGCTTCGATGCTGTTCGCCGGTGCCGCGCACGCTGGCGAAGGCAAGTCCTGCTCCGAGTGCTCCAAAAAGAGCCAGTGCGAGAGCGGCAAAAAAGAAGACAAGAAGCCCTGAAGCGTTCCGGCAGCTGCCGGAATCTCCGCGTACGAGCCGCGTTCACCATGACGCGGCTTTTTGTTTGATGACGGAATCGTTTTTAACCCCGTCGCTGAAAAATCGTGCGGGGCGTCTTTCCTTTGCGCAGGGGACTGCATTAATGGCGGGACGCCATGAGTGCCGCTGAACAACCCGATCTTTTTGGAGACGCTTTCACCCCTGCCGCCCGCGCGCAATCGGGCGCCAGCGCGGTCCCGCCGGCGAATCAGCCGCTGGCTGCGCGGATGCGTCCCCGCGTTCTGAGCGAGATCGTCGGGCAGGAGCATCTGACGGCCGCGGGCGCGTTGTTGCCGCGTTTGATCGCGACGAACCGCTTCGGCTCGCTCGTGTTCTACGGTCCGCCGGGGTGCGGAAAAACGAGTTTCGCCGAGGTCATCGCGCGTGAGACGAAAAGTCGTTTCGTGCGGATCAATGCGGTGATGTCGAATGTCGCCGAGTTGCGCGAAATCCTCGCGAATGCCCGCCGCGTCAGTGCGCAAGGCGCGACGTTGTTGTTCATCGACGAACTCCATCGCTTCAACAAGTCGCAACAAGACTTGTTGCTGCCCGATGTGGAGGAAGGGCATGTGCGCCTGATCGGTGCGACCACGCATAACCCGGGATTTTATGTGAATCCGCCGCTGCTCAGCCGCAGTCATCTTTTCCGGCTGGAGCCGCTTTCCACGGCCGCCGTGGCGGATGTGTTGAAGCGCGCGCTGGCCGATACGGAGCGAGGCCTCGGCGCACGCGGTTGCTCGGCGAACGACGAGGTGCTGACCGATCTCGCGGTGTTGTGCGACGGCGATCTGCGGAGGGCGCTCAATTCGCTCGAAGTGATCGTACTGAGCCTGCCGGAAAAATCCGACATCACCGCGAAGGAACTCGAGGCTTTCGCGCGTGAACGTCGCATCCGCTATGACGCGGATGAGGATGAACATTACGACACGGTTTCGGCGTTCATTAAAAGCTGTCGTGGCTCCGATCCAGATGCCGCGATGTACTGGCTCGCGAAGATGCTCGCGGGTGGGGAAGACCCGCGCTTCATCGCGCGGCGGCTCGTGATCCTGGCATCAGAAGATGTGGGACTGGCCGATGCGCTGGCGCTGCCGCTCGCGGTGGCCGCTCATCAGGCCTGCGAATTTGTCGGGCTTCCGGAAGCTGAGTACGCGCTGGCGCACGCGACGTTGCATATCGCCTGCGCGCCGAAGAGCAACTCCATCACCCTGGCGCTGGCCGCGGCAAAACACGCAGTATCCACGCAGCCGATACAGGCCGTGCCCGTGGCGCTCCGCGACAAAGGCGGACAGGCCAGCAAACGTGCGGGGCACGGAAAGGGTTATCGTTATTCACACGACTATCCGGAAAACATCTCGGGTCAGGATTACCTGGAGAAACCGCTCGCGCTCTACACTCCGAAAACCCTCGGCCCCGAAGCGAAGATCGCGGAGCGGCTCGCGCGCTGGAAGGAGCTCAAGGCGCGCCTGCAGGGGCGCTGAGCGCTCCGGGCGGATCGTGAAGTTCACGTCGATGGAACGCCGGCGCTTTTACCCGGCGTTAACAGAATGTCGCTTGCGAGGGTCTGGGGGCGGCCTAGGTTCGGCCGCATGAAGATACACCCCGCCTTGGGCAAGTCGTTGCTGATGGCCGCTTCTGTTGGAATGATTGTGCCGGTACTGGCGCAGCCCGCGGGGGCGAATGTCGTGGTCGAGGAAGAGGCGGAGATCGTGCTGCCTGGCTCGGTGGTGCCGCGCAAGAACGGCGGTTACCTGTCGCTCACGCTGGAGGGGAATTTTTTCAAGCTGTCGTTCTACGACGAAAAGAAAAAGCCGGCCACCGCCGATGCGGTGCGCGCGACGACTCGCTGGGAACCAGTCAACAAGTCGGGCGAGGAACGTTCCGTATTGAATCCCGCGGGGGATGGTTCGCTCCGCGGCAATGTCGTCGTGCGGCCTCCGTTTGTGTTCAAGGTGTACCTCACCTTGATCGGCGAGGACGGCAAAGCCATCGAGTCGCACGTGATCGATTTTCGCGGTTGACCGTTGGCGATCGTGTAGTGGCTGCGCCACTACAGCACCTGTGCTGCCGCGCGCGAGCCTCTTGAGCTAGAGGCGTTGCATCACGACATGTGCGTTGAGCCAGTCGGAAACGGTGCCCTTAAAAACGCCGCGCGTCGGCGTGCTGTCGTGATAATCCCGCCCGATGGCGACCTTCACATGGCGTTCGCCCGCTACGCAGTTGTTGGTGGGATCGAGCGGCCACCAGAATCCGCCGGGGAGACGGGCTTCCACCCACGCGTGACTCTCGCTGGCGCCGGTGAGTGCAGGATCGAGTGAGCCCTCCGCAGCCTGGCGCTGGTTTTCCGTTTCGATGTAGCCGGTCACGTAACGCGCAGGAATCCCGGTGGCACGCAGGATGGCGATCATGACCTGGGCGAAATCCTGACAGACGCCGCGGCGCGATTGCAGCACCTCGGACACGGCTGTATCGATCCGCGTGGAACCGGTCTCGTAAACGAAGCTGGTTTTTATCCATTCGTTCAACGCGAGCAGCGACGGCCCGAGCGGTGCGGCTGGTTTAAAAAATTGCAGCCCCAGCGTGTGTGCTTCGGTGGGGATTTCGATGGCCGCGGATGGGATCAAAAACTCGCACAGTTGAAGCCGTTCGCTGCGATAAATCTGCACCGCTTCGGAATACGTGACGTCCAAGGCGGCGCTCGGCGGCGGCACAGGATGGGTTTCCACGACGGATTCGCTGACGAGCAGGAGCGACGCATGGCGATGTACGATGGAGAGTGTTTCCACGGTGTTGCCGAAGTAGTCCGTGTAGGTGTGGATGTTGCAGGCGGGCGTAGTATCGAGTTGATGCGAGACGACGTGCTGATGCGCATCGGTGACGGGCGTGAGACGTGCCTCCATGAACGACTCGGAAGCCGGGCCGGCGTAGTGATAGGAGGTGCGATGTTCGATCCGAAAGCGCATCACGCGCGCCACTGTCCGGGCGACGGAGGATGGCGCAAGCTTTTGGGAAAAAGTCACCGTGGTTAAGATTGTGTGCGACTAAACGTTTGTCATGCATGACGCTCATGGAGAAGCCCCGCTCCGCCCGTTTTTCCTGGCATGCAGTGATGCCGTTGTTGAACCTGATGCTCTTGTTGCTGTGCGTGACCGCGCTTGGTTTTTTGGTGATGCATCGAGGTCAGCTGGGGCTTCCGACACGATTCTCGTGTGGCTGCGGGTTTCACGGGAATTCCCGTGTGCTCGAACTACGGGTGACCTCGGCGGGCGTGTTGTGGGACGGCAAGCAGCCCGTGAAATGGGCCGAGCTGCCCGGCATGCTGGCTCATCATCGAGAAGCGAGCACACATCCATCGGTGCTGATCACGGGTTCCGATCACGCGGTCTTTGGTACGGTGGTGCGGTTGCTGGACCAAGTGCGGCAGGCTGGGATCGAGACGGTTACGGTGTCGTCTTCGTGGACCCCGGAGTGAATGTGCGGGGGCGGGAGCGAGATGGGAAATTGAGTTGCCCCGGTTCGTTGCGGGAAGCACACATGTCGGTTCCATTCTTCACATGAGTCTCGACGTTCCCGCGCAACTATCCATCGACGGCGCCGCTTTCAAAGTCGGCGTGGCGGCTGCGCGTTTTAATACGCGGCTCACCGATGCATTGCTCGCCCAAGTGACCGAGCAACTGCGGGCGGCCGGAGTGAAGGCGAAGCACCTGCATATCGTGCGTGTTCCCGGCTCGAACGAACTGCCCATCGCCGCGCAACTGCTCGCCCGGCGTCATCGGCTCGATGTGATTGTCGCGCTCGGCGTGCTGATCCGCGGCGACACGATCCACTACGAACTCATCGCCGATGCTGCGACGAAGGCGCTTCAACGCGTGGCCCTCGATGCCCGCGTGCCGGTGATCAATGGCGTGGTGGTGGCTGAAAACAAGAAGCAGGCCGAAGCGCGCTGCCTCGGCAAAATCAACCGCGGCGGCGAGTTCGCGAGCTCCGCGCTGGAGATGGCGGCCCTCAAAAAATCCCTTTCCCAATGAGCAAAGCCTTGTTTGCCCAACGCCGCGACGGTCGCGTCGCCGCCCTGCAGTTTCTTTATTCCTGGAGCATCAATGCTCCGGCCAATCTGCTCGAAGATCTGCGCTACTTTTTCGAAAACCAGGAAAAGCCGCGCGAGCATTTCGCGTTTGGCGAAGAGCTGATCCACGGCGTGATCGAGCACATCGAAGAGCTCGACGCGCGTATCAAGGGCCTCGCCCACAACTGGGATTTCGACCGCATCGCCCGCATCGATCTGGCGATCCTCCGCCTCGCGATGTTTGAGATGATCTACCGCAAAGACATCCCGCCGGTCGTCTCGATCAACGAAGCGATCGATCTCTCCAAACAGTTTTCCAATGCCGACGCGAAACGCTTCATCAACGGCATTCTCGATCGCCTGAAAGATCAGCTCGGCCGCGATTCGCGCAAAGCGGAATGATCAGTGATCGTTGGCCGATGACCGGTGGTTGAGTCGTTTCCAGGCGCCTGCGGCCTCCGAGATTTCACTGGTCATTGCTCACTGCGTCATTGGTCATTCTCCTCCCATGTTTGGTCTCTTCAAAAAATTTAAGGATGGTTTCGCGAAGACCGTTTCGGCGATAGCGGCGAAGACCGCGGCGATCTTCGGGCAAAAACCGATCGATGCGTCATCACTCGAAACGCTCGAAGAGGCGCTCTACACGGCGGACTTCGGCGTCGAGACGACCGAGGAGATCCTCACGGAAATCAAAGCCGCCTACAAAAAGGACAAGGCGCTCCACGGTCAGCAGGCGGCGGCGATCGGCGCCGCGGTCTTGCGACGCGTGCTTGCTGGTGCAGAAGGCGAACTGACGGACGCGGCCACCAAGCCCACCGTGATCGCGATGATCGGCGTCAATGGTTCGGGCAAAACGACGACCTCCGCCAAGCTCGCGTGGAAATTGAAACAGGAAGGCAAGACCGTGACGCTCGCGGCGTGCGATACCTTCCGCGCAGCGGCCGTCGAACAACTCAAAACCTGGGCGACGCGACTCGATCTGGAGATCGTCGCAAGTCACACCGGCGCGGATTCCGCCGCGGTGGCGTTCGATGCGTTTCAGGCCGCGAAGTCGCGCGATCGCGATTATCTCATCGTCGATACCGCGGGTCGTCTTCACACGAAGAATAATCTCATGGAGGAACTCGCGAAGATCCGTCGTGTTCTCCAGAAACACGACGCCAGTGCTCCGCAACACCGCTGGCTCGTGGTGGATGGCTCGCTGGGATCGAACTCGATCGAACAGGCGAAGGCTTTTCATCAGAGCTTTGGTCTCACGGGGCTCGTGGTGACGAAGCTCGACGGCACCAGCCGGGGCGGCGCGCTCGTTGGCATTTATCGCCAGTTGAAGCTGCCGATTTATTTTCTCGGGCTCGGCGAACAGGCGGAGGACCTGCAGCCTTTTTCGGTGGATAATTATGTGAAGGCCGTCTTCGGGCTGGAGTGAGCGGCGGCGCCGATCGCTGCATGCTGCGCAGTGACGTCACGGCTGCACGGCGCACGCGCGGCGAGCGTTAAGTGCGAACGATTTTGTCGGGACCAACTGCGAAGCGTTGTTCCTGTCCGCACACGGACTGAGGCAAAAAGGACTACGCACTCAGCGGACCAGTGAGAGTATGCCGAGCGCGAGGCCGATGACGCCGAGTGCCACACTCCACAAACCGAGGATCGTCGCGATGCGAACGACCACTTGCGGGTGTTGCAGGCACGCACGGACTTTTCCACGGAGAGAATCGTCAGCAACGATCTCAAGCTCGATCGGACCCTCCCGGGCAGTCACGCCCAATGCTTTTCGGTACCAGGCGTTGATGAAGACTTGCGGGGAAGTTTCGTCCACGGTGCGTCCGGTTTGCTCCGAGAAGCGTTTGAGGTAATACGCATCGACCATTTTCACTTCGCAGCGCAGTGACTGGTTGTTGAGCGTGTTGCGCACATGAACAATCGTGCGAGACGTGAGTGCTGGAGCGCTGATCCAAATCGAGCCGGACTCGATGTCATCCCAGATCGCCGTATGCAGTTCGTAGGTCATGGTTCCTCCGTGGTGTTTGGGAACTACGATGCCGAAGAAACCCTCCTCGTCGTCACGCGGCGAGCGCAAAGGCGCGTGCCCGCGCGAGAGCACGATGATGAACGAGCGGATCGATGTTGCAGCCGGTAAGAGGCACGGCGACCTGGCGGCCAGCGAGTTCGGGAAGTCTGCCAGACAGACAAGCGGCAAGCCCCGCGGCGCCCGCGCCTTCGATCACGACATTCTCCGTTTCGTGCAGGTGCAGCAGCGCCGCGGAAAGTTCGTCTTCGGTGACAGTGACCACGCGATCCACAAGAGCGCGCGCGATGGCGAAAGTCTTTTCGCCGGTTTGCGCGACAGCGAGGCCGTCGGCAAGCGAGGCGCTCACAGGGACGCGCACCGGTTTTCCCGCACCGAGCGCCACGGCAAGCCCCGGCGCATGGGCCGGTTCGACACCGATCACGAGCGCGTCGGGCCGCAGCGCTTTCACCACTGCGGCGACACCGGCGAGAAGACCGCCACCACCGACCGGCACGACGAATGCGTCGGCGTCCGGAAATGCGAACAAGGTTTCCAGTGCGAGCGTAGCCTGGCCGGCGATGACGGTGAGATCGTCGAACGGATGCACGTAGGTTGCGCCGTTTTCTTCCGCGAACTTTCCGGCAAACGCGGCCGATTCGTCGTAGGATGCACCATGTTGAACGACGTGCGCGCCGAGCTGGCGGCAACGCTCGACTTTCACTCGCGGAGCATTGCGCGGCATCACGACGGTGACCGCGATGTTCAGTTGCGCGCCGTGATAGGCGAGACCGAGTGCGTGGTTGCCGGCGGATGCCGCAACGATGCCGCGCAAGCGCTTCGAGGGCGAGAGCGAGAGCAGGGCATTGCGCGCGCCGCGCTCTTTGAAGGAGCCGGTGAACTGCTGGTAGTCGTGCTTCAAAATAATGCCCATGCCCGCGAGTTCGCTGAGCGGTCGGGAGACCGCGCAAGGAGTAGCGCGCAAACCTCCGGCGATGCGCGCATGCGCCTGCCGGACAGTTTCGAGGGTGAGGGCTTCGGGTTTCATTGGGAAAAATGGACAACAAAAAGCCCCGGGCTTTTGGCCCGGGGCGTCGAAAGGAACGATGCGTATTCGAAAAATGGTTACGCGACGTCTCCGTGCCCGGGCCGGTGGGGAATAATAATCATCATGCCGATGATCATGGCGCGGGCGATGTGGTTGAGGGACGTCATTGCGGACCCGGACAAGAACACCTCAACGCCTTCCTGACAAGCCGCGTTCTTTCTCCCAGCCCCCGCCACTTTTTCGTTTTTTGGCTGCAACCTCCCCGCGCGATGCAAAGCCCGTTGTCATCTATTAGATGACAAACGATTTTGGCGGCGGTAACCATCTACTGGCCCACAGGAAGTGGGGCTCCCCGAGGTGTGCGCCGACTTTTTTCGACCAGAACGGCTGCTTTTGGGCGGTGTTCCCCAAGAGGGCGTTTGTCATCTAATAGATGACAAACGGGATTGGCGGTCAGAAGCTTAGGCGCATGCCGAGGACGGCGTTGCGGCCGGGGAGCGGGGCGAGGTTTTTCAGGAAGGAAACGTGGTTGCGGGCTTCTGTGTCGGTGAGATTGGTGACGCGCAAAAAGAGGTCGCAGGCGAAGCGACCGATGTGGAAGTGCCAGCCGAGCGATGCGTTGAGCAGCGTGCTGGCGCCGGTCGAAGATTCGCCGTCGGCCAGATGTCGTGCGCGATCGGCGAACTGGATATCGATGCCGCCAAACACCGGTCCGCCGCGGTAGTCGATACCGGCGGTCAATCGTTGTGGTGTGATGCGCGGGAGATTGCCCGCGCCGTCGATTAAGCGACCCCGTACGAGATCGCCGGCGAGACGAAGGTCCCAAGTGTGCGCGGAAGATTCGTGCAGGTGAAACAGCAGCTCAGCTTCCGCGCCGTGAAACTCGGCGCCGTGCTGAACGTAGCGATAGGCCGGCAGGTGATCCTCCTCGGCGCCGGTCGCGCGCGGGAAGATGTATCCAGAAAATCGATTCACGAAGACGGTGACTTCGCCCGTGATCCAGCCCGAGCGGCGACGAAGGCTCAGATCGAGTGCCATAGAACGTTCGCGATCGAGTTGTTCGTCGCCGATCTCAAACGATGCCGTGCCCGCATGCGGTCCCTGAGCAAAGAGCTCCTGAGCGTTGGGCGCGCGTTCGGTGCGAGCGAGCGTCGAGCCGATCGACCAGGCGGGAGAAAGCATCCACACCGCGCCCGTCGAAAGCGTGAGGGTGTCGTGACGCTGACCTCGATGAGAGCCGTCGCGCAGAGAAATCTCTTGCGTCTCGGAGCGAGCGCCGACCTGCCAGGAGACTTGTCCGAGATCGATTTCCTGGAACGCGAACACTGCATGGCGGAGCGTACGCGAGGACGGCATCAGCGCTTCCTCGCCGGTGATACTGAGCGCGTCGCGCGTGCTTTGCAGACCGATGGCTCCGCTGAACCGGCCGACTGGCGCTTGGATCAAATCCACGCGTGCATCGTGTCCTTGATTTTTGAATACAGCCGCCGTTTCGGTACCTTCGAGTTCAGCATGGCGATACCGGGCGGCTCCGACTTTGACGCGGGCGGAGTGAAACGGTCCGGTCAGCTGGTTGATCTCGCCATGAAGTTCGAGGCGTCGGCGTCGCAGATCGATGCGGACATCAGGCTCTTCGTGATCGTGTGACGACTGGTCGTGATCGTCGTGAGCATGCACGTGCGCGCCTGGAGGAATGCCATAATCGGCGCGATGTTCGCTCAGTGCGACGCCGATGAAACCGCGCGCGCCTATCCACGACAACCCGGCGGCGCCGCCGTGTGCTTGCTGGCGGGAGTTGGGCAGACGATCGCGGGCGAAGTCCGGCGCGGGTTCGCCTTCGCGCCCGGCGTGTTCGATCTCCTCCGCGCGTTTTGCCGCGGAGAACGCGAAGCCTGGGATGCGGAGATCGTCATGATCGCGTCGATACGCATCGACATGCCATGCAAGAGAGTCTTGCGAGCCCTCGAATAAAACCGCGCCGCTTTTGCCGTCGTCGGCCGAGGAAACGCGAGCAATAGCGCGGCCTTCCACCGTCGCTTCGGATAATGACGACGGCACGCGATGATCGATGACGTTGACGATGCCACCCACGGCATTGCCGCCGTAGAGAACGGTGGCGGGGCCGCGAACGATTTCGACACGTTCGATGAGCAGCGGATCGGTTGCGATGGCGTGGTCGGGACTTGTGGCGGAGGCGTCGAGCGAACCGAGTCCATTTTCGGCGATGCGAAGACGGTCGCCGCCGAGACCGCGAATGACGGGACGGCTCGCGCCAGGGCCAAAGTAAGTGGCGGCGACGCCGGGCTGGCCGGCCAGCGTTTCGCCGAGCGAAGGCTGATTGCCCAACAGCAAAGCGCGACCAGCCAGCACAGACGTCGGCGCGGCGAGATCGGCTTGAGCGCGTCGAAAGGGAGTCGCAGTCACGACGAAATTTTCGAGCGCGACAGGTTCGTCGGCCGGTGAATGAACATGCGTCGGAGGCGATGCTTGTCCGTGCAGAAGCACGGGGGTGAATAAAAGTGAAACGAAAGTACGAAAATGCATGAGTGCGGATGTAGTGAGCGCGCGGATACGCAGCGGCATCCTGCGCGCAGGGCGGAGCGGAAGGACACGGCGCGAGACGCGCGCACGTGGTCCGTGGGCGGAAAAACTAGCGGTTGCTCACGCCGCGGGCGGACCGCACCCGGGAGGAAAACGATGGGCCACACGCGTCAGGACGGCGGTGGCGGCCGCGGTGTGCGCAGGCGTTTGCCACGATTCCGCAGGAGGCGCGATCGCGAGGGGTACGAGATCGGCCCAGATGCCGTGCGCGAAAAGCACGACGGCGCATTGGTGCGTTTCCTCGTGGCTGCAGTCATGATGCACCTGCTCGTGCGCTTCGGGCGAAGCCGCGAGAATGCTCAACGCGAGCACCAACGCCGCCGCCCCGCCTGCGATGAGGCGATGGAGAAAACAGCGAAGATCGGCGGGCGTCGGCATGATGACAGGACTGAGAGGCGCTAGTATGGCAAAGTCGTCAAGAGGGGCGCCTGGGACCGCGGCGCGTCATGGCGAGTTGCCAGGCGTGACGGGGGGTTTCGAACGCGCAACGAGGAGGCGGAACCACGTCCGCGAAGACGGGGTCAGGCGAGAACCGCGAAAATCGCTGCCGACATCCTGCTGGAAAACGGTATGCGATCGATCCCGCGGCATCTCATGCATCGTTGCTGGCTGACACTCCTCATTTTCGGAATCGCACTCGGGCAGATGGGCGATGCGCACGCGGATCAATTGATCTACAAAGACGGCGATCGCGTGCAGGGCACGTTCGTGCGGCGCGAAAATGGGAAGATCATTTTTCAGTCACCACGGTTCGGCGATCTCAGCGTGAATGAGGCGGAAGCGACGGTGGAAATGACCTCGCAGCCCCCGCCGCCGATCGTTGCGCCGATGCCGGTCGAGGAACGCGAGCCGATGTCCGATGAAGAGTTGCTGGCCCGCTGGCGTCGCAAAATGGAAGAAGGCATCGTGCGCTGGTGGGAGCCGTGGAACGGGCGCATCGCGGTCTCGACCGATGTCGTGCACGACTCGCGGGAGCGGACGGTGTTTCTCGCCGAAGGACGTTTGCGGCGCACGTGGGCGCAGGACGAAGTGCAGCAGGACTTGCGCTACGAATATCGCGAGGAGGAGGAGCGCACGACGGTGGATATGTTGAAAGGCACCGGATCGTGGCGGCACGACTGGCAGGGCAACCGCTACTTCACGCTGTATCGGGCGACCTTCGAGCGTGACAAAGTGAACTCAGGCGCGTTTCAGCCGTTTCCCTATCTGCTCCTGCATCAGCAACTCGGCGCCGGTGTGATCCTCATCAAGAAACCGCGCGTGCAGATTCGCGTGGGTGTGGCTGAAAATTTTTTCAATGTGTGGTCGCTCGACACCGACGAGAAATCGTCCGAGCACGTCGAATCGGCGTTTTTGGAAAGCGAATTTCACCTGCCGTGGCGCATCAGCATCACCGAGCGTTGCGTCTGGTATTATTCGATCAAGGAGGAGACGCAGGGGTGGGAAAATCAGTTTGAGCTGTCGAAGAAACTCACCGACTCGCTGAGCCTCGGCGTGCGGCATGAGTTGCGCAAAAATAACCCGGACTCGCGCGTGCAGGATTACGAGCGGCTGCGCTTTTTGATCGGGTACGATTTCTGATCGCGCTGCGCAGTGGCGAATGAAGCGAAGCGCAAAATCGCGAAACGCGATCAAGCCTCGCACTTGAGGACGTAGACCACGCCCTTCTCGCTGCCGATCGCGAGGTAGGCGTCGTCCGGCGACCACGCGATCTTCGTGGCGGCGGCGGGCATCTTGATGGTGGCGCGGAGCGGTCGTTTGCGGTCGGGACTCCAGAGCATCAGTGCGCCGTCCTGCGAGGCGGTGGCGAGCAGGCCGAACTTTTTCTGAAAAGCGACCGCGCACACTTTGGCGTCGTGCGGGAGCATGGCGGGCTCGCGACCTTCCGGGCCTGCGCCCAGACAATCCCAGATGCAGGCATCGCGTCCACCGCCGGTGGCGAGCCAGCGGCCGCTGCGATCGAAGGAGAGTTCCTTCACTTTTCCCTCGTAGCCACTCATGTGAAACTCCTGGTCTTCTTCGGGCAGCCAGAGATGCACGCTCGGATCCTGATTGCCGGAAACAAGCCAGCGGCCGTCGGGCGACCAAACGAGTGCGTGAATGCCATTGGCGTAGGCGAACTCCTTCTGCGCGTGGAAGTCGTCGGCGTCCCAAAGACAAACACCTCCGAAATACGCAGCCGCGAGCGCGCCGCCTTGCGGATGCCACGCGAGCGCGGAGAGCGTTTTCGGCGCGGATTTGAAACGATGGCGAATGGAGGCGTCGGGATTGAGAAAAGTGAGATCGCGGCCGGCGGAAGCGGCGAGGAGGGAAGGGTGAAGGGTGAGGGGTGAAGGGTGAAAGTCGGAGGCGGAGGGCAGAGTTGCTGATGTGGTGACAGGGCGCCAGGCGAGGTGTTCGACCCAGGCGTTGCCGAGCTCGGCGGTGGCGGTGTGTTGGCCGGCGATGGTGTCCCAGAATTTCACCGCGCCGTCTTGTCCGCCGGTGGCGAGAGAAGAGTGAGGAGTGAAGGGTGAAGGGTGAAGGTTGGAGGCGGAGGCCGGAGTCGCGGGCGCGGGTTTCCAGGCGAGGCAGTTGGTGCCGTCGTCGTGTCCGGGCAGATCATGGAGCCGGGCGCCATCGCGTAGTTGAAAAATCGATACAGGTCCCGCGGCCGAGGCGGCGGCGAGTTGCGTGCCATCGGGCGACCACGCGAGGTCGATCACGTAGTCATCGAGGACGGCGGCCCAGTGTTTGGTGAGATTCATCGGCAACGGGCAAAAACGCGGAGATGCACGGAAACGCCAAGATGAATTTTCGGCAACGACGCAGGGCAGCGATGGAGGAAGTGAGCGATTTCAGAACGCCTGCGAAGGTAGGACGTGGCGGAGCGGATTCGGGTACGGCGGGTTCACTGGCGAAACCAGCGGCGAGCAGGCAGTGCGGGCAGGTGCCGAGCGGAGCATCGGCGGGGATCGGACGCGCGCAGCGCGGACAGTTGCGCTCGGGGGTGGAGGAAGATGCGGCGGAGGGTGTGGGCATGGTGAGCAGAGGCGTTGGCGCGGATGGGCGCACGCGGCCTTACCCATGACTGAGGGGAGTGCGGGAAAACGTTACAGGCGAGCGCGGAGGAACGGAGTTTTTTGAGACAAGAGGGACCGGAAGAGGCAGCGGCGGCGAGCGTGCGAACCGGCTGCGATCGCAGAGCGATTTGCGGAAAGTAGCGTCGGGCGTTTTGTGCGAGCATGGCTGATTCTTTTTCCAAGGTTCTCGCATTCTCCGGCAGCGCGCGTCGCGAATCGTTTAACAAGAAGTTGCTGGCGGTCGCGGTCCAAGCGCTGCGCGATGCAGGCGCCGAAGTGACGCTGATCGATTTAAACGATTACACGATGCCGCTCTACGACGGCGATTGGGAGGAGGCGAAAGGGATGCCCGGCGCGGCGACGCGACTCGTGGAGTTGATCGGGAAACACGATGCGCTGCTGATCGCGTCGCCCGAGTATAATTCGATGATCACGCCGCTGCTGAAGAACACGATCGATTGGTGTTCGCGCGCGGATGAAAATCCGTTCGAAGGCAAAGTGGCGGCGGTGGTGTCGGCGTCGCCGGGCGCGCTCGGCGGGATCCGTTCGCTGAAGATGGCGCAGCAGTTGTTGCTGCATCTCGGCGCTCACGTGGTGCCGGGAAACACGATGTTGCCGCAGGCGCACAAGGCTTTCGATGCGGCCGGCGCGCTCACCGATGCGCGGACGTTGCGCTCGGTGAAAACGCTCGCCGAAGCGTTGGTGGCGACGGCGGGGAAGCTCGGCGCGTCGCGTGAACGTATGTGATCAATTTTTCTGAACGGTGACCTTCAAGTAAGCGGACCGCTTTATCAGGTAGATAGCTTCAAACCATGAAGGGACCGAAAAGCTGACGGATATGCATGCTTGATTGGCCTCCAATCGGTGGTGCTGAGCCAATATTTCCGCGATGACATCGTCATCTGTCTGCTGACGTGTCAGCGATCTCCAAGTTGAGAGACGGGCCACGAGAATGTTAGCTCCCTTCTGAAAAGATTCTTTCAGCTTCTTTTCGAGCCACTCTCTTTTCTCACCGCTATGGGCGGGAGTGAATCCCTGTATGCCAGCTTTAGAGCTTCTTTCGAAATCAACAGAGTAGTCTTTGATTTCGATGAATAGGTCCCTCACAGCGCCGCGTGATCGAAGGTCACAAGACTTATTAGGATTTCTGGCGTGTGGAGATCGAATTGGTTTCGAGCGCGACTCAATTTCTTGGACTACTTGGCCAAGTTTTTTCTCAGCAAACCAGCTTCCGAAGCATTCGGTTAGTGCGTTTAAGAACCCCCTTTCTGCCATCCCGTCTTGTTTATCTGCGTTTGCGACGGTTCGGATCAAGTCTTCCGCCCCAGGAGTATTTCTTATGGCTTGTTGAACTACGTGAGCTACGACCTCAGCAGCAAAATTCTTTTCTTGAAGCGCTTGTTTTAGATGTGAACCGACGGAGATGCAGCGGTGCATACAAAAATCCTCGGTCTTCATGTTGAGCGGACTATGGGGGATTCTTGCTGGCAACACTCCAGGCTTACGTTGCCAAGCACAGCTTGAAGCCTTCGGTCAGGGCGGCGCGGTCGAGGTTTTTGCCGATGAAGACGAGGGTGTTGGTGCGCGGATCGGCGCCCCATTCGCGGTCGAATTTCGCGTCGAAGAGCATGTGCACGCCTTGGAAGACGAGGCGTTTGTTGGAGCCTTTCACGCTGAGCACGCCTTTCATGCGGTAGATGTCGTTGCCCTTGGTTTTGAGGAGTTCGCCGATCCAGTCGTTAAGCTTTTTGCCGTCGAGGTCGCCCGGCGTGCTGATGCCGACGGAGGAGACGTCGTCTTCGTGCGAGTGACTGTGCTGAAAATCTTTTTGCCAGACGGGCTTCACGATCTTGCTGGCGATGTGGATGTGGAGCGGGTGATCGCCGCAGCCTTCGAACACGAGGTAGTGGCCGTCGGTGGGCGCGTGGAGGAGGTAGCGTCCCGACTCTTCGTTGAGGATGAGGCGCTGGAGCTGCGGGCCGGCGGTGAAGGTCTCGCCGTCGAGCACGCGATTTTCCCAATCGGAAAAGGTGACGACGCCGGTTTTGATGGCGGCATCGATGTCGGCTTGTTCGAGCGACTTTAGCGGGAGGACCACGACATCGAGTTCGCCGGGGTTGCCGTGATGATGGTGGTGATGATGCGCATGAGGGTGTTCGTCGCCATGGTCATGATCGTGAGCATGCTCATCGTCGTGGTCGTGATCGCAGTGGCCGATGACGAGTTCGTGTGCGCCTTGGGTCAGCGGATACGCGCCGGCCCATTCGAAGGGGTAATCGGGTTCGAGGAATTGCGGGTCGAGTCCGGTGGCACGGGAAAGGTTGAAACCGCCAACATTGAGCACGGCGTCGAGCGGGACATCCGCGTTCTGCGCGCGATGGATTTTCGCGGCTGCATTCATTTTTCGGATACGCGCTTCAAGTGCCTCAAGATCGGCGGGGCTGACGAGGTCGGTCTTGTTGAGAATGAGGACGTCGGCGAAGCCGATCTGCTTTTTTGCCTCGGGCGAGTCGTCGATGTGGTGGAGGATGTGTTTCGTATCGACGAGCGTGACGATGCCATCGAGGCGGAAGCGCGCGCGCATCTCGTCGTCGGTGAAAAAGGTCTGTGCGACGGGGCCGGGGTCGGCGAGGCCGGTGGTCTCGATGAGGATGCCGTCGAGGCGGTCCTTGCGTTTCATGAGGCGGCCGAGGATGCGGATAAGATCGCCGCGCACGCTGCAGCAGATGCAGCCGTTGTTCATCTCGAAAATTTCCTCGTCGCTCTGGATGACGAGCTGGTTGTCCACGCCGACTTCGCCGAATTCGTTTTCGATGACGGCGATTTTTTTGCCGTGCTGCTCGGTGAGGATGCGGTTGAGCAGCGTGGTTTTGCCGGCGCCGAGGAAGCCGGTGAGGACGGTGACGGGAATGGGAGCGTCGGTGGACATCGGAGGAAGAGTGAAGGGTGAATGGTGAAGAGTGAAAGGCGGATATCGCACGCGCTATCGGCCGCGAAGAGACGAGACGCGCAAGCAACGTCAGGGTGGCGGGCGCGTCAAGGAGTGCGACGACGCCGGCTTGATTCAAGCGGCGCGTTTCGCTGGGGTGTGCGGCTTGAAGACGACATCGTTCGACGGGAAAAAACTGGTGCTGGTTTTGCACGCCACAGCAGGTGCGGGGCATACACGAGCCGCGCAAGCCATTGCCGTTGCGCTCCACGCGCGGGGCGAGTCGCCGAAAGTCATGGATATCCTCGACTGCACGCCGGCGCTTTTTCGCCGGATGTATGTGAAGTCCTACATCGATCTGGTGCAGCGCGCGCCCGAGCTTTGGGGTTATTTGTACGAGCGTTCCGATGTCGTGCGGCCCGTCACCAGCAAACGCGTGCGGGCGCGTCTGGCCTTTAACAAAGCGAGCACACTTCCCTTTAGAAAACTCCTCGAGGAAACCGCGCCGCGAGCGATCGTGTGCACGCATTTTCTGCCGCTCGAGCTGCTCTCCGATCTGAAAGGCCGCGGTAAACTGGATGTGCCGGTGCATGCGGTGGTGACCGATGTGAGCCCGCATGCGCTGTGGGTGTATCCAAATATTGACTACTATCACGTGGCGACGCCCTCGGCCGCGCGCGAACTGGAGCGCAAGGGTTTTCCCGCGGAGCGCATTCGCGTGACAGGCATTCCGGTGGATCCGGTGTTTGCTCAACGCACGGAAGCATCGCTTGCGCGCAAAAAACTCGGGCTGCCGGAGAAGCCGACGGTGTTGTTGCTCTCGGGCGGTTTTGGCGTGGGGCCGACGGTCGAGGCGCTGGAGTCGTTTCGCGGTGCGCCCAGCGGGTTGTCGATCGTGGTGATCGCGGGACGCAATGCCGACATGGAGAAACGCTGCCGCGACATGGCTGCGCAACTCCCGACGTCGATCACGGTGCGCGGCTTTGTGGACAACATGCACGAGTGGATGGACGCGGCTGATTTGATTGTGACGAAACCGGGCGGACTCACCACCAGCGAGATCCTCACGAAGGGAAAACCGGCGGCGTTGATCGCGCCGATCCCGGGACAGGAGCAGCGCAACTGCGAGTATCTGCTGGAGGCGGGCGCGGCGGTGCGGCTCTATGATGTGGGTGATGCGGCGCATCATCTCGAAAGCTGGATGGCTGACGCCGCGCGGTTGAAGCGCATGGCGACGGCGGCAAAGGCGATCGCGCGCCCTCACGCAGCGCGCGACATCGCCGCGGTCATTTGACGTATCTTTTTTCTCACCATGATTCTGTCCCTCCGTTTCGCGATCCGTCCCTGGATGCAGCGCATTCTTTTTCTCAGCATGGCCGCGAGCATTTATGCCGAAGATGCCTGGCACACGATCGTCGATGACGGTTGGGTGGGGGCCGCTGGCTTTCGTTTTTCCGGACGCGTCACGGAGCGCCATGAGCCGCCGGAAAAAGATTCCGGCCGGCTGAGTGCGCTGTATCGCAACACGCGCCTGCTCCTCACCAGTGGCGAAGAAGGGGCGGTGTCGTGGCGCGTCGGCGATTTCTCGTGGACGCTCCGCGCGGACGATCATGGCTACTGGGAGTTGCTCTCCAATGTGCCGCTGCCGCTCGCGCCCGGCTGGCATGAGATCGAATCGATCCCGGAGGCGAGCAGTCCGGCGGGTTTGCTCGTGCCCGATCCGAGGAACCGCATCGGCATCATCTCCGATATCGACGACACGATTCTGGTCAGCGAAGTGACCAGCACGCGCCGCCTTCTCGGCAACAGCCTGCTCGTGCCTGGCGAGCTGCGTACATCGGTCCCCGGACTCGCGGAGTTGTACAAACGTGTGGTGGCAAAAAATCCCGCGCCGGAGACGAGCCCGATTTTCTTTGTATCCGGAACTCCACGACAACTGACGGATAACGTGCGCCGGTTTTTGCGCGCCGGAGATTTCCCGCGTGGGGTGTTGATCTTGAAGGAAATTTCCACCGAGCGCGGCGATTCGCTTAACGGCACGCCCGCGTACAAACGCAAACACATCGATGCGATCCTCGCGGGTTTTCCGCATGTGCGGTTTCTGTTGATCGGCGACGATGGCGAAGCCGATCCGGAGATCTTCGCGGCGATCGCGGAGAAATATCCGGAGCGCATCGAGGGGGTGTGGATTCGCCGCGTGCATCCGGATCCGGAGCGCGTGCGTTATCCGGAACAGCGCGATCTCGCGGAATTACTTGAACGTGAAGGCGTGAAGTGAGCGCGGGCGCGCCTTAGGCGCCGCGGCAGTTCGCGCGGAGGCGGCCGCGAACCTTACAAAAATGTAAGGGTGATGAAAGGCAGGGGAAACGAAGCTGTGCGAAGGTGGGTACGTTCCAAAACGTTCAACCCATCTTACCAGCCATGAATTCCACACACACTTCTTCAATTTCCAGCCGTCGCAGGGTTTGGTCGACGGTTGGGTTGGTCGCTGCGGCGGGCCTCGCATTGTCCGTAGTTGCGTGGTCCGCCGACCCGGGGAAACCACAGGTGTCTGTGAAAATAGACGAAAAGCCGCTGGCTCGCTCTGGGGTGGGCGAGTCAGCGAGCTATTCGCCCGTGATCAAGCAGGTGGCGCCCGCCGTGGTGCAGGTCAACGTGACCGCGCGTCGGAATGTACCGGCGCCCGAGATGCATCCTTTCTTCAGCGATCCGCGCTGGCGCGATTTTTTTGGCATTCCGCCCATGGATGAAGGGCGCGGCCGTCCTCCTCAGCGCCAGCCCGAACAACGCGGACTCGGCTCTGGCGTGATCGTGAGCGCCGATGGCTATATTCTTACGAACAACCACGTCGTCAGCGGCGCGGACGAAATCCAAGTCACGCTGCCGGATCGCCGCGAATTCACCGCGAAACTCGTCGGCGCCGATCCGAAGACCGATCTCGCCGTCATCAAGGTTGATGCGAAGGACCTGCCGGCGATCACGTTTGCCGACAGCGATCAGACCGAAGTCGGCGACTTGGTGCTCGCGATCGGCAATCCGTTTGGCATCGGCCAGACCGTCACCAGCGGCATGGTCAGCGCGCTCGGCCGCAGCATGACCGTCGGCCTCGAGTACGAAGATTTTATCCAGACGGATGCCGCGATCAATCCGGGGAACTCCGGCGGCGCGCTCATCGACGTGCGCGGCCGCCTGATCGGTATCAACACCGCGATCTACAGCCGCTCCGGCGGATTCCAAGGCATCGGCTTTGCGATCCCGTCGAATCTCGCGCGCAGCGTGATGGAGCAACTCGTCAGCACGGGCAAAGTCGTGCGTGGATACCTAGGCGTGTCGATGCAGCAGGAAATCAACGACGAGCTGGCGAAACGCTTTTCTCTCAAGGATCGCGACGGTGTGCTCGTCACCGATGTGGTCGTTGGTAGTCCCGCAGCCAAAGCCGGACTCGAACCGGGCGATGTGATCAAAAAGTTTAACGGCAGAGATGTGCGGGACAACCGCGCGCTTCGCTTCGCGGTGGCCGGGGTTGTTCCTGGAACCGAGGTGTCGCTTGATGTCGTTCGTCGCGGCAAAATGGAAACCCTCAAAGTCACCATCGTTGAACAGCCGAAAGACATGTCGCTTGCTGGCAACGGCGGTGGCAGCGCGAGCACGCTCAACGGCGTCGGCGTGGCCGATCTCGAACCTGCGGCCCGTCGTGAGTTTCGCATCCCAGCCCGCGTGCAAGGTGCGCTCATCACCGAAGTCGATCCGACCTCCGCGGCCGCGGCTGCCGGTCTCCAACCGGGCGATGTGATTCAGGAAATCAATCGCGAACCCGTGCGCTCGGCTGAAGACGCGGTGCGTCTCACCGAAAACGCGGAGTCGAAAAAGACTCTGCTCCGCGTCTGGACCCGCAATGGCACGCGCTTTGTGGTGGTCGATGAAACCGGCGACTCGGAGAACTGATTTTTCAGCGTCCTGATAGAAACCAACAGGCTGCTGTGTTGAAGTGATGGCCGCCCCGGATTCTGCAAAGATCCGGGGCGTTTTCTTGGGAGAGATACATCTCACGTCGATCAAGGCGTGCCCGCGCGTACCACCTTCGCGCTTTCCATCGATGAGTGCATCCAATCAAAGTCCTGCCGTGCGAATTCTCGTGGTCGAAGACGATGCCAAAATCGCCTCCTTCGTGGTCAAAGGCCTGAAGCAGGAAGGCTATGCCGTGGATCATGCGCCCGATGGCGACACCGGCCTGGCGCTGACGAGCACCACGCCGTACGACGCGGCGGTGGTCGATGTGATGTTGCCTGGGCTCGATGGCTTGAGCCTCGTGAAGCGTCTGCGCGCAAACCGCACGGACATGCCGGTGTTGTTTTTGAGCGCGCGTTCGAGCGTGGAAGATCGCGTGAAAGGACTGCAGGCGGGCGGGGACGATTACCTCACCAAGCCGTTTGCGTTCGCAGAATTGTCGGCGCGCTTGCAGGCGCTCATCCGGCGTTCAACGCGCACACCCGAAGCGACGCGCCTCGCGGTGAACGGCGTCGAGATGGATCTGGTGGCGCGCAGAGTCGCGGTTGATGGCGCCGAGGTGGAGTTGCAGCCGCGCGAATTTTCGTTGCTCGAATACTTGCTCAGAAATCCTGGCCGGCCCGTCACCAAGACGATGATCCTCGAGCATGTGTGGGATTACAGTTTCGACCCGCAGACCAATGTCGTCGATGTGCTCATGCACCGTCTGCGTGCGAAGATCGATCCGGACAAAACCCGCATCGAAACGATGCGCGGTGTGGGTTACGTGTTTAAGCGCGGGGAGTGAACGATGAGCGCGTTTTCCCATTTGCGACGGTCGGTGGCGGTGCGGCTGAGCGTGTGGTTCGCGGTGGTCTTTGCCGTGGGTTTCAGCGCGATGTTCGGCCTGATGTACTGGCTCCTCGGCGAGCAATTGGAGCAGCGCGAACATGAGGCGTTGCGCCTGCGTTTGCAGCAATACGTCGATGTGTACGGCGCGTTTGGCCTGCGCGGTTTGCAGGAACGTGTTTATGAAGACAGCCGCGCGCCGTATGTGCGGTCGTTGTTTATCCGGCTGGTGTCGCGACGCGGTGTGGTGTGGGCGAGTGTGCCGCCCGACTGGATCGCTGAAGATGCGACCAAGGTCACCGTGCCGGATGGCTGGGGCGGATGGACGGAGCGGAGCACACTCACCGTGCGGGTGCCACTCGACGAAGAGGAAGATGTCGCGGTGCTATCGACGCTGTTGCCCGACGGACTGCTGCTCCAAGTCGCGCGGAGCACGGATAATCGCACGGCGTTGCTGGAGCCGCTGCGGCGGGTCTTCGTGTGGCTCGCGGGCGGCGTGGTCCTGATCGGATTTGCGGGCGGCGTGATCGTGGCGAGGCGGGCGACGCGACCGTTGCGGCAGGTTGTCGAAACTGCGCGGCGGATCGTGGCGACAGGAGCGCTCGACGCGCGTGTGCCGGAGCCGGCGCGAAGCGACGACATCGCGGAACTCGTGCGGCAGTTTAATACCGTGCTCGATAAGAACGCCGGGCTTTTGCGCGCGATGCGGGAAGCGCTCGACAACGTGGCGCACGATCTGCGCACGCCGCTCACGAGCATGCGCGGCTCTGCGGAACTGGCGCTGGCCGGCGACGATGCTGCGGCGAAGAACGAAGCGCTCGCGGATTGTGTGGAGCGATCGGACGAAATGCTGCGTTTGCTGCGCGCGCTCATGGAGATTTCCGAAGCCGAGGCGGGCATGTTAAAACTCGATCGCTCGCGCTGTGACCTCGGCGAGATCGCTCGGAGCGCGGGTTCGCTTTACGAAGAAGTCGCCGCGGCGAAATCGATCGCGCTGCGTATCGACGTTTCGGATACACCGGTGCGGGCCGATGGCACGCGCCTGCGCCAGGCGGTGGCGAACCTGATCGACAACGCGCTCAAATACACGCCGGAAGGCGGCGTGGTGACGGTGACTGCGGTGGAACGCGACAACGACGCCGTGCTCACGGTGCGCGATACCGGCCCGGGTGTGCCGGAGGCGGAACAGCCGCGGATTTGGGAGCGGCTTTATCGTTGCGACCAGAGCCGTTCGCAAAGCGGGCTGGGCTTGGGGCTCAGTCTCGTACGGGCGATCATCGAAGCCCACGGCGGACGCGTGCGGGTCGAGAATGACCCTGCGGGCGGGGCGGTCTTCGAACTCGTGTTGCCGAAGGAATAAAAAAGCCGCCGTGCGACACGGCGGCTTTTTCAAGCGGAAGCTTCTCAGCGCACCGTGCGGAGCTGGACGCAATCCACGAGGCGGTCGTTGGAAATGATGTCCGTGACCACGATGAGCTTGTCGCCGGTTTTCACGCGGCCGGCTTTTTGAAGCTCGAAGATCGCGTGGCTGATGGTCGTGTCAGGATCCGAGGCAAATGGCATGTGGAAGCCTTCGACCGCGCGAAGGATGCGGAGCTGGCGGAGCGTATCGATGGCCGGCGTGAAAGCGTAGATCGGCGCGCGGGGCGGACGGAGCGCGGCCAGGCCGCGGGCCATGAAGCCGAGACGCGTGAAGGTGATGATGTGCGCGTTGGGCAGTTCGTTGGCCATGACGACCGCGGAGCGCAGCACCTTCATCTTTTCCTGTGAGAAGAACGCAGGCTCCTCGTAGATGTCGGTGATCTCGCGTTCGATGCGGCGAGAAATCTTGTCGAGTATCTCGACGCACTCGACCGGGTATTTGCCGACGGTGGTTTCTCCGGAGAGCATCACGCAATCGGCTTGTTCGAGCACGGCGTTGGCGACGTCGGTGATCTCCGCGCGGGTGGGCATCGGCGACGAGATCATGGATTCCAGCATGTGAGTCGCGATGATGACGGCCTTGCCGTGCGCGAGACAGGAGTGGACGGCGGTGCGCTGGATGATGGGGAGTTCTTCGAACGGGCACTCGATGCCGAGGTCGCCGCGGGCGACCATGAGCGCGTCGGTGATCTTCACGATCTCCTCAAGGTTCTCGATCGCGGACTGATCCTCGATCTTCGCGATGATCTGCGCCTTGGATTTATTGGCGTGGAGAAATTCACGCAGACCCTCGATGTCCTTCGCTTCGCGCACGAAGGAAAGCGCGATGAAATCAATGCCTTCCTCGATGGCGACGAGTGTGTCCACGCGGTCCTTTTCGGTGAACGACGGCAGGTTCACCTTCACGCCCGGGAGGTTGATGTGGCGCTTGGACTTGAGTTCGCCGGGGATGAGCACGCGGCAGCGGATGTGGGCGTCGTCTTTTTCGAGCACCTCGAGGCGGATGAGGCCGTTGTCCACGAGGACGGTGTCGCCGACTTTGATGTCGTTGATGAGGTTCTGATAATTGACATCGACGGAACGGATTTCCTCGGACTGGTCGCGGCCCTCGCCCGGGCGCACGGTGAAGTCGAAGATTTCGCCGGGCTGCAGCTCGATCGGTGTATCCACATTGCCGGTACGGATCTCCGGTCCCTTGATGTCCATCATGATCGCGATCTCGCGACCGACCTTTTGGGAGACGGCGCGGATGCGGCGGATGACGGTGCGCACCCAGTCATGTTTCGCGTGCGCCATGTTGAGGCGGGCGATGTCGCCGCCCGCGAGAATGATCTTTTCGAGCATTTCCTCGCTCTCGGTGGCGGGGCCGAGAGTAAAAACTATTTTCGTGCGGCGAAACGGAGCGTCAGAGGCGTTCATAGATTCAACCGTCCATGCTGCCGGAAACGGCGGGCATCGGCAAGCTTACGGACGCAGGCAGTTCGCGCGCCGTGTTGCGCAAATTATGCGAAGTCGTGGAGCGGGGTGCTCGCGCCCGGTTCAACCACGGAGAGTGCGCATCGTGACGCGAAGGCGGCGCCGTCGAATGCGCGGCGGACGGTGTCCGGGCTGTTGCAGTCGCGGCTGAGGTGCGTGAGGAAAATGTGGCGCCAGCTCGGGCTCGCGATCTCTTCGAGAAAGGCGCGCGTGCTTTGGTTGGAAAGATGGCCATGGCGTCCGCCGATGCGTTGCTTCAACGACCACGGGCGGCGTGTGTCGGCGCGGAGCATGTCGGCGCAGTGGTTGGACTCGACCGCGAGTATATCCACTTCCCGGATACGCTCGTGGATGTGCTGCGGCGTGTGGCCCAGGTCGGTGAGCCAGGCGAGGCGGCGGCGCGGTGAAAACAAGTCGTCACCGCCGGTCGCGAAGAGAAACCCGACGGGATCCTGCGCGTCGTGCGGAACGGAAAAACTCTCGATCTCCAGGTCGTGAAAACGAAAGCGCGAGCCGGTTTCGAAGAGCTGCCAGTCCACGCGGAAATCGAGACGTTGCTGCAGTGTCCGCGCGGTCGCGGGATTGGCGAAGACCTTGATGCGCGGATGGCGGTGCAGGCCGTTGACGAGGGCGGCGTGATCGCCGTGTTCGTGCGTGAGGAAAATCGCGTCGATCGCGTCGAACGATTCGCCGACGGCGGCGAGGAGCGAGGCGGTTTTGCGCGGGGAAAAGCCGGCATCCACGAGCACGCGGGCCCCGGCGGAGCGAAGCAGGGCGCAATTGCCCGTGCTGCCGCTGCCTAGGATGCAAAACTTCATGCTCATCGTCGTGGGGTGTGGAAGCACCCCGCGGCGAGCTTGGCAAGACGGCGCTCGCTGCGAATTTGACCCGGCCCGCTGAGTGCCTTTGGCTGGCGCACTTATGTCCGTCGAAAATTCCGCAGCCACCTCCGCCGGGCGTCCTTCCAGCCGCTCGCTGCCCGGGGTGGTGCTGGTAACGCGCCAGGTGCATTTTAATGCCGCGCACCGTCTGCATAACCCGGATTTCGATGAGGCGTGGAATCGCGAGCACTTCGGCATGTGCAACAATCCGCGCTGGCACGGACACAACTACGTGCTCGAGGTGACGGTGAAAGGCCGGCCGGATCCGCACACGGGATTCATCGTCGAGCTCGGCGATCTGAAGTCATTGCTGCAAACGGCGATCGTGGAACGTTGCGACCATCGGAATCTGAATGAAGAGGTCGATTTCCTGCAGGGCATCCTGCCCACGACGGAAAACCTCGTGATCGCGTTTTGGAACGAGATCGCCCCGCGGCTGAAAGGCGCGACCATGCACCGCGTGCGGCTTTTCGAGACGCCCCGCAATTTTGCGGAGTATTACGGCCCGGATGCCGGCTGAAAATTTTCCGGCCGCGACAGGCGGCCCGGTGAGCGCGGTTATCGTCCCCCCGCGCCCGAAACAAAAAACGATCATGAAGAAAAAGCCCATGTACCTGCACCGCTCGGCCGACGGCACGCCGGCGAAAATCGCGCGGAAATACGATGCCTCGTTCAAGCCCGACGCGAAATACCGCGCCTCGCTGCCCGACATGATGGAGGCGGCGCAGGATTCGATCCAAGGTGCGCCCGTGCCGATCCAGCAGGTGGGTGTGCATAATTTCCGCCTGCCACTGAAATTCCGCACGAAGTCGCGCGAGGTCCTCACGCTTGAGGCCAGCGTGACAGGCACGGTGTCGCTCGAAGCCGAGCTGAAAGGCATCAACATGAGCCGCATCGTGCGCTCGTTTTACGAACACAAAGACGAGGTGTTCACGGGCGAATGGATGGGCCGCATCCTCCGCGCGTATCTGAAGAAAGTGGAGAGCAAGGACGCGCGGTTGAAGATCCGGTTCTCGTATCCGATGCTGCAGCGCAGCCTGCGCAGCGGCTTGGAAGGCTATCAGTTCTACAATGTGGCTTTCGAAGGTGTGATGACGCGCGACGGCGTTTACCGTCGGTTCATCCATTTCGATTTTGTGTACTCGTCGGCGTGCCCGTGCTCGGCGGAGTTGTCGGAGCATGCGCGCGATCTGCGCGGAGCGTACACGGTGCCGCATTCGCAACGCAGCAAGGCGCGGATCATCGTCGAAGAAACCGAGGGCGCAAAAATCTGGATCGAAGACATCCACGCGCTCTGCGAACGCGCGTTGCAGACGGAGACGCAGGTGATGGTGAAACGTGAGGACGAGCAGGCGTTTGCCGAGTTGAACGGCGCGAATCTGAAATTCGTGGAGGACGCGGCGCGGCTGCTTTACCGGGAATTCGATCGCGAGAAACGCGTGAAGGATTTCCTCATCGCGTGCGCGCATCTCGAGTCGCTGCATTCGCATGATGCCGTGAGTGTGATCTGCAAGGGTGTGAAGGGCGGCTTCGTCGCGGACTTCATGAACTTCGAGTCGTTGCTGTGCTGAGTTCACGACGGACAAAACACTGGACGAGCGCGGCAAAGGGTCGCGGAGTTGCGACGCGAAACCGAGCCAATGAAATCGCGACGTAAAGCGAGTTGATGATGTCGCGGCATAAAGCCGCTCCTACCCATTATGAAAAAACCCGTTGTTTTGATCACCGGAGCGTCGCAAGGCATCGGCGCAGCCATCGCCTGTGTATTCGCCCGGGAACTACCGGGCGTGCGCCTCGCGCTGGTGGCGAGATCGGCGAAGAACTTGGAGAAGGTCGCGGAGAAATGCCGTCAGCTGGGCGCGGGCGCGGCGGATGTTTTTCCGGGTGACGTGAGTGTCGAAGCAGACGTGGCGGCGGTCGCCTCGGCGGTGACGAAAACGTTTCGCGCGGTCGATGTGTTGATCAATAACGCCGGCTCGTTCCGGCCGGGGCCGTTCGCGGAGACGAGTGTGGAAGCGTTCGATCAGCAGATCGCGGCGAATCTGCGGAGCGTGTTTTTGGTGTCGCGTGCGTTTGTGCCGGCGATGGCTGCGCGCGGGCGCGGCGATGTGTTTAACATGAGCTCGATCGCGGGACTCGATGCGTATCCAAACAGTGCGGCGTATTGTGCGGCGAAGTTTGGCGTCACGGGTTTGAGCAAGGTGATGCGCGCGGAATTGCGCGACAAAGGCGTGCGTGTGTGCTGCGTGCATCCGGGCGCGACGTGGTCGCCTTCGTGGGAAAAAAGCGGCGAGGTGCAGCCGGGCCGCATCATGCGCGCGGAGGACGTCGCGCAGTCGTTTTTCGACATTTACCGGCTCGGCCGGCGCACGGTGGTCGAGGAAATCGTGCTGCGCCCGCAACTCGGGGATTTGTGAGCTCGGTAAGAATTGCCGGTGGCCACGGAGTTTCTTGCAGGGTGCAAGAACGCGATTTTTGGCGTCATGCCAAATGCAAGGTTGTTAACCGGGGTGATGCCCTCAGGTCGTTTCTAAGTTGTTAATAAACAGGCGAAAGCCCGCTGGCGGGAGGGTTGGCATGGGTGCGGCTAAAGGAGGGGCAGATTATGAATACAGCCAATGCCATCGGATTCTTTCTTCTGGGAACGGTCATGCAGGTTCTGCCGTGGACGAGCGGCGCCGGCTACGATCCCAGCAGCACGCAGACGCTCTGGCTCCAGCTCATGGGAGCGGTGACGGGTCTTTTGGGCGGGGGTTATTTGCTGAACCTCGGTTGGCGTGAAGCCAGCGCGTATGTGTCGCAGCTCGTCGCCCGCCGGGTCGAAGCGCGCGAGCGCCTGGCTCAAGCGCGTGGTCGCGAGATCCCGCTTCGCGGCGTGCGCGTGACGTTCTGATTTATTTGCCGTCGGTTTGAAGGGCGCGTTCGAAAACGAACGCGCCTTTTTTTGCGGCATACGCGGAGGCTCGAGGCCGGTCAGCGCGGGGCAAGCTGACGCCGAAGATATGCGGTCATCTCGCGAAGGATGTCCGGATCGAGCGCGACTTTGTGACCGCGCGGCGTGCGCTCCATCATGAAAAGGGTGTCGTTGCCGAGTTCGGCGAGTCGCTGGCGGAGCACCTTCATTTGGTGAAGTGCGTCGGGCGCTTCGGTGATGTTGATGGTGAGAAAAAGCGGCTGGGTGGGCGCCTGCAGATAATCGAGCGCGCCGTGGCGCCGCCAGGTATCGAGATGGGTTTCGCGCGCGCCCCACGCTTGTTCGTAGCGCGGGATCATGTGGTCGTTTTCCAACAGATCGAGATACGTGAAACGTCCCGACATGACGACGGCGCCCTGGATTGCGCTGCTTTGGTCAACGTGTTCTCCGCGGCCTTCAAATTCCCGCATGCCCGCCGTACTGAGAAGCATCAACGCCATGCCGCTGCCGCGGGAAAAACCGGCTGCGCCGATGCGCTCGTTGAGGCCGAGCGAGTGGAGTTGGGCGCGCAAGGTGCGGACGGCGGCTTTGATTTTCCATGCGCTTTCAGGCATCGCATCGAGTCCTTTGTACGGCGGTGCGACGGGATGATCGGCCATCGCGACGCTGAAACCTTCCGTCGCGAGTCCATCGAGTATCGTGTCGCTGCAAATGGAGAGCGACGAGTTGCCCATGCGGTCGCGATTGTCGCAGGAAAATTCGATGACGCTGCCGGGCGACTGCGGGGAAGTTCCGGAGGGATAGATGAGATCGAGCGCGAGCGTACGGCCTGCGTCGCGGTAGAATACGACGTCGCGTTTCAGCCGGTGTCCCGACGGCACGATGTACACGCGTGTACGGTCGATGTTGCGACCCGCGAGGAGCGTGCCGGCGCGAAGATCGTCGCGGAGTTTGGCGAGGTCCCGATTGAGGAATGGGACGCGCGCGCGCGCATGGTGTTGATAGTCGAGGAGGACGACGAAATGCCCGCTCGCGCGCAGGTCTTCGAGGATGGCCTCGTCAGAATCGGTGCCGATGCGCGGGGCGGCGAGATTTTGCAGATATATCACCAACGGCACCGGCGATTCTGGCGAGTTCGCGGGCGGTAATACGCACAGCGTGCGGTCGGGGATTTCCAAGCAGCTGGACCATGAGAGGGTTTCGGCGGGCGGGGTAGAGGGACTGGCTCCCCAGACGCTCAGGCTGCCGAGTAAGAAAAAGAAAAATAGGCGCATATACGGCCGCCGAAGACGACCGTGAAGAAGTTGCCTCGCGACCTGCGCTCATGTCGAGCGGCAGTCGCGCGCTGCGCCAGCTGGCTCAATGCGCCATGCGCAGCTGGGAGCGATCCGCGTGGCGGTCGTCGCAAGACGAAAGGCTGTCGGTCGATGAGCGCTTCGCCGCATCGCCCGCCTCGGATTGCGCCGCGCCGGGCGATGTGAGGAGAAACGGAAAGTAAGCGCTCAAGATGGTGTTTACGCTGACGGCCGGCGCGGCGGGAGGAGTTTGATTCATCGGATCGGTTGTATTCAAAAAATGGTTACGCAGAAAAACCTGCGGAGCTCAGCGTCGGGGATCAGGGGATGATCACCGACGGTTGCGGCGTCACCGCAGGCGCGAGCGGCGTGTCGGACAGCGTGAAGCGCAGTGTGCCGCTGGTGTTGGCTTGAGAGGCGGCAAAGCTAAAGCGAAGCGCCGAGGTCGAGGGCGTGAGCGACGCGGTGAAGTTCGTGCCCTGAGAGTGCGTCAACCGCGTGGCGGCAGCCGGCGTGCTTGAAGAGGAAAGTTCGTATACGCTGACGACGACATCGATGGGCGAGATGACCTGATAATAGAGCGTGCGTCCGGGGATGACGGTGACGTCTTGATTCGGACTGATCTGAAGATTTTGGGCACCGGTGTTGGCCTGGACCTGCGTGTTTCCGATCGGGATCTGGTAGGTCACCGGGTAGGCCACAGCGGGCCGCGGCGGATTGGGCGCAACGCAGGCGGTAAGGGCGAAAAGGCTGAGAACGGGGAGGGCGGCGACGAAAGCGCGGGGCAGATAATTGGTTTTCATAAAACAAAAGTGATGCCTCTCCCTCGTTTGCTGCCGTTGTGCCACGCGCGGCGATGAGCACGTTAGTGGCTATTTCACAGTTGCTTAGTTTTTCGCCGGGCGCTGGGGCAAGGAAGTGCCCGACGCGAAATGCATCCCGCGAAAGTGCGTGCACATGCAGTTTGCGCGAACGATGGCGCAGGCCTTTCGCGCACGAGCGCACGCGTCTGAGTGCACGCGATTTCGATGAAACGATTGCGTTCCTGCTACAACTGCCGGCGAGACGCCGGCGCTCCCGGCGCGCGCAGCCTTCTCTCCACCTTTCTCTTTCACACGCGCGCTCGTTCTCGCACTTGGTGAAGATACTTCACCGCGGAGGTTTTGTTTTGTTGCGGTGGTCCTGGATGAAGATGTTCACGACCAGCCAGAATCCTCCGGCGGCGGCCGCGAGGAAACAGATGATCGCGAGCGACGGATAACCGAGCAGTCGCGACGGCGTATCGATGCGCGTCAACAACGCGGCGCCAATGATCAACGCGGCGAGGATGAGACCGCAGGTGATGCGATTGGCGATTTTCTGCATGCCATCGACGAGCGGCTTCGCATCGGTCGCCTTCACTTTTACTTCGAGCTCGGAGTTGGCGACGACGTCCATGATGCGGTTGAGACGCGCGGGCAGATTCGAAACGAAGTCTTTCATCTCGAGCAGCGTGCTGAAGGCGTTGCCCTGCGTGAGATCCTTGCGGACGCGTTGCGCCATGAGCATGGACGCTTCCTCGCGCACGGTCGCGTTGGGATCGAAGCTGGGGTCGAGGATGCGGCCGACCTCATCGAGCTGGAGGAGTGTTTTCCCCAGCAAGGTGAGTTCGCCTGGCACGTAGAGGCCGCTCTCGTGCGCACTGCGGCTCACGTCGAGCAACGAACGTCCGACGTTGAGTTGCTCGAGGCCTTGATCCCGGCGCAGCGCCACGAGCTGGCCGATGCGGCGGCGGAATTCCATCGGGTTGAAATCGTCGAGTTTTTCGCTGAGGCGCGTGACGATCTCGGCGGCTTCTTCGCCTTTGCCGTCGCTCACCGCGAGGATGAGCTTGAGAAGATTTTCCTGCATCACCGGGCCGGTGTGGCCGACCATGCCGAGATCGAGCAACGCGATGCGATGGTCGTCGGTGACAAAGACATTTCCCGGATGCGGGTCGGCGTGAAAAAGCCCGTCGACGAGCACTTGTTTCAAATATGCTTTGAAAAGTTCCGCCGCGAGCGAGTGCGTGCCGTCGATCTCAAGACGCGCGAGCGGGCCGAGTTTGGTGATCTTCCGGCCGCGGACAAAATCCATCGTGAGCACGGTGCCCGTGCAATAGTCGGGTATCGGCTGCGGTATCTGGATCGATTCGAACGACGCGAGATTTTCACCGACCTTCACGAGATTCTGCGCTTCGCGCTCGTAGTTGAGCTCCTGCTGGATGGTGGCGCGGAATTCTTCGAGGACATTGCTGAAACGATAGCGTTTTCCGACGGCGGTGTGTTTGTCGAAGAAGGCGGCGATCTCGGACAATACTTCGAAGTCGTCTGCGAGTTGTTGGCGGATGCCGGGCCGCTGGACTTTGACGGCGACGAGGCGGCCGTCGCGCAGTGTGGCCATGTGAACCTGGCCGAGCGACGCGGCGGCGAGAGGCTCGGCGGAGAAAAATGAAAACGCTTTGGAGATGCGCACGCCAAGCTGCGTCGTGATGATCTGCTCCACGTCTTCGAACGAAAACGGTTTCACCTTATCCTGAAGACGCGCGAGGGCCTTGATGTAAGGCGCGGGAAGCAAATCGGGACGGCCGGCGAGCACCTGGCCGAGTTTCACATAGGCCGGGCCCAAGGCTTCGAGATCGTCGGCGAGTTGTTCGGGCGTGCTTTTCCCTGAAGTTTCCTCGGCGTCCGCTTTCACTTGGAAAGCATCCTCGGTGGTCATCTGGCGCACGAGGTCGGTGCGGCCGTAGCGCCAGAGAAGCGACGCGATTTCTTTATAACGTTTCAGATGGTTGGCGGAGAATTTCATGGCGGGGCTGGAAGGTTGAAGAACGACGGGCAGGACACGGAGTTGGGCATTGGGTTCGCCGTGACGCGGCTCGTCGGGGATCTGTGGAGGGCGATTTTTCGCCTGCAGCAGTTGACCGCCGGAAATCCAGTGTAGTGTGCGACCGCGCCGGTTAACGTCGCGCTCCAACCCTCCCTTTTCCCTACGTGATTTCTATGTTTCGCGCTGCCAAAGACGCCCTCGCTGGGAAATCCGCGCGGGTTTACCTGAACGACATGCTCGCGCGCTACGGCCGGCTCGAGGATCTGCGGATCGATTCCAAACGCGGTCGCATGGAGGTCGTCTGCCTGCTGCACGGCGAGGCGGAACCGTTGCGCATCGAAGTGGGGCGATACGTCATCGAAGATGCCAGCGGCGAAAAAACGCTGCGCCTTTCCGACTGCCGGTGTTCGCGCGCGTGGGTGCAAAATCTCCTGAACGATTACGCGGAGAAAAAAGTGTTTCCCCTGCCGGGGTGGGCGGCAGCCGCGCTGAGTTGAGAAGCGCGCATTGTGCAGTCGCGGCATGCGCGACGCGTTGCAGAATCGCCCCGTTCCTCCGCGGAGCCGTGGGTGAGATTTTCCGGGCTGTTTCAGAAGGCGCTGGTGGCGCCGGCCTGTGAGCCGGTTACGCGCCGCATGACGGTGCTGGCATGCGTTAAGCGAAACAAAGGAAAACACCTGTTCCGCTGCGTGATCTCCGACGCGCGGCGCCTTGTTTCAGCGCATCTGTTCTCATGGTAATCGCATCACTCATTCCTTTCGCCACCGCCGGCTGGTCGATCGCGTATCTCGTACTCGGCGTGGGGCTGGTCGGCGCGATCCTGCTTTTTGTCACCGCACGTCTGCTCGGCAAATAACCCGCAGCAAATGCCCCGCATGCTCATGTCCTCGATCGCTCTCATCGAAAGCGCCGGAGCCGCGGCAAAGTCCGCGGGGCTTCGTTATGTCGCGGACGACAGCCCCGGGATTCGTCGTCTCGCGGCAGGACGCACGTTTCGTTACGTCGATGCCCATGGAGCGTCGGTCAAAAACAAATCCACGCTCGCGCGCATTCGCAGTCTCGCGATCCCGCCGGCGTGGACCGATGTGTGGATTTGTCCGCAAGCGAACGGGCATCTGCAAGCGACCGGTCGCGATGCGCGCGGACGAAAACAACATCGTTATCATCCCGACTGGCGCGAGGTGCGCGATGAAGCGAAGTATGAGCGCATGCTCGCGTTTGGGCGCGCGCTGCCCCGCATGCGGCAACGCGTGGCGCGCGATCTGAGGCGCGCGGATCTCTCGCGGGAGAAAGTCCTCGCGGCCGTGACGCGCTTGCTCGAGACGACCTTGATCCGCGTGGGCAACGAAGAGTATGCGCGCGAAAATGGTTCTTTTGGGCTGAGCACGCTGCGCGACCGACACGTGAAAGTGCGCGCGGGGACGATGCGTTTTCAGTTCCAAGGCAAGGGCGGCAAACGCCACGAGATAGATCTCCATGATCCCCGCCTCGCGAAAATCGTGCGACAGGCGCAGGAGCTGCCGGGGCAGACGCTTTTTCAATACATCGACGACCAGGGTGAGGTGCAGCGCATCGCTTCGGAAGATGTGAATGCGTATCTGCGCGAGATCGGAGGCGAGGCATTTTCGGCGAAGGATTTTCGCACGTGGGCGGCCACGGTTCTCGCGGCGGAGGCGTTGCTGGCCTTTGAGCCGTTCACCTCGCAGGCGCAGGCAAAACAGAATATGCTGAGCGCGATCAAGCGCGTCGCGCAACGGTTGGGAAACACGCCGGCCATCTGCCGGAAATCGTACATCCATCCGCTCGTGCTGAACGGTTATCTCGAGGGCGTGGTCGTGAAGGTCTTGAAGCCGCGCGCCGAGCTCGTGCCGCGCACGCGACTCACGCCGCTCGAGCGTGCGGTCTTGAACTTTCTCCGGCGGCAACTCGACCCAATACACCGGCGTAGCGCCCGCAAGCGGCCACGCACGCGTCGGGGAAAACCCACACGACGCCGACGTGCGCGGTCAGTCCCCGCGAAACGTCATCGTTCCTCAACACCCGCACTTCTATGAACACGTTAAACAACCAAGGAAAAGTAATCCTCAACGGCCAGGGCTCCGGCGGCATCACCGGCGCAGATATCGAGCGCCGCGCCCGCGAGCTCGCATCGATCGACGGTCGCAGCGGTCATCCCACCGCGGAGGATCGCGAGAAAGCGATCACCGAGCTCACGGGTGAAAACGTGAAACCCACGCTCAACGACGACGGTCAGAGCGCCGGTGCCGTCACGCGCGACCCGTCGGAGACGCCGGTGTTTTACGAGAATCAAAAAAATGCCGCGCAGGACATCGATGAGCAGGAGGCGGTTGAACGTCTCGCGCTCGAAGGTGTAGAGGAGGCGCAGCACGAACAGATGGTCGCCGCTCGCAACAAAACCCGTCGCGGGCACTGAGCCCCGACCCCGTCGATCCTTACGCGGAGGCCCGGGATTTCTTTGTGATTACCGGCGCGCTCCGCTGGAAGGCGCGGGTCCAGTGTAGTTGTCCACCCACTACACCGAGAAGCGCGCCTGCATACACATCGACGGCGACGTGTTGTTTGATCGCGAGCGTCGAATAGACGATGCCGAGCGCCCACAGCCAGTTCAGCGCGTGAAGAAAAGTCCGCGCGCGGATATCGCGCAGCGTTTCGCCGAGGCGGATAGCCGTGAAGATCGCGAATGCGACGTGGAGCGAGGGGCAGGCATTGCCCGCGGCGTCGATGGTTTTGAGGAATTCGAAACCGGGATATTGCGTCCAATCGATGGGCAGCACCGGGATCACCGTCGGGAAAAACAGAAATATGCCGAGCCCGACGAGCGCGACGCCACCGGCCTCCCAACCGAGTGCGTAGAGCGCGCGTTTATCGGGCAGCGCGGCGGGCGCGAAGGTCACGTACACCCACAGAGAAAGGTAAAGCGGCAGCGCGAAGGGGTTGAACGCGATCCAGTCATCCAGCGCGGTGACCGGCATCACTGTCACTGGGAAAACGGGTGATTTCAGCAGCCGGAAATACGCGACGAAAAAGAGCGTGATGAACGCGCTGATGCCGACGGTCTTGAGCAGCCAGTGGGCCGCCATGCGCGAACCGAGCTGCCCGAAATCGGTGGCAGCGCGCGAGGGTGTGGAAAGTTCGAGGGTGGAGAGGGACAAGCGTGGGCGGAGAAGCAGGCAGGTGGCGTCGCGCAGGACAAGTTTTTCGCCACTTGATCGTCGGGTGGTGAAGCGCCCGGCGCGGGAAAGGGGAGAAGTCCCGATGGCACGTACGCGGCGATGCGGTAATTTAGTCGATGGGCTATCTCGTGGGCATCGTGTTACTCGCCGCGCTCGGCGTGGTGTTATTCATCCTCGCCGCTTCGCGCAGCCGGCGTGTTGCCGGAGGACGCATCTCTTCGCACGGCCAGGCGATCTTGCGCGAGGAGCCATCCGCCGATGAACCAACGCCCGGACGTTCGTCCACCGCCACGCCGGAAGAGCGGGAAGGCGCGCAGAAACGCACGCCGCCGGCATAGTCGCGGCTGAGGTTTTGGACGCACCGGTGTCGTGCTGCGCGGATGCTCACGAGACGATCCATGCCTCGGGAACGTATTCGTAGCGTTCCCGCGCGACGGCTCGCACATGACCGAGCGCGGGGAAGGGAAGGTGTCCGCTGAAAACGCGCACGCGGTCCACGGCGGCGCGATCGAGAAGACGTTTGCGCGTGACGACGGCGGCGACGGGATCGGTATCGAAGCGGATCGCCCAGTCCGGACGCGCGAAAGAAATCGCGTGATGATGCACCGCATCGACGAGGTGGAGCATTTGCTCGCTACCTGAGGTGAACGAGAGCGCGATGTGCCCCGGTGTGTGGCCCGGCGCATCGATGATCTCGAGCCCGTCGAGCAGCGAATCGCCGGCTTTGATGCGCTCGAACTTGATCGCTTGGAGATGCGTGCGCGCACCCGCGATGGTCTCGTGTTTTTCCTGATCGGAGAGCACGCTCTTCGGAAGTGCCGGCGACGAGGCCGTCCAGAAATCGAATTCGCGCCGAGCCACAAAGTGGCGGGCGTGGGAGAAAACGGCCTGTCCCTCCGCCGTGAGCAAACCGCCCATGTGATCGCCGTGCGCGTGGGTGAGGATGACCGCGGTGATATCGCCCGGCTTCACTCCGGCGGCTGCGAGTTGACCGGCGAGCTGGCCACCGGCGGGGCCAAAGAGATTGCCGCAACCGCTGTCGATCAGGACGAGCTCGGAGCCCATGCGCACGAGCAGCACGGAGAAAACGAGTCGCGCAATATCCGGCGGCAAAAAGGCAGTGCGGAGTTCTTCGCCGACCTCGTCCGCCGAGCGGCCTGGCCACAAGGCGACTTGCGCCAGCGGTGCGGTGAAGCCGCCATCGACGAAGGCGGTCGCCTCGAATTTTCCGATCGAGAAACGATAAAAGGCAGGCTGACGAAGCGGCTGGCCGGAAGGGGTGCTGCCCTGCGTGCGCGCGACCGCGGGAAGGCCCAGTGCGGCGACACCGGCGAGTCCGAAAAAACGCAGCGCATCGCGACGGGTGAATGAAGAAACCGGCTGTGAGCGGGATCGGGGGTTTTGCAGCATAGACGGCTGACGGTAGCCAAAACTGCGCGCGGCGCAATGGGCCTCGGTGGGGAAGGAATCGCCTAAGTCCGGGGCCCGGCGGAAGTTTCAGCCAGTTCGTGAGCCTCATCTGGCTCCAGAGGTTCGAAGCCGTTTTTAAGAAGATCGTACGTGGCCGGCGCGATGAAGAGGCTGCCGCGCAGATCGGTATTGCGATGATGAATACGGGAGCGGGCGGTGCTTTCGTCACAGAAAACTGAATACAGGCGATGGCTCGCGCCCGCGGCGCGAACGGCGTCGCGGATGGCATCGCGCTCCGCGCGTTTCCAGAAACCGTAATCGAGGACCACATCGCGGCCGTTGCGGACAAGTGCGGGCCAGGTGGCGTTGAGTTCGGCCATGATCGCCGCGTGATAGGTTGCGAAAAGCTCAGCGGGAGGATCGATGCCGTGACGCTGCGACATTACCTCGTCGGGCGAGAAACGCACGGCACCGGTCTCGCGCTCCAGTTGCCGCGCAAACGTCGTTTTTCCCGCGCCGATAAATCCATGGATGAGATGAACGGTAGGCATGGAGGAAAACGACTCATGTGGTTAACGGGCCGTGCGCGCCGGGCTGCCGACGTAGTCGGCGGTGGCGGAGGTGAGGCCGGCGCGGCGGCAGTCGGGGCAGAGGCGGGCGTCGGGGTTTTCCGCGATGGCTTCCTCTGAGACCACGATCAGCTTGTGACAGGGATCGTGGAGGCAGTTGATGACATTGCGCGTGGCGCGACCGGTGTGTTCGCAGCGTCCCACGGGCGCCTTCGGTTCCGGCGAACCGACGGGGATGGTCATGCGTTCGTCGAATACAAAACAGTCTCCCTCCCAATGCTCGTCACCGACTTGTTCGCCATAGGTGACGATGCCGCCTTCGAGTTGGAAAACGTTTTGAAAACCGGCCTGCCGAAAAAGCGCGGAGGCTTTTTCGCAGCGGATGCCGCCGGTGCAGTACATGAGCACGGTTTTGTCCTTAAGATCTGAATACTGCGGAAGGACGGCGGGAAGATCGCGGAAGTTTTCGATGGGCGGAGTGATGGCGCCTTTGAAGCGGCCGACCGCGGACTCGTAGCGATTGCGCACATCGAAAAGGACCACGTCTTCCTCCTCGATCATGCGTTTCCATTCGGCAGGCGGCAGATGTGGGGCGGTGTCCTGCGTGGGATCGAGTTCTTCGCCCGCGCCGAGCGTGACGATCTCGCGACGGGCTTTTATTTCGAGACGGCGAAAAGGCTGTGTTTCCGCGTGGCTGATTTTGAAAACGATATCGGAAAACTCCGGCAGCGCGCGGAGAGCGTCCTGATAAGCCGAGGTGGCTTCGTCGGAGCCCGCGAGCGTGCCGTTGATGCCCTCGGTGCCCAGGAGGATGCGGCCGCGCAAACCGAGTGATATGCAGAGTTCGCGTTGTGCACGCACGAGCGACTCCGGGTCTTCGACGCGGACGTATTTATAGTAGAGAAGAACGGTGAAGCGGGCGGACATGTGGAAAAAATGGCCGGGCCGAAAGCGTGGCGTTGCAGCGATGAAAAGGGACTGCCGGCTCGCGCAGAACCGGCCGGCCGGCGCTCAACCGATGGCGAGCAGCTCGACCTCGAAGATGAGCGTGGCGTTGGGCGGAATCGCTCCGGGGAATCCGCGGGGGCCGTAGCCGAGATGGGGTGGGATGGTGAGTTTCACTTTGTCGCCGATCTTCATCTGGGCGACCCCGAGATCCCAACCGCCGATGACCTGGCGGGCACCGAGCACGAAGGTGAAGGGCTCGTCGCGATCGACGGAGCTGTCGAACTTGGAGCCGTCGGTGAGCCAGCCGGTGTAGTGGACGGTCACGGCTTCGCCTTTGTTCGGGGCGCGGCCGCTGCCGGAGGTGATTTTTTCGATCTGCAGGTCGGTTGTGGACATGGGAAAATAATGAGGATGGGCGATGAAAGAGAGGAGGCGAATCCCGCGCAAATCACTGCGCCGGCGGCGGGCCTGGCGCGCGGATCTTGCGGATGGCTGGTCGCGTATCCGGCACGCGGATACCGCCGTCCTCGATGAGGATCGCGCGATCGCGATAGAGCGCACCGATGGCCTGCTTGAAGGCTTTTTTGCTCACGCCAAAGGCATCACGGATCGCCTCGGGCGGGCTGGCATCGCTGAGGGCCAGGCGGCCGCCGGCGGCCGCGAGCGCTTCGAGGATGCGATCGGCGAGGGGGGCGACGCGTTGATAACCGGGCTCGTCGAGTGTGAGATCGATTTTGCTGTCGTCGCGAACGGCGCGGATGTAGGCGGTGAGTTTTTCTCCGAAGGCCGGCTGGTGGGGCAGGTCGCGGCGATAGAGCAGCCCGCGGTGCGCATTTTCCACGACCGCTTTGAACCCGAGTTCCGTTTCCCCGTAGATCAGAGCCTGCACGGCCTGACCGTCGCGATAATCGGGCGGTGTGCGATGCAGATGGCGGTCGAGACGCGTGGTGGCGACGATGCGATCGGTGCGCGGATCGACAAAAATATGGGCGACTATCCAGTCGCCGACGCGCACGGGTGTCGCTTGTTCACGCATGGGCAGCAGCAGGTCCTTGCTCAGTCCCCAATCAAGAAACGCGCCGATGCGCGGGTTGACGCTTGTGACGCGAAGAAATGCGAATTCGCCGGCTTGCGCGTGCGGCGTCTCGGTGGTGGCGACGATGCGATCCTCGGAGTCGCGATGAATGAACACTTCAAACGCTTCGCCCGCGAGGGTGCCGCGTGGCACGTAGCGGCCGGGCAGGAGGATTTCGCCGAGGTCGCCGCCGTCCAGAAAGACGCCGGGCGTGGCGATGCGGTTGACGCGGAGAGTGGCAATTGTGCCGAGACGAGGCATGAAGCAGGCAAGCGTGGCGGGAATGGCGGCGCTTGAGGAGGGAAATTTGTCGCCCACGAGGGATTTTGCGATGACGCGAAACGGGTCGCGCGGGAGGCGCGCAAGGTATACGTATCACGGCATATGTCCGCATCTATGCATGGCTCGACGATGGATTCCGCAATGAAGGCGGGTGACGCCGACCGCCGGCCGGTGTACATGGGGCTGCCCCATGAGCGAGTGTTGCGCCCGCGATTCTGGGTGGCGCTGGTGCTGACCGTGCCGGTGATGATGCTCGCGATGGGCGAGATGGTGGCGCCGGGACTTATCCACAAACTGGATACAGCGGCGCCCGGGCTTAACGGCTGGCTGCAATTTGTGCTGACGACGCCGGTGTTTTTCTGGAGCGGCTGGTTTTTTATCCGGCGCTGGTGGAAATCGATCCGCGAGCGGGACACCAACATGTTCACGCTGACGGTCACGGGGACGGGCGCGGCGTATTTCTACAGCGCGGCGGCGGTGATCTGGGGCGGGCATTTTCCCGAGGCCCTGCGCGGTACGCATGGCGCGCCTTTGTATTTTGAAGCGGCGGCGGTGATCACGACCATCGTGTTGCTCGGACAAATTCTTGAGCAACGTGCGCATGCGCGCACCGACGCGGCGATCCGCGCGCTGATGGCGCTCGCGCCGACGATCGCTCATCGGGTGAATGACGACGGTCGTGAGGAAGATGTGTCCCTCGAGCAGATCGTGCGCGGCGATATCTTGCGCGTGAGACCGGGCGAGAACGTGCCGGTGGATGGCGTGGTGGTCGCGGGCCTGAGCAGCGTCGATGAATCGATGCTCACGGGTGAAGCGGAGCCCGTGGAAAAAACAGGCGGCAGTCCGGTGAGCGCGGGGACGTTGAACACGACCGGTACGTTTACGTTTCGCGCGGAGCGGGTCGGCGCGGAGACATTGCTCGCGCAGATCGTGCGACTCGTCGAAGAAGCGCAGGAAAGCGAACCGCCCATCGCGCGACTCGCGGATCGTGTATCCGCCGTCTTCATACCGATCGTGCTCGCGGTGGCGGCGATCGCGCTCGCGGTGTGGTGGTGGCTGGGGCCGGAGCCGGCATTCCTGCATGGATTGTTGAACGCGGTGGCGGTGTTGATCATCGCCTGTCCCTGTGCGCTGGGCCTCGCGACGCCGGTCGCCTTGGTGACGGGTATCGGTCGCGGCGCGCAGATGGGCGTGCTGGTGAAAGACGCGGCGGCGTTGGAGCGCCTCTCGTCGGCGACGACGTTGTTGATCGATAAAACCGGCACGCTGACAGAAGGAAAACCGCGTGTCGTGGAGGTTCACGCGGCGACAGGGTTTTCGGAAGAACGCTTGCTGCGATTGGCCGCGGCGGCGGAGAGTGCGAGCGAGCATCCGCTGGCCCGTGCCATTGTGGCCGCTGCGCATGAGCGGGGTGTGGAGTTGCCTGCGGCCGAAGCGTTTTCCGCGGAGCCGGGCACCGGTGTGACGGCGACGGTTGATGGGCATCGGGTTTACGTAGGCCGGGTGAAAGGCGATCCCGTGCTCTCGTCGCAGAGTGCGGAGCCGCGAACGCTGGTGTCGATCGCAGTGGATGATGTCGTGGTGGGAGAAATCGCGCTGGCCGACGCGCTGAAGGCGAGCACGCCCGCGGCGGTGACGGAGTTGCGCCGGCTGGGTTTTCATCTGGTGATGGTGACTGGCGATCGCGAGACGGCGGCGCGACCGATTGCCGACGCGCTCGCGCTGGATGGCATGCATGCGGCGGTGACGCCGGCGGAAAAGCAGTCGCTCGTGCGTGAGCATCAAAAGCGCGGTGCGCGCGTGGTGTTTGCCGGCGATGGGTTGAACGATGCGCCAGCGCTGGCGGCGGCCGATGTGGGCATCGCGATGGGCGACGGAACCCATGTGGCGATCGAGAGCGCCGGCTTGGTTTTGGTGAAAGGGGACCTGCAGGCCATCGTGCGTGCGGCGCATCTCAGCCGCGCCGTGCTGAAGACGATCCGGCAGAATCTGTTTTTTGCGTTTTTCTATAACGGCATGGGAGTGCCGCTGGCGGCAGGTGTGCTGTACCCCGTTTTCGGTTTGCTCATGAATCCCATGTTTGCCGGCGTGGCGATGAGCCTGAGTTCCATCAGCGTGGTGGCGAATGCGCTGCGATTGCGACATCGGCGGCTGTGAAACGGTTGGCCGAGAGGAGTGCCGGCTCGAATAATACCGAGGCGTTTGATAAAAACGATGTGAGCACTGTAGGCGCCGCGGGTAATTTCCTGGAAGCCGACCAGCGCCGACACCACCCCCCATGCGATGCTTACTATAAACGCCAATATCGTCTCCGGGCGTGACGCGGGAATTAGTGCCGCGTATCTGCCTCCAGATGATTTCCCAGTGCTTTAGTGCAGGGAAAGCGATCGTATTCGTCTGCGCAGATTTTGTAGGCGGTGACCAAGGTTGAGCGAGGGGACGGGATGCCGCACGCGTGGACTCGGAAGATAAAATTACGAGGCCGTAGCGCGGTCAGTCGTCCAAATCGTGTGGAATCTGGACGGCAGACGGGGTGGAATTTCTTTATTAAGCCGTCCTGATTTGTGTGCTAATAATAAAGGGCCCTTATCGCCCAATGTCGGATGTTAATTGCGGATTCGTACTGTTTGATTTCCTTGGGACTCGCCTCGGGAACTTTCGCGCCCGAGGGTGCCGACGAACCCTAAACCCGGGCGGCAAGTTGCAGCGCGGGATATCCCATCCCTGCTTCGACTTCCAACCGAGTAACCCAACTCATCTGGTCTCCGTGCCAGTTGGAGAAAACCCAAACTATGAACACGAAAATCCCCCGTCGACAGCTACGTCGACTGCTTGCGGCGCATATGCTTGCGCTATCGGCCTCTTCGCTGGTCTACGCCCAGCAGGTGAGCCCGGAACCGTTGCCCTCCACCACGAATGCCCAAACCGGCACGACGGAAGGGTTGAGCGAGGATGAACTCATCATCCTTTCGCCCTTCACGGTTTCCACCAACAAGGACCAAGGCTACTTCGCCGCCAACACCCTCGCCGGCAGCCGCTTGAACACCAATATTGCCGATCTGGGCGCCGCTATCGCGGTGGTCACCAAGCAGCAGTTGGAAGACACCGGCTCATTGGATATCAACGACGTGTTCCGTTACGAGGTGGGCACGGAAGGATCGTCGACCTATACTCCCACGACTGCGTCGATGCGTGGTGATGGTGTTGCGGATGCCGTGGGTGGAGCTTCATTCGGAAACTCTACGTCGGTTTCTACGAATGCTACCGCCAACCGCGTTCGCGGCTTGGGTGCGCCTACGATGTCGCTAAATTATTATCCGGCAATTTCGGCAGTGCCGTTTGATTCTTATAATACGGCATCCGTAGAAATCAGCCGTGGTCCGAACTCGATGTTGTTCGGTATGGGCAGCCCCGCGGGTGTGGTTAATCAGAGCACCGCGCAAGCACTCATCAATAAAAACACCACTACGGTATCCGCCCGCGTTGACGACCGGGGATCCACGCGCGGATCGATCTCGTTCAATCGCACGTTGATCCAGGACAAACTCGCAGTTTACGGCGCGTTTCTCTATAACGATCAACAGTTCGAGCGTAAACCCTCGTACGATATCACCCGTCGCCAATATGGCGCCATCACATATCGTCCATTTCAGAGGACCACTCTCCGCGCAAGCATCGAGGGTTATACTAATGACAACCGCCGGCCGAACTCTCTCACGCCGATCGATACGGTGACCGAGTGGCGCAATGCCGGCATGCCGGTTTATGATCCCGTCGCCAAGACGGTTCGCAGGCTTTCAGACAATCAAATTGTGGGTCGCGTGGTTTCGTCCGCTGCATCTCCTTATGCGCAGGACGTGATCGACTTTGTGACTTCGCGTCCCAATTTCGATCCGACTAAGTGGAATGCTACAACTAATCAATATAATGGCATTTCCATCTTCGGGACAGGGGCCATTACAAATGCGAATTCGATCATGTACGCACCTGGAATTACCTTCCAGAACCAAGCGCGTCCAATTATGCGGATCGCCGATGGGCAGGCTTATGATTGGTACCAGCCTCTTGGTGGTATCCGCCGTGCCAACGGATGGGGGGCGAATAGCACCACGACGACGTTCCCGTTTGCTGTATCCGGCTCCACCAATCTGGTTTGGAATAATCCGGTTTGGGCCGATATGTATGACCGCTATAGCACGAATTCGGCAGGTTGGAGTGCGCCTAACGCCACTACCACAATGAAGAATTATCGCTACGCGGCGGTTAGTGACAAATCGATCTATAACTGGGAGTCGGATAATATCAGCCAGGCGAATTTCGGCACTCAGCGAAATACCAATTACAATGTGGAGCTCGAGCAGGAGATTATTCCTCAGCTGTTACACGTGAACGGAGGATTCTTCCGCCAGGATTTCGACTCCATGCAGAGCTATACGATTGCTCAGCTAAACGCGGCGACGCTCTTTGTGGATACTAATGAGCGCCTCTCGAATGGGGAGGTTAATCCTTTCTTGGGGCAGACCTACGTAATGGATTTCGATCCGGATCGCTATCGGACCTCGGAAGCGGTTGATAACTACCGTGGAATGATCGCGTTCACGCCCGACTTTACGAAATATGACGGATGGCGTAAGTGGCTGGGACGCCATCAGGTCCTTGGCTTCGCATCCTATATGGATAGTACCCGCACAGCGTATCGCGACCGCCTTCACTTCGTTGATGGGTCGCAGGAAGCTCGGTATCGCTTGATGTCAAACCCCCTTCCCACCGCCGCGGGAGCCCCCACTGGCTGGAGTAGGCAAGGGCTCTCGATGAGTCGGCAGTATTATCTCTCGAATCCTGGCGATCCTTACGGCACAGTCACCCGTGCCTCGGGCGCGTGGGACAATGGTCGATATGCCGGTCAATATCGTGACTTTGATTATGATAACAATGTCTTCCGCAATTATGACATTACTACTGATTGGATCACCCGCAATGAGCATACGGGTAAATTTGCTCGCAAGCTGACGTCTTACAGCGGCGGATGGACGGGATTCCTCTTGAATGACCGCGTTATTGCCACCGTGGGTGTACGTCGGGATATCAATCGGACACGCGAAACCACGGTCGATGCGATCCCTGCATTGGGGATTCCGAGTATGACTAATCCGGAGCGCTATGTGGACGGTGTTTATCAAGTCGACGAAGTATTCAATCGCTGGGTTCCTTGGACGCGCGTGGCAGGCACGACAAGCACCGTCGGCGGAGTTGCGAAACCCTTCCTCAACTGGAGTTCGATTTCGCGTCGTGCGAGCACGGGCAACCAGTTCTGGCAGTTCGTGGAAAACTTCGGTTTGAGTTATAATCGTTCCGACAACTTCAATGCGCCGAGTGGCACCAATGTGGACTTCTTTGGCTCTCCTTTGCCGAAACCTGTCGGTGAAGGCACTGACTTCGGCGTTCAGTTCTCGATGTTCAACAACAAGCTCTTCGCTCGAATCAACTGGTTTGAGGCCACTAACGAGAACTCTTTGGTAGGCGGCACATCTGCCACGGCTTTGGCTCGCCTCTCAGGCCATATCGATACGACGGCCTTCCGGTCTTGGCTTGAACATATCTATGTCATCAACCAAGGCTATAATCCTACAGAAGATGGCTGGCGCCAAGAGTTTGATGACAATATTGCTACCAACCGGGCGGCAATGGAAGCCCAGGTCGGCGAGTGGTGGGGGCAAGCCTACAACTATTACAGCCAGCTGGGTGGCACGGCGGCCGCTACGGGTAATGCAACTGCTGAAGGTGTTGAAATTCAAGTGAGCTATAATCCGCTCCCTAATTGGACGATGAAGTTCACCGGCACCAAGGTCGAAACGGTCAATACGAACCTGCTTCGCGAGTTTGATGCCTGGCAGGCTCATCGTTCTACTGTCTGGGACAACGCGAAAGCGACCGACTTCCTCCTCCCTCAGTATCAAGCCTACGCCAACGGTTATCAGGACTTCGGCGGTCGTACAGTTCAGCTCTCAAATTTCTGGGATAGCACGAACTACAATAGCACGATTCGCTCGGATGATACGGTCAACGGCTGGACAACTCCCCGGAATTATTACAACGCTGTCGTAAGTCCGCAGTATACACTTGCTAAAGATCTTGAGGGACAGGCTGCCGCTGGCCAGCGGAAATATAATTGGACGTTCTTGACCAACTATGTGTTCGACAGTGGCGCGCTGAAGGGATGGTCTGTTGGTGGCGCCCAGCGTTGGGCAGACAAAGCCGTTATCGGCTATTACGGACGTGCTTCGGGTGCCGACGCTGCAAATCCGAACCTTATCGATATGGCCGATGTTAATCGGCCAATCTACGATGAAGCCATGTGGTATACGGACCTTTGGGTTGCTTATACTCGTAAGGTGTTCAACGACAAGGTTCGCATGAAGATTCAGCTGAATGTCGCTGATGTCTTCCAAAGTGGTGAGTTGAAGCCGGTGGCGGTCAATTACGACGGTTCGGTTTCTGCCTACCGTATCATTGATCCTCGGCAGTTCATCCTGTCGGCGACCTTCGACTTCTAAGAAGCTACTGCACAGTTGTTCTTTTCAAGGGCCTTCCTCGCGGAGGGCCCTTTTTTATGGTTGGCTCGTTTTTATAGCGAAGTGCTCAACCATTTCGGTCAGCTATCTGGTCGGATCTTTATGGCCAAAAACTCCATTTTATCTGCGCGGACAAAGGCGCGTCGGGAATCCATGGCGGGATTGTCTCGCGCATCTCGGAAATCCCGGCGTTTGCTGAGTCTCTGCTGGCTGGGTATCGTGGTGGCCGTGGTAGCGGCGTGGGTGAATAGTCTGGAGACTCCTTTTGTGCTCGATGATCACGAGTCGATTGTCGCCAATCCCAGCTTGCGCGGCGGCGTGTCTGATTGGGTGGCGGCGGAGGCTGAGCGAGGGGGAACCGTGAGCGGGAGACCGGTTCTGAATGTTTCGTTCGCACTCAATTTTCTAGCGAGGGAGCTGGATGTCCGCGGTTACCATTGGGTGAATATAGTCCTCCACGGAGTCGCGGCTTTGCTTCTGTTCGGAGTACTCAGGCGAACACCTTGGGTGCCTGGCCGTCACAAAGAAGCCGCGGCCATGGGGCCTTGGGGGCAGCCTACCCCATGGCTGGCGATGGCTATCACGCTCGTGTGGGCTTTGCACCCGCTGCAGACGGCAGCGGTCACGTATATCTCGCAGCGGGCGGAGGTGTTGGCTGGTGTTTTTTATCTACTGACGCTGTATGCGTTCATTCGGTCGGTTCAGACCGACGCGGATCAATCGATCGGGCGGCGCGGGTGGGTGGCAGTGGCGGTGGGGGCCTGCTGGCTGGGAGTTGCTAGCAAGGAGACCTTGGTCACCGCGCCGTTGATGGTGATGCTCTATGACCGGATGTTTATTGCAGGATCGTTTCGCGCCGCCTGGCGTGCGCGTCGCGGATTATACATCGGACTTTTGTCGAGTTGGCTGCCGCTGGCACTTCTCGTGGCGACCAACGCCGGACGCGGCGGCACGGCAGGTGTGGCTACAGCGATGGGCACTTGGAATTATCTGCTCACGCAATGCGACGCGATCGTCACGTATCTGCGCCTGGCGGTCTGGCCGGCGGGACAGGTCTATGACTATGGGACACCGCTGATCGCCAGCGTGAGTGCGGTGTGGTGGCAGGCGGGCGTGTTGATTGCCCTTCTGGGCGCGACGATCTTAGCGCTCTGGAAAAAATGGGCGGCGGGTTTCTGGGGCGCGTGGTTTTTTGTGCTTCTGGCGCCGACCTCCAGCGTCGTCGTGGTCGCGACGCAAACCATGGCGGAGCACCGCATGTATCTGCCGCTGCTGGGCGTCGTCATGATTATCTCGCTCGCGATCGCGCGAGGGTTGAATCGCTTGCCGCAATCTATAGCCGGCGGGGTGTTTTTCGGCATCGCGATCGCTCTGGGAGCGGCGACGATTGCGCGAAATAGTGATTATCGATCAACCCTGAGCTTGTGGCAGGATACGGTTGAAAAACGTCCGGATAATCCGCGCGCCCATCATAATCTCGGCGTGGCATTGGCGCAGGCTGGCCGGACGGACGAAGCGCGTGACGCGTACCGGCGGGCGATCTCGCTGCAACCCAATCACGCGTTTGCGCATTTTAATCTCGGGGCGCTTCTGGCGCAGGACGGAAACTTTGCTGAAGCACTGGAGCATTTCCGCGCCTGCGTGCTGGCGGCGCCCGATTACGCAGATGCCCGGCTCGCGCTGGCGGAGACATTGCGTCGGAGCGGCCGGCAAGACGAGGCGCAGGCCCAACTGCAGGCGGTCGCGGCGCTCGCGCCGGATTCACCTCAAGTCGGTGTGGCGGTGGCAGCTTCGTTGGTCGAACAAGGACGTGTTTCCGAAGGAATCGCCCGGCTGCGCGAGGTATTGCGGAGAGAGCCGGCGTTTTGGGATGCGCATTATCAGCTCGGCCTCGCGTTGGAAAAAGACGGCCGCCGTCGAGAGGCGGATGCGGCGTTTCGTGAAGCGTTGATAAGCAGCGATGATCCGGGACGTGTGCATCTGGCGATGGGCAACAATCTGCGTGCCGCCGGCGACATGCGCGCGGCGGAGAATGCGTATCGCGATGCGGTGCGGCTGGCTCCGCGCATGGCGGAGGCTCACTACGCATTGGGAAATTTGCTGGCACGAAAAAGTGCGTTCGCCGAAGCGATCCAGGCGTTGCGTGAAGCGATCGCCCTCGATCCGGCGCATATCGAGGCACGCAACAATCTCGGCAATTGTCTGCTTATGACCGGAAACATATCGGAGGCGATCGTGTGCTACGACGAAGTGCTCAAGCGTCGCCCAGACGATGCCATGGCACTGCAGAATCGCGAGATCGCACGACAGGCGTTGCGCGAGGGGATGGGGCGTTGAATCGGCAATGTATTCAAAATTTCATGACAACACCGCTCGCGTTTCTGGGGATCGTTTTTCTGCTCATGGCTGACCTGGTTTCAGCGGCTTCTCATGCTCCCGATTGGGATGCGCCAGAGGTACGGAATCCCATTCTGCCGGGCTACTTTGCCGATCCTTCCATTGTCGCGCACGACGGAAAGTTTTATCTGTATGCCACGCTCGATCCTTGGGGCGGTGAGACGCTCGGGTGTTGGGAGTCCGCAAATTTTAAGGACTGGACGTTTCGCGAACTGAACTGGCCCACCAAAGCTGCCTGCACGAGTGGCACTTCGAAAGGTGCGATGGTGTGGGCGCCGTCGGTCGTGCGTGGAGTTGATGGACGTTTCTACATGTATGTTTCCGTCGGCAGCGAAGTGTGGGCCGGCGTGGCAGATCATCCGCTCGGGCCGTGGAAAAACGCCTTGGGCGACCGTCCCTTGATTCCCGGAGATTTTCGTCCGGGCTTTCATATGATCGATGCGGAGGCGTTTGTGGACGATGACGGCGCGGCGTATCTCTATTGGGGCTCGGGTTGGAACTGGACCAATGGGCGCTGCTTCGTGGTGAAGTTGAAAAACGACATGGTGACCTTCGATGGCGAACCGCGTGATGTGACGCCGACGAACTATTTCGAAGCGCCGGTGATGCTGAAGCAGGGCGGCCGGTATTTTCTGATGTATTCAGAAGGGAAGACCGTGGAGGACACGTATGAAGTGCGCTGCGCGGTGGGCGATTCGCCGCTCGGTCCATTTACCGAAGTTCCGGCGAGCCCGCTGCTCACGACTGATCATGCCCGGCAGGTGGTGAGTCCGGGACATCACACGATGTTTCGTCATGAAGGCCGCACGTACATCGTCTATCACCGGCATCGCATCCCTTACGTGAAAGACACGGCTTACCGCCAGATCTGCGTGGATGAGCTCATCTTTGATCGCGAGGGCATGCCGCGGAAAATACAGCCCACGCATCAAGGCCCGGCGTTCGTGCAAGGCCGGAGTCATGTCGCCGCGAACGCAGATAAAAAGACGGCTCCCCGAGTCACGGCATCGAGCGAAGCGCAGGGTGGTTTGAATGCTGCCGCTAACGTTTTGAATGAAAACTATGCCACGCGCTGGGCACCGGAGGCGGATGCAACGAAGGTCTGGTTGCAGATGGATCTTGGCACTGAACGTGCCGTGAGCCGCAGTGTGATCCGTTTCGAATACGCGTGGAAACGGTATGATTTCACGCTGCAGGTTTCGCCGGATGGAGCGTCCTGGCGCACGATGTATGCGTCGAAAAACGCCGCGGGGATTATTGGCTCGCCCTGTGTGATTCCGCACGAGGACCGCGCGCGTTATGTGCGTATCCAGTTTTCGGATGCGACGCCGGGGCGCGACATCGGCATCTTCTCCTGGCAGGTGCATTAATCCAGGATCCTTCAGCGCTGCCTGCCGCACGTTCTTCAGTCGATCGATCCGTTTTAACCACTGATGGACACTGAAAGACACTGATGGCAGAACGCACGTTTCCGCGCGCCCCGTGTCTCCGCAGTGAACTCGACGGAGGAATTCAGAAGGTTTGCGGAGGTGAGGCTGTCCGCTTCGATTCTACGCTTCGCCCATAACCCCTCTCATTTCCCCATGAACAAATTCACCCGCCTCCTGATCGCCGCGTTATTGTGCGGCATGTTTTCCACGCTTTCTGCCGAACCGCTGCCGCACCACGCGCATGCGCTCAAACCGCCGATGGGCTGGAACAGCTGGGATTGTTTTGCGACGACGGTCACCGAGGAGCAGACGAAGGCGAATGCCGACTACATGGCGCGTCATTTGAAGAAGCATGGTTGGGAATATGTCGTGGTTGACATCCAGTGGTACGAACCGGGCGCGACCGGCTACGATTACCGGCAGGATGCGGTGCTGGTGATGGACGAGTGGGGACGGCTGACACCGGCGTTGAATCGTTTTCCGTCGGCGAAAGACGGCGCGGGGTTCAAGCCGCTGGCTGACCATGTGCACGGCCTCGGCCTGAAATTCGGCGTGCATATGATGCGCGGGATTCCGCGTCAGGCGGTGGAGAAAAACCTGCCGGTGAAGGGCACGTCTTTTCGTGCGCGCGACATCGCAAACACCGCAAGCATCTGCACGTGGAATCCCGACATGTACGGGGTCGATATGACAAAACCCGGTGCGCAGGCCTACTACGATTCGGTGTTCGAGCTGCTCGCCTCATGGGGCGTGGATTTTGTGAAGGTGGACGACATCAGCCGGCCGTATCACGACAACGAAAAGGAGATCGAAGCGATCCGTGCGGCGATCGACAAAAGCGGACGCCCGATGGTGCTTAGCCTCTCGCCGGGCGAGACTGCGTTGTCCGCGGCGGAGCACGCGGTGCATCACGCGAACATGTGGCGCATCAGCGACGATTTTTGGGACAACTGGCCGGCGCTCTTCTCGCAGTTCAAGCGTCTCGAAAACTGGAATCCGCACCGGCGCGCGGGCGCGTGGCCCGACGCCGACATGCTGCCGCTGGGTGTGCTCGAACTTGGCCGGCGCACGACACGTTTCACGAAGGATGAACAATACACGTTGATGTCGCTCTGGAGCATCGCGCGTTCGCCGCTCATGCACGGCGGGGACATGGCGAAGATGGATGATTTCACGCTTTCGCTGCTGACGAATGACGAAGTGCTCGCGGTGAACCAGGCCAGTGAAAACAACCGTCCGCTCTTCAACCGGGATAACCTCATCGGATGGATCGCCGACGTGCCGTATTCGAAAGATAAATACGTGGCCCTCTTCAATGCGCGCGACCGGGTGCCGGTCGATTCCGTGCGCGCGACGTGGCGGAGCGAATTGATCACACGGCAGACGCACGGACAAGGAGTGTCCATCGACGTCGATGTGCGCGATGCGGCGCGTCTGGTTCTGGTCGTCGATGACGGTGGAGATGGTTTGAGCTGGGATCACGCGGTTTGGTCGCAGCCGCGCGTGATGATGGCGGATGGTAGCGAGCGGCGGTTGGTCGATTTGAAATGGGTGCGCGCGGAGGCGAGCTGGGGAGAGGTTTCCACCGAGAAAGGCCCGAGCGGCCGTCCGATGCGCATTGCCGGTGAGCCGGTTGCTTACGGAATCGGCGCGCATGCGCATTCAGTTATTGAATACGAACTGCCCGCCGGCGCGCAGCGATTCCGGGCCTTTGGCGCGATGGACGATGCGACGATGGAGCAAACGCGGGGAGGCACCTTCCGACTGGAAGTGCATGCGGTGCCGCCATCGGCGATTGGCGATGAAAACGGTGTGGCGGTGGCGGTCGCGCTGAAGGACGCGGGCTTCACCGGACCGGTTCGCGTGCGCGATTTGTGGCAACGCAAGGATATCGGCGAGTATCGCGACGAGTTTGCGCCGGTTCTTCCCTGGCATGGCAGCGGCCTTTATCGGTTTTCACCCGAGAAATAGCGCGGGCGATTTTGGCCTCCAACCGTTTGAGGGCGGAAAGATTGCCCGGACACGCCAAGCGCGGTGAAGTGCGAGCCTCTCAAACCATGGGTTCCACGCCGCACGTTTCTCCTCACTCACTTTCGCTCGCCGGCGAATGGCGGCTTGCACGTCGCGCGAGCGACGGGCCGTTTCCTCGCGACGAAGATTGGGTGGAATCTGCCGTATTGCCCGGATCGTTGGCGACACAACGGATCGGCGATCCGGTAGCGGTCGATACCCAATGGACGGGGACGATTTTTGACCGGGGATTTTTCGACGCACCGGAATTTGCGGAATGGCGGCGAGAAGGAAACCTCACGCTGCCGTTCTGGCTGCAGCCGGAACGCGTGCATGTGGGACCCGCTTGGTATGCGCGGGACGTGGAGATACCACAGGCGTGGGTGGAGAAACGCGTGACACTTTTTCTGGAGCGACCGCATGGCTGGACCCGTGTGTGGCTCGACGGGCGGGAAGTGGGCCGCGGCGAGAGTTTGTCGGTGCCGCATGAGTTCGCGTTGGGCGCGGATCTGGGGCCGGGAACTCATCATCTCGTGATCGAAGTGGACAATCGTCCGCAGGTGGAGATTGGCGAGAATGCGCACAGTGTGAGCGATCACACGCAAGGAAACTGGAATGGTGTCGTGGGCCGGGTGGAGCTGCGCGCGACCGAGCGTGTCTGGATCGACGACCTGCAAGTGTATCCAGATTTCACTACACGGACGATCGCGGTTGCCGGGCAGGTAAGCGGCTCGGCTGAGCCCGTCCGGGTGACGTTGGAGCCGGGGCGTGCGGGATTGGCCGCGGTTGACGTGAGTACGGATGCGAGCGGTCGTTTCGCGACGACGATCGCGCTGGTGGAGACGGCGGCGCATTGGGATGAGTTTTCACCGCGACTGCATCGATTGGCGGCGAGGCTGGAGAACGGAGAGCGCAAGGAGGTGAGTTATGGTTTGCGCGAAATCTCGGTGCGCGAGAACCGCATCTGCATAAATGGTCGGCCGGTGTTTTTGCGCGGCGCGCTCGATTGCTGCGTGTTTCCCCTGACCGGGCATCCACCGACCGATGTTGAGTCGTGGCGGAAAGTGCTCGGGACGATTCGCGACCATGGGGTGAACCACGTGCGTTTTCATTCGTGGTGTCCCCCGGAGGCCGCTTTCCACGCGGCGGATGAACTGGGGATTTATCTGCAAGTCGAGGCGGCGACGTGGCCCAATTCCGTGGCGGTGCTGGCGTTTAATTCGCCGGCGGGCATCGGCGATGGCAATACGGTGGATGCGTGGACGCTGCGCGAATCCGAACGCATTGTGCGCGCGTATGGAAATCACCCGAGCTTTGTGATGATGGCGGCAGGCAATGAGCCGGGCGGACCGCGGCATCGCGAGTATTTATCCACGTGGATCACGCACCTGCGATCGATCGATTCGCGTCGCTTGTACACCGGGACGGCGGGCTGGCCGGAACTGCCGGAGAACGATTTTCATGTCATCTCCGAACCGCGAGCGCATCAGTGGGGCGATGGTCTGGCGTCGCGGCTCAATGCCCGGCCGCCGGCGACCACCGTGGATTACCGTGAGAGTGTGGCGAAGCGTTCTGCTCCGGTGATTGCGCACGAAAACGGGCAATGGTGCTCGTATCCAAGAATCCATGACAAGGCGAAGTACCGCGGGCATCTGCGGCCCGGCATTTTCGACATCGTGCGGGCGTCGGCCCGGCGAACGGGCGTCGAGCATCGCCTGACGGATTTTATCGCGGCGTCAGAAAAGCTGCAGGCGATCTGTTACAAAGAAGAAATCGAGTCGGCGCTGCGCACGCCGGGAATGGGCGGATTTCAACTGCTCGGTTTGCAGGATTTTCCCGGGCAGGGAACGGCCCCCGTGGGAATTCTCGATCATTTCTGGGAAAGCAAAGGCGCGGTGAGTGCGGCGGAGCATCAACGTTATTGCGGACCCACGGTGCCGCTGGCGCGGCTTAAACAGCGACTTTTCACCACGGCGGATTCGCTGCGCGCGGAGATCGAGGTGGCGCATTACGGCGCAGAAACGTTGCTGGCTCGCGAAGTGAGCTGGCGCCTGCTCGATGAGCGCGGGAACGCGTTTCTTTCGGGAGGTCTCATGCCTCGCCCGATTGCAACGGGTTCATTGACCGCGCTCGGCACGATAGAAATTCCCTTACAACACCTGCCCGTGCCGGCGCGCTATCGCCTGGAAGTGGCGGTGGACGACCATGCCAATGACTGGTCCATCTGGGTGTATCCAGAAAATGGATATGAGGAACCTGCCGGCGTGCTTGTGACGGGTGATGCCGATCAGGCGTTCGCAGAAGCGGAGCGCGGCGGCACGGTCTTGTGGTGGCTGCCCAAGGCCCGAGTGGCGGGCGATGTGGCCCTCGGGTTTACGCCGATCTTTTGGAATACCTGGTGTACGCAGGGACAGCCGCCGCACACGCTGGGCGTGTGTTGCGATCCCGCGCATGCGGCCCTCGCGGATTTTCCCACGGAAGCACATGGCGACTGGCAATGGTGGCCGGTGATCGCGCACGGCGGTGCGCTGGTGCTCGATGGCTTGCCGCGCGTGGAGCCGATTGTGGAGGCGATCGATGACTGGCGGAGCAACCGCCGGCTGGCACTCGCGTTTGAGGCGGCGGTCGGCAAGGGGCGGGTGCTTGTGTGCGGCACGGATCTCTCCGTGGACGATCCTGTGGTGAAGCAATTGCGCCGGAGCTTTATCTATTATTTGGATACACCGCCGGCACGTCCGCCGGTGGCGATGGAAGCATCGGCGTTGCGTCGTTTGGAAAAAGCGTGAGTTCCCGCCGCGAAGCCGGCGCGTTCTGACTGTAAGTCCGCGGGTGCCTGCGGGCGGCGCTTTGCCACTTGCCATTGCCGCGGGTCCGACGTGCTAACATCGGGACTAACTCCATGAAAACCGATCCCCTCCAGTCTGGTGATTTCACGCTGCCCGGCGAAGCCGGTTTCGAAGCCCTCACGTTGCGTCTCGCGAAGAAGTGGGGCGCCGACACGATCCGCGACAGCGACGGCACGCAACTATCGCCCGAGATCGTCAAGGCCGGGTATGACATCTATTCGACGGTGTGCCTGGTGCGTTCGATCCAGCCGTGGGCGCGCAAAAACCTGAACAAACTGCAGCAGAATTTTCTGCAGAGCTTTCCGGTCGTCGCTTCGAAACCCACACTGACGATCACGTTGCTGGACGGTTATTATCGCGAGCAGTTTGTCGTGAATGCGGAAGATGCGCCGAAGACCTGGTGGCAGGTTTTCGATCGCACGACCGGGCAGGAAGTGCCGAAGTCGCGTTGGAGTTTCAACGCGAAGAAAGGCACGGTCACGATCACGGGCGCTAAGCCCGCGCACACCTACACGGTGAACTTCCTCGCGTTTCGCATCTGGGAGGAAATCTCGATGTACAATCACCTCACCAACAACTGGGGTGATCGCGAGCATCTCGCGGCGGTGGACCCGATGCATCCGGAAACGCAGAAGGAGATCCTCGCGTTTCTCGAACAATGGCTGAATGACCATCCCGACACGACGGTGGTTCGCTTCACCTCGATGTTCTACAATTTCTCCTGGTTCTGGGGCGCGGATCACAAGCGGCTGCGCGATATTTATTCGGACTGGGGTGATTACGAAATGACGGTGAGCCCGCGCGGGTTGCGGCTCTTCGAAAAGAAGTACGGCTACCGCCTGACTTCGGAAGATTTCGTGAACGGCGGCCTGTACAACTCGACGCACAACGCACCCTCGCGCCGTTACCGCGACTACATGGATTTCATCCATGATTTTGTGATCCAGTTTGGCCGGAAGTGCATCGACCTCACGCACAAGTATTCAAAAAAGGCCTACGTGTTTTACGACGACCACTGGGTCGGCGTGGAGCCCAACAGCCCGCGCTTCGCGGAATTCGGTTTCGACGGCCTGATCAAGTGCGTGTTCAACGCGTTCGAAGTGCGGCTCTGCTCGCATGCGAAGGGCGTGAAGACGCACGAACTGCGTCTGCATCCGTATTTGTTTCCGACCGGGCTCAAAGGCGAGCCGACCTTTAAGGAAGGCGGAAATCCCACGCTCGATGCGAAGAATTTCTGGATCGATGCCCGTCGCGGCATCGTGCGCACGCCGATCGATCGCATCGGCCTCGGCGGTTACCTCTCGCTGGTCGAGCCGTTCCCGGATTTTCAGGACTATATCGAGCAATTGCTCCGCGAATTCCGTCTCTTGAAGTCGTTCCACGCGGGCGACAAGCCGTACACGGCGCCGTTCAAAGTCGCGGTGCTCACGGCTTGGGGCGATTTGCGCGCGTGGATTTGTTCGGGCCATTTGATCCGCGGCCTCGAGCTCAATGAAATCCTCGAATCGCTGGCCGGTCTGCCGGTGGATGTGCAGTTCATCAGCTTCGATGATCTCGTGGCGCGCGGTGTGCCGAAAGGCGTGAAGGTCATCATCAATGCGGGCCGCGAAGGCAGCGCCTGGAGCGGCGGCCATTACTGGGACGATCCTCGCGTGGAAGAAATCCTGACCGCGTGGGTGCAGAAGGGCGGCGGCTTGGTCGGCGTGGCGGAACCGTCCGCGCGCGCTCAACCGGGACGTTTCTTCAAGCTCGCGCAAGTGCTCGGTCTGGATCGCGATCGCGGCGAGCGTCTGGCCAACGGCAAATACAAATACACGGTGCCCGCGGCACCGGTCGCGAAGCACTTCATCACGGAAGACGTCAGCGGACCGCTCGACTTCGGCCGCGATGTCGAAGGCATCTATGTGCATGGTGGAGACACCGACGTGCTGGCGGATCGCGATCAGACGCCGCGCCTCGCGACACATGCGTTTGGCAAGGGCCGCAGCGTTTATCTCAGCGGCTTTAAGTTTAACCACGAAAACACGCGCCTGCTGCACCGCGCGCTGTTCTGGGCCGCGCAGGCGGAGTCGAAGTGGACGGTCTGGAACACCAGCAATCCGAACACGGAGACCGCGGTCTTCGCCAAAAAGAAGAAGCTCGTGGTCATCAACAACGTCGGTGAACCGCAGGAAACGACGGTGACGCTCGGCGACGGTCGCGCGACCCGCCGCGTAAAACTCGAGGCCCACGGTATCGCGATTTTGGATACATAGAGCGCGGACCATCGGACGCAAAAAAAGCTGCGGTGTAACAGCCGCGGCTTTTTTATGGCGCTGCGCGGACAATCGATCCCGGAAACGCCTCGGTCCGTTTTTAACCACTGATGCACACTGACGGACACTGATGATAAAAAGCCGTGTCCGGCGGTAGCAGCGAGCGGATGGAACGCGCCGCCCCGGCGCGTTGTTCGCCATTGCCTCCGCGCTGTTTTAGCATCGACGCGCTCACGCCATCGCGAGGGCGGCGGCACGCGGCGCTTTGTCGCGGATGGTCGGACCATCGACCCAGCGGGCGGGAATGGTGGTGAGTGATGCAGGCTGGGGCGCGCCGCGTTCGTTGCGGTGAAGTTTGGCGATGAGGATTTCCGCCGCACGGAGCCCGATGTGCGCGGGTTGTTGATCGAGGCCGGCGCAGGGCGTGGACGTATGCAGGAGGTTGAGGGAGACGAAGCCGTGCGTTTTCGGAATGCGCGCGCCGCAGGCCGTCATCCAGTCCATCGCCTCGGGATTGTGACCGAGGACGACGTCGGGCTGATGTTTTTTAAACCAGGCGGAGAAGGAGGCGCGATCGATGTCCTCGGAGCAGAGCAGCGGGATGCGTGCGCATTCGGGATGATTTTCCTGAAAAGCGAAAAACGCGCCCTGCCAGCGATACTGGAGCCGCTCGTCGTGATGGGCCTGCACGAACATCCCCGGTCGGCGATAACCGCGCGCGACGACGTGTTGAAGCGCAGCTGAAAGCGATCGGTGATGATCCGGGCAGATGGAGTGAAGCGCGGGACGATCGATGAGATAATCCGTGTAAACGCCGGCGTAGCGCGACCAGTCGAGCGCGCCGAAATCGGGTTCGCGCCAGACTGGCATGAGGATGATGCCCTGGATGCCGCGTGACTGGAGAATTTGGTCGAGCCGCTGCAAGGAAACACCGGTGTCGCCGCCTGCGGTGAACAACTCGATCTTGAAGCCGAGCGCGGCGGCGCGATCGGTGGCTCCGCGCAAGATTTCGCGGAAAAACGGTGCGGCATGACCGGGACGGTCTGATTCGATGAGCGCAACGGCGGCCAGCACGCCGCGAAAGGCGTTGCCGCGCGAACGCCTGAGCTCGGACATGACCGCGCCGGCCAGCGGGTTTGGCTGGTAACCGGCGGCCTTGGCGGCGGCCCGGATACGCTCGGCGGTGGCAGGTTTGACGCAGGCGGAGCCGCGGAGGGCTTCGGAGACGGTCGTGCGGGAAAGGCCGAGTGCTTTGGCGAGGGTTCGCAGGGTGGGAGCGGACATGGATTCGACTGAGTATAGTAGGGTCGGAGTCGGCGGGTACGAACGGACTGACGGTGCGACGTGGAAAAAGTTGCATTTGGGCAAGCGGGGCTTGTTGCCACGGGACCTCGTTCGCTACGGTGCCTCGTACGATGAGGTCCTGGCTGATTTTTGCGAGCGGCGTATGTGCGGGTGCACTGGGCGTTTCGGTGTGGGTGCACGCGGGGCGGCCGCCGTGGGTGGAACCGGAGCCAGGAGTCGAGACGCGCCCAGGCGAAATGGGTGATGGCAATGCCCGGGCCGCCGACCGACCGGCCGAAGATCGCGAAACGGAAGCCGCCGAGCGCGTCGCGCATTTGCACGCCTGGATGGAGCGGCGTGGTACGATGACGCTCGAGGAGATGCGCCGGGCGGTTTGGGAATGGGCGAAACGTGATCCGCAGGTGGCGGCGGAACGTATCTTGAGTGCGTCGCGTTTTCCGAACCGGCGTGAAGCGCTCGTCGTCGCGTTGATGGAATGGGCGAAGCTCGATGAATCCTCAGCCTTTGCCTGGTTGAGCGATCCGCGGCTCGCGAGCGATCGAGCGCGATTGGTCGCCGGAGTGTGCGAGTGGCTGGGCGAGGAGCGTCCGCGACTGGTGCTGCGCTGGGCCGCGACACTCGAGCCGGATGAGCAGACCTTTTCCCTGGGAAGTGTTTTTGGCGCGATTGCCCGGACGGAGCCGGAGGAAGCGTTGCGGCTCGCGATGACCAAAGAAGGCTGGCAGCGCGACACGGCGGAAGCCGCGGTGTGGGAGGCTTGGGTGGAAACCGATCTCGACGGCGCGGTCCGATGGATGCGAGCCAACCCGGAGCGGCTGACGGAGGCCTCGCCCCGGTCTTTGTTGGCTGCGTGCGCGAAGGTGCGTCCGGAGTTATGCGTGGAGCTTTTGCAGGCGCATCCGGTCTTGCGGGAGAACGATGCCGCGCAGGATTGCGTGGTGTTGCTACTCGAACATTCGCCGCAACATGGCGAAGCGGCGCTGGCGTTGTTTGGAAAAGACCGGGCGACGGATGTATTGAAAAACTGGATATGGCGCGGGCTGGAGGCATCGCCTGAGCGGGCGATGAGTCTGGTCAACCAATGGATACAACCGGCAGCGCGCGCGGAGCTGTTGCGCGAAGGCGTTCGCGGCTGGCTGATGTCGGATGAGCGCGGGGCCCGGGAGTGGGCGGATACGCTGGTCGATCCTGCGTCGAGACGGGCGGCGCAGGCGGCGATTTGGGAAGACGTGGCGGAGCGCGATCCGCTGCGTGCGCTGGATGCGATGGCGGAGCTGGCGGCGCAAAGTGTGGATGTCTCTTCGGGTGTCGGCAGTGCATTGTGGAAATGGAGCACGCGCGATCCGTCCGCCGCGGCGCGCTGGGTGGCGGCGAATACTCGCTGGGTGCCCGGCCCGGCGGTGAGCGATGTGGCCGGCGCGCTGCTGATGAAAGACGATGCGGAGGCGGCCTCCTGGCTCGCGGAATTACCCGCGGGGGCCGTGCGCGATCACGCGATCGCGACCGCGGCGTTTCACTGGGCGGAGCAAGGCGAGCTAGAGTTCGTCAATCAGGTGATGGATTCGATCCGCGATGAAAGTCAGCGCGCGCGGGCGCAATTTGGCATCTACGGCTCGTTGAGATCGCAAAACCGCGCACAGGCCGAGGCGTGGCTGGCGACGGTGAAAGTGTCGGACGACGTGAAGCAACAGTGGCGGTTGCTCTCGGATTACTGAGTGCACGCGCGTCGAAAACGCGGCGACGTCAGAGCCAGCGGCGCGAGCGCATGTAGAGCGCGGTGGCAAATGTCGCGCCGAGCGTAACGAGGAACGCGAAGAGGTAGCTGTAGCGGCCGGAGAGTTCGTGCATGAATTCGTAGTTCATGCCGTACCAGCTGGAGACGAGGATGGCGGGAAACGAGAGCGCGGTGATCGCGGTGAGCGCGCGGATGCCGGAGTTGGCGGTGTGCTTGGATTTGTTGAGATAAATCCGGAAGGAGAGAATCAACTGATCGGACCAGGAGCTGGTTTGCGCCTCGATGCGACCGAGCTCTTCGACGAGATCGCGCAAGTAGGGCATGATGACGATGCGGATGAGCTTGTGTTTGCCCGAGAGCAGATCGACGGCGATCTCGCGCTGCGACCGCACCACCTGGCGGAGCCGGGCGAGCTCCTTGCGCAAGTCCACGACTCGCGGAAACAGTTCCTCGGAAGAGATGTGGTGCAGCACGCCCTCTTCGAGTTCCTCGATATGATCGCGAATGGAATCGAGCGCGGGTTTGTAGGCTTCGACGGTATTGTCGAGGATCGTGTGGGCGAAGCGATCGGGGCCGCGGACGATGTAGGCGGGCGTTTTGACGAAGCGTTCGAGGGCCTGCTCGATCGCCCGCAGTGGGCGACGGTGGAAAGTCACCAGGAAGTTCTTCCCGATGAACATATCGAATTCGTTATTCGTGAACGTGTCGTTCTCGAAGTCGATCGCGTGAAGCACGAGGTGGAGGTAGTCGTCGTACGGCTCGAGCTTGGGCAGCGGGGATTCGATGACGCAGTCCTCGATGGCGAGCGGGTGGAATGCGAAGAGGTTTTCGAGGATGGCTTTGATCTCGTCGTCGGTGGGCGAGGCGAGATCGACCCAGAGCATGACGTTGGGCTCGGCGCGAAGAGCCACGAGCGCGTCCACCGGCGGATTTTGCGCGATGAGTTTGTTGTCGCGGTAAACGAGGGCGGAGATCATGGGCGCGAGGGAGAATCCCGAATGACGAAATCCGAAGGCCTTGGGTAATGACCAATGACCAATGACCAGTGACCAATGGCCAGCGCGCGTTTCCGGGGGGAAGATCGACGGGGGGAATTCCTGGGCTTATTGAACATTGGACATTGGTCACTGGTCATTGCGTGGCCGACGGCCGCGCTAGATCCAGCGTTTGCGTTTACACCACCACCACATGGCGGCCGTGAGGAGAATCGTGGCGGCGGCCGCGAGCGGGTATCCGTAGCGCGATTGCAGCTCGGGCATGTGGTGGAAATTCATGCCGTACCACGTGCTGATAAGCGTGGCGGGAAGCGTGAGCGCGGTGAGGGCGGTGAGGACTTTGAGTCCGTCGTTGGCCTGCACGTCGGAGCGGCTGAGATAGAGGTCGAAGGAGATCAGCAGCTGGTCGGCGTAGCTGGAAGCGGTCTCGTCGATGCGGATGAGGTTGTCGCGCAAGTCGCGGAAATACGGAAGCAGCACGCTGCGCACGATCTTGTTGTCGCCGTGCGCGAGACGGCTGACGACATCGCGTTGCGGGCGCACGATTTGCCGGAGGTGATTGATCTCGCCGCGCAGTTCGAGGAGGCGGGGGATGAGATCTTCGTCGGATTCTCCGGCGAGGACGGCGTCTTCGATCTCTTCGAGTTCGGCGCGGAATTCGTCGGTGATCGGTTTGAAATTATCCACGAGCAGGTCGAGGACGAGGTGGGCGAGACGGTCGGGGCCGCGAGCGACGCTGCCGGCCTTGGCGCAGCGATCGATCGCCGCGGTGACGGACTTCAGCGGCTGGCGGTGAAAGGTGACCAGGAATTCCTTGCCGAGGAAGAGGTCGAGTTCCGTTGTATTGAATTTTTCACTACGGTTGAAATCGACGGCGTGGATGACGATGAAGAGATGGTCCTCGTAGTCCTCGATTTTCGGAAGCGAGCTGGGGGTGACGCAGTCCTCGATGGCGAGCGGGTGAAACTGAAAAACGTTTTCCAGGACCATCTTGATCTCGCCCTCGGTGGGGTCCTCGAGATCGACCCAGAGGATGAGCCCCTTGTCGGCGCGGACGAGCCGGAGCGCCTCGACCTCAAGGTCTTGGCCGACGAGCTTTCCTTCACTGAAGACAAACGAGCGGATCATACGGACGGAGTCGCGAGCATCGTACGCGAAACGCGGGCGGCAAGCCCGGGTTCATACGGTGAAGCGGGGAAGGCGGCGAGGTGAAGCATGGTGCCGCCCAAGGGAGAATGCGTCCGCCGGGCGCTCAGGCCGGGGCGAGCAGTTTATCCTCGGCCGTGGCGACCGCCTGGATGAAGGACGCGGGCGTATCCGCGGCCATCATGGCTTCGCGGTTGGCGGGGTCTTTGAGAATCTTGCAGAGTGCGCTGACGACGGTGAGGTAATCGCCGGGGTTGGACTTCGGGGTGCCGAGGACAAACATCAGGCGGACGGTCTGGTTTCCATTTTCAAAGTGGACGCCTTGGTCGCTGCGGCCGACCGCGAGGACGATGCGTTGCACATGCTCGGTGCGGGCGTGGGGCAGGGCGATTTCGTTGCCGAGGCAAGTCGTGTCGAGGCGTTCGCGCGCCAGCAGCTCGTTGTAGAAGCCTTGGAAATTCGTGACCTCCGGATGACCGTCGAGCATGCGTGCCACCTCATTGAGAGCGACGGTGCGTTTGGCGCTCTGAACGGAGAGAGCGATGCGGGAGGGATCGAGAAGCTGAGACAGGCGACCGGCCATAACGCGATGATCTGAGGGTGGACGCTAAAAGGGATTGAGAAGGAGAATTTGCCCTTGGCGGTTGGCAAGGGAGGAATCGTCACTTTCGGGCTAAAACTTTCCTCAAGAAATCCCGAAGATGACGGACTGCAAAAGGCGGAGGGCCATTGTCGCAGTTGATGCGGACAACGCACGAAAAAAGTCACCGCACGACGCGATGCGCGCGTTGAAAAATGAATTGGGGTTTCGACCGGATGGAGGCACGCAGGAAGACCCGCATCGGCGGAAGGCGTGATCGGTTTTTTAGACGGGATTCAGGAATTAGAGCGGTTTAAATTAACCTGTAGCCAATTGTAGGAGCGATCTCCTCGCCGGCGAGGCACCTCGATCCGTTTTAACCCCTGATGCACACTGACCGGACACTGATGGTAAAAGGCCGTGTCCGGTGGTAGCCGCGAGCGCGTAGCGAGCGGGTGGAACGCGCCGTCCCGGCGCGTTGTTCAAATGTCTCGTGGTAGGCGTGCCCCAACCGTGTCATCCCGGAATCCTCTCCGAAAGTTTGGTCGCAGCCTTTGTGAGTCTGCGCGGCCTTCTGCGCAAAGAAGCGCAACGAAGATCGCGGCGTGCGCCAGCTCGTGGGGAAATGGCGCGAGAGCGCTTGGCCGATGCGAAACGCACTCAGCGTCCGTCGCGGCACGGGGCGGCCGCCGCGCCGTAGGCCTTTACCTAGTCCGTGGGATTTCCTGCGAAAAAGCGCGGGGGAATTTGCGTTTTTGTTTCATGAAACTAATATGTTGGAATTCGCTATTTCATTTGAAATAAGCGGATTTCACCTCTGAACCCCAACCCCGTACGTCCCATGAACTTATTCAAGTCTCCCCGTGGGTGTTGTGTTATTTCAAGCGCATTCCAGCGCCGCACTTGGACGCATAATACCGGGTTTTTCCCCGCCGCGTTGTTACGGCTTTTCGCTGTTGCGGCGCTTGGTGCCAGTGTCGTCGTCCCGCCTGTCGCGGCTCAAGTCGAGTCGCGCGGCACGATCGCCGGTCGCGTGCAGAACGCCAGTTCCGGCACTTATCTCAACAATGCACGCGTGGCCATCAAAGGCACCGCGCGCGAAACACTGACGAACGCAGCGGGCGAATTCCGCATCGCCGATGTGCCCGCGGGCGAAGTGGTGCTGGATGTTTTTTATACCGGCATGGCGCGCCAGGAAGTCGTCGTGCTCGTCGAAGGCGGTCGCGTGACTGAACGCACCGTGCAACTCGTGCGTGCGGGCCAGGAACCGGTGCTCTCCGACGAGGGCGTGGTGCAGCTCGATCCCTTCGTCGTCGCGAGCGAGCGCGAATACAACGCCTCCGCGATCGCGATCAACGAGCAGCGTTTCGCGGCGAATCGCAAAGACGTGGTTTCGACCGATGCGTTTGGCGAAATCAATCAGGGCAACATCGGCGAGTTCGTGAAGTTTCTTCCCGGTGTCTCGCTCGATGTGAAAGACGGCAACACGCCGTCCGGCATCATGGTGCGCGGCTTCGATCCGAACTACACCAACGTGACGCTCGATGGCGGTCAGTTCGCCAGCACGATCATCGCGAATACGCAGACCTCGTCGCGGCAGTTCGTGCTCGATGGCGCCAACATCAATAATCTCGCGCGCATCGAAGTGGTGAAACTGCCGACGCCCGACATGTCGGCCAATCTCCTCGGCGGCGCGGTGAACTTCATCAGCCGTTCAGCGTTCGAGCGCAGTCGCATGGAGGCCCGCCTCTCGGTTTATCTTTCGGCGAATGAGAAGGGGTTGGATTTCGACAAGACGCCGGGGCCGTTGAAGGTGGAAACGTACAAGATACTTCCGTCGTTCGATTTTCAGTTCGTGCATCCGGTCAGCAACCGCTTCGGCTACGTCGTCACCGCGGCGCAATCGAGTCAGTTTTATCTGCAAAACCGCACGGTGCTCGGCGCGCGTTTCACCAGCGCGGGCGCGACGGTGGGCAATCCGTACACGACCAACATCAACACCAACCTCGCGCCCAATCGCAGCGATCGCACCTCGGGTGGCGTGGCGTTCGATTTCAAGCCGTGGGATGCGCATGTGTTTACGCTGCGTTTCAACGCCACCGCATCGAAACAGCAGAGCGCGTCGCGCGGCATCAACTACAACATCGGCGGCACTCAGCCCACGAGTTGGACGCGCACGGATGTTTATGGCGGGGCGACCGGCGGCTCGGTCGGCATGAGCAACAGTTTTCAGGAACGGCACGCGCTCACGCGTTCCGTGAACGGCTCATGGACCTTCACCGAGAACGACTGGCGCATCGAGGCGGCCGGCAGTTATTCCAACTCGAACAATCGCACGCGTGACGGCGACAAAGGTTTTTTCCGCACGGTCAGTGTGCGCCTGCCGGATGTCGCGCGCGTCAATTTGCTCGGCATCGATCACGACAACGCGCGTTTCGCCACCGCGGAAGTGTACGACGCGGGCGGCAATCGCATCGATGAACTGAGTCTCGCCAATTATTATCTGACGACCGCGGGCTCGGAGCGTCTCAACGCGACCGATGATGTGAAAGAAGGCCGCCTCAACATCGCGCGGACGGTCGATCTCTTTGGTCAGTCGATCGAGTTCAAGGTGGGCGGCAGCTACAACGATCAGATCCGCGATCTTCGTTATACGCCGGTCAACTACACGTACGTCGGCCCCGACGGCATCGCGAACAACGAAGACAACCGGATGGGCGCTTTCGTGGACGAAGCGTTTGCGGGAGTCAGTCCAGGTTTTGGGCGGCCCGGCCCGCAATGGCCCGATTCATTCAAAGTCTGGCAGTCGTTTCTCAATTATCCGAGCCACTGGACGCAGACCAACTCCCAGGCTGGCGACGTGCCGCGCAATGTCGCGATTCGTTCGCCGTGGCTGCACGAAACGATCACCGCGGGCTATCTCATGACGGATATGAAGATGCTGCGGAACAAACTGCGGCTCGTGGGCGGCGTGCGTTACGAACTCACCGAGACGGAGGGCCAAGGCTATCGTCAGGACGCTGACGCCGTGCTCGTGAAAGATGCCGATGGCCGCGTGCTCGACACCGATCCTGCCACGCCCGGCGTGCAAGGGCAGATCCGGCCCGAGCTGCTTCCATCGGGCTCTGGAGCGTATAACGCGGAGCTTTACAAGGTCCGCGATTATTACGCGTCGCGCGATTATCATTATTATCATCCCAGCGCTCACGCGACCTATCAGCTGCTCGACAATCTTCTCCTTCGCGCGGCTTTCGCGAAGACGATCGGGCGGCCGAATCTGTCGGACATCGTGCCGAATCTTTTCGTGGGAGAAAATCTCTCCTTCGGCGATCCCGGCAGCAGTTCGGGCAGCATCCCGGGATTCATTACCGGCGCCAACACTGGTCTGCGTCCGTGGCGCGCGAAGAACTACGATTATTCGATCGAGTATTATCTGCCGAAGAACGGCCTGCTGATGTTCAACTATTACAAGAAGGACATCCGCGACTTCTTCAGCTCGATCACACGCATCGCCGATCAGGCCTTGCTCGATGAACTCGGGCTCGGGCAGGAAGCGCTCGGCTACCAATACACGCAGCGTATCAACATTTCGGATGCGCGCATCGAAGGCTGGGAGTTTCGCGCCGATCTGCCGCTGGGAAATTTCAGCGAATACCCGCCGGTTTCTTTCCTCGGGCGCTGGGCCGATCACCTCACGCTCATGTACAACATGACGCATCTGCAGCTCTCGGGCTCCCGTGTCAGCGCATCGGACTGGAGCCGGTTTATTCCGCGTTCCCGAAACATCGGCCTGAGCTATCGTTTCCCGAAGGTGACCGGAAACGTGCTGCTCAACTGGCGCGGACGCATGCTGCGCGACACCGCGAATCAATTCCCGGGCGCGAACGAATACATCCGCGCGCGTTATCAGCTGGACGGAAACATCGAGTATCTGCTGACACCGCGCTTCAGCGTGTTTTTCGCCGTGCGCAATCTGCTCAACGCGCCGAGCGAATGGGAAGTTTCCGGCCCGGATGTGCCGGCATGGTCCACGCTGACCAATTACGAGGACTACGGCCCGCAATATTCGCTCGGTGTGCGCGGCACGTATTGAGGCCTTGAATACCGCAAGCGTGAGGTGTGCCTGCCGGCGCGCGCTCGACGAGGTTTGTCGGACGCGTGCGTTGTATTGAAAGAGTAGATACAAAAAAAGGCCCGCGGAGAGCGCGGGCCTTTGGTGGGAAGAGAATCGGGATTGCGGCGTGAAACCTCAGGGTGTGGGCGTCGGGCCGGCCGGATCGGCGGGTGTTTCGCCTGTGCTGGCAGCGTCGTTTGCCGCGGGTGTTTCGCTGGCGTTGGGCGTGTCGTTCGCGCCGGCGGCGTCGAGCTCTTCCTCGGTTTCGACCACGCGGGCGATGCTGAGGAGTTTGTCGCCTTCGGCGAGGGTGAGGAGTTTCACGCCTTTGCCGCCGCGATTGACCTCGCGGATCGTGTTGACCGGACAGCGCACGCTCTGGCCCTTGGTGGTGAGGAGCATGACTTCATCGGTGTCCTTCACGCTGAGCGCGCCGGCGAGGTTGATGGAGCCGTCTTCGGGCAGATCGATCGCCCAGACGCCGGAGCCGCCGCGGTTGATGAGGCGGTAGTCTTCGAAGCGCGTGCGCACGCCGAGACCGGCTTCGCTGGCGACGAGGAATTTGCTCTCGTGATCGACGACCTCGATGGCCTGCACGTAGTCGCTCTTGAGTTTGAAGCGCATGCCCGTGACGCCGCTCGTGGCGCGGCCGGTGGCGCGGAAGAGTTCTTCGCCCGTCTCGGGATCGCGTTCGCGGAAGCGGACGGCGAGGCCTTGGTTGGAAACGAGGATGAGTTCGTCGTTGCCGGTGGTGAGCACGGTGCCGATCACGCTGTCGCCTTCGGCGAGATTGATGCCGATGATGCCGCCTTCGCGCACGGCATTGGCGTAGTCGGAAAGGCGGGACTTTTTGATCACGCCTGCCTTGGTGGCCATGACGACAAAGAGATCGCTGGAGAACTCTTTAACGCAGAGCATGGCCGCGATCTTTTCGCCTTCGTTGAGGCGGAGGAAGGAGGCGACGGATTTGCCCTTCGCGGTGCGGGCGCCTTCGGGAACTTCGTACACCTTTTGCGCGAGGCACTGGCCGCGTGTGGTGAGCACGAGGAGATAATCGTGCGTGCTGGCGGTGAAGAGACGTTCGACAAAATCGTCCTCGTACGTCTCGGCGCCGATGATGCCCTTGCCGCCGCGGCGTTGGGAGCGGTATTCGACGACGGGCGTGCGTTTGATGAAGCCGAGGTGGGAGACGGTGATGACGCAGCCCTCGTTGGGGATGACGTCTTCCATGCGAAAATCGCCGGCGGCTGCGACGATCTCGGTGCGGCGGTTGTCGCCGTATTTTTCCCGACCGGCGAGGAGTTCCGTTTTGATGACGCCGAGGAGTTTTGGCTCGGATTCGAGGATGCTCTTGAGCTCGGCGATGAGGGCCTGGAGTTCGAGGTATTCGGCCTCGATCTTGCCGCGTTCGAGACCGGTGAGCTGGTAAAGGCGGAGCTCGAGGATGGCGTCGGTCTGGCGCTCGGAGAGCGGGTACTTGGCCATCAAACGCTGCTTGGCTTCCTCGCGGTTTTGCGAGGCGCGGATGATTTTGACGAAGTCGTCGAGGTTATCGAGGGCGATGATGTAGCCCTCGAGGATGTGCGCGCGATCCTCGGCTTGTTTGAGGCGGTATTGCGTGCGACGGGTGACGACCTCGCGGCGGTGCTCGATGTAGCACTCGATGAGTTCCTTGATGTTCATCTGCTTCGGCCGTTTCTTGTCGATGGCCAGCAGGGTGACGCCGAAGGAGGATTCGAGGGCGGTTTTTTGGAAGAGTTGGTTGATGACGACGCGCGACTGCTCGCCGCGTTTCAGCTCAACGACGATGCGGGTGTTTTCGTCGGATTCGTCGCGGACATCGCGGATGCCGTCGATCTCCTTGGCGGTGACGAGTTCGGCGATGCGCGTGACGAGGTTGGCGCGGTTTACGTTATACGGGATCTCCGTGATAACGATCTGCTCCATGCCGGTCTTGGTCTCCTCGGTGTGGGCTTTGCCGCGGGTGCGGACGATTCCCTTGCCGGTTTTGAGGTAGGAGAGAATGCCTTCGCGTCCGGAGATGACGCCGCCGGTCGGGAAATCCGGGCCGGTGACGATCGTGCAGATCTCGTCGAGCGAGATGTCGGGGCGGTCGATAATGGCGCAGGTGGCGTCGATGATCTCGCGCAGATTATGCGGCGGGATGTTGGTCGCCATGCCGACGGCGATGCCGGTCGAGCCGTTCATCAACAAATTCGGCAGAGCCGCGGGCAGCACGGTGGGCTCCGTGGTGGACTCTTTGTAATTGGGGATGAAGTCGACGGTGTCTTCCTCGATGTCATCGAGAAGGGATTCGGCGATGTTCTTGAGACGCGCCTCGGTGTAACGATAGGCCGCGGGCGGATCGCCATCGACGGAGCCGAAGTTTCCTTGCGGGTCGATGAGCGGATAACGCATCACCCACGTCTGCGCCATGCGGGCGAGCGTGTCGTACACCGACGAGTCGCCGTGCGGGTGGTAGTTCTTGAGGACTTCGCCGACGACGCCGGCGCACTTGTCGAACGAGCGGTTATGCAGGAGACCTTCGCGCAGCATCGCGTAGAGGACGCGGCGTTGCACGGGCTTGAGGCCGTCGCGGGCATCCGGAAGTGCGCGCGAGATGATGACCGACATCGAATAATCGATGTAGGCCGTCTGCATGATATCGGTGATATTGGCGGTCGAGAGTTTCTCGTTGGCGGTGTACACGGGAAAGGAGCGAGAATTTAGGAGTGAGGAGCTGGAATCGGCGGACCGAACCCTTCTGGATTCTGAATTCCAGCTCCTGAATTCTGGTAAAACTCAGACGTCGAGGTAGCGGACGTTGAGGGCGTTGTCCTCGATGAACTGACGGCGCGGCGGGACTTCGTCGCCCATGAGCAACGTGAAGAGCGCGTCGGCCTTGGCGGCGTCGTCGATGCTCACGCGGAGCAGGCGGCGCTTCTCGGGATCCATCGTCGTCTCGAAGAGCTGCTTGGGGTTCATTTCGCCGAGACCTTTGTAGCGCTGGATGCTGAGACCCTTGCGGCCGAGGCTGCGGATGTGCGTGAGAATATCGAGCGGGCTGTGGAGCTCGGTCTTGGTTTCGCCCTTCTGGCCGATGTTTTCCGTGACGACGTAGCGTGCGTGTTCCGTCGGCGAGAAGCGGCTGACGTCGAGTCCCGCGGCGGCCATGGCTTTGAGGAGCTTCGTCATCTCCGTGGATTCGAAGATCTCGTGCAGCGTGACGCGGCGCGCCGTGAAAGGCGCTTTGGTCGCATCGGCTTGGGAGGCGGCACCGGCGTCGAGATCGTGCGCGGCGATGAAGGCGGCGCGATCGTCGTCGTCTTTCAGGAATTGATGCGACTCCTTGTTGCCTTCGCGGATGCGGGCGACGTAGCGCGGCAGGAAATGCGTCTCGTGATCGTGCAGGTCGAGATACTCGGTGAGCGAAGCGCCGTAACGGGTGACGCCGGCGCCGAGTTTTTCGAGAGCGGCGAGCGATTCGACGATGCGGTCGATCTGCGCGGGCTCAAACAAATGCTGGTCGCGGAGGCGGGTGAGCAGCACATCTTCGGAGCCGAGCTCGAGGAGGATGCGGTTGAGCTGTTCGTCGTTGTCCACGTACTGCTCGCGCTTCTTGCGCTTGATTTTGTAGAGCGGGGGCTGGGCGATGTACACGTAGCCGCGCTCGATGAGGCCCTTCATCTGGCGATAGATGAAGGTGAGCAGGAGGGTGCGGATGTGGGAGCCGTCCACGTCCGCGTCGGTCATGATGATGATCTTGTGGTAGCGGGCCTTCTCGGCCTTGAAGCCGCCGACAGATTCATCGCCTTCACCGATGCCGGTGCCGAAGGCGGTGATGAGCGTGCGGATTTCCTCGTTGGAAAGGACTTTGTCGAGGCGCGCTTTTTCGACGTTCAACACTTTACCGCGGAGCGGGAGGATCGCCTGGAAACGGCGGTCGCGGCCCTGTTTGGCGGAGCCGCCGGCTGAGTCACCTTCGACGATGTACACTTCGCAGAGGGCGGGATCGCGTTCGGAGCAGTCGGCGAGTTTGCCGGGGAGGCCGCCGCCGGAGAGGGCGCCCTTGCGGACGGTTTCGCGGGCTTTGCGCGCGGCTTCGCGGGCGCGGGCGGCGTTGAGGCCCTTGTCGAGGATGCGTTTCGCCATCGAGGGATTCGCATCGAAGAAAAACATCAGGCCTTCGTAGGTGGAGGAGCCGACGACGCTTTCGACCTCAGGCGAGAGGAGTTTGACCTTGGTCTGGGATTCGAACTTCGGGTCGCTGTGTTTGATCGAGATGACGGCGGCGAGGCCTTCGCGCACGTCGTCGCCGGTGATCTGCGGATCCTTGTCCTTCAGAAGATTGTTGGACTTCGCGTATTGATTGATGGCGCGGGTGAGGGCGCTGCGGAAGCCGGAGAGATGAGTGCCGCCGTCGGGATTGTGGATCGTGTTGGTGTAACAGAGGACCTGGTCGTTGTAGGTGTCGTTGTATTGGAGGACGACCTCGACATGGATCTCGGCGGGTTTGTCGTCGAGGGTCAGCTGCGTCTCCTTCACGATGCGGACGGGTTTCGGATGAACCGCGGTTTTGCCTTGGTTGAGCTGCTTGACGAATTCCTCGACGCCGTCTTTGTAATAATACGTCTCGGGCTTCGGGTCGGCGGGGCGCTCGTCGGTGAAGACGATTTCGAGGCCGGAGTTGAGGAAGGCGAGTTCGCGCAGGCGCTGGGCGATGCGGGCACCGACGAAGACCGTGGTTTCCTTAAAAATTTCGGGGTCGGGCTTGAAGGTGACGAGCGTGCCGGTGCCCTTGGTCTGGCCGATGACGGAGAGTTTTTTCACCGTCTTGCCGCGCTCGAACTTCATGTGGTGCACCTGGCTGTTGCGGGAGACCTCGACCTCGAACCACTCGGAGACGGCGTTGACGCATTTCGCGCCGACGCCGTGGGTGCCGCCGGAGAACTTGTATCCACCTTGTCCATACTTGCCGCCGGAGTGCAGCGTGGTGAGCACCATCTCGACGCCGGGGATGCCGTACTGCGGATGGATGTCGACGGGGATGCCGCGGCCGTTGTCGCGGATGCTGATGGAGCCATCGACGTGAATGTTGACCTCGATGCGCGTGCAATGCCCGGCGAGATGTTCGTCCACCGAGTTGTCGAGCACTTCGGACACGCAGTGGTGCAAGGCGCGCTCGTCGGTGCCGCCGATGTACATGCCGGGCTTTTTGCGGACGGCCTCGAGGCCTTCGAGTTTGCCCAGTTTGGACGCATCGTACGTCTCTGCGGCGGCGGGTGGAATCGGGGCGTTTTGCGAGTCGGTCGGGTCGGACATGTAGCGTAAGAACGTTGACGAAATTAAAGGGCGAATTGCATCCGAATCCGACAGGCACCGCAACGGGTTTTTTGCCGAATGAGGGGTTATTTTCTGGGGAGGGTTTTGGGGTGGGTCAGACAGAGCGTTTTACGAGTGAAAACGACGAGGCCGGGCGTGCGGTTTTTGCGCGCGAATTTCAGAGCGGAGACCACTCATGGAAAAGCGCGCATGACGCTTTTCCGAGGTGCGGCTCCGGCCAACGACCTTTGCGTTTGGGATCGGGCCGGCCAATGGGCACTTTTCGGCGGGGAAACCATGGGGCCTGCAGGGCTTGTGAGACTTGTCGGACTGATACCGAAGGGCCGATAGGGCGCGGACGAGGAGCTAGCGCTTCAGGGGCTTGCGGGGTTTGAAGGACTCGCTGGCGATTTTTTCTTCGATGGCGGTCCAGTGCGCGGCTTGTTGGGCATCGGGGACGAGGCCGGGGATGCCTTCGGTGTAGAGGCGGGCGAGGTACGAGGCGGACATGTCGTTGCCGAGTTCGGCGGCGTAGCTGAGCCAGCGGAGGCCGGCGGCGATATCGGGTGTGCCGTGGAGGCCTCCGAGATGGTAACGGCCGAGGCGGTCGGCGGAGAAGCTGTCGCCGTATTCGGCGGAGCGTTCGAGGTCGCCGAGGATGAGCGTGTGGAAACGGCGGGCGAGGCCGGCGTCGGGTTGGAGGTTGTAGTCGCCGCGGGCGAGGATGCGGGCGAGGTCGCGCGCGGCGTAAATGTTGTCCTCGGCGGCGACTTTCGCGAGGAGGACGAGTCCGTTGAGTGGATTCTTTTTGAGTTCGTCCTCCGCGGCGCGGTGGCGGGCGGCTTGTTTTTCGGCGGCGGAGTCGGAGAGCTCGACGGGTTTTTTATTTCGGAAAGAGGCGAAGGTGGCGGCGGCGGATTCGAGCTGGGCGCGAATGGGCGCGAGGTCGATGCGCTGGCCGACGAGGCGGCGCGGAGATTGGAGGAGATAATCGGAGAACTCCAAGGCCTGGCTGACGGTTTCCCAACGGAGGATTTCGTCCGGTGTGCGGACGAGGCCTTCGATGCGATCGCTGGCGAGCGTGCGGGCGGCGTTCACGCTGCCGATGGAGGCGGCGTAGGTAAGCCATTCCGTGGCTTGGACGGGATCGGCGGGGACGTTGCGGCCTTCGGCGTAGCTGTTGCCAATGTAGTTGGCGGCGAAAGCGTCGCCGACCTCGGCGTCGGTCATCGTCATACGGAACGCGGCGGCTTGTATTTGATCGGCGAGTGCGTCGGAGCGGGGAAGACCGCCGTCGCCGTTCCGGATGTGGCGGCCGAGTAGTTCGAGCGCGCCGCGATCGCCGCGGCCGGCCGCGGCGAGAAAGAGGCGGAGCGCGGTGAGTCCGTCGTCGTTGCGGAGGCTTTCTTGGGCGGCGGCGCGGTCGCGCTCGGCGATGGCGGTCCATTCCTCGCGCAGCGGGTCGTCCTGATTGATGCCGGGCCATTCGGCGAGGGTGGCGAGGACGGCGTCGATTTGCGGCTGGATGGCTTTGGCGAGGGCTGCCTCGGCGAGACGTTCCTGACGATCGAGGTCCCAGATCGCGAGGTAGCCAAACCAGCGTTGGGCGGCGGTCGCAACTTCGGACGGAGAGGCGAGAGCATGGACGAGAGTCCAATCTGCGAACGTAGCGGGCTGCGCGTGAAGCGCGGTGACGGCGGCGTCGAACTCGGCGATGAGCGCGGGATCGAGATTCCAGCTCGGCGGGAGGTCGTTTTCGCGGGCCATCTTGTTGCCGATGCGTTGGTCGAGTTGCAGGGCGGCGGCGAGCGGGCTGCCGGCACGGGCGGCGGCGGCGAGGAGTTCGGTCGCGTCTTGAGAGCGGAGGAGGGCGTCGATGGCTTTGGCTAGGACTGCGCGCGGCAGGCCGGCGGCTTCGTCACGCGCGCGGCGTTTCTGGGAGATTTTTTGAAGGGCATCGCGGGCGGCCGGTTCGCCGGGGTAACTCGGTTGAATCGAGAGAGCGTAGGGCGCGTAGGCATCGCCGAGGCGGGCGGCGGCGTAGAGGTAGCGGTTGCGAATGGGGCCGGCGGGAATGCCGGGCGCGAAGGCGGCGTCGAGGAGCGCGGCGGCCTTGGCGAGATCGAACGACGGATCGTCGATGGCGAGGGGCGGTGGCGTCGCGCCGGTGAGCGAAGGCTGAAGCGCGGTGAGGTCGTGTTGCCACGCGGCGGTGGCTTCGATGTTGGCGAGCAGGCGGGGGATGGCGGCGACGGGAGGGGCGGTGCGTTCGCGGCGCTCGAAAGCGGCGAGCGCGGAGGTTTTTGCGGCGACAAAGCGGGCTTCCGCGGCCTGGGTGGAGGCGGAGGGACGAACGAAGTTCTTGTTTTTTTGCCACGCAGCGTAGTCGGCGTTTTCGGCGTCCATGAGGGCGGTGCGCGCATTGGCCAGTTCCTGACCTTCGGGCGTATCGGGCAGAAGATACTCGGGAGCGCGGGCGGCCGGTTGGGCGAGTTCAACGAGCGCGAGGCGGGCCCGGGCGCCGAGGGAGTCTTCACGGGCGGCCCAGCGGGTCAGCGTGGGAAAGGCGAGGCTCATGTCGGCCAGTGCGCGAAAGGGCGGCGGCGACATGGCGGGCGACGTGCCGGTTTCGAGGAGCCTGAAGCGATCGAGCGCGGCGAGGGCGTGGGCGCTGCCTGAGCCGGTGCGACCGGCGATGGCGATGGTTTCGCCAAAGCTGTAGTAATCGAACCAGTCGCCGAGGGTTCCGGCGCCGAGGCGTTCGGCGATCGCGTCGGTATAGAGAACGAGCAGATCGGCCGGCGCGGGTTTACGATTGGCGAGGAGGCGGGCGATGACCTGAAAGAGATCGGCGGGCCACTCCTGAACAACGTCGGCGAAGTGGGCTTGTTGACGGCGGAGCGTGGCGAGCAGGATCTCGTCGAGATGCTGGCGGACGTCGCGGGCCACCGGCGTGTTGTATCCAAAAACGGGAGCATACCCATCGACCGACCACCCGTAGCCGGGAGCGATGAGAAGGAGGGCGCGGTTTTGATCGGCGGGATCGGCCGACTCGGCGAGGAGACGGGCGAGGAGCCATTGGGCCATGCCGGAGGTTTCGGCGATTTTTTCCAAGTCGCGGCGGGCCTCCGCGCGATCGGGCGTCATCGCGTAGGACGCGTAGATCTCGGGATGCGCGGCGCTGAGGTAGGCGTGAAGCGCGAGGGATTCGGGGCGGACGGGATCGTCGGCCGGGCGGGAACGTTGAGTGCGCGGATCGACGAGGCGGGCAGCGGCGGCGGGATCGCGTTTCACGCCGTTGACGCCGTCGATCAGGAGGAGCGCGGCTTGCACGGCGGCCCATTGATTCGGGCGTTCGCTGTCGTGCGCGACGAGCCAGTCGAGCGCCTGCTGGCCGGAGGTGAAAACGGGCGGGCGTTCGCGGGAGGCGTAGCCATTGGCGGCGCGGCGGACCTCGGCCCATTGGGCTTGTTCGTAGCGGGCGTTTTGGAGGGCGATGAATTCCGCGCGTTGGGCGGCGGCTTGTGCGGCGAGACGTTTCTGGCGTTCGGCGTTGCGGGCGCCGCGTTCGCGATCGAGGCGGGCGTAATACTGTTCGCGGCTTTCGCCGGGGTGATCGCGGGCCCATTGGGCGTCGAGGCGTTGCTGCTCGAGCCAGGCGTCGCGGGCGGCTTTTTTTCGTTCCTCGCGGGCGCGGAGTTCTTGCGCCCATGTACTGTTGTGGACGTCGATGCCGTGGTTGCTGAGCGGCGTATTGCGGCGGCTGCGGAGCTCGTTGATGAGAGCATTGGTGTCGCGTTCGAGGCGGCGCTGGACCTCCTGCGCCGACATCGAGTCGTAGCGCTGGGCGGGCAGCGGGAGCGACAGTGCGAGGCAGAACGCAAGGAAAGTGGTAACGGCGAGGGAGACGCGGACGGATCGCGGCGCGGGGTAGGGCGGCTGGAGACGCATGGACCGACGCTGACGGTGGGCGGCGGGGAGGTGAAGCGCGAAGACGCGAAGGAGCGGGGAACGGAAATGACGAATGCCCAATGCCGAATGCCGGGCGGGATTTGCGGCGGGTGGCGACTAGACTGTTGCGGGCGGCCCGGACCGCTCCGTAACATGACCGCCGTGAAGCTTTCCGTTAAAGTCGATTACGCCTGTCGTGTGCTCGCTCAACTCGCGCGTCATCACGGCGCGGGAGGCCTCGCCCATATCGAGGGCCTGGCGAAAGCGGAAGCCGTGCCGGCCAATTACCTCGTGCAGATTCTCAGCGAGTTGCGCAATGGCGGGCTCATCACCAGCCGCCGCGGCAAACAGGGTGGCTACGCCCTCGCGCGCACCCCGGAATCGATCACTTTGCTCGACATCGTCCGCGTGATCGAAGGCGAGCTCCTCGAGCTCTCGCCGCCCGGCGCGGGCGAATCGGGAAAACGCGTGCACCACATCTGGAGCGAGATCCGCGAGGCGTTTGAAGAGAAAGCCGCTAGCTACACACTCGACATGCTGGCCGTGCGCAGCATCGACGAGATGTATTATATCTAGCCGGAACGCTCGCGGAGCTCTCTTCGCGACGCGTCAAGGCGATGGTTTTCTGCGCTGCGAGGACGCGGTGCGGGAATTGGTGATTGAGACGCGCCCGCTGCGCTCCAAAACTTTGCGGCATGCGCCATCCCGCCCTCGACTCGCTCCTCATCCTGCAAGATCGCGATAGCAAACGTCAGGGGCTCGAGCATCAGTTAAAATCAGTCCCGGCCGACATCGCCGCGGTGGAGAAAAAAATCGCGGCCGAGAAAGCCGCCATCGATGCGGCGCGCACCGAGTTGAAGGAACTCGAGTCGAAAAAGAAACTGCTCGAGACGGAGATCGGCTCCGCGGAGCAAACCCTCGCGCGCTATAAAACCCAGCAGGTCACCGTGCGCAAAAACGACGAGTATCAGGCGCTGGGCCAGCAAATCGCTTCCACCGAGCAAGCGATCTCGGCCTTGGAAGAACAGGAGTTGGAACTCATGTACGCGATCGACGAAGCGAAGAAACGTTTCGTCGCCGCCGAGGCGGTGTTGAAAGAAAACATCTCCGGCCACGAAGCGCGCATCCGCACCCACCGCGAGCGCGCGGCCAGTCTCGAAGCCGAACTCACTCAAGCGCAGGAGGATTTTTCCCGCGCCCGCACGGCCGTCGATGAACCGAGTTTGCGGATCTACGATCGTGTGGCCGCACGGCAGCAACCGGTCATCGTCGCCATCCGCGGCGGCAAGTGCAGCGGCTGTCATTTGAAGGTTTCCAGCGAAGTCGATTCCGTCGCGCGCAAAGGCGAAAAACTCGCCACCTGCGACCAATGCGGTCGCATCGCCTGGCTCGATCTCTGAGCAGCGAATCATCTGGCCGCGGGTGTGTTGTTGGCGCGATTCACATTCGGTGGCGCCGCCAGCCGACGGTTTGCTTGCTTCACGCACGAAGTGACCGCACGTTGCGCAGTCTCAGCTTCGGGGCCAGATCGTCGCTCCGAGTTCTTTGATCCCAAGGTGCGGCCTAAACGCCGTGCCCGCTTTTGAAACTTGGAGAGGAAAGTCCGGACACCACCGGGCAGGATTCCCGTCGAGAAACGTCGTCGCGCCGCTGCGACAGGCCGCAAGGCCATCGCGCGGATCGCTTCTGCTCAAGCCGGGGCGCCGCGGGCCACATCCTGCGGCGACGGACAGTGTCACAGAGAACAAGTAGCCGCCGCGCGTCGCGAGACGAGTGGCGGTCATAGTGAAAAGGTGGGGTAAGAGCCCACCGCGCCGTCAGCAATGACGGCGGCAGGAAAAACCCAATCCGGTGCAAGGCAAAATAGGCGGCTGGGCGGCCCGTCCAACAGTCGCGGGTATGCCGCATTTCGCTTCGGCGAAACGCTGCGCAAGCAGTGAGAGAAATGACGATCATCGCGCCTCCGGGCGCGCACACAGAATCCGGCTTACCGGCCTCGAAGCTGAGACCTGCCTTTCGCCGCGCAGCGGCGGCGAAAGGAATGACCAATGACCAATGACCAGTGATCAATGCCGAATCCCGAATGACGAATGACGAATGCGGCGGGGCGGAGTGGATACGGCGTGGAACGTCAACACGGACGGATGCGGGGTGTACGTTGCGAGCAACTTCTTGTCGCGCGAATGTGCTCCAAACACATTTGCGCGCTCAGGTTCGAAAATCGTTCACGCTCACTTCGGTCATGGTGATTACCACTGACAATCGATGCCGGCGAAAAGAGCGCGGCCGTCGCCGGGGAAAAACTGCGCTTGGTCGTGCCCGGCCGCGTTTTCGATCACGCCGGTGGTCGCGACGTAGCGCTTGTCTGCGAGATTGCGCAGGTCGATGAACCACGCGAGACCGCGGCGTTCATCGCGCCGTCCGATGCGCAATCCGACGATCGCGTAGCCGTCCGCCGCGAGTGTGTTGCGGAAATCGATGAAGGTTTTTTGCGGCACCCATTCGACGGTCGGGCCCGCGTGCCAGCCCGAGCGATGTTCCCACGAGAGTTCACCGCGCACGAGATGCGGCGGGAGGCCGGCGAGTTGGTTGCGGCCGTAGCGCGGATCGTCGTCGAAATGAAAATCGCCGTGCGTCCACGCGCCGCGCAGCACGAGTCGTTGCGCGGGCGCGGTGCGCGCATTCCACGCTTGCCCGAGCAGATCGGCCTCGAACGAAAACTCGACGCCTTGATGACGCGTGCGGTCGGCGTTCACGGTTGCGGTGAGTTGCGTGACGGGATCGACCAGCGTCAGTAGTTCTTTTTTCAATACAGCCGAGTACACCGACGCATCCCAACGCACGAAGCCGTGCGCGCCGCGCGAACCGATCTCGTAGGTCGTGGCGGTCTGCGCGTGGCGCGCAGTGTTGAGCGTGAGCGTTTCGCTGAACGATGGTGGTTCGTAGCTGCCGGAGACGTTGGTGAAAAATTGCACCGCCGCGCGTTCCCAGCGCAGTCCGAGCTTCGGCATCGCGCGATCGTAGCGAAGCGAGTAGTCGGCGACTCCGCCCGCGATGCGTTCGTTGCGTCGCTCGTTGATCGCGGCGCTCGCGCCAACGATGAGCGTGAAGCCACGACCGAGTGTCACCTGATCCTCGGCAAACGCTTCGAGATTCTCCGCGGTTTGTCGTGCGCGCGAAACGAGCGCGCCGCGTTCACCGGCAACGTTGACGAAGTTCGCCGCGCGCGTGACGCCGCGCGTGTACGAGAGTCCGGCGCGGAGCCGGTGTTCTCGTCCGAACCATTGCGCACGATGCGTTGCTGCGGCACCGAACAGCACATCGTCCGAGCGTTGTTCGATCACCTGAAAAATCGGATGATCGAGATCCTTGTGCATCCATGCTGCGGAGAAATCCCACCACGTGTCGCCGGTGCGCACGCTCGTTTTGTTTGCCGCGCGCCAGAGCGTGAAATCGCGCTTCTGATCGAGCAGGCGATTTCCCGCCGCCGCTTGTCGCGGATCGTGGGCGATCTGCGCGAGTGTGAGACTTCCGGGAAGTTCGGAGTCGGTGCGCACGGCGGTCGCATAAAAACGGGTTTCAATCTGCGGCGACACACGCACGCCGAGGTTGGCGAAAACGCGGTCGTTGTGCTGCACCGCGTGATCGCGGAAGCCGTCTTGGGATTGGCGCGTGTAGGTCGCAAAACTGTCCCAGCGGCCGCGCGCGCCACCGGTGGAAACCGTTGCGCGCAGGTAGTCCCACGAACCGGTTTCGATACGCGTCGCGATGCCGGGTGAATCGAGTCCGTTGCGTGAAACATAGTCGATCGCGCCGCCGAGCGTGGACGCGCCGCTGGCGAGGGCGTTGGCGCCACGCCACACATTCATGTACGCGGTGGCGGTGGGCTCGATCGCTTGGAAATCGAAACTCCCATCGGCGAGATTGAGCGGCACGCCGTCTTGCATCACGCGCAAGCCGCGGCCGTGAAACGTACGTTGAAGTCCCGAGCCTCGGATCGAAAGACGCGCTTCGTCGGAGCCGAAACGCGATTGCGCGATCACGCCCGCGGAGAGTGCGAATGTGTCTTCGACGGTGCTGGCGCGGCCGCGGAGAAAGCGACTGGCATCGATCACTTCGGTGCCGCCGGGAACGGAGAAAAGTTCGGCGCGGGAAAATTCGATGGAGGGCGACGTTGCCGACGCTCCGCGGCTGGCAGAGACGTGGAGTTTATCCAGGAGAAGCGGATCGGCGTCCGGTTCGGAGGCGCGGCCGGAGAACGGCAGCGCGGGAATGAGGGAAAGGAAAAGTAGTTTTTGAGAAAAGTGCATGGGCGAGGTTTCGCGTGACGGCATGGCCGTCGGCTGATCGGTGCATCGCGCGCCTGCGGTCCATGCGCAGCGGCGATGGGTGGGTTCACGAATCGGGCGAGCGCTCCGGCTAATCCGGGCTGCGCGCGATCGCGTGCACGGCGATGAGGACCGTGCGGAGTGCTTGATCAGACCGCGTGTTCTCGCGGCGGCGGCAACGGCGGCGTCTTGCGCGCCGAATCGGGCATCAACGAATCGCGTAGCGCCCAGCCGGCCGATTCGGGCGCGTCGAGAATGAACGCCGCACCGGGCATCGTGAGGAAAAGGTTTTTGGCGTCGAGCGAAGCGCCTGCGGGCAGGGGGGCGTCCGATGTTTCCTGCTGCTGCGCGGCCGCGACCAGTTCGCAGATTCCGCAAAGATTATCCGGTGTGAACGTGAGCCGCACCGCTTCGCTCAGTGGCATCGTTTTCGCGTACGTCGCGATCATGCGTCCCCAAGCAAACGACTGGATCAACTGCCATTGCCCGCCGCTGGCCAGCAGCCACGCGACGAGCACAAGGATGATCTGAAAACGACGACGCATGCGGTCGTCAGAGATCTGACGAGGCCTTCAGCGACACACAAGCCCGGCGTATAAACATCACCCCGGGGAAACGCGGTCGATCACACGGGGGAATCCCGGCCGGTGGCCCATGTGACCAGCTTCGCTAGCGGCAACTGCGCGGAGCGCCACTTCGCCTCGGACCGCGAGGAATGCGGTATGCAACCGCCTGCCGCTCGGTGCGCCTAACGTTTAAATCCGATGGATTGCGGACACTACCCTCCCGACAAAACCCTTGACTCGCCGGGGCGGGCCTGAGTTTTTGTCCGGCTTCCAATCTTTTATACGTCATGGCCAACACCAAATCCGCCATCAAAGCCGCCCGCAAAACCGAGCGTCTCACCGTCCGCAACAAGTCGGTCAAAACCCGTCTGAAGACTCTCCACAAGAAGTTTGAGGCTGCTGTGAAGGCTGGCGATGCCGCCGTCGCCAAGACCGCCGGTTCCGCTTATGCGTCCGCGATGGACAAGGCGACCAAGTCCGGCGTCATCCACAAGAACGCCGCGGCCCGTGCCAAGTCGCACGTCGCCAAGTACGCCCAGGCCAAGTAAGCGTTCCGTTTCCTTTTTGCCGCCCTCGGTGCCTTCGTGCGCCGAGGGCTTTTTTCGTTTGTACCGCGGACGGATCACTTCCTGTCAATCGACCACGGAGACGCGCAGGGCGCAGAGAAAACGCATGATCGGATGCTGTTGGGACGATCCGTTTTGAATCACTTACTTTCACGGATACACCCTGAGCGTTCGGGAGACTGCCGAGGGTTGTGGTGGCCGCGCAAAACGGCGGTGGGGTTCATCAATTTCCCGCGGAGGCCATCAGTGGTTAAAAACCAATCCGCCCTGATCGTCATCGATCGACGCTGCGAAACCTGGGCGTCGCCTGCGGAATGAGTTGTCCTGCGCGGCGGCTACGCTTTTTTCGCGTGAGTCGTGTCAGCACCCCGCGTCGAATTTTATCTGTATCGCCATGCGCTGACGGCGTGGCGCGAGGCGATCCAGCCGTGGTTGAAAGCGAACCAAGGACGATTGCAGCGGAGCTACATCGTAGTGCCGACTCGCGGTCAGGCACAGGCGTTGAAACAACGTTGCCTGGTCGAGCGCGTGCCGCTGTTGGGCGTGGAATTTTTATCGCCGGGGCTCGCGCGCAAAAAGTGGGCAACACTTGTCGGCGGCGAGACGCTCAAACCTGCGATGGGGCGCGAACTGCTCTTGCTCGGACTCGGCGCGATCGTGGAACGACGATTGCAGGCGCTCGCACCGGATGCGCCCGAGCGAGGTTTGTTGAAGAGTTTGCAAAGCGATCTCGAACGGGCGCTCGACGATTTCGACGATCTGTTGAAGGCGGGCTTTGGTCCGGAGGATTTTGCCCTCGGCGAAATGCGCAACCTCTTCGCGGAGCTCGCGCAATGGGTGGAAGCTCTCGGCTACGCGTTTGCGCCGAGCCAGCTCGCAGCCGCGGCGGTGGCGATGCAGGCGGCGGGGACGCGCAAGATCGGCGGACGCGTGCTGGTACACGGTTTCGGAGCGGAATCGCGCGGCGAATTTTTGAACGTCGCGACATTTGCGCGGGGATTCGACGACATCACCGTGCTGATCCCCGAACCGGAATTCACCGGACGTCGCCAAAAAGTGAATACAGACTGGGCGGAGTTGTGGGAAGGTCTTCTCGGCGTGCCGCCCGAACCGTTGATCGAGAACGAAGCGGTTCCTTCTTGCGATGACGCTGTCGCAGGCTGGGCGGGTGGAGAGTCGGTGGCCGCGCGTGCGGGCGCCGCGGATTCGGTGATGGTCGGCCTCACGCGCGGTGACGAGATGCGACTCGTGGCGGCGCAGATCGCGCGGGCCTTGCGTGAAGGTGCGGAGTGCATCGGTGTGGTTTTTCCGCGCGCGGACGCGGCGCATCTGCGGTTGTCCGCCGAGTTGCGTGCGCGAGGAATCGCCTTCGTCGATCAAGTCGGCCAATGGGGGCCTCCCGAAATCGAGACGCGACTGGGCCGCGCGTTGATCGATTTTTATGAACAAGGTGCGCGATTGGAGGAGTTGCTCACGCTGTGGCCCTTGTTGAAGGCGATCGGGCTCACCGAGCTTTCGCCCGGCGACGTGCGTGATGTGTGCGAACGATTGTTCGACGAGAAACAGAATCACGCGCTCGATGTTTATCGCGAGATGCTCGACCAATCCGACCGGCCGGCGTGGCAGGAAGTCGGTCGCATCGCGGCGCGGCTCGGATCTGCCTGGCCGGCGGAGCTGCGCTTGCGCGAGGCGCTGGCCCGCTTCGAGGAAAGCTGGACGGCGCTCGAGCAACGTGTGCCGGAAGGCTGGGGCGCGTTGCGCACGATGGCGGAAAAGGAGACGCGAGCATTGCCCGCCAAAGTCGCTCTCGCCGCGCTCAAAGGATTTTTGCCAGAACGAACCACGGCGGCCGGCGTGCTGGGCCGAAATGGTTTTGCGCGGGTCGCGCTCACGACACGGAGGCGCGCGGAAGGCATCGTCTGGTCGCACTTGTTCCTCACCGAATCCAACGCGGGCGTCTGGCCGGAGCGCCAGGAAGCGAGTTGCTGGCTGACGGATGAACAACGTGCGGAACTGAACCGGCGCGCGCGGCCGGGACTCGGTTTGTTCACGGGCGACGAACGCGCTTGGTTCGAGAAGCACGGCATCTCGCAGCTGGTGCGCGACACGACGGAGCGTGTGTGGTTGTCGGCGGCGCTGCTCGATGAGAGCGACACCGAGATGAAGCTGGCGCCGAATAGTTGTCTCGAGCGGTTGTTGTGGGCGGATGCGCTGGCGAAAGGCGAGCGCGCGGGACTGGAGGAATTATTCGAGCGGCGCGCGCGGCAGGTGCCGGAGGAGAGCGTGTATCCAAAACTGGATACAGATGCATGGCTGGCGATCCATCGTTCGCGTCAGGATCCGGCGCGTCCGTTCGATGATTATTTCTTTTCAGTCGATCCGGAGAAAGTCCGCCCGCCGCGTTTGCCGGCGCGTTTGATCGAACGTGCGATGGCCGATCCCGCGGAGCTGTGGTTTCAGGCGGTATTGAACGCGGAGCGCATTGAATGGACGCCGTTTGTGCGCGTGCGGAAACGGGCGCTCGGGCAGCTCGCCCACCGCGTGTTGTCGCGAGTGTTGCGCACGCGTGCGGTGGAGCGGATTTTTGGCGAGATGCCGGCGGAAGAAGAAGCGCTGCGGCGGCTCGCCGAAGAAATGGCGAAGCTGCGCGCGGCGCGCCCCGCGGATCGTTATTGGGAATCGTTTCACGCCGAGCTGGAGGCGATTTGCGAAGTGCTGCTTGGCAAAGTACTCGCGCTCGATGCGGGACGATTTGTGGCGACCGAAGTGAACCTGCCCCACGGCGCCACGATTCCGCTCGGGCCGGGCGGGCGTTATCCGGTTTACGGACGCGTGGACTTGGTGCGCATCGATCGCACGGACTGGCTGCAAGCGCGTGTGGATGTGGTGGACTTCAAGACAGGTGTGGACCGGCCGCTCTCGGCGGTGCGCATGGCGCGAGAAGGCGCGTCGCTGCAGCTCGGCATTTATCTGGAAGCGATGCGTTCGGTCGGGGCGCCGCATGGCCGGGTGCATTTGTTGAAGCCGGATGCGAGCGATGGCGGCTCGATCGGCATGGAGGAATTGCCGGAGGCGCTGGCGGGGCTGGTGCAGCTGGGCCGGCATCTCGACACGGGAGTGTATGGCGCGCTCACGCCCGAGCCGTCGGAGTATTCGCCGGCTGGATACGCATGGCCGCTGGCGATGGCGCCGGTGCCGGAGATCGTGTTGCGCGCGAAGTTTGCCGCGACCTTTGGCGATGTGCCGGACGGCGCGGACGGGGAGGACACGCTTTGAGCACACTGGTGGATTTCGACGCGCGGGAGCGTTTCCGCACGGAGTGGCAGAAGAATTTCGCGGTCAGCGCGAATGCCGGCTCGGGAAAAACAACCGCGATCTCGGAGCGTCTCGCGGCCATGGCGTTGTCGGCCGAGGCGGCTTCGGTGCTGCCGAAGACGGCGGTGGTGACCTTCACGAAGAAAGCCGCGCAGCAGATCGGCCAGCGGGCACGGGCGGTTTTGCTGCGTCGATTGACCGAAGAAGGTCGTGGCGATCTCGGGGCGCTCGATCATCTGGAGCGCGCGTTTTTCGGGACGATTCACAGTTTCTGCCTGCTGCTGGCGCGTCGCTACGGACAGGCGCTTGGCATCAATCTGAATCCGTCGGTCGTCGCGGCAGATGACGAGCGGTGTTGGGAGGAGTTTCTTGAGCAGGATGCGATGACCTTTGGCTCGCTGGCGCCGGCGCAGGTGGATGCGTTTTTGCGTCATGTGCCGCTCGAGGCGATTTTCGATCTGGCCAAAAACCTGGATGCGACGACGGCGCGCATGCTTGCGTCGAAAGCGCCCGCCGGTGCGCCGCGTGCGCCGGGCGAAGCGGTGCTCGAGGAAATTCTGGCGGTGATGCCGAAAGGCACGGGCAAAAAAAACATCGAGCTCAGTCAGGCGGCGGCCCGCGCGTGGTGGGAAAAATGGCGGCGAGGCCGCGGTTTTCTGCCGTTGTATCAACCCGCCGGCTCTTCGGAGTCGATGAAGACGCTCGCGAAAAAATGGATGGCGCCGCTCAAGGACTGGCTCGCGGATGCGGGTGCGGCGCTCGCGGCGGAATTGTCGGAGCGTTATCGCGCGTATCGCTTGGAGCAGGGCGTGCAGACTTACGCGGATCAGATCGACGCCGCGCTGGCGGTGTTGCGGGACCGGCCGACGCTCGAGCGTATTCGCGAAGAAGGCTGGCGGGTGATTCTCGATGAAGCGCAGGACACCGATCCGCAGCAGTTCGCCGTGCTCGTGGAAATCGCGCGACCGAAAGGTGCGGAACCGCATCGATGGCCGGGAACGCCCGGCGCTCCGGGTCCGCGTGACGGCCATTTCTGCATGGTCGGCGACGGGCAGCAATCGATCTACGGCAGCCGCGCGGACATCCGGAATTTCGTGAAGCATCTGGATGCGTTTGCGGCCGGGCAGGGCGGAGAGCTGCTGGCGTTTCATGTGACCTTCCGCGCGCCCTATCGTGTGATCGATTTTCTCAATGCCGGCCTGCCGGCAGCCTTCGGCGAGGCGCGGGAGCACAACTGGGGCGTGCCGCCGGATGAGGGCGCACCCAGGCCGTATCTACAAATTGAATACAACGCGCTCGCGGCGGGGCCGGCGAATGCGCAGGGCTGGGTGTCGCGTCTGCCGCTGACGGCTCCGGCGGAACCGCCGCGCGCGGTCGAGGAGTGGATGAAGGCGGAGGCCCGGCAGGTCGCCGGTTTTTTGCGGGCCCTCGATCCGCGGGAACTCGGTGCGCGGCACTGGGGCGAGGTGTGTGTGCTTGCGCCGCGCAACGGCTGGCTGACGACCGTGCAGAAAATTTTCGAGGACGCGGGACTGAAAGTGGCGTTGCAAACGCGCAAACGCCGCAACGGGGACAATCCTGTTTACGGCTGGATGGCGGGCTTGCTCGCAGTCGTGTGCGATCCGGGAAATCGCTTCGAGTGGTTTGGCGTGTTGCGCGAATTGTTTGGGTTGAGCGATGCGGAGCTGGCGGCGGAGGCCAGCGCGCATGGCGGTTTTTTGTGGGAAACACCGGAAGAACATGCGCCCGCGCTGGCGTCGGCGATCGAGGAGCTGCGACCGTGGATTTTGCGCGTCGATGACGATGGATTTCCTCTGGGGGATTTTGCGCGCGGGCTCGCCGACACGGCGGGTTTGGCGGTGAAGGCGCGCGCTCTGGATCCGAGTGGCGGATTGGAGGCGGAATTGACGCGACTCCTCGTGCGTGCGGCGACACTCGGCATCGAAGGCGCGGGCGCGCGCGAATGGCTCTCAGAGTTGTTGAACGAGATCGACGAAGGGCGTCCGTCGGGCGCGGCCGAGGAAGGTGCGGTGAATTTATTGACCGCGCACTCCGCGAAAGGTCTGGAGTGGCCGGTGGTGATTGCGCTCGGTTTGTGGCGCAAAGTGTCGAGTCGCGAGGAGACGGGGTTGCGTCTGGTGCGCGACGGCGGACGCGTGGAGGTGTTTCTGGATCAAGCGAGTTTGCCGGAGGACACGAAGCTGTCGCGCGAGCGCGAGCAGTGGCGCGAACTGACGCGTCTGATGTATGTGACGCTGACGCGCCCGAGGCATCGGTTGATCCTGCCGTGGGGCGAAGGCTTTGGCGGCGGGCAGCGGCGCATCGGCGTGAGTTTTGCGGAGCTCTGGGGCGATGTGGAAAGCTGGATGAATTTGCCGGAGATCGGTGAAACGCTGGAGCCGCTGAGCGAGGGCACGGGCGGTGATATCGCTGTTTCGGCGAAAGACGAAAGCGCGAGCGCATCGATCGCGCCGGAGGCGGCGATGGACGCGCGCGAAACTGTGGAGACGCCGGCGCTGCCGACGCGTGTGCTTCCGCACCAACTGGCGGAAAAGGCGCCGGATCGAGTGCGTGGCGCGCGGCACGAAGCCTCGGCGGAAGATTTGTTTGCGAGGCGCGATGGCGACGAAGCGATCGATTACGGTCTGTGGTGGCACGAGACGATGGAGTTCTGGCCGTGGGGCGACACGCGCGAAAAAGCGGATGCGGCTCAAGCGTCAGCACTCGCGCGGGCCGCGGTGGAGGGATTTGAGGAGCGCGGCCGCGCGGAGCTGGAACGACTGCGCGCGAGCGAGATTTGGAGTGAGTTGAATGCTGCACGCTGGACGCGGCTCGCGGAGCTGGCGGTTTTCGCGCCGTTGACGGAGACCGCGTGGATGGACGGCGTGGTGGACTTCGTGCTCCACGACGCGGAGGCGCGAGCGATCTGGATTTTCGATTGGAAAACCAATCGCCGGCGGCTGGGTGAGTCGGACGAGGCGATGGCGGCGCGGTTGGTCGCGGAGTATCGACCGCAGTTGGAAGCGTATGGACGCGCGGCGCGGGAGTTTTTTCCCGGCCACACCCTCCGGCTGTTTGTGTATGCGACGGCGCTCGGGCAGGCGATCGAGTTGCCGGGGGCCTGAAAATAGAGGCTTTACAGGCCGGGGGGAGGTCGGCACGGTTTCGCCCTTTTCAACATTCCTTTCATCACCATGGGCAACCTTAAGAAGAAACGTCGTCTGAAGATGTCGAAGCACAAGCGCCGCAAGCGCCTGAAGTCGAATCGACACAAGAAACGTACCTGGCAGAAATAACGACTATGCGATTCGTTTCGCGGACCGTTTCCTCTCACCACCTTTCAACCCGCTCCGATCTGGAGCGGGTTTTTTATTGTTCCGTTACAAGTCGGATCAATTTTGCAAATTATTAGCTTAATAAAGGGTAAATCCATTGGCGTGAGGGGGTAAGAAGTTGTGTCGAGGAGGCGCAGGACGCGAGGTAGGGCGGTCCTTTTCCCGAGAGGTGGCGCCGGATTCCCCTTAAGAAGCCGGTTCATTTTCCCCGGGCGGTGCCGATTCCTTTTTCGATTTTCCACGTACAGCATGCTGATCGCCAATAAAACCCAGGGTTATTTCGTCGAGTGGAGCCATCATGGCGTCCTGCTCGCCCGGACATCGGCCAGAAATGGACCGATGCTGGTGGAAGCTTTAAAAACGTGCGCCGCTGATCCCGAAGCGGTTGCGGCCGCCGTGAAGGAGCTCCAGCCGAAGCGCGGAGGCGCTTATCTACACGCGAGTTGCGGCATCTACCCGCCGAAACGTGTGGTGCGTCGCGCGACGATGGATCCGAAGCGTTACAAGGAGCCGAACTATCTCGAAGAGGTGGTGAGCGGCCAGTTCCGCATCGAGGCCGACAAGTATATGCTGGCGGTGCTCAATCCCTCGACGGGCCGCGATTTCGATCTCACGAACGCAGCGGAGAAGGATAAAGAGGCGTTGTTTGCCGGGCTCGGCACTGACGAAGTCGCGGAAACCCAATCCCGCCTGCTCGGTGCCGGTATTTATCCAGAGTCGCTCGAGCTCGGCACGTTGGCGTCCTTGGGCGCGATTTTGGATTACAGCGCATTCGCGAATATCAAGACGCCGACACTGGTTCTCGAGATCGATACCGACTCCACGCAGTCGTTTATCCTCAGTGACGCCGGCGTGGAAGTGACGCGTCCGATCCCTCAAGGCCTCGCGGCCATGATTCCCGTGGTCCAAAAGGAACTTGGGCTGAAGGACGAGGAGTCGGCGAAAAAACTCTTTTATTCGAATACCTTCGATTTCACCGGCATGGGCGGAGTGCTCACGAAACGCCTCCTGAAAGAGCTCCAGTCCTCGATCGGTTTTTATGAAGTGCAAACCGGCCAGTCCATCGGCCAGGTGATCTGCACATTATTGCCATCCAAACTCGGCTGGCTGGAAACCGCGCTCGCGAACCAGCTCGGCGTGGAACTCCTGAAAATCTCTTTCGAGCCGTGGCTGAAAGCCCGGCAAATCACGCTCGATGGCAAAGCCATCGCGGCGCAACTCGACATCCGCTGGCTCGGCCTCGTCGGTCTCATGCTCTCTCACAACCATGCTGTCGCTGCTGAAAAAAAATCCTGACGGCGCGTCGGACGCGAAACCGTGGCGTCCGAATTTCCGCAACCCGGCCACGCTGCCCGACACGAAGGTCGTGCGGACGTCATTTTTCATTAACATGCTCTCCGGCATCGCAGCGCTCGCGCTGCTGATCGTGGTGGGCTACCAGGAGTATAATCTCTCCGATCTTCGCTCGCAGATCGCCGTGCTCGATCAACAGATCGCCAGCGATACGAAGCCCAGCCGCGATGCGGTCGCGTTGTATGCGAAGTTTCAGGCTGAGGAGAAAAAGATCCGCGAAGTGGACACCTTTTTGAAAGGTGGAAAAGCGGTCTTCTCGCGCTTCCTCGATCGCATCGGACAGACCGTGCCTCCGCGCATTTCGGTCACGATGCTCGATGTCGGCGCCAACGGCGCGACCATCCGGGGCTTCATCGACGGCACACCCGAGCAGGCCAGCGGCATGATCGCCGCGTATGAGAGCCAGCTTCGCGAAGACGAGGAGATCGGCCGTCGTTTCGACACGATCAGCCTCACCAGTCTCACCCGCGATCAGCAAAGCGGACGGCTCACTTACGAGATCAGCCTGCGTTCCACCCCGCCCAAACCGGAGGCCAAGAAGAAATGAACACTCAAGCCCTGACGGCCAAACTGAAGAAACATCCTTTCAGCGCGATCTGCGGAGCCCTCGCGATCATTCTTGTCGTCGTCTATGTCGTCCGCCGTGGCGCCGTCCCGACCGCCGAAGGCCAGCTCGCTCAGAAGACGTCGGAAAGCCGCCGCCTGAAAGCGAACATCTCTCACTCCGCGCAATTAAAGGACGACCTCTCCACGCTCGAAGACGCCACCGGCAAGATCGATCAGCGGCTCATGCGGGCGAGCGATCTCGCGAAAAACCAGCAGTATTTTTATAAGATCGAAACCGAGACCGGCGTGAAGCTTCTCGATCTGCGTGCAGGCGGCGCCCCTACGGCGGCGCCTGCGAGGAATGCTCCCAAGACTCTGTATTCAGGCGTGCCCTACACATGCAGCATCCAGGGCACATATGCACAGCTCCTCGCGTTTCTGCAGCGCCTGGAGCAGGGCGAGCACTTTCAGCGCCTCGTGACCGGCAGCGTGTCGGTGGCGACTGGCAGCTCCGATGCCGGCAGCGCGGCGGATCCCATCCTGTCGATGGTCATTGTTGTGGAATTCCTCGGGCAGTCATGAAGAATTATATAAAGTTGTTTTCCGCCGCCGGGCTTTCCCTGGCCTGTGCAAATATTGTTTTTTCATCCGACGTCGCCGCGCCGAACAAACGCGCCGAGGTGACCGGGATTGCCAATAATCTGTTGAATCCGGCGCCGCGCTCGACCCCGCCGGCTATATACAATCCTTTTACGCTCAGCGGCGAGCGCGCCGGCAGCCCTTCCGTACAGGCGGGCACCGCGGCTGCGGTCATGGTTTCCCCCGTGGGGAACACCCGCGATCTCCTCGAGAAACTCGCCGCCAAAATAGAGCCGAGCGGCACGGTTGTCATGGGCGGAGAGGCCATACTTCTTCTCGGTCAAAATAGATTAAAAGTAGGTGACCTTTACTCTATTAACTTTGAAGGCGCGACGTATGAGGTAGAGGTCATCGCCATCGAGAGCACCCGTTTTTCCATACGCTATAAAAACGAGGAGCTGACGCGACCAATTGTTATCACCAAATCCGGAATATAATCCATGAGAACACGACTGCTAGTTCCCGCCACTTTGCTGGCCACCGTAGCGCTTGCGCCCTCTATATACGCGCAAGCTGCTGCTTCGACCCCCGATAGTGCAGCTGCTCCCGAAACCAAGGTGGCTGTGTCCAAAAGCAAGGACACGCTCACGGTGGATTTTCCGGATGAAGAGATTCGTAATGTGCTTCGCTACGTCGCCGATCTGTTCGAACTCAATCTCGTGATCCCGGACACCCTTCAGGGGAAGACCTCCATCAAGCTCCGTGATGTCACCTGGCGCCAGATTTTCCAGGTCGTGCTGGCTCCGGTCGGCTATACCTATATCGAAGACGGCAATATCATCAAAGTCGTCACCGCCGAGTCGCTCAATATGGAGCCGGTTTCGACGGAAGTATTCATTCTCAATTACGCGAAGGCCGCGGAAGTGAAGCCCAGCCTCGACGCGTTGGTCGATGCCAAGGTCGGCGGCAAGATCGTCGTTGATGCCCGCAGCAACGCGCTGATCGTCTCCGAGCGCCCTTCCGCCATCCAGCGCATCCGCCCGATCGTCGAGCGCCTCGATCGCGCCACCGATCAGGTCATGATCGAAACCAAGTTTATCGAAGTCAGCGACAGCGTCGCCAAGGATCTCGGTGTCGATTGGTCGGTGCTGAAAGGCTATAAAGTGGGTGCCAGCGGTTACGAGACCGAGTTGACGCGTACCAATGGCCGTGAATCAGAGGCCGGCTATAAAGAAGACGGCCTCGATGTGGACTTCATGAACAATGGCTACAATCGCATTTCCCGCCTCAATAACATGGGAGGATCGACGTGGGGTCCGGCTGTTGATAACTCTGGCAAGATCGAGGGCATCGGCCCGATGTCCACTATCGAAAACGTCTTCACGAATAATGTCTCCCGCGTGAGCACCGCGGTGTTCAGCGCTTCTCAGTTTAATCTCACGCTCAATGCCCTTCAGGCCGGTGGTGGTTCGAAGCTCGTTTCCAATCCCACCGTCGTGACGCTCAACAACACCGAGGCGTCGATCAACGTCGGCCAGGAGTATCCGATTCCCAACTACACGTACAATCAGGAGCAGGGCCGTTTCGAAGTCAGCGGTTTCACCTACAAGCCGATCGGCGTGATCCTCAAGGTCACTCCGCAGGTTAACGCCGCCGGCTTCATCAAGCTCACCGTGGCGCCCGAAGTGAGCAGCCGCGACGAGTCCAAGGACGTGCAGTTCGGCGACGCCAAGATTCCGGTCGTCTCGGTGCGCAAGACCGAGACCCAGGTCACGCTTAAGGACGGCTACACGCTCGGCATCGGCGGCCTGCTCGATTCGACGGCCACCAACAGCCAGACCAAGGTGCCGCTCCTCGGCGACATCCCCGGCCTCGGCCGCCTCTTCCGCTCGGACAGCCAGTCGAAGCGTCAGCAGAATATGCTGATCTTCATCACGGCCCGCACGGTGAAACCCGACGGCGGCACGGTCGGCGAGATCTTCGACCCGCGCATGGTCCGCGAGATGAAGCTCACCCAGGACGAACTGCCCGGTTTCCGCGACGGTTCCGATCCGTTCGTGCAACCCGAAGTCCCCGAGCCCAAGAAGGGCATGTGGAAGAAAAAGAAATAAGTTTCTCCACGCCTCTTAATTCTCAGGCGCGACCCTCACCGGTCGCGCCTTTTTTATTTTCCCGACAAGGGGTTCAATACCAGCCCACGAGATGGCCTTGCGCGGCTTTCACGGCGATGACGCCCGCGTTTTTCGCCGCATGCGCAGCGAAGCAGGGGAGGAGCGAGCGCTGCTGGTTAAACGAAGCGAAGCGCACGAAGTAGAACCACAACGATCCGAGGAAAAGCATCCCCGTGGTGAACCAGCCTTTCACGCTCGGCGTCCAGAGAAGATGTCCATCGGCCCACGGCCAGCCGCCCTCCCATTTCCACACATGTTGATGCAACGCGGCGAAAACGACCGATGCCAATATGACGCCGGACCACAGCATCGCGCGACCGCGTTTCTCGACGACGATGAAGCCGCGGAAAATCACTTCCTCGACCACTGCCGCCATCAGCGTGCACAAGGCGAACAGCGCTGTCATGTTGGATTGCTCGTCGGAGACACCGAGGCGGATTTCGCCCCAGGTTTCCACGGCGAGCAGCAACAGCGCGCCGCAAATCGCGATCATGACCGCACTCCGCGAAGCGGGCGTCGCGCCCGGCAATCCGCGCGGGTTGGGTTTTCCTTGGGCGGCCGACCGGCGGTCATCGAGCCAGAGTTTGAGCACGACCGCGCCGGCTCCGAGCATGAGTAATTGAAAAACAGGATCGTCGTTCATGGGGCGAATATAGGTTAGCCATTTCCGGGTTCGGTCGTAGCTTCAAGCCCAACTATGGCTCTCAGCTCTTCCGGAACCTCCGAACGGACCGTGGCCGGCGATTTCGCCGCCGTGTTTGCGCCGCTTCAGCCGCATATGGCGAGGCTCGATGCGTATTTGCGGAAGCAATTGGAAGCGTTTGAGCCGGAGATCCGGGCCATGGCGGACTACTGCATCGACACCTCGGGCAAGCGCATCCGCCCGGCGCTGGTGTTCCTCAGTGGAGCGCGCGCGGACGAAGCGCCCTCGGATGATCTCGTGCGTGTGGCGGCGGTGGTGGAACTCGTGCATCTGGCGACCCTCGTGCACGACGACATCATGGATGAAGCGGAGCTGCGTCGAAATCGCCGCACCGCGACGCGCGAGTACGGCGCGGAAGCGGCGGTCTTGCTCGGCGACGCGTTGTTTTCCCACGCGCTGAATCTCGCCACGCAATTTCCCACCACCGAAGTCTGTGCGGCGGTTTCGGAGTCCACGCGCCGCGTTTGTTCGGGGGAAATCATTCAGACGATGCGCCGCGGCTCGACCGATATTTCGCTCGAAGACTATCGCCGCGTGATCGATTTGAAAACGGCGGAGCTTTTCCGTGTCTCCTGTTTCCTCGGCAGCAAGCTCGGGGGTTATCCGACCGAGTTCGTGCAAGCCGCGAGCAGTTTTGGCCGGCATCTCGGCATTGCGTATCAGATCTACGATGACCTCGCGGATTTCTTCGGGGATGAAAAACGCATCGGCAAAACGCTCGGCACCGACCTCGCGAGCGGGAAACTCACGCTGCCTTTGCTTGAATTGCTCGCGAAGCTTCCACCGGAAGAGAAGGCCACGCTCATCGATGAGATTTTGAAAAAGCGTCCACCGCAACTTGCGTTGCGCATCGCGCAGATGAAGGAGCACCGCGTTTTTGAAAGCGTTGCCGATGCGATCGAGAGCGATTTGCGGATCGGCCTCGAAGGACTTGCAGCGCATGACAACCTGGCGCCGGCCAAGGCGTTGAGCGCGCTCGCCGACGTTCTCCGCGGCCAGGTGGCGCAACTGCGCGCTGGTGCGCGGGCATGACCCTCGGGCGCAGCGTTTCGGAGCTCTTCGCCAATACGAGAAAGCGTTTGCCAGAAGAGGCATCAGCGACATCTTCGCGCACATGGCCGCCGGCTCCAAATTGCTCGCCAAACCCCTGATCGGCACCCCCGAGCGTCAGGAAGAGGCGAGCGCCGACTGGCAGATCGTACAACGCGTGCAAGCGGGCGATGTGGCGGCATTCGACCGGCTCATGCTGAAGTACCGCGAACGTGTTTACGGCGTGGTTTATCACATGGTGGCCAATCGCGAGGACGCGGCCGATCTCGCGCAGGACGCGTTTATCAAAGCTTTCCAATCGATCCACCGTTTCCAAGGGCAGTCATCGTTTTTCACGTGGTTGTACCGCATCACGGTGAACTCGACGCTCACGCATTTGCGCAAGGCCCGCCTCAGGTCGTTCTTCAGTTTCGAAAAGATCCAGGAAGAGGATAAATCCGCCGAGATACTCTCGCAGTTGACGGACAAAACAGGAGCCGATCGCGAGCTGTTCGTGAAGGAGCTCCAGGAAAAATTGAACGAGGCGATGCTAAAATTGTCTATCAAGCATCGTACCGTGGTCACCTTGTTCGAGATCGACGGCCTCAGCCATGAAGAGGTCGCAGAGATTATGGAATGCTCGGTGGGCACGGTTCGCTCCCGTCTGCATTACGCCAAACAACTTCTCCAAGCCGAGCTCCAGAGCTACACGCGACCATGATGGAACGTCAGCGACCGCCCTCCCCAGTTTCGGTGGAAGATCTTCTCCGGCTAAAACGAGCCGAACGGCCAGCGCCGGAATTCTGGACCGAGTTCGAAGCACAGCTCCGCTACAAGCAACTCGTCGCAATCGTCGACAAGCGCCCGTGGTGGCGGCGTGTGTCGCTGCGCAACGTGGGTAAATTGGCCATCCCGTTTGGCGCCACCGCGGCCATTGCGTTGACTGTGTTCACGGTGCGTCAGCCTCAACCGGGTGCCGCGCCCCAAGCGGGCGAATCCGCACCGCTCGCCACCACGCATGAGTCCGTCAGCCCTGTCGCGGCTACGCCGAGTTCAGGCGCGGTACTCGTCCATCGGACGGAGGTCGCCGCCGAGGCTCATGAGCGGATTGCCGATGCGGAAGTTTCTCCCGAGCCGGTAGCGAAGGCTGCGACGCAGGTGGCCACCGCCGCGGTGATGCAGGAAACCGATTCTCCCGCGTCTTCAGGGGCGCCGGAGTATTCCCTCGCGCAGGTGATTCTCGGCCTCGAAGGTTCGACGGAGAGTGATGCGCGGCCGCAGTTTGAGGTCGAATCCGGTTTCCTCTCTGCGTTGCAAGTGGGCGATTTCCAATCCGTGGCGCTGGAGCGCCGAGAAATTGCACCGGCGCAGCCAGCTGCGACGGTCTCACAGGATCCGCGGCGCGCACGGCTTCTCGCTTCGTTGTCCGAGGTGGATGAGAGCGCGCACATGGAGTCGAATCCTCGCGTGGCGCGTTCCCGTGAACGGATCACCCGCCGGCTCACCGAGCAGGCGCTTTACGATTCGATCAGCCGCCTCGGTTTGAACGGCGACAGCGTATCGATCCGCTTCTAAGTTCAGCTGCTGCGCTTCCGAAGCGCGATGGGATGCATGTAGTGGATTTTCCACTACGCATTGCCGGAGTCGGGGCGATTTTGGTTCGCGCGAGATGCGCCGGGCTCCGTCACTGCCACAGTGCGGGATCGTTGTTGCGCAAGGCTTCGAGATCGGGATCCGTGCGCGCGAGCTCTTGAAAGTGTTGATCGATCGCGATGGCGCGGGCGACGCGGGCCCGGGCGCCATCGAGATTGCCCAACTGGCAGGCGTAACAACCGAGATTGAAGTGAATGGTTGCGACGCGATCGTGCATCATCACTGCGACGAGCAGAATTTTTTCAGCGGCCTCGATCGAGACCGACCGGCGTGTTCCGAACGCCCATAGAATCCACCATTCCGGCGATTCGGGTTCGCGATGAGCGAGCGTTCGGGCGGCCGCGGTGAGTTCCGCCCATTCACCGGTTTCCTGCGCGAGCACGGCTTTTTCGCGGAGGAACTCCAACTCGTCCGTGTTCTCTTGCGGCACGAGCGCGAGTTCCTCGGCGGCTTCTTTGAGCAGGCCCAGTTCACGAAATCCCTGCGCATGGCGCACGCGCCATTTCCAATGCATAACGGTGACTCCGCGATCAGTTTTTCCGCGCCGCGGCGCTACGCACGCAGGCGACGTACTTGGCGAAAAATGCCCCGTCTTCAGAAAGTAACGATGCGATCTCCCCGTTGGACTTCGCGCGGGAACACGCGTTTGCCATTTCGACCGATGCGTGTCCGGCCGGCTGACCGAAGCCGGACAACGACTTGTGATGACAAGTGGCGAACATCGTCGAGGAATCGCGATGCGGGGCGTTTTATTTCAACAACTTGTTCAACTCGCCGCCGGCTTTTTCCAGCAGGCCTTTCTCGATGGCTTTCTTGGCGCCGACTTGGGCGACTTGTGCGGTGATTTCCTTGAGAACCGCGGAGGCGAGTTGCTCCGGGGTGAGTCCGCCTTCGCGCGTGCCGAGATCGTTGAGCGCGAGGGTGGGCAACTCGACCGGGACGCTCGTGCCAGCGCCGGCGACGACGACTTTGGCGTTCTGAAGACGGAAGGTCTTCACGATCAGTTTGACGGGCTTGGTCTCGGCGGGCGTCTCTTCGGAGGAGGGCGCGGTGCCGGTGTTGGAACCACCTGCGTTTTGGATGTTTTTCAACAGATCCTGGAGATTGCTCGTGGTGATGCGCGTCTCGTAGGTGATCTCGGGCGCGTCGATCAGGATGCTGTTGATCACGACGGTGTCCTTGGTGACGGAGCGGGGTTCGAGATCGATTGAAACCTCACCGAGATAAAACGCGTGCGGCGTCGTCCATCCGGCGGGATTTCCCACGGTGAGGCCTTTGAGGGTGCCTTTGCCGGAGAAGAGCGAGATGTCAGCGTCTTCCAACACGACGCTGGTCTGCGTGATTTTGGGGCCGGCGTGGTTGACCCCTTTTTTCACGATCGTACCGAGCTTGAAGGCGACGACCAGGATGGCGGCCAGACCGAGCGCGAGGAGGAAGGCGACGATGGACAGGAAGATTTTCATGGCAGGGAAGATAGCTGAACAGTGCAGACACTTCATGGAGCGTCGAGTGCGTCGCGCGATTCGTTTCGCACCGCCTTTTCGCTTGTAACTCGCGTTCTCGGACGAAGCCTCAGGCCAAAAGACACACGAATTTCCATGGCCCAAGCGTACACCGAAGCGAGCATCAAGACCCTTTCACCTCTCGAACACATCCGTCTGCGTCCCGGCATGTATATCGGCCGCCTCGGCAATGGTTCCCACCCGGAAGACGGCATCTACGTGCTCCTCAAAGAGACGATCGATAACTCGATCGACGAGTTCACGATGGGCTTCGGCAAGAAGATCGAAATCGACATCACCGATCGCACGGTGCGCGTGCGCGATTTTGGCCGCGGCATTCCGCTCGGCAAACTCGTCGAGTGCGTTTCGATCATCAACACCGGTGCGAAGTACGACAGCGAGACCTTCAAGAAAGCGATCGGTCTCAATGGCGTCGGCCAGAAAGCCGTCAATGCGCTGGCGTTCGAATATCGCGCGCAGGCCTTTCGCGAAGGGCAGACGCGCGCCGTGGAGTTCGTGCAGGGAAAACTCAAGAAGGATGGCAAAGTCGTCTCCGCGACCAACGGCGAGCGCAACGGCACATTGATCGAGTTCACGCCCGACGAAGCGCTTTTCGGAAAGGACTTCCGCTTCCGTCCAGAGTTCGTCGAGGAGATGTTGTGGAACTACGCGTTCCTCAATCGCGGCCTCACGCTCACGCTCAACGGCAGGGCTTTCAAATCCGAGAACGGTCTCAAGGATTTGCTCGCGAAAAAACTCACCGGCGAACCGCTGTATCCGTTGATCCACATCGAAGCCGACGACATCGAGATCGCGATGACGCATGGCGCGCACTACGGCGAAGAGTATTACTCGTTCGTCAACGGCCAGCACACGACCATGGGGGGCACGCACCTCGCGGCATTTCGCGAAGGGCTCGTCGCCACCTTCCGCAACTTTTTCAAGAAAGACTACGAAGCCGCCGACATCCGCCAGTCGATCGTCGCCGCCGTTTCCGTGCGCGTGATGGAGCCTGTGTTTGAGTCTCAGACCAAAACCAAACTCGGCTCCAACGACATCGGCCCGGGCGGTCCTTCGATCCGGCTCTTCGTCGGCAATTTTCTCCAGCAACACCTCGACAACTGGCTGCATCGCAACCCCGAGGCGGCGCAGGCGATCAAGGGCAAGATCGAGGCAAGCGAGCGTGAACGCAAAGAACTCGCCGGCATCCGCAACCTCGCCCGCGAACGCGCGAAAAAAGCCTCGCTGCACAATCGTAAACTTCGCGACTGCCGCGTGCATCTCGACTCGAAGGACAAACGCGCCGAGGAAAGCACGCTCTTCATCGTGGAAGGCGATTCTGCCGCCGGTTCGCTCACCGCCTGTCGCGATGTGCAGACGCAGGCCGTCTTCGCCCTCAAAGGAAAACCGCTCAACACCTACGGACTCACGAAGAAAGTCATCTACGAGAACGAGGAGTTTCACCTCCTGCAGAGCGCGCTCAACATCGAGGACGGCATCGATGGCCTGCGGTACAATCGCGTGATCATCGCGACCGATGCCGACGTGGATGGCATGCACATCCGGCTCTTGTTGCTCTCGTTTTTCCTGCAATTTTTCCCGGAGCTCATCACCAACGGCCACGTCTTCATCCTCGAGACGCCGCTCTTCCGCGTCCGCAACAAGAAGCGCACGATCTACTGCTTCGACGAGACCGAGAAGCAGAAGGCGGTCAAGGAGCTCGGCGCCACGCACGAGATCACCCGCTTCAAAGGCCTCGGTGAAATCTCGGCGAACGAGTTTAAGGATTTCATCGGAGAAAATATCCGCGCGGAAAAAATCTCGCTCGAACATCTGCACAACAGCGCGGAACTCCTCGCATTCTTCATGGGCAAAAACACGCCCAAGCGGCAGGACTTCATCATCGAAAACCTGCGCGTGGAAAAGGATCTCGTCGAAGCCTGAGATCCACGTCCCGCATCCTCCCGCGTCCACGTTCAATCCCGTTAGCTAGATGCCCAAGAAGACTCCCAAGAAACCCGACGACCAGCCCGAACTCCTGTTTTCGGAAAACGTTCAGCCCGGCGCGGAAAATGCCTCGGGCGGCGCGGATCAGCCCGCTGAGATCAGCACCGGCGGCTCCGTTCCACCGCCCGAGGGTCCTTCCGAACCCGTGCCGGAAAACTCGGGCAACAATGACAACGCGCCTCTCGCGAAGGCTTACGAGAAGTGGTTTCTCGAATACGCGAGCTACGTCATTCTCGATCGCGCCGTCCCGCACATCGACGACGGCCTGAAGCCCGTGCAGCGCCGCATCCTGCACACGCTTTGGGAGATGGATGACGGCCGTTTCAACAAAGTGGCCAACATCGTCGGCGCGGCCATGCGTTATCATCCGCACGGCGACGCATCGATCGGTGCGGCGCTCGTCGGCATCGCGCAACGCGGCCTGCTCATCGAGCCGCAGGGCAATTTCGGCAATCTGTACACGGGCGACGGCGCAGCTGCTCCGCGTTATATCGAAGCGCGGCTCACACCTTTCGCGCGCGAAGTGGTTTTTAACCCGAAGACGACGACGTGGCAGCTCAGCTACGACGGTCGCAATCGCGAGCCTGTCACGCTCCCCGTGAAATTTCCGCTCACGCTCGCCGAGGGCGCCGAGGGCATCGCGGTCGGTCTTTCGACGCGCATCCTCCCGCATAATTTCAACGATCTCTGCCGCGCCTCGATCAATCATCTCAGCGGGAAAAAATTCCGCATTTTCCCGGACTTCCCGACCGCGGGCATCGCGGATTTTTCCGAGTACAACGACGGCGAACGCGGCGGCAAAGTGAAGGTCCGCGCGAAGATCGAGCAGCGGAGCAAATACCTCCTCGCCATCACGGAACTCCCTTACGGCACGACCACGACGTCGCTCATCGACTCGATCATCGCCGCCAACACCAAGGGCAAAATCAAGATCAAGCACGTCGATGACAACACGGCCGATTCGGTCGAGATCCTCGTGCATCTGCCACAGGGCAGCGATCCGGAAAAAATCACGCAGCAACTCTATGTGTTCACCGACTGCCAGGTGACGCTCTCACCCGCAGCCTGCATCATCGAGAACGACAAGCCGCATTTCCTCGGTGTATCCGAAATTCTGCGACGCAGCACGGACAAGACCGTGGCGTTGTTGAAGCGCGAATTGGAAATCCGCCTCGGCGAACTCGAGCAGCAATGGCATTGGGATTCGCTGGAGCGCATCTTCATCGAAGAACGAATCTATCGTCGTATCGAGAAATCGGAGACGTGGGAGGACGTGATTGCGGAGATCCGCGAGGGGTTGAAGCCGTTCATTAAAAACCTCCGCCGCGAGGTGACGGACGACGACATCACCCGGCTCACCGAGATCAAAATCAAGCGCATCTCGAAGTACAATCGCTTCCAGGCCGACGAGCAGATCAAGAAACTCGAGACCGAGATGAAAGAGGTGAAACATCACCTCAAGCATCTCACGGAATACGCGGTCGCGTGGTTCGAGCGCCTCCAGGAAAAATACGGCAAGGGCCACAAGCGCCGCACGACTTACGACGAGATCGAACAGATCAGCGCGGCGGCCGTCATCTCGGCGAATCAGCGCCTGTACGTGAATCGCGAGGAAGGCTTCATCGGCCTCAACTGGCGTCAGCACGAATTCGTCACCGAGTGCACGATCCTCGACGATGTCGTCTGCTTCATGGGCGACGGCACGATGAAGGTCGCGCGCGTGGCCGACAAAGTTTTCATGGGCCGCGATGTCATCCATGTCGCGTTGCTGCCGAAAGACGGCGACACGAGCTGCTACACGATGATTTATCAGGACAAGAAATCCGGCAAAGCCTTCGCCAAGCGTTTCCAGCTCGGTGGCGTGACCCGCGAGAAATTGTATCCGCTCACCGCCAGCGAAGGATCGAAGGTCGTTTATTTCCACGCCGCCAAGGACGAATCCTCCATGCCCGCGACTGCCGAGATCGAGCTCAGCGCACGTTGCAGCGCGCGGAAGAAGGAGTTCACCTTCGACCTGTCGAGTCTTTCGGTCGGCGGACGTGCCGCCAAAGGGATCACGGTCACGGAGTATCCGGTGAAACGCGTGCGCGCCAAATAGTCCAATCGAGCTTTGACGGGGTTCGCTGCGTCGCGCCACGATCATCCGGTGAGCGATTCCGTTTCCACGCCCTTTCTTTCGACGCTGCGCTGGTTGTCCACGCACGCGGGCTTTCCTGCGCAACGACTGCCCGAGAAGGCGGAGACCTTGCTGCTGATGCAGACGGCCGCGCAGCAGGAGGACGCGGGGAAATCCGCGCACTCTTCGGGCGGCAAGCATCACATCCAGACGCGGGATGGTGCGAAAGATGCCGCGCTGCGGGCGCACGCGATGCGTCGTTCGCTGGTTCACTTCAAGTGCGACAATAGCGCGAAAGTCTGAGCACCCGGCGCTCCCAGCCAAAAAACAAGGCGGACCGCGGTCCGCCTTTGTCGTGCTTAACTGGATACGCGAATCGACACGCGGCCGATCAGAGATCGTCGTCGGCCGGTTTGCCGCGGCCGAGCAGCGACTTCGCCATCTCGAAAGGCGAGCGGGTCGGTTTGAGCGGTGTCTTGGCGGCTCCGATCATCGGCGGCGTCGTAAACGGCGTGGAGGTCAGCGGGGCGGGCGGGAGGCCGCGCAGTCGTTTCTCCTGTTCGTCGAGTTTGGTCGAGAGTTCGGCGAGCCGGGCTTCGCGGCGTTTCATCTCGGCCTCCTGCTCGCGGAAGGCCATGCGTTCGTCGCGGAAGACGGCGCGCTCGGCTTCGAGCAGATCGGTGGCGCGCTGGAGTTTTTCCCAAGCGGCCTTCACGGCGGCGTCGTCCTGGAAGGGCGAACGCGATTGCGGGCGCGAGCTGAACCAAAGCACACGGTCGGCTTCGAGCTGGGCCTGAAGCTGGCGGAGGCGCGCCTCGTATTCGCGGAGATTGGTTTCCTGTTCGCGGATGAGATCGAGATCCTCGTGCCAGCGACGGCGTTCCTGCGCGAGTTGCGTGGCCTCGTGGCGGATGCGCGTTTCTTCGTCGTTCAACCGGGCTTCGGCGGCGGCGAGTTTGGCGCGCTGCGCTTCGAGTTCGGTGCGTTCGCGGGCGAGTTCGTCGGCCGTTTTCGCGAAGGGCGCGGCGGTTTGGGATTCGGCGAGCTGGCGGCGTTCCTCTTCGAGGACGGAGCGTTCGCGCGCGAGTTCGGAGCGGGCTTCGGCGAGGGCGCGCGCCTTTTGATCGATCAAGGCCTGCGCGGCGGAGGCCATCTCGCGCTGGCTGTGCAATTCGTCGAAATCGCCCTGCACGCGGAGCGCGTCCGCGTTTTGCGCGAGGAGGGTTTTCAGCTCGGCTTCGAGCGCGGCTTTCTCGTGTTCGAGGCGCTCGGTTTTTTCTTCGAGCACGGCGCGTTCCTTCGCGCTGCGCATCAGTTCCTGGCGGAAATCGGGCGTGTTAAACGGGTCGGCGCTATGGCCGATGTCGGGATTCGCGAGCACTTGGAGCACGGCCTCGGCCTCGGCGAGCTCTGAGGGCGTGAGGCCGGTGTCTTCGTGTGCGGCCTGTTGGTTGGGCCGGAGGATGGAGTTCACGCGGCGGAGCAGCGGGCGCAGGTCATTACCCATGGGCAGCACATCGTTCAGGCCCATGCGGATGCCTTTGACGATGAGCGGAAGCTCGAGCTGTTGCACAACCATCACGACGGGGACGGTTGGCTGGATTTTTTTCAACGTCTCGACGAATTCGAACTCCGTGACTCCGGGCAGGCGCGCATCGACGAGGGCGAGATCGAACCACTCGTTACGCGCGGTTTCGAGCGCGGGCTCGCTTTCGGTGAACGCGCGCAGGTCGTAGCCGGCGTCGGCGAGCACGAGCACGAGCTTGCGCTTCATCTTCGCATCGCCATGCACGACCAGAATTTTTTTGACCAGATTCATAATGGGAAACGGCTCCTCCGTACTTCGGCCAGACCGTAGGTTGGGGGTGCAGTTCCGCCACGCTATTGAGAGGGGGCGCGGGGTATTTACCCGTTCTTTACCCCCGCCAAGGGGGAACACCTCAGGCGGCTTGAAAACGTTTCGCGGCGTCGCCGCGGGAGCTGCAATTCAGCGGGCGGTCAGGTGCGGAAAAGCACGTTTTCGCGGTGAAACATCCGGACCGCCACCGCGAGCGCGGCGCCGGCATATACGCAGGTGGACGCGAAAATCAGCAGGAGCGGCACGACGGGAAATGAGCCGGCGACGAGCTCCTTGCTGACGAGGGCGATGTTGAGGATCGGCACGAGCGCGAGACCGGTGGTGAGCTCCAGGCCGGGAATCATGACGGCGGCGGCGGGAAGGATCGCGAGGATCATCAACGGAGAAACGTAGGTCTGCGCTTCTTTGTGACTCTTGGCGAAGAGGGCGATCGTCATGAGCAATGCCGAAAAAAACATCGCGAGCGGCAGCACGAGAATCAGCACGCCGATCACGCCGGGAATGCTCACGGTGGGAAATGTGCCGCCCTGGGTCGCCGCGGTGAGATGCATCCAGCTCCTGCCTCCGATGAGTGCGGTGCCCGCCATCGAGACGAGCGCGGCGCCGACGGTTGCGAGCGACGCGGAGAGCACGACGAGAAATTTGCCCATCACGAGTTCGCTGCGCGCCGCCGGACTGCAGAGCAGCGTTTCGAGCGTGCCGCGTTCCTTCTCGCCGGCGGTGAGATCGATCGCCGGATACATCGCGCCGGTGAAACACAAGATGATGAAGAGATACGGGATGAATCCGCCAAAAACATTGCCGCCGACTTTCTCGGGTGTGGCTACGTTCTCGCGCGTGGTCTCGAAAGGTCGCAACGCTTCCGGCGCGAGCCCGCGCTCGGCGAGCCGCTCGCGCACGATGTCGTCGCGATAGCTGCGGAGTACGCGCTCGACGGCGTTGACCGCAAAGGTGGAGCGCATCTCGCCGGCGTGTGAGTAGAGGGTCACCGCGGCGGGTTCGCTTCGCTCCAACGCGCGGTCGAAATCCGCGGGAATCCTCAGGGCGGCACGCAGTTTTTTTTGGGAAATTTTCTCCGCAAAATCCTCCGCCGCCGGCAGCACGCGAAATATTTTCTGTTGTTCCAGCGCGGCGCGGATGCGCGGCGAATCTTCTCCGCCCATCACCATCACTGCGGGGATCTCCTGCCGGGCTTTGGTCACCATTTTGACCGACACCAGCGCGAAGCCGAAGGTCACCGCCGGGATCACCACGAGCGGCACCACAAACATCGCGATGATGGCGCGCCGGTCGCGCAGGGTTTCGCGCAACTCTTTCAAGAAAACGACGAGGATCGTGCGCAGGTTCATGCGAGCGCCTCCGTGGTGGTGACGATGCGGACAAAGATCTCCTCCATGTCTTGTTCGCCGTGACGTGCACGCAGCTCCGCGAGCGTGCCTTGATCGAGCAAACGACCCTGGTGCATGACGCCGATGGTGTCGCAGAGTTTTTCCACCTCGCTCATCACGTGCGTGGAATAAAGCACGGTTTTTCCCCGTGCGCGGCAGTCGCGGATGAAGCGGACGATGGTGCGCGCGGCCATCACATCGAGACCGAGCGTGGGCTCGTCGAAAATCATCACCGACGGATCGTGGATCAGCGTGCGGGCGATGGACGTTTTTTGTTTCATGCCCGTCGAGAATTTGTCGATGCGCCGGTCGAGGAATTCGTGCATCTCGAGTTCGTCCGCCAGTTGCTCGATGCGTGTCGCGATGAGCTCGTCGGACATGCGGTGGAGGCGGCCGAAATAACTGATGAGCTCGCGAGCGGTGAGACGCGCGTAGAGTGCGATGCTGGTGGCCAGAAAACCGACTTGCGCGCGGATACTATCCGCTTCGCGACGTAGATCGAAACCCGCGACCACGGCCTCGCCCGCAGACGGCGTGAGCAAGGTGGCGAGCAGCCGGAGTGTGGTGGTCTTGCCCGCGCCATTTGCCCCGAGCAGTCCATAAATCCGGCCGGGTGAAACGTGGAAGGAAACACCGTCCACCGCGCGGATTTCGCCGCGTTTTTTATCCCGGAAGATTTTAGTGAGGCCCCGCGCGTCGATCATGCGGGCGCATTTGCCGCAAATGTATCTGGGAAAGGCAAGCGGGAGCTGCGCTCGCGCCGGCACCGGGCTGAGGGAAACTGCCCGATGATACGGGCGGTGCTTGTCTCGCCGCCGGAGCGCAGCCACAGTGCGCACATGCCTCCACCCCAAGTCGTTGTTGTCGGCAGTTACGTGCAGGATCTTTGTTGGAAGTGCGAAAAGTTTCCCCAGTCGGGCCAGACGATCGTCGGGCAGTTCTCCACCGGACCGGGCGGAAAGGGTTCGAATCAAGCGGTGGCCGCGGGGAGGACGGGCGTGAACACCTTGTTCGTCGGCGCAGTCGGGAAAGACGCGTTCGGCCGCGAGGCGAAGGCGTTTTATAAAGCGGAAAAGATCGGCGCCCGCTTCGTCGAAAAGCCGGCGCACGCGACCGGGACCGCGGCGATCATCGTCGAGGATTCCGGCCAGAACGAAATCGTGGTCGCGCTCGGCGCCAACGCGGCGCTTCTAAAAACCGACGTGCCGGCCACGGCGCTCAAGCGGGCGAAGGTCGCCGTCGTGCAGCTCGAATCCAATCTCACCACGGCTGCGTATGTCCTGAAAACCGCGCGGCGCGCCGGCGTGATCACGGTGCTCAATCCCGCGCCCATGCGTCCGGATTTCGATCCGACCACACTCGCGTCGGTCGATGTGCTGATCCCCAATGAAACGGAATTCACCGCACTCGTGAACCGCCTGCGCATCGCGGGCCGCACGGATTTCTCGGAGACGGCCCTGCAGGCGCTTGCGCCGGCGGCTTTGCACGCGCTCTGCCGCACGCTCGGACCGGCGACCGTCATCGTGACGCTCGGCCGGAAAGGCTGTTTCGTGTCGCAGAAAACCGGATACACCAGCATTCCCGCGCACGCGGGTATCCGCGTTGTGGATACAACCGGCGCGGGCGACGCCTTTGTCGGCGGCTTTGCGGCGGGGCTGGTGAAATACGACGGCGACGTGCTCGCCGCGGCGCATTTCGCGAATGCCGTGGCCGCGCTCTCCGTTACGAAAACCGGCACGGCGCCCTCGATGCCGATGGCGAAGGAGGTCGAGGTGTTTTTGAAGAAGCGGGGCGTGGTGCTGTAGACGGTGGGTGTTTCGTTGGGACATCGCATCTTTCGTTGTGCTCACTACTTCCATGAAATCTCTCTTCAGGATATTCGCGTGGATGCTCTTCTTTTCGGCAGTGGCCGGCGCTGCAGAGACGAATGATCCCGGTGCTCGATTGGCGACGGCTGTTCGTGAGGCGGATACGATCTCCATCTACTATTCCGTTAAAGATGAGCTCAGGGAACGGTCGGTGACGTTTACCGATGACGTCTGGCGCGAGCGGCTGGCTTTTATTTTGGCGACCGGAACCTATGATCCTCGCGACCACTGTTTTTGTGTCGCGACGCCGCGGGTGGAACTGAAAAGAAAAGGAACTCGAGCCGGCAGTTTCAGCGTTCATCACGGAGAGAAGCTGCGCGTTTTTGTAGACGGGTTGCATGGTGATTTTTTTGTGGGAGCTTCGCTGGGTACGGCCTTCGTGGATCTCGCGAATGAGAAGAAGGGTTTGTTGAACGCATCGGCGGATGCGGATGCGACGCAGTAGTGGCGTCGTTGGCCGGAGTGTGCAGGGTCCTGTCTTTGAAGACGCGGCTTTATTTTCTCTCCGTGGATCGTTCAACTTGCGGCGATGAAAGTTTTGATGCGTGCCCGCTTCTTTGGCGTTTGGATTGTGGCGTTTGGGATTTGCGCGGGCGCAGTTCGCGCCGACGTGAAACTTCCCGCGGTTTTCTCCGATCATGCGGTTTTGCAGCGCGACAAGGCGCTGCCGGTGTGGGGTACAGCGGACGCCGGAGAGCGCGTGGAGGTGGTTTTCGGCGCGCAGCGTCGTGAGGCGGTCACGGATGCGCGGGGCCAGTGGCGGGTGACGCTCGATCCGGTTCCCGCGAATGCGGCGCCGGCCGAACTCGTCGTGCGCGGCAACAACACGATCACGTTGCGAAACATCCTGGTGGGCGACGTGTGGTTGTGCTCGGGACAGTCCAACATGGAGCGGCAGCTGGGCGACCGCCCGGGCCACAAGCCGCTGCCCGACATGGAGCAGGAGATCGCGGCGGCGGATCATCCGCAGATACGTTTGCTCAAGGTGAAGAAGCAGAAGTTGAAATCGCCGGGGCGCGACGTGGATGCGAAGTGGGAGGTGTGCTCGCCGGAGTCGGTGCAGCGGATCGAATTTTCTGCGGTCGGTTACTTCTTTGGACGGAGAATCCATCTCGAAGAAAACGTTCCGGTCGGGCTGATCGATGCGACCTGGGGCGGCACGCGCATCGAGCCGTGGACGCCGCCGGAAGCCTTTGCCCACATGCCCTCGCTCGCGGCGTTTGCCGTGGCGGCGCAGACACCCGGGGTGAAGGCGGAAGGCAGCGTGCCCGGGGAACTTTATTACGGCATGGTGCGGCCGCTCGTGCCGTATTCGTTGCGTGGATACATCTGGTATCAGGGCGAGAGCAACTTGATCGATTTGAATGACCGCGACCTGTACGCGGACAAGATGGAGGCGCTCATCTCCGGCTGGCGCGCGGCCTGGGGCGACGCCGATGCGCCGTTCTATTACGTGCAGATCGCGCCGCATAATTATCACGTGGTGCGCCGGCACTGGATCGCGTCGCCACGGGCGCTGCCGGAGTTCTGGGTGGCGCAGGCCGCTGCGACACGCGTCAAGAATACCGGCATGGTTTCCACGGTGGATTTGGTGGACGATTTGATGGACATCCATCCGAGCGATAAAAAGAGCGTGGGCGAGCGGCTGGCGTCGATGGCGTTGAAGAGGACTTATGAGAAACGGGACATCGTGGATGCGGGGCCGGCGTTCGAGAGCTGGACGGTGCGCGACGGCAAGGCTGTGGTATCCTTTCGCGATGTCGCGGGTGGATTGCGCAGTGCGGATGGCAAGCGCCTGACATGGTTCGAACTGGCGGGGGCCGACGGGGCGTTTTTTGCCGCCGAAGCGGCGGTTGAGAACGAGAAAACGGTGGTGGTTTCCAGCCCCTATGTAAGCCATCCCGTGGCCGTGCGCTATGCGTGGAGTGAAGCGGCGCGACCGAATCTCCAGAACGGCGTGGGTCTTCCGGCATGGCCGTTCCGCGTCGATTTTTCCGGGCAGGTTGTCTCGGCGGCGCCCGTTGCTCCCTGATTTATGATTCCGCTCTGGGAATCGGGCCGTCCGCGTCGTCAGCCAGTGATGACGCGGTTGCTGATCGCGATCAGCGCCGGCGTATTCGTGTGGCAACTACTGCTGTTGTCGCAAGGCGAGCGAACGCTGGAGGCGTGGCTGATGCGTCACGCGCTGGTGCCGGCGCGTCTGCTGGGAGATGGCGGGGACTGGCGCGAATGGGCGACGGTGTTTTCATCGATGTTCATGCACGGCGGCGTGGCGCATCTGCTGGGGAACTGCTGGTTTCTGTGGGTCTTTGGAGCGAGCGTGGAAGCGCGGATGGGCTCGGCGAAGTTTGGGTTGTTCTATCTGCTCATGGGCATGGCGGCGGCGGGCGCGCAGATCCTGTCGGATCCGTCGTCGGGCGTGCCGATGGTGGGGGCGAGCGGCGCAATCTCGGGTGTGCTCGGCGCGTATTTCGTGCTGCTGCCGCGTGAGTGGATCGTAGCACTGGTGCCGTGGGTCGTGCCCATCGTGCCGCTGCCTGCCGTGGTATTTCTTTTCGTGTGGTTCGCGATGCAGACGTTGAACGGCGTGGGCGCGCTCATGAATGAAGGAGGCGGCGGCGGAGTCGCGTGGTGGGCACACGCCGGTGGATTCGCGGCGGGCGTGGCGGTCGCGTGGTTTGCGCGAAGGAACAGATGGGTGCGGGGGAAGTAACGAGGAGGGAAGGTCTAAGCGCCAAGGGCCTTAGTGCCCCGCTTTGGCCTCGAGTTCGCCGGGTTTGAGATGCGACGCGAAAAGGGATTTGTTGGCGGCCTTCATGTAGGCTTCCAACGGAGCGACCGTGCCGTCTTTGACGCGCGCCATGAGGCTTTGGTCCATCGTGATCATGCCGTCGGCGGAGCCGCTTTCGATGAGCTGGCGAATGTTGGCGATCTGGCCGGTGCGGATGGTGTTGGGCAGGGCTTCGTGCGGGAGGAGGATTTCGTGCACGGCGACGCGGCCTTGCGGGATGCGTTTGCAGAGAAGCTGGGAAACGACACCTGCGAGACAGCCGGCGAGCATGGTGCGGACCTGGTTTTGTTCGTCGGCGGGAAACGCGTTGATGATACGATCGATGGTTTTTGGCGCGTTGTTGGTGTGAAGCGTGCCGAAGACCAACATGCCCATCGAGGCGCAGCCGAGCGCGAGTTTGATGGTCTCGAGCTCGCGCATCTCGCCGAGCAGCACGATGTCGGGATCGTGTCGCATGGCGCTTTTGAGCGCGTCGGCGAAGGAGGCGGTGTGTTCGCCGATCTCACGGTGGACGAGGATCGATTGTTTGTTGGTGTGAACGAACTCGATCGGGTCCTCGATGGTGATGATGTGGCGGCTCAGGTGCGTGTTGATGTAGTCGATCATCGCCGCAAGCGTGGTGCTCTTGCCGCTGCCAGTAGGACCGGTGACGAGCACGAGCCCTTCGTGGAGGTGGCAAAGTTTTTTCAACACCTCTGGTAGCTGAAGATCGTCGAACGAAAGAATCTTGGACGGGATCTGTCGGAGGACGGCGCCCTGGCCCCAGTGGTTGTAGAGGAAGTTGGCGCGGAAGCGTGCGAGGCCCGGTATCTCGTGCGCGAGATCGAGGTCTTTCTTTTCGAGAAACTCCGTCCAGCGACGCGGCGGGCAGATTTCCTGGAGCAAGGTTTCCATCTGCTGCGCGGAGATCGGCTGGGGTTCGATGGCCGTTAGCGCGCCCGAAATGCGCGCTTTGGGCGGAAGTCCGATGGTTAGGTGCAGGTCGGAGCCGCCGCGTTCGAGCATGGTGCGAAGAAGGGAGTCGATGGCGGGCATGGATGAAAGGAAGAGGGAAGAGGGACGGGAGAGGAGTGAGGGATGAAGTCAGGAGCTAAGAACCAGTGACCAGTGACCAAGGACCAATGATCGATGATCAATGGTCAGTGCTGGGGCGGGAATTGCGGGGACGGCGCGAAGGGCAAGGGACTGAACGGGCAGGAGGCGATTGGCGCGGGACGAAACGCACTGGTCATTGGGAAATGGTCATTGGTCATTCGCGCCGTGGCGCGCGTCATCCCGTGAGTTTGTTGCGGAGGAGGCGGTTGGTGATGTTGGCGCGGGCGGTTTCGACGGAGATTTGTTTCTGTCTCCACAAATCGAATACGACGGAATCCATGAGGCACATGCCGTCTTTGATGCCGGTTTCCATGGTGTTGCGGAGGCCTTGGATTTTTCCCTCGCGGATGAGGCTGGCGACGGCGGTGTTGCCGACGAGTAGTTCACACGCGAGCACGAGACCGCCTTTGCGGCCGGGGAGCAGGCGCTGGCAAAGGATGCCGCGCAACGATTCGGCGACGCTGGCACGGATCTGCGGTTGCTGCGCGGACGGGAAGACATCGAGCAACCGGTTGAGCGTCGTTGCCGCGTCGCTCGTGTGCATGGTGCCGATCACGAGGTGGCCGGTTTCGGCGGCGTTGACGGCCATCTCGATCGTTTCGAGGTCGCGGAGTTCGCCGATGACGATGACGTCGGGGTCTTCGCGAAGAGCGCCTTTGAGCGCGCTCGCGAATGAACGGGTGTGCAAACCGACCTCGCGTTGGGTGACATTGCAGTTGAGCGCCGGCTGCACGACCTCGATGGGATCCTCGACGGTGATGATATGGTCGGAGCGTGACGCGTTCAACGCGGCGACGAGGGCGGCGAGTGTGGTGGTTTTTCCCGCGCCGACGGGGCCGGTGACGAGGATGAGACCGTTGTGATAACTGAGCAGTTTGCGAACGGTCTCGAGGTTGCGCAGACCGAGCTCGTCGAGCGAGGGGACCTTGGCGGGCACCATGCGATAGGCGCCGGCGGCGCCACCTTTGTGAAACATCAGATTCACGCGGTAGCGGCTCTGAGCATCCAGCGCCAAGGCATAGTCGAAATCGCGTCGTTCGAGAAACAACTGCCGTTGATGCGGAGCGAGCAGGATGGTGTTGAGGCGCAGCGCGTCCTCGGCGGTGAGCGGCCGGCTGTCGAGTGGGATCAGCGTGCGGTGTTTGCGCGCGAATGGCGGGGAGCCCGCGGAAAAGTGAAGATCGCTCGCGCCGAAGCGGGCCACGTCGCGCAGCAATTCGCCGACGCGAGCGGCAAGCGCGGTGTCATCCAGCGATGAGAGCGATGCGAAGTCGAACGATGGCGGCTGTCCCGCGGGGATCGGCGGCGTGGTTTCCGCGGGCGCGGTGCGGGCGGGCGCGATGGTGCTGTCGGCCGAAGGCGGCGGACCGGCTTGCGCGCGCGTGTGTGCTTCGGCGGCAAGGCGCTCGAGAACGTCCACATCGTCCACGATCGCGTGATCGATGAGTGACTGCGCGAAATCCATGAGAGACGCCTCCTGATCGAGTGTCTCCAAAACGCCAATACACTGGCTGCGCGTGGTGATGTTTTGTTCGGCGAGCAGGCGCACGAGCCAGCGGATGTCGGGATTCATAATGGGGAAGCGGGGACCAGCGCAGCGTGTGAAGCGATGTGCGTACTGCCAAGAAGGAGGTGCGATGCGGAGGAAACTTGGCGAAGTTTTGACGACTGTGTGTCGAGTCGCGCGTGTGAGATACGCTATTGCAAACGCGGACGTATGGAGGAATGTGCAACGTACATCATCCATCATGTTGCGAAAGCTTTTCGCCAAACTGCGCACGACGCTCGGCTCGAAACCTGCCAAAGGTAAAGCCACGTCCCCCGCGCATCCCACCACTCGCCGCGCTCAGGACCAGCGCGGACCGAAATCTCATCAATCTCCTGCCGCCGGTCGTGAACGCAGTTCGACGTCGCGTCAGGACAAAGGCGGCGGCCGCTCCCCGGAGTCCTCGCGAGACACGCCCAAAGGCGGTCCGCGAAAAGGAGGTCCGCGCTCCGGAGGCCAGAGCCCGCGCTCTCACGAGAAACGCGGCAAAGGCGTTCGTGCCGAAAAGCCCGAGCGCCACGAGCCGGCTTTGCGCGCACCGACACCGGTCGCACCGCCGCCGGATGTGCCGAAGATGGACACCGCGTTTTCTCAACTCGGCCTCAACGACGCCATCGCGCACGCGGTGGAAAAGATGGGCTACACCGAACCGACGCCGATCCAGCAGCAGGCCATCCCGGTCGTGCTCGCCGGCAAGGATGTGACCGGCTCCGCGCAGACAGGCACGGGCAAGACCGCCGCGTTTGCGCTGCCAATCATCCAGCGCCTCGGCTCGCACGGGAAACTGCGCTGCCTTGTTCTCGAGCCGACCCGCGAGCTCGCGCTGCAAGTGGAGGAATCGTTCAACAAGTACACCGAGTACACCAACCTGCGCGCCACCGTCGTGTATGGCGGCGTTGGATACGGACGTCAGCGCGACGATCTCGCGCGCGGCGTGGACATCCTCGCGGCGACGCCTGGCCGGCTGCTCGATCTCATGGAGCAAGGCGATGTGTCGCTCGCGAACGTCGAGATCCTCGTGCTCGATGAAGTCGATCGCATGCTCGACATGGGTTTCCTGCCCGACGTGCGCCGCATCGTGCAGCAATGCCCCAAGGAGCGGCAGACACTCTTTTTCACCGCGACATTGCCGCCCGAGATCGCCCAACTTGCCGGCTGGGCTTTGCGCGATCCCGTCGAGATCAAGATCGGTCATCGCCGCTCGCCGGCGGAGACGATCTCCCACGCGTTCTATCCCGTGGTGGCTTCGCAAAAGTTCGAGCTGCTCGAGGAGCTGATGGAACGCACCGAGTACAAGAGCGTGATTGTTTTCAGTCGTACGAAGTTCGGCGCCGACCGCATCGCGCGACGTCTGCAACAGGCTGGCCACACTGTCGGTGTGATCCATGCGGACCGCAACCAACGCGAACGCACCGAGGCTCTCGCGGGTTTCAAGAGCGGTAAATTCGAGGTGCTCGTTGCGACTGACATCGCTGCGCGCGGCCTCGACATTGCGGGTGTGACGCACGTCATCAACTACGACGTGCCGGAGAATCCCGAGGACTACGTGCACCGCATCGGACGCACCGGACGCGCGCAGAGCAGCGGCGATGCGTTCACGCTCGTGACCGAGGATGATGTGCGCGACGCGCGCTCGATCGAGCGCTTCATCAACGCGACCATTGAGCGAAAGAAGCTCGAAGGATTTCCTTACATCTACTCGGCGTTGTTCGATGAAAACGCGCAGCCGCCGGCGGTATCAAAGCCTGCAAGCAGGCTTCATCGCGGTGCGCGACGTTGAACACGCGGTTCGAGAATTTGCACATTAAGCAAAGATAAAAGTTGTGCGCGACGCATTCGCGTCACACAAAATCTGCCCGCGAACAGCTTCGCAGACGCGAAGCAAACATCACCCCGAACAAAACATGGCCACCAAAACCAAAAAGAAAGCAGCGACCAAAAAAGCGGTTAAGAAAGCGGCTGCCAAAAAGCCCGCCGTCAAGAAAGCCGCCGCCAAGAAGGCAGTCAAAAAAGCTGCGAAGAAGAAGTAACGGTATCCAAATACTGGTTACGCAAACGGCGCGCCTTTCAAGGTGCGCCGTTTGTCATTTCAGGAGGGAGAACTTGCGCACGCCTCGCGAGGCGCAGCCATGAAAAGGCCCGGTGCGAAGACCGGGCCTGGAGGAAAGGAAGGGAGCGGGACGAAGGATGTCTCAGCCGTTGTTTTCCACTTTCACCACTGAGCCGAGCTCCGAGCGGATGCGAAGCACCTCCTGGTTCACGCGATCGCCGGGCACGCCGACATCGGCGAGCAAACCTTCGGCGAGACCCGCGGCCGCCTCGGCCTCGTCGAAGCAAATGACGGAGACACCGGCTTCCTTGAGGGCGGGTCCTTCGGCGAGATAGCGCGCGCGGGTGAGCACGCGGATGTTTGGATTCAACTCGCGGGCGGCGACGATGACACCGTGGCGGACGGTGGAGTCAGGGATCGTGAGGACAAGGTAGCGGGCGTGCTTCACGCCGGCTTCTTGGAGGATGTCGGGACGCGTCGCATCGCCAAACAAGGCGGGGTGACCTTGTGCGCGAATCTCCGCGACGGTGTCCACGTTGGTCTCGATGATCATCGGCTCGATATCGAACTCGCGCAGCAGGCGGCTGACGGTTTCGCCCACGGGACCGTGGCCCACCACGACGGCCTGCACGCCCAGTTTTTTCTCAGCGGAAAGCGATTCGTTGATCGAGGTGCCGCGGGCCTGGCTGCGCCGCGTGAGCCAGCCGGTCCAGCTTGCGTGGCGTTCGATCCACGGCTCCAGCGCGAGCAGGCCGCGGAAGACGGCGGGGTTGATGCTGATCGAGATGATCGCACCGGCGACGAGAATGGCGTTGGCTTCGCCGGGAAGGAGGCCGTGGCTTCTGGCGACTTCGGCGAGGATGAAGGAGAACTCGCCAATCTGGGCGAGACCGCCCGCGACCGTGAGCCCGGTGCGCACCGTGTGACGGCAGAGCAGTACAATGACGAAGGCCGCGAGAGGCTTCACGACAAGGATGACGACGACGACGCCCGCGACGAGCCAGGGCTCGTGCAAGACCACGCGGAAATCGAAGAGCATGCCGACGGAAACGAAGAACAGCACGGCGAACGCGTCGCGCATCGGCAACGCCTCAGCGGCCGCTTGATGGCTGAACTTCGATTGCCCGACCATCATGCCGGCGAGAAACGCGCCGAGCGCCATCGATGCGTCGAAGGCTTTGTAGGCGGCCGTCGCCACCGCGATCGACATCACGAGGACCGCGAGCGTGAAGAGCTCGCGCGAACGCAGACGCGCCACGCGCAGCAGCAACCAGGGGACAAACTTCGCGCCGGCGAAGGCGACGAGGACGACCAGCACGATGAGTTTTGCGACCGCCCAGCTCGCGGACTTCAACAGCGTCAATCCTGAAGCGGCTTCCGCACCTTCCTTGACCGCGAAAGCGGGCAGCAGCACCAACACAAAAACCGTGATCAAGTCCTCCACGATGAGCCACCCGATGGCTGCGTGGCCCGAGGGCGTTTCCAATGAGTGATTGTCCATCAACACGCGCAACAGCACGACGGTCGATGCGACAGAGACGGCGATGCCGAGGACGAGGCCTTGATGCCAATCCCATCCCATCATCGACGTGAGCCAGAGCGTCGCGAGGGTGGCGCAGAGACTTTGACCGAGCGCGCCAGGGATGGCGATGGAGCGGACGGCGAGGAGATCCTTGAGGTGAAAGTGAAGGCCGACACCGAACATCAGCAAGATCACGCCGATTTCAGCCAGCTGCGGAGCGAGGTGGGCATCTCCTACAAAACCCGGGGTATAGGGGCCGGCGGCGATACCGGCGATGAGGTAACCAACGATCGGCGACATCCCCAGACGCTTCGTGATCAGGCCGAAAAACAGAGCGGCGGTGAACCCGAAGGCGATCGTGGTGATGAGCGATATATCATGCATGATGGAAATGAAACGTGCGGAGGCCCCGGCCGTGGTCGAGGCTCCATCTCGCGAACCCAGAAAAAACTACGCGCGCTAAAGCGAATGTCGTGCCGACGACTCGCCCGGATTCCGTCTTGCGCGGCTGAAGCGGACGCAGAAAGTGAACCCCGATGAAACGCCTGCAGTCTCTTCCGTTTGTCTCGTCCGCCGGATCCGAAATCCGCGGCGGCTGGTGGCGTGGTGATGCCTGGCGATGGTGACGCGCGCAGACGCGACAACCCGGACGCCGATGCGTCCAACTCCGCCAGCCCGACTCTGCAGAGCCGGGCTTTTTTGTGTTTCAAAGTCCATCACCCGGCGCCGGGGCATCGGCGCGAAGTTCATCATGTCATCTTTTCTCTCTTCACATCAATGCGCGGCCCTGGAGCTGCGCTCGATCGCGTTCTTCGGACGCCGTTTTTCTGAATACCTTCGATTCTTTTCCCTCGATGCGGCGAATTTGCGCGGCCGCCGTGTGCTGGATGTAGCCGCGGGGCCGTCATCGTTTACCGCCGAGGCTTGCGCGCTCGGCATCGATGCAACCGCGGTGGATCCACTTTATGGATACACGCCGGATGCCCTCTCGCAGCATGTCACGATCGACTATGCAGCCATGACGGCGCAGATGCGCGCGAAGGCGGAGCTGTTCCGGTTTCGCGCATTTGCCTCGCTGGATGCCGCGGAGGCGGACCGGCGATATGCGGCCGAGCTCTTTCTCGCGGATTACGCCGGGCATTTCGTGCACGGGCGTTATCGATGCGGTGCGTTGCCACAGTTGCCGGTGGATGACGGTGCGATGGACTACGTGCTCTGCGCGCATCTGCTGTTTGTGTACGCGCGTGTGTTCGATCTGGATTTTCACGTGGCCGCGTGTCGCGAACTGGTGCGCGTGAGTCGCGGCGAAGTGCGTATCCATCCGCTGGTGGGACTCGATGGAAAACGTTACGCGCAGTTGCCGGAGCTTCGGGAGGCATTGGCAGGCGAAGGCATCGCGAGCGATGTCGTGCCGGTGGCGTATGAGTTTTTCGCCGGTGCCAACGAAATGCTCGTGCTCAAACGCGTCGCGGCGTGCGCTTGATGTGATCAGGACGACGCGAAAACGCTAAGGCCGAGCGAAGGACGGACGGATTTTTTGAACCACACAGGCACAGAGAGCACAGAGGAAAACGGGAGGAGGGCGAAGGATTCGATCTGAAGTTTGGTTCTCTGTGCCCTCTGTGTCTCTGTGGTTCAAAAAAAAGCCCAGCGGAGTGGCTGGGCTTGAGTGTGGGCGATGATCACGCCCCGGAAAGTAAGGCTGCGAGCGATCAGGCTTTTTCCATTTCCTCCAGCGTCAGCGTCGCTTCTTCCCACGCTTCGGTCGCTTGGGCGATTTGATCGACGATCACGCTCAGCTCTTTGTTGAGATGGTGAAATTTACCTTTGTCGGCGTAGGTTTCGGGCGCTTCGAGCGCAGCCGTGATCTCGGCCTGCTTGGCTTCGAGTTCGGACACTTTCTTTTCGAGCTGGCCGACCTCTTCGCGGAATTTGCGGATCTGGTTGGCCGTATATTTGGACGACTTGGGCGCAGCTTTGGCGGCTTGTGCAGCTTGTTTCGGACGCGCATCGGTGAATCCGGCGGTGAGCGCGGCGCGGGCGTCTGCAGACTTCGATTTTTCCAGGTAATAATCGTAGTCGCCGGCGTAGGGCGTGAGGCGGCCGCTGTGAACGTGGAGGACGTTTTGCGCGAGCGCTTTGATGAAATGGACGTCGTGCGAAATGAACACGAGCGTACCCTCGTATTGCTTGAGCGCGTGGATCATCGCGTCGATCGAGGAGATGTCCAAGTGCGTCGTGGGCTCATCCATCAGCAGGAAGTTGGGCGGATCGACGAGCAGGCGGGCGAGGTTGAGTCGTGATTTTTCTCCACCGGAAAGCACGGAGACTTTTTTGAAGACATCGTCTTTGCGGAAGAGGAAGCCGCCGAGGATCATGCGGGCGGTCTGCTCGGTGAGATCGTTTTGCGCGGTGCGCAGCACCATCATGTTGTCGAGCACGGTGGCCTTGGGATCGAGCGTGTCGGTGCGCTGCTGGGCGAAGTACCCGGCGGTGACATTGGCGCCGAGTTCGCGCGTGCCGCCCTGGATGGGAATGACGCCGGCGAGGATTTTGAGCAGCGTGGATTTGCCCGCGCCGTTGGGGCCGACGAGCACGATGCGCTGCCCGCGTTCGGCGGTGAAGTTGAGGTCTTCGTAAACGACGTGATCGCCGTAGGCCTGCTGGACGTTTTTGAGATCGACGACCTTGAGACCGGAGCGCGGCGGCTGCGGGAAGCGGAAGTTCACGCGCTTCAGTTCCTCCTGCGGCTCCTCGACGGCGACCTCTTGGAGACGCTCGATTTGTTTCTCCTTCGATTTGGCGCGGGAGGCCATGGAGGCTTTCGCGCCGAAGCGATCGACGAACTTTTGAAGATGTGCGATTTCGCGCTGCTGGTTTTTGAACGCGGCGGCTTGTTGTTCTTTGCGGGCTTCTTTCTCGACGAGGAAGTCGTCGTAGTTGCCGTGGTAGTAGTGAAGTCGCTGCGAGCGGAGCTCGAGGATGCCGGTGCAGAGGGCGTTGAGGAAGGCGCGGTCGTGCGAGATGACGACGAGACCGCCGGGGTAACGCGTCAGATAATCCTGAAACCACAACAACGCCTCGAGATCGAGGTGGTTGGTCGGTTCGTCGAGAAGGAGGAGCGCGGGCTCGGCGACGAGGAGGCGGGCGAGATGCGCGCGCATGATCCAGCCGCCCGAAAAAGTCTTCGCGAGTTTCTCGGCGTCGCCTTCTTTGAAACCGAGGCCGGCGAGGATTTTTTTGGCGCGCGGTTCGAGGGTGTAGTCGATGTCGTAGTTGTCCTCGGTGGGTTCGAGCTGTTTGCCGCTCGTCGCGATGTGAAGAATGGTCTCGTCGCCGGCGGGCGCGCTTTCCTGCGGGAGGAAGCCGAAGTCGGCGCCGCGCTCCCACTCGATGGTGCCCGTGTCGGGTTTTTCCTCGTTGAGGATCAGATTGAAGAGCGTGGATTTACCCGCGCCATTGGGGCCGACGAGGCCGAGCCGATCGGTGCGAGCGATAAAAAGAGAGACATCCGAGAAAAGTTCGCGGGTACCGTAGGACTTGGAGACATCGGCGAGAGTGAGCATGGCAAACGGTCAACAAAGCGTGCGGGGCGGCTCCGGGTCAAGGCGGCGCGACGGACGCGTTTGCCGTTGCGGAGCGGGTGCGAATGGCGAGGTTCGGGGCATGGAGCTATTTCAGATCAAGGCAGAGATCCCGGTTTTCGCCGTGGAAGAGACGGACAACCTGTTCCTCGAGCTCGGTCGCGAAGAGTGGAACATCCTGGAGGATGTCATCGTGAAACGCGCGTGGGTCGTCGGGATTTTTCGCAGTAGTGAAGAAGCGGATACACAGTGGGAGGAACTGCGCGCGTTGCTGCCGGCGGAACCGTTGGGCGAGGCGGAACGCTCGGCGCTCGGCGACCGCGATTGGAAGGACAGCTACAAGGCGCATTTCAAGGCGTGGAAGTTTGGCCGTCTGCACTGGGTGCCGGTGTGGGAGCGCGAGACATATGCGCTGCCCCAAGGCGACGTCGCGATCTGGCTCGACCCGGGACTGGCGTTTGGCACGGGCAATCACGAAACGACGCGGCTCTGCATCGAGCGGCTGATCGCGCTGGAAGCGCAGGGCGCGCCAGGTGCCAAGGACCAAGGGGCAAGTAACAAAAAGACGGCGCGGGTGATCGATGCGGGCTGCGGCTCGGGCATCTTGGCGCTCTCAGCCGTGAAGCTCGGCTATCGTCATGTGGAAGCCTTCGACAATGATCCCGAGGCCATTCGCGTGAGCGAAGAGAATGCGGCGATGAACGACGCGACGGGCGCGGTGAATTTTTTTGTCGGTGATTTGCTGTCCGGTCTCGCCGGACGCGAAGCGGACATCGTGCTCGCGAACATCCAGGCGGATGTGCTGATGCGCTTCGCCGAGAAGCTCGTGGGCGCAGTCGCTCCGGGAGGTTCGTTGATCCTGAGCGGCATCCTCGCGCATGAAAACGAGACGGTGCGCGATGCTTTCGCAGCGGCTGCGCCGGGATGGACGGTGGAAGCACGTACAATGGGTGAATGGTCGGATGTGTGGCTCGTGCGTCCGGTCTGAATCAGACGAATCCACGCTGACGCGTCGATGATTCGGGCGCGTCCGCGTGGATGTTGTTTCGCGGGTTTGCGGTTGAGCGTGGAAATTTTTTTGCGGGAAGCTCCGCACTGGCGTGTTGTTTGCTGAGGCGGGAAGTCCTTTGAAAACCCGATTCCGCAAAACCCATCGTTTGCCCGCTCCGGGCGTTCTCATCGTTCTTGGCTCTCTGCTTTTGCCGGCAGCGACGGCTCTATCCGCCGATGATGTTCATCGATTGTCTCCGCTGATCGTGCATGGACGCGGCACCGATTTGATCGGGACGGCGCGAGGCGCGTCGGAAGGATTTGTCGGTGCGCATGAGCTCGCGGTGCGACCGTTTTTGCGGCGCGGTGAGCTGCTCGAAGTGGTGCCGGGCGTGGTGGTCACGCAGCATTCGGGCGGCGGGAAGGCCAATCAGTATTTTCTGCGGGGCTTTAATCTGGATCACGGCACGGACTTTTCGCTGTCGGTGGAGGGCATGCCCGTGAACATGCGCTCTCACGGACACGGGCAGGGCTATGCGGATATGAACTTCGTGATCCCTGAGCTGGTGGAGAGCATCGGTTATCAAAAAGGACCGTTCTTCGCCGAAGTGGGCGATTTTTCGTCGGCGGGCGCCGCGCAGTTTCGACTGGTGGATCAACTGGCGGGCGGGTTTTTGAAACTGGAAGCGGGCGGGAACGGATACGGACGTATCCTGGCTGCGGATACATTGGTCGAAGGCGGCGGATTGAGGACCCTTGGCGTGGAGGCGGTACACGACGACGGACCGTGGGAAATGGCGGAGAATTTGCGGCGCTTGAATGTGTTTGCGCGGCAGCTCTGGAAAACGGACGACCGGACGTATTCGGTGACGGCGCTTGGCTATTCGGGCAGATGGGACGCCACCGATCAGATTCCGCTGCGCGCGGTGGAGTCGGGGGAATTGGGGCGCTTCGGGTATGTCGATCCGTCCGATGGCGGCGAAAGCGAGCGCGTGAGTCTGTCGTTTGACGCCGACGTGAAAGGCGCGGATGCGACGACATCCGTGAATGTGTACGCGGTGTATTATCGGATGAATTTGTTCTCCAACTTCTCGTACGCGCTCGGCGATGAGGAGAGTGGCGATCAGTTTAACCAGCGCGACCGACGCTTGGTTTTTGGCGGTGAAGCGAAGCGCGCGTGGATCGCGGAGATCGCGGGAAGGCGCGTGGATTTTGTCGCGGGAGCGCAAACCCGCTACGATGTGATCACGGAGCTCGGGCTGCATCAGAGCTCGGCGCGCGAACGCGTGAGCACGGTGCGCGATGACGATGTGCACGAGGTGAGCGCGGGTATTTTTGCGACCGGCACGTTGTATTTAGGAAGAACGTTGCGCGTGAATGCAGGCCTGCGTGCGGACGGCTATGTTTTTGATGCCGAGAGCGACAACGCGCTCAATTCGGACAGGCGCACGGCGGGCATCGTGAGTCCGAAACTGGGCCTGGTGTTCGGGCCGTGGGCGAAGACGGAGTTGTATGCTAATGTCGGATACGGATTTCACAGCAACGACGCGCGCGGCACGGTGATCACAGTCGATCCGGTGAGTGGAGATGCGGCGGAGCGGGTGAACCCGCTGGTGCGCTCGAAAGGTGTGGAGGCGGGCGTGCGGACCTCGGCGCTGCCGGGTCTCGTGAGCACGCTTTCTGTGTGGGGGCTGGATCTGGATTCCGAACTGGTGTTTGTCGGCGATGCGGGCGGCACGGAGCCGACGGGAGCGACGCAGCGCTACGGAGTGGAGCTGGCGAATTTTTATCGCGCGAGGAGCTGGTTGACGTTGGATGCGGATGTGGCGCTGACGCATGCGCGCTATCGCGATGCCGGGATCGGCGCGAGCGGTACGAAGGAAGACCGCATCGCGAATTCGATCAGCCGCGTGGTGACGGCGGGTGCGGCGGTGGCGGCGCCGGGCGGATTTTTCGGAGCGCTGCGCGTGCGTTATTTTGGACCGCAACCGTTGATTGAGGACAACTCGGTGGAAGCGCCGTCCTCGGCGACGTGGAATGCGCGCGTGGGCTGGCGCACGGGGACGGGAGCCGCTCGCGGTGCGGATTGGCGCGACGGCTGGGAGATCGCGGTGGACGTGTTGAATGTTTTCGACCGGGAGAACTACGACATCGCGTACTTCTATGAATCGCGTTTGCGGACGGAGCCGAGCGGCGTGGCGACGGAGGATATTCATTTCCACCCGGCGGAGCCGCGCACGGTGCGTGTCAGCGTGACGAAACGTTTTTGAGCGTGCTGGACGCACGGGTTCGAAATCCGTGCCCGGGCCGCGGAATCAGAAAAGCGGGAGCTGCGACGCGGTTGCCGACGGCGCTGCCGCGGGTTGACGAAGCGCGGCGAAGTCGAGGCGACCCTCGCGTTGGGCGCTGATGGCGTCGGCCAAAGCGGGAAAGCTCGCGCGAGCGATGGCTTCGAGCGGCGCTTCGTTAAGGATGCTGCGTTCGGCGCCGAGGCTGGCGATGAGGGCGTGGTAGAGCCGGAGAATATCGTCGTTGGGCTCGGCGCGACGGGCGAGGGCGGTCAGGAGGGGCAAAAGCGGGAGTCGCTCGAAGAACGGAAGGTGTTTTATCGGCGCGGGCCGGTCCTCGAGTTGGGCGATGCGGTCGCGGGCCCCGAGGGCGAGGGACGTTTTGCGGCAAACGGGGCAGGGCGCGAGGGCGGGAGCGTCGTGGGGTTTTTGGCAACGGCTGCACCAGTTGAGCCAATAGCGGGTGAAAAGGACGGGATATTCTTCGGTTCCGGCGAAGCGGACGGCTGTTTTTTGGCGCCGGTGGATGGCGGCGAAGAGGGCGTCGTAAGTGAGATCGGTGGGGTTTTCGGACGGGATGTCGAAAAGGGAGACCTCGCGGGCGAGATTGGGGAGCGAATGGGCGTCGGAGTTGGCGAAGAGGGCGTGACGGTCGAGTTGAGAAAGGCGGCGGCAATGCGCCGGGGTGGAGGTGAGCGCAGCTTCGAGACCGAGGAGCTCGGGCGTGAGATCGGCGAAAGCGTCGGTAACGCGGGCGTGGCCATCGACGATGTTGAGGAGGGAGACGAAGGAATTGAAAACGTGCGCCGGAGCGAAATGCGCGCCGGGGATTGCGAGGACGCGTTGAAGAACCTCGCGAGGCGAAAGGAGCAGGGCGGGACGTCCTTGTTTTTCTCCATCGAGATCAGAAAAGGTCGCGAGCGACGCGCGCAGGCCGTGGACGGCGGCAAAATCGGGCAAATAAACCAGCACATGGATCCCGCGGGGATCGTCGGTCGAGCGGGCGCCGCAAGAGACCTCGGTGCCGAGAACAAAACGGACGTCGCGGTGAAGATGCGCCGGAAGATCGCGGCGGGAGGCGGCGAGGAGTTCGGCGGATGGATGGAGAAAGCCATCGGCGGACGGCGAAAGATGTGTTTCGAGTTCGCGCAGCCAGGGGCCGTGCAGGCAGTCGCCGGTGGAGAGAAGGTCGATGCCTTTCAGCTGCGCCCAGCGCAGGAGGTTGGGCAGCGTCATTTCGGGCGAGACTGCCTTGGCGAAGCGGGAGTGGAGATGGAGGTCGGCGGCGAGCCGCATGGCAGCGGGATTTTGCGCAGAGCGGGCGAGACGGACAGGATTATTGGCTGGGATACGAGGGAGGCATTTGGGCGACCCGAGGCTTGGAAAACGAAACGACCGCGTCGGGGAAGACGCGGTCGTTTTTGAAGTCATTGTTTATCTGGATTTAAACAAACAAATCGGAGGGCGTGCGGTTCATGAAATCCTCCATGTACGCGGTCGTGGCCTTGCCTTCGATGAAGGTCGGGTCGGCCATGATCGCTTTGTGCAGGGGGATCGTGGTTTTGATGCCGCGGATAAGGTACTCGCTGAGAGCGCGATAGCTGCGTTCGAGGGCGATTTTACGCGTCGAGCCGTAGCAAATCAGTTTGCCGATCATCGAATCGTAGTAGGCCGGGATCGTGTAACCGGAATAAACGTGTGAATCGACCCGCACGCCGTGACCACCGGGGGCGTAGTAGAGGCCGATCGTACCGGGTGACGGCGAGAAATTCCGCGCAGGATCCTCCGCATTGATGCGGCACTCGATCGCGTGCTTTTCGAATTTCACATCGCTCTGGTTGAAATCGAGCTTCTCTCCGTTCGCTACGCGGATCTGCTGCTTGATCAAATCGATTCCGGTAACTTCTTCCGTTACAGGATGTTCAACCTGAATGCGGGTGTTCATTTCGATGAAGTAGAAGTTGCCCTTGGCATCCACGAGGAACTCGATCGTGCCGGCATTTTCGTAAGCGGCGGCTTGGGCGGCTTTGACGGCGGCCTTGCCCATGCGCTTGCGAAGATCGGCCGTGAGGAACGGCGACGGCGACTCTTCGATCAGCTTCTGGTGGCGACGCTGCACGGAGCAGTCGCGCTCACCGAGATGCACGACCTTGCCGTGGGAGTCGGCGAGGATCTGGAACTCGATGTGGCGGGGTTTTTCGATGTATTTCTCGATGTAAACCGCGCCATTGCCGAAGGCTTTCTCCGCCTCGTTACGGGCGACGTGGTATTCCTTGGCGAAAGACACGTCGTTGTGGGCGATGCGCATGCCGCGACCGCCGCCGCCGGCAACTGCCTTGATGATGACGGGATAGCCGATTTTGCGGGCGATTTTGACGGCCTCGGTCTCGGTTTCGACGGGGCCATCGGAGCCGGGGACGATCGGGACGCCGGCTTTGCGGACGGTGTCCTTGGCGATCGCCTTGTCGCCCATCATCTTGATTGATTTTGATTTAGGTCCGATAAACTTGATGTTGCACGATTCGCATTGCTCGGCGAATTTGGCGTTTTCGGAGAGGAAACCGTAGCCGGGGTGGATGGCGTCCACGTCGGCGATTTCGGCGGCGCTGATGATACGGTCGGCGCGCAGGTAGGAATCCGAACTGCGGGGCCCGCCGATGCAAATGGCTTCGTCAGCCAGCTGGACGTGGAGGGACTGGACGTCGGCCTCCGAGTAAACGGCGAGGGTTTTGATGCCCAATTCGCGGCAGGCGCGGACGATGCGGAGGGCAATTTCACCGCGATTGGCGATGAGGATCTTTTGAATCATAAAGACGACGAAACCACTAATCCCCGCTTTTCGGTCGCGCAGCTGGAAAACAGCCGCGCGGCGCAGCGTTAATTAGTGGTTCAGGTTAAAAATTAGCCCTGTTTTACTTTGAAGAGACGTTGGCCGTATTCGACGGGCTGTCCGTTTTCGACAAGGGTTTCGACGATCGTGCCTTTCAACTCGGCCTGAATTTCATTCATGATCTTCATGGCTTCGATGATGCAGACGACCGAGTTTTCGACGATTTTGGTGCCGGCTTCCGCGAAAGGCTTACTTTCGGGCGATGGCGAGCGGTAGAAGGTGCCAACCATCGGGGACTTGATGTAGGTGATGCCCGGTTCGTCGCCGGTGGCCGTGGTGGCGGGTGCTGCTGCGGCGACGGGAATGGGCGCCGGGGCTGGCGCGGGGAGAGTGAGCGGCGGGAGTGACGACCGCTGCGATGAAACGACCGGGAATTCACCACGTCGGATCTTCAGTTTGAAACCTTCCTCTTCGACGGCGAACTCGGTGAGTTCCGACCGCGTCATGAGGTCGATGATTTGTTTGATCTGTTTTAGGTCCAAGGTGGGCTTGGGTTGAGTTGGAGCAGGTACGGCTCTGTTAGTTGTCTAACCTAGAGGGTCGTTCAAAAGAAGTTTTCAAAGTTAAAGCAATACCCGTTTTTTGCTCAAAAATAGCCAAATCAGAGCAAAAAATGCCCTGTTTCTGCGGAAAATCGGGTATTTATTCGCGTTTTTCCGCGGTGCCCAAAGAAGCGGATTGGATCGCAATCAAGGGTGGATCGCCGCCCCAGACCAGGGTCCGGAACGGCTGCCATGAGGGTTTTGAATGGGTGATGCTCAGCTGACCGTGACGTGGAGTCCGGTGCCCGCGATGGCGAAATCGATGAAGCGTGCGCGGGAATTGGGCGGAGTGCGTTCGAGTTTTTCGCGAATGCGGCGGCCGGCGTCACCATCATGGGCGCAGATGAGCATGTAGCCGCCTCCGCCGGCACCGAGAAGTTTGCAGGCGGCGAGGTCGTCGCCGCAGATCGCGATGATGCGTTCGATCTCGGGCGTGGTGGTGCCGGCATCGAGGCGTTTGTTGAGTTCCCACGAACGCGCGATGCTGCGCTGGAGCGCGCGGACGTCGCCGCCATGAAGATCGTGGTACAGGCGGTGGGCATTGCTGCGAATGGCGTCCAGAGTTCTCAGTGTATCAGTCTGGCCGAGGAACATATCGCGAACGATTTCTTGGAGGATGCCTTTGGCCATGCGAGTCGCGCCTGTATAATAGAGGAGCAGCTGGCGGTTGATGACATCGGGCCCCATCAGCTGCGTCGGCAGGTAGCGGACGGATGGATGCTGAAGCGGGCCGGGCTGCGTCTCGATGAGCTTGAGACCGGGGAAGAGGGCGCCCGCCTGATCCTGCCAGCCACCGCCGGTAGTCAGGAGTTGTTCGACACCGAGAACGCGATTGTAGAGGTCGAGATGATCCCATCCGAGACCGCAGGCGCGATTGAGCGCGGCCAGGATCGTGGCCGCGAGGATCGACGACGTGCCGAGGCCGGAGCCCTTGGGGACGGCGCTGAGCAGGGAGATTTCCATGCCGCCGCCGAGCGATTTGAGTTGCGCGGGCAGGCTGCGGTGGGGTTTGCCGGCGAAAAACTCCGGGAGGAATCCGGCCATCGCCAGCGCGGCTTTGGGCAGGCTGAAATGACCTTTGGGATTTCTGAAATCCGCGAGCGCTGCGTAGCTGTCCACAGTTTCGGCGGAGCCGAGATCAATGGAGCGAAGTTGGAGGGTCGCCGTATCGGTCGGCCTCACGAAAACCTGGATCGGCGGCTGTCCGTTGAGCAGGACGGCGACGTTGAGAACGCTGCCGCCCGCTTGCAGGCAGAAGGGCGGGGTATCGGTCCATCCTCCGGCGAGATCAAGGCGCACGGGGCTTCGTCCCCAGACGATCTGATCCTCTTTTAGTGAACGCTGAGGAATCATCTTGGTGAGCTCGCGGGAGCCAACCATCGCCTTTTGAAGTCGGGAAAACCCTTCGGCGGTCAAAGATTCGCGGGCCGAACCATCGTGAAGTTCGGCGAGAAGTAATAAGAACCGCGCCTGAAGGTCGGCGCGATGAAGCGCGCGAAGGATGTCCTCGCGTTTTTCTCGCAACCAAGAGCCGAGGGCGGGCGCCTGCGCGCGGCAGAACTTCGCCAGCGCTGCGCAATCCTGTTCGAGGACTTGCGTGTCTCCCTGCTCGATGAGCCGCTGGAAATCCGCTTGGAACTGCACCGCGTAACCTTCGCTTCGCTGCGCGAAATAGCGGTCGAAGTTTACCGCCGTTGCGCTTTCTCGTGCCGAGATTTTTCGGTGGTTAAGCATTTGCCGGCTGATTTCCAAGGCGGGCTCATCGGCGAAAAACCAGTCGAGCAAGGCTTGGGTGATCTCGCCCGCTCGCACGACAGGGTAAAGCGGCAGATCGAAAACATCGACGTCGGTCCGCGCTATCCCGCGGGCGGCCAGCCACTCGGCGGCATCGCGTCCACAGATGCGCCCGCCTGCGCCCGGGAGGCCTCGGCAGGAGTCGTCCAAATGGTAAGGACGGAAAACAAACCGGTCTTTCCCTGTAGGCAGAATGTCGAGACATTGCCCGTTGCTCAAGTGGGTGAGCCCGGTTCCTGCGGGAAGGCCTGTCAGGAGATTGTGCCCACCCAAGCGAAAGATCCCTTCCGCCTGCGAGCCATCAACCCACGCTGGAGCGCGATCGGTTACGGTGAATTTTTGCTTGGACGCAGCCATGCAGTAAAACCGATCCACCGAGGGTTTGAAGCGCTGCATCTCCTCCATCGACTCCAAGAGCTGGCGGCTCGATCCCAAATGATAAAAACGCGCGTTTGTCAGAGGGACGACCGCGGACGAGAGGCGATGAAAACCGAGTCGTCGCAGCGGTCCTGGCGCAGGCGTTTGGCTCCCCAGTGCGCATCCAATTTCCGTGTAGAGATCCAGTGCGCGCGGAAGCCCGTCGGGCGTCGTGAAGCGCTGTTCCTTTTTTGACCAACCGCAGCGCGCAAAGAGGAATTCCAGCCCCGCTTGGCTGAAAAGCCACATCCCCGTGTCCACGTAGAAATCGTAGGTTGCCTCGAAATGTCGTACCTCGGATGGCGACGGTTTCTGCAGGAAGAATTCGATGGAGCGCCCGGCGGTTCCTCCCGTCGCACTGGTCTCCTTCTGTACGAAAAACACCCCGAAGTGCTGCGCGACTTCGGGAGTTACTCGCATGCCGATTCCCGTGATATCAGCTTCCAAGCTGCTGACCTCCAAAGGGTCGAAATCCAGCCAGACATCGCCTGAGGCCACCATTGCGCGCACCGCTTTCCCGGCCGAAACGAGCGTCTCGCTCATGGTGGGCACTTGGTAACTAGCCAGAGTCGCGCGCGGAGAGGGCGGTTGGGCGCCGGCCTCGCGAGGAATAGGGATAAACGCCTTACCCACCGCGGCGTAGCTGGGCAGGCGCCGACTTTCTCCTCCGGCGTGGAGCACTAGACGAGGCTTCTCTCCCAGCCATTCTTCCAAAGAGCCGCGTTTTTTCGACGCGAGAGCCCGCCATGCATTGTAGAGGCAATTAACGGTTCCGCCCCCGGAGCCAACGCGGCGTCCCTCAGGATCCGCGGTCAAATAGAACTCTCCCCCCAGTAGAGTAGGGAGCATTTGCGCAGTTGCGGACGAACGGCGGCTAAAATTCGCCAAGGAGGGGGAGGCTGTGAGGACGTTCTGGGTCATGGAGAATTAAAGGGGCACGCCAGCAGCAGTGTGCCTCGCTGGCAAGAGTGGCGGAAAGGGGTGTGTATCCAAAAAATAAATACGCATCCAGGGCGCGCTTTTCGTGCGTATTTCGGCTTCGATCTAGGGTGAAAGTGGAAAATGTTGAGAAAAAGTGAGTGTGTATCTTATTATTATAAAGCAATTTAAGAACCACTTTCGTTTTTTTTGAAAAAACATCTTGTCGTCGGGTCCGTGGAAAGCATTGTCCGCACTCCCTTCTACGGACGGCGCCTCAAAAACGCCTCTCACGAAGGAAGTTCTTTGAAGATTTTCAGCCAAAAAACCTGAAAGAAAATTCGAAAAAACTTTCGAAAAACTCTTGACGGGGCAGCGGCAATAAGTCTTCATCAACCTTCCCTTCGCTAACGAAGGCGGCTCTTTGAAATTTACTTTGTGCGATTGATTGGGACCCCCAATCAACAATTCAAAAAATATGCGATGAAGCTTCGGCTTCATCACAGTAGTTCATGAATCACTAGGTTCAGAACTCTTCTTTCGGAGAGTTTGATCCTGGCTCAGAATGAACGCTGGCGGCGTGGTTAAGACAT
>CAZNJG010000013.1:0-123265 GCA_964573305.1 uncultured Opitutaceae bacterium
ATCGGCTTCTTCCAGATCGGCGGCGGCATCGCCGGCGATTTCCCGATCTGTGTCGTGCCGATGCTGCACCAGGATCTCGGCCGCACGAGCGTGCCGCTGTGGGGATATTTTTCGCAGATCAGCGATTCAACCACGAGCTACGGCAGCTATTCGGGTGCGGTGCCCAACGAAAAAATCACCTGGGGCAAGCTCGGCAAAAACACGCCGAAGTTCATCGTCGAAAGCGATGCGACCATCGTGGCGCCGTTGATCTTCAACTGGGTGCTGGGCCGCTAAGCGCGGAGCCGATTTTTGATTGTCGATTCTCGATGTTCGAGGATCGACGAACGAATCGCAGCGCTGACAACGCGCGCATTATTTCCGAGCCGGACGAGTTTTCGTCCGGCTTTTTTATGCGCGTTTTATTGCAGCACGAAGTTCACCGGTTGCAGCGGCTCGGGCAGTTCGGTTTCGCCCAGCGACTCGCGCAGATCGATCTCGATCGTGCGGGCCATGGCGTGCAGCGGGAGATCATTGGGCGTGAGCCCGAATGGATCTTCCAACTCGTCCCCGAGCGCGTCGAAGCCGAAGAGCGTGTACGCGATGAGCACTGCGATCAGCGGCGTGACCCAGCCAAACGAGCCGACCAACGCAAAGGGGAGAAACAAGCAGAACAGCAGTGCGGTGCGATGAAGCAGCAGCGTGTAAGCGAAAGGCAGCGGTGTGTTCAGGATGCGCTCGCAGGCCGTCTGCAAGGCGGAGAAGGCGGTCAACCGCGCCTCGACGGAAGGGTAGAGAAATTCGCTGAGCGAACCGCGGCGCATGCAATCGGCGAGCTCGCGCGTGGAAGTTTCGAGCAGCGCATTGGAGACGTTTTTGCGCGCGATCGTCGTGGTGAACTCGGCCTCATCCACCCATGGGCGAAGCGCATCCGGCACGCTTTCGGCGCGAAGCCGTGCGCAGAGCACGTGCGTGAAACCGATCGCGCGGCGCACGAGACGCCGGCGGGTGCCGGCCTCTGAGGCGGGAAGCAGCGCGGCCGTTTCGCGCGTGAACGAGCGCATCTCGAAAATGAGTTGTCCCCACAACTTGCGCGCTTCCCACCAGCGGTCGTAACAGGCGTTGTTGCGGAAACCGAGGAAGAGCGAGAGCGAGATGCCGAGCAGCGTGAACGGAGCGACCGGGACTTCGCCGAAAAACGTCGGATAAAAATGATGCGCGGCCGAGGTGACGGTCGCGAGTGTAGCGATCAGCAGCAGGCGCGGCGCGATCGTCGGGAGGATCGAGCCTTGCATGATAAAAAAGAGGCGCAGCGTACTGGGCTTGGGACGGACGATCATATCGGGAAATGAGTCGAGCCGGCCAGCCTCCGAAATTCGGCGGCGCATGGGCAGGAAAATATGCGGGAAAAGTTGGCGGGTTTCCGCGGAGTCGGGATTGCGCCTGCGCGCATTTGGAGGCACCGATGCGCCCGCTCATGGCCAATCTGCTCTCCCGCGAAAAATCTCCGTATCTCCTGCAACACGCCGATAATCCGGTGCATTGGCTGCCGTGGGGCGAGGAGGCTTTTGCGAGGGCGCGCGCGGAGCAGAAACCGGTTTTTTTGAGCATCGGTTATTCGACCTGTCACTGGTGTCATGTGATGGCGCACGAGTCGTTCGAAAATCCCGCGATCGGTGAGCTTCTGAACAAGGACTTCATCTCGATAAAAGTGGATCGCGAGGAGCGACCGGACGTGGACCGCGTGTACATGCACTACGTGCAATCGATGACAGGCCACGGCGGCTGGCCGTTGAGCGTGTGGCTCACGCCGGAACTGAAACCGTTTTTCGGGGGCACGTATTTTCCACCGGAAGATCGCGAAGGCCGTGCAGGATTTCCCGGTGTGCTGCGCGCGATTGCGAAAGGCTGGGCGGAGGATCGCGAGCGCATCGTCGCGGAGAGCACGCGCGTCGTGGCGTTGTTGAAACAACGCGCGGAAGAAGGCGGGCATTTCAACGAAAACTCCGCAGGCATCGACCTCACCGAGGCGGGCGGCGAGGCGTTCGAAAAATGCTTCCAGCTTTTTCTCGAAACCTTCGATGAAGAAAATGGTGGCTTCGGCGGCGCGCCGAAATTTCCACGCGGATCCGCGCTCAACTTTCTGTTTCGCGTCGCAGCGATCCAAGGCCCGGGCTCCGACGCGGGCATCGCCGCGGTGCGCATGGCGACGACGACGCTGCGCAAGATGGCGCAGGGCGGCATCCGCGACCATGTCGGCGGCGGCTTCCATCGCTACTCGGTCGATGAGTCGTGGTTTGTGCCGCACTTCGAAAAGATGCTCTACGATCAGGCGCAGATCGCGCTGAACTATCTCGAAGCACGCGTGACGACGGGGCAGGAGATTCACGCCTGGGTGGCGCGCGATATCTTCGATTATGTCGCGCGGAAACTCACGAGCCCTGAAGGCGGACTTTATTCCGCGGAAGATGCGGACAGCGCACCGCCGGAAACCGAGCAAAGCGAAAGTGCGACATCCGCGGCGGCGCACACGCGCAAAGTCGAAGGCGCGTTTTATGTGTGGACGAAGTCCGGGATCGACGCGGTCTGCGGACCTGACTCGGCGCTCGTGTGCGCGCACTTTGGCGTGATCGGCAGCGGCAACGTCCCCGCCCAACTCGATCCCCACGCGGACTTCGCGGGTAAGAATATTTTGATGCAGCGACAGCCGCTGGAAACCACGGCGAAGCTTTGCGGACTGACGCTGGAGGAAGCGAGCGAGCGTCTGACGCGCGCGATCGCGCGCATGCGCGAGGCCCGTGAAACGCGTTCACGTCCGCACCTCGACGACAAGATCGTGTCCGCGTGGAACGGGCTCATGATCTCCGCGTTTGCGCGAGGCGCGCAGGTGCTCGGCGATGTGCGGTATGCGGAGGCCGCGACCCGTGCGGCGGAGTTTTTGCGGCGCGAACTCTTCGATGAAGAACGCGGGGTGCTCTTCCGCAGCTATCGCCACGGGCGTGCCGCGGTGGAAGGGTTTGCGGAGGACTATGCCTTCGTCGTGCAAGCGTTGATCGACTTGTACGAAACGAACTTCGACGTCCGCTGGCTGGCATGGGCGGAGACGTTGCAAGCCACGATGGATCGCTTGTTCTGGGATGCCGACCGCGGCGGTTATTTCAATTCCGCGGCGACCGATGGCGATCTGGTGTTGCGGCTGAAAGACGACTACGACGGCGCGGAACCCGCGGCCAGCTCGGTGGCGGCGATGAATCTGTTGCGGCTCTCCGCCATTGCGCGCGATGCGGAGGCGATGCGAACCCGCGGCACGCAGGTGCTTTTGGCGCTGCGCGGCCGTTGGGAGCAAGCGCCGCACGCGCTTCCGCAGGCGTTGTGCGCGATGGAACTCGCGCTCGAGCCACCGCGGCAGGTGGTCATTGCGGGCGACCCGGCATCTCCGCATTTTCGCGCGCTGGCAGCCGTGCTGCATGAACGTGCGGGTGCGCGCTGGTCAGTACTGGCGGCAGATGGCGGCGCGGGACAAGCGTGGCTCGCCGAACGTGCTTCCTGGCTGGCGGCGATGAAGCCGGTGGACGGACGCCCGACTGCGTATGTATGTGAGCACTACAGCTGCCTGCCGGCCGCGACCGATCCCGCGGCGTTTCGCCGGACGCTCGCCTCCGTGCGCGGTCCGGACACGGGTAGTTGAACGATGGATACAAAAAAACGCGCCGGAAAGCCGGCGCGTTTTTTCATCAAAGGGAGTGTGGGGGATCAGGTGTTTTGGGGGATGGGGATGGGCGGGGCGGTTTGAACGACCGGGGCGGTTTCTGCGTTGGTCACGACCTGCCGGATGTTTTCCAGGATGGTGATGATTTCCGGGCGGCCGGCGGCGAAGATCAACGTGCGGATCTGGTCCACGGTGAGGTGGGCGCTGATGGCGGCGTCGACCAGAAGCTGCGCTGCTTCGCGTTCGGAGGCGCGATACTGCTCGATGCGTTCGCGGGCTTCGGAGGTGCTTTGTTCATGAGTGAGGTTGATGCCGCTGATCGATTCGAGCCAGAGCAACGCCACACTCTTCATCTCGGACGAGCTGGCGTCGTAGCCCATCTTGAGCATGAGCTCGGCGATGGTCTTGAACTTAACCGGCCGGCCGCTTTCGACATTGATCACCGTGTTACGGTGGCAGTTGGCCAGTTTGGCCAGACCATCGTGAGTGAGGGATTTTGCCTCTCTCAGCGTGCGAAAAAGCTGCGTGTAATTCATGCGTCGCGCGGAGTAGTTTCGGCGTGGATACGATTGTCAACGCGCCGAACCTACCTCCGTGAAAATTTCAAAAATTTCAGCGGTTTTTTGCATAAAGTCGAATGAGGGTGAGCGATTGTTGTGCGCTTGTGAGGGGTTTGCCCGTTGACATGCGGGGGAGTTCCCTAAGACGGTTTTCAGCGTGAAGACAGGCTCGCAAAACGCATGTTATTCCGCCGCTTTCGGAGTGCTGCGGTGGACGGCGGGAGGGTCATTCGCGTGGCACGCATTTTGATCATCGATGACGATGCCGGCGTGCGCGGTGTCTTGAAGGCCTTGCTCGAACGGGCGGGTCACGAGGTGCTGGTGGGACAGAATGGCGAAGAAGGACTGGCGGTGGCGCGGGCACAGCGGCCGGCGCTTGTGATGCTGGATGTCGAGATGCCGGGAATGAACGGATTCGACGTGTGCAGCTTGCTGAAAACCGATGCCGTTTTGCGCGCGGTGCCCGTGGTGATAATGACCGGTCGCGCGCTCGATGGTGTATCGGCGCGCGCACGCACCGCGGGTGCGGTGGATTGGATGGCCAAGCCGTTCGAACGGCAGGTGCTGCTGAAAAAAATTTCCCATTATCTGGCGGGTGGCGACGGGGATGGCTGGGCCGAGACCGTGTGAAGCGACGCCGCCGCGCGGCTTGGTGTCAGAATCGACCTGAAGGGAAAACTTGCGGAGCGCGTGAAGCTTTATTCACGTGAGCACGCGTATCCTTGGGATGCGTTTCCGCCTTCTTGTTTTATCCCTCTCTCACTCGTTGAAAATTCTCGCTGTAGAAGACGATGCCGTCGCCCGCAAGGTTCTCACCCAGGCTCTTCACGGCCTGGGTTATGAAGACGTGGCCGAGGCGCGCGATGGTGCGGAGGCGATGGAGCTGCTCGCGCGGGATCCGGCGCGTGTGATCGTGAGCGACTGGATCATGCCGGGCATGGATGGACTCCAGCTCTGCCGTCGCGTGCGCGCGCGGATGAAGAGCGAGTATGTGTATTTCATTTTGCTGACGAGCCGCGAGGCCGACCTTGAAAACCAGCGCGAGGCGATCGAAGCGGGCGTGGATGATTTTTTGGTGAAGCCGCTGAACCGGCAGGAACTGTGGATGCGGTTGCGCGTGGCCGAACGCATCCTGCGCTATGCGACCCAGGTGCAGCAGTTGGAAGCGTTTCTCCCGATCTGCTCGTACTGCAAGAAGGTGCGCGACGATCAAAACTACTGGCAGCAGATCGAAGGCTACATCAACGAGCGGACTGGCTCGGAGTTCAGCCATTCCGTGTGCCCCGACTGTTATGCGCGGGTGGTGCTGCCCGAACTCGAAGAGATCAAACGCGAAGAGGCGCAGAAGCGGAAGGTTGAGCGTCTGCCGTGATCGCGGGATTGTTGTCGCGACATGAGTGAACAGGAGTCACGTCTTGCCCGGATGGAGGAACGTCTCGCGTGGTTTGAGCGCCACGTGACGGATCAGGACAAAGTCATCCTGGAGTTGTCGGATCTCGTGGAGCGCTTGCGGCGCGAAGTCCTGATCGTGCGCGAGCGGGCGGCTATGAGCGGAAATGCGGGCGGTCCGGCGTCGCCTGCTGACGAGCGTCCTCCGCATTATTAAGACTGGCGCGACGCAGAGGCTCAGGCGGACGCGTTGCTCACAGTTGTGAGCGGAACATGCCGCAGAAGTGATCGGCGGCTTTCACCATCCAGGAGCGTGAGCGGAATGTTTCGAGATCGAGCGGTTCCGAACGACGGACGTCGTCCTGAAAACTTTTCAACAGAGCGCGGGCGACGGATGCATCGAGGACGTTGAGTGCGATCTCGTCGTTGATCGCGAAAGAGCGGTTGTCGAAATTGACGGACCCGACGGTCGCGAAAACGTCGTCCACGATCATCACTTTGCAGTGATACATCGCGGGCTTGTATTGATGGATGCGCACGCCGGCTTCGAGGAGTTTGCCCCACCGCGAGCGCGAGGCGGCGCGACCGAAGCGCGAATCGTTGATCGCAGGGACGATTACATCGACTTCGATGCCGCGCTCGCGCGCGGCGATGAGCATGTCGATCGCGAGGTCGTCGGGGACGAAGTAGGCCTGCGCGATTTTGATCGAGCGGCGGGCCGAGGCGATCGCCATCAAGTGTGCGATGCGCGCGTTTTCCGGATTTTCGTTGCGACCGCTCTTGTAGCATTGCGCAAGGCTGTCGCCGACCTCGCGAGACTCGGGGAAGTACTCGGGGCCGGCGAGAAGACGTCCGGTGGTCTGCAGCCAGTTGGCCGCGAACACCGCCTGCATCTGCCGCACGACGGGTCCTTCCACGCGGATCTGGGTTTCGCGCCAGACCTCTTCGGAGTCGGCGTCGCCGAGCCAGCGATCGTCGATGCACATGCCGCCCGTGAAACCGATCCTGCCATCGACAACGAGGATCTTGCGATGAGTGCGGTGATTGATGTTGGGCTTTACGCGCCACCAATGTTCGCGCGCGTAGATGAGGAATTCGACGCCTGCATCTTTCATGCGGCGCTGCTCGCTGTCGGCAAGTTTGAGGGAACCCATGCCATCGGCCAGCACGTGCACTTTCACGCCGGCGCGTGCGCGCTCGCTCAGCGCTTCGATGAACTCGTCGCTGATTTTTCCCGACGACCAGATGTAGGTTTCGAGGGTCACGCTTTTCTTCGCGCCGCGGATCGCCTCCAGCATGACGGGGAAGAAACGTTCGCCGTTAATGAGCGGCGTGATGCGGTTGCCTCCGGCAAACTCGGCGCCGAGCAAGGGCCCGAGCGTGTCGGGGAAAACAGCATCGTGCGGACCGAAGGATATCTCTATCGGTTCGCGGAGAATTTTGGCGGAGGTGAGCCAGAAATATCCACCTAACGCGACGATGACCCACACGCCGACGATGGACCAATACCGCAACAGACTCGGGCGTCGTGCAGGCGGCTTGTAGGGTTTGGCGATGGCGTGCGCGGCACGGCGTCGCCGGAAGCGGGCGAAGAGGCCAGACATGGGAAAGCACGCGCTAGACCGACCGTGTACGTTGTGGTTCCGACGACATCGCGTGCGTCAGTCGCGGATCTGCGCGGGTTGTTTTAGTATAAGCGCCATGCCGTTTTCGTTTCTCCGCCCGCAGGCCAGCCCACCGCGCAACCGGGAACGCCGTCATTGGTCGTGGTGGTTGCTCGCGCTCGGCGGGGTTGTGGTGATCGTGGGGTTTGCCGCGCTCGTCATCGAACGCGGGTGGTGGCGCGAAGCGGTGCGGTTGCTGCAAGAGGTGGATCCGGTGCTCGCGCTCACATTGATGGCGATTCTGCCGCTCTTCGGATTTTCGATTGGCGTCGTGTATGTGGTGGCGGGGATGCGCTTCGGCATGATCGGCGGCGGAGTCGCGATCGTGGCGGTCACCGTGGTGCATCTTTTCGGGAGTTATCTGCTGGCGCGGGGAGTCTTGCGGGCACCGCTGCAACGGTTGCTGGCGCGAAGGAACCATCACATCCCGGTTGTGCCGGCGGGCGCTGAGCGCGCGGTCGCGGCGATCGTGGCGCTGGTGCCGGGGCCGCCGTATTTCCTGCGCAACTACGGGCTCGCGCTCACGGGCATGGCACTGCGCCGGTATTTCGCGGTGTGCCTGATCATCTACACGGCGCGGTCGTATGTGACGCTTGCACTGGGCGATCTGGGCGCCGATCCGAGCCGCAAGGGCCTGCTGTGGCTCGGGGCGATTTTCATCGTGAAGGTGGCGATCTGCGCGTGGCTGATCCGGCGCATCCGCCTGAAAATGCGGCACTCGTCGAGGCTGGTGCCCGCTGCCGTATCCGAAACTTAACTACAGTGGAGCGGCTTCAGAACGAGGCGCGGATCTCCCGCTGGTGGCCGGGCTCGAGCGTGATCTCGCGTGGCGAGAAACATTCCTGCTCGTCGTTTCGGTAGAGTTTCACCGTGACCGGCTCGCTGGCGTCGGCGCTTTCCCAGCGCCATTTGCCGATGGAGACAAACTGGAGCGGCACGCCTTTTTCCCAGTTCAAACCGGCGCCGGAGCCGCGCACGAAAAGTTTGTTGCCGATGCCGATGTAGGCGGTGACGAGCAGGCGGGTGAGCCCATCGGAGGAGAGCGCGACGCCGGTGTCGGTTTCGTCGGGATGCGCCTGGGCGTAGTCGTTGTTTTCGACGAGATCGGGAAGATCGAGGCCGAGGCTCGGCTGATCGTCGGAAGGCGCGGCTTTGCGTGCGGCGCGTTTCCGCACGACCGGTTCGGCGACGGCAACGCCGGCGGCGGCGGTTTGCGCAGGCGCGAAGGGCGGCGCGGACGTGACGTGGGAAATCTCCGGTGGACGCTCGGACTGCGGGGGCGGCTCGGGGGTGGGCGCCGGGGGATCCTTGCGCGGTGCGGTCGCTTGGGTCGGGGCCGGGGCGGCGCGGGTGGACAGGGTGGTCAGCGCGTGATCGAGCGCACGCTGGATCGCGGCGGTGGCATCGTTCGCAGAACGCTCACTGCGTGCGGTGAAGTCGCCGAGCGATTGTTTGATTTCCGCGAGATGCTGGCGCGTGGCGGTTTCCAGCGCGGCGAGTTCGCCGGCGGTTTTCCGGATCGAGGTGAACACAGATTCGAGACGCTCGATCTCGGAGTTGCGCAGTGTGTTCACCTCCTGCGCGAGGACTTCGTTTTCGGTGACGGCGACCTCGTTGAGCTGGGTTTTGAACTCGTTGATCTTCTCCTGCATTTTATGCGGGAGCTGATCGAGATGTTTGAGCGTGCGGTGAACGGTGTCGTTGAGCGTGTTGAGCCCTTGGGCGGCGATGCTGATCTGTTCGGCGGAGTCCGCGGTGGTGCGGGCGAGCGCGGCGATCTCGGCCTGGCGTTCGGCGAGGGCGAGGTCCTGCCGGCGTGTGTACGAAAGGAGAAACGGGACGGTGGCGAGGCACGCGCCGATGGCGATGCAAGCGACGACGCCAAACAGGGCTGCTCCGCTGAGCGGGGCGGGCGCTTGCTGAGCGATGGCGACGGCGCAACCGATGAGAAGGGCATCGCCGATGAGAAAGGGCCAGGGGCTGAGTTTTGGGGCCTCGTCGAGTGGGTTCATGGCGGGCGCGACAACGCGTTTGGTTTGTGCCCTGCGCACGGTTTTCTCAAGGCGAAAGGCTGCCCGCTTCGGGCAGGATTAAGGTTTTCACGTCCTGCGCCGCGTGCATGCTCGGAAACACGCCGATGGACTTCACGCATTTCATGAGAATCGAGCGGGTGGTCGATGGCGAGGTACGCCATTATGTGGTGCACATGCGTGATCCACGTTTTTCCCTCGAACTGCTGCCGGATGCGGAGGCGCCGGATAAAATGGGCGCGGGTGTGATCAAGCGCATCTGCGTGCCGAACTCATGCATCGGCAACTATCAGCAATACGCGAAATTCATCGCGAGCGCGCAGGCCTTTTTTCGCGAGTCGCTCGCGGGCGGCGCGCTGGATGTGCGCAGTCGATTGCCTGAGTGAGCCCGGCGGGCCCGCGCGGCGCAACTCAAGGCGCCGCTGCGCGCACAAACTGGCCGTCGCGTTCGACGAGTTTCACCGTGACGACGCGGCCGGTATTTTCGCCGAGATAAGGTTCAAGCGCGGTGAGCAGGCGGGGAATGTCGTCGCGTGTGTCGCTGCTCAGGCTCTGCAGCGACGCGCTCGCGCTCCATACCTCGGGCGTGGAGCCGTCGAGCTGGTCGGCGATGCGTGCGGAGAGAATCAGGTACTTGGGATAATAGGTGTAGGTGCTCGTCGTGATATCGTTGCCGACGCGTTCATAACGGGAGGGGACGACGATGGTGCGTGTAGTCGTGGAGGTTTTTCCGGAGGCGTCGGTGTTCTTGGTGACTGTTTGCACGCGACCGCCGCCGAGTTCCGCGTAGATTGGCGTCGAATAAGTGACCGTGCGGGACACAGGCTGGCCGATGCCATATGAGAGGGCGATGCGGAGCGCCGGATCTTCGTTGGCCGGCACTTCGATGTAGCCTTTGCGCTCAAGTGCGCCGCGGACGAGCGCGGCATGGGAGCGAAACTGCAGCGTCGATGCATCGATGTCCGGCGAGCCGCTGACCAAGGTGTACGTACGCAAGGCGGGGATCGCCGCGGGATCGTTGATGGCATCGACCTGGACTCGGAGCGACGACATACAACCTCCGCCGAGGAGAATGAGGAGAAAAAGGAAGAGGGTGGGCAGCGGCGATTTCACGGGCGGGCGGGACGACAGCGGAACTCAACGCAGGTTCAGGCGGTTGTCGCGAAGGAAAGACGCAGCGAACGGCCGAAGGGTGCGCGGGATTGCGACCGGCGGCGCGTTTATGACGAGGAGTTTGCGAACGGTCAGATTTCGCGGGCGGATATTTCAATGAAGGGAAAAAATCGTGCCGCGACGAGCCGCAGGAGGCATGCGGTACGCGTTGTTTTTTCCCTCGATAAAAGCTGCGCATCGTCAGCGTGTCGTGCGTCACCAAAAACTGGATACACGCGGATGCAGTGTGGCGGACCGGGCGGCGCGACTCTTGACTTCGATGCGCGCGCGGACTCCGTCGGAACCCCCGGTCGGTTTGCGCGGGACGATGATCTTTTGCTCCGCGCCAGCCCGGCTTACGGCCAGTGCGCTTCCCGTTTCCGAGCGGGATCGCTCGGGTCGATTACCTCAGCCCTGCTTTCCTCTTTATGTCCACCCCACGCATCACCCTGATGGCTGCGCTGTGCGCGGCCGCCTTGCCGGCGTATGCCGAAACCGCGGTCTCATCCGCTCCGCATGGCGTCATGTCCGCCACGCTGCCGGTCGGCGCCACCGGCCTGTCATTCCCGCTCCTCGCATCCGTGTTCGAAGGCCGCGTCGCCTCGAACACGCCTGCAATGATCACGTTTGAGAACACCGGCCTGGCCGCATCGCTCACCGCCGGCGTCGAGTATTATCTGGAAATCATCGACGGCCCGTTCGAGGGCGAACGCTTCGATCTGAACACCGCGGCGACGCGCGGTTCGGGCAAAGCCAAGGTCGAGACGGGGCAGCTGTCCCACACGACCTTCAAGTCGCTCAAGAAGGACCAGCTCGCTGGAGCGCGCGCCGTGGTGCGCCCGCACCTGACCCTCGCCGCTCTGGGAGAAATGTTTTCGCCGCGTTTGAGCGGTCATCTGTTGCTGACATTTTCGGACACCGTGCAGATCCATGGCGAAGGGCTCGGCATCGAAACGTTTTTCTACCGGCCCGACGGCAGCTGGCGGCTGGCGCACATCGGCCCGAAGATGGACGACAAAATCATTCCCCCCGATGTGAGCATGGTCCTGCTGCTGCGCTCGGGCGTGAAGCAATGGACGCATCTCGGCGAGGTGCGCACGAACGCATTTCGCAAAAACCTGCGGCCGGGTTTGCAGAGTTTCGCCACCGGATTTCCGCTCGATCTTTCCGCGGTGCAGATCGGTGCTTTCGTCGATCCGCAGACGCCCGCCGCGTGGCGCTGGACGGGATCGAATCAATCGTGGAAGGCGGATAAACTGAGCGTGTTCGACAATGCCGCGCGCACTTACCGTGTGCATTTCCTGCGCGGCGATGGCAGCGCATGGTTTCAGGAAGGCGGATCGACCGACGTGGCCAACACGCCCTTTTTGCCTGCGCAGGGAGCGATCTTGCTCGACCGCGCCAAGGCCGATCCGGGCTACCTGATCATCCGTCCCTACAGCCTCTGATTTATCCCAAACGCGTCGAAGCTGCCCGGATTTCACCGCGCCCTGTGGCGACCGGCTGAAATGCGGCACCTCACGCCTCACTGTATCCATTTTTTCACGACAGATCGTTTTACCCCTGAACACCATGTTTTCACGCATCACTTTTACGCGTCTCCGCCGGGCATTGCTGGCGGCCCTGGCGCTGGGCGCCGGAGCGGGCACGCTCGCGGCCATTCCCGCATTCCCCGGAGCCGAGGGTTTCGGCGCCAACGCCGTGGGCGGGCGCGGCGGCTCGGTTTATCTGGTCACCAATCTCAACGACTCCGGCCCCGGCTCGTTTCGCGACGCCGTGAGCGCGCCCAACCGCACGGTGGTGTTCACCGTCGGCGGGGTGATCCGCATCAACAGCGTGGTCGCGGTGAAGAACAATATCACCATCGCCGGCCAGACCGCGCCGGGAGGCGGCATCACGATCTACGGGAATCGCGTTTCGTTTTCCGACGCGCACAACACGATCTGCCGCTACATCCGTTTCCGCCAGGGCATCAATGGCGACTCGGGCACCGATGCCGTGGGCATCGCCTCGGGCCACGATATGATCTTCGATCATGTATCCGCTTCTTGGGGACGCGACGAAACGTTCTCCATCAGCGGCGGCAATATTTCCAACATCACGCTGCAAGACTGCATCATCGGACAGGGTTTGCTGACGCACTCCGCGGGCGGACTCATGCAGCCGGGCGGAGGCGTGAGTATTTTCCGCACGCTCTACATCGATAACTGGATGCGCAACCCGAAGATCAAAGGCATCAATGATTATCGGAACAATGTCGTCTATAACTGGGGCTCGGGCGGCGGCTACATCCCGGCGGGCGATTCCGCGGGCGACTCGTTTGCCAACATGATCGGCAATTATTTTATCGGTGGCTTCGACAGCGGCGCGGGTACCTCGCCGTTCAAGACGGGCAACCAAAACTATCGTCTCTTCCACGCCGACAATCGCGAGGATCTGAACCTCAACGGCGCGCTCGATGGCACTGCCGTGACGAATGCGAGCTTCCCCACGCTGCAGCTCGTGGGCACGCCATTCGATTATCCCGCCCCGATCGTCGCGCTGACACCGGAACAATCGGTGCAGCACATCGCTGCGTTCGCAGGCGCCTCGCATCGTCGTGATTCCGTGGATACAAACATGATCGCCGAGTTGCTCTCGTACGGCATCGATGGCCGTCAGATCTACAATGAAAACGAAGTCGGAGGCGTCGGCGTGGTCGCCGGTGCGGCGACTCCCGTCGTCGATACAGATGGCGATGGCATGCCGGACTGGTGGGAAGAAGCGGCCGGTACCAATCCGCTCGTGGCCGACAACAACGGAGACCTGGACGGCGATGGTTACACCAATCTGGAAAACTACATCAACAGCCTCGTCGTTGCCGGTGTGCCCCAGCTCACGCTGGACGGCGTCGCCCCCGATACGGGCGTTTCCGCCACCGATGGTGTGACGACATCCGGCAGCATCGTCCTGCATGGCACGGCGACTCCGGGAGCGACCGTCCACGTCTCGCGCATCGACATCGGTGCGATTGGCACGGCGGTCGCCGATGCGTCGGGCGAATGGATCTTCGATTATAGCGGCACGGTTCTCGCCGACCGTCATTACGGCTTCACTGCGGTGGTGGCGGGCATGGGCGGACTTTCTTTGCCCACGCCGGTGTGTATCGTAAAGGTGGATACAGTGCCGCCGGCTGCGCCGGTGCTGACGGGCCTCGTCACGTCGCCCGAGTATTCGTTCAACGGTACCGCGGAGATTTTCTCCACGGTATCCGTGGTGCTCGACGGCGTGGGTGAAGTGGGCGTGGCGGTCACGGACGGATCGGGAAAATGGACGGCTTCCTACACGGGTGCGCCGCTCGCCCCGGGTGAATATCATTTCACCGCCATCGCCACGGACCTTGCTGGAAACACCGGTTCGGCCTCGGCTGCCTATGTCGTGGATACGACGCTGGCGTCGCCTGTTTTCACCGCGATCAATCAGGACACCGGCGTGTCCGCCACCGATTTGATCACACGGGACACCACCTTGATTTTGTCGGGCACGGGGCCGGCGAATTCCATCGTTTCGATCACGCGAGGGGACTTGGGCGTGGTCGGTTCGACCACTGCCGGAGTCACGGGCGAATGGTCGTTTGACTATACCGGGACGACGCTCTCATCGGGTGAATACGCCTTCACGGCAGTCGCCTCCGTTGGAGGAAGTTCCAGCCCGGCATCACCGCCGTTTGCCGTGACGATCGATACGGTTGCGCCGACGATTCAGTCAATCGTGCGCCTCGATCCGACCGCCTCGGCGACCACGTCGTCGACGCTGGTTTATCGCATCACGTTTGTGGAACCGGTGGTGAATGTGGACGCCGCCGATTTCACGCTCACGCGTTCGTCCGGAGTTACAGGCACCATCGCGAGTCTCGTGCCGGTCAGCAGCAGTGTTTATGATGTGACCGTGACTGGCGCGTCGGGCGATGGCACGATCCGGCTCGATCGAGGAGCCAGCTCGAGCATTCAAGATCTCGCCGGTAATGCCGGCAGCTCGGGCACCTACACCGCTGGGCAAAGCTACACGCTGCGTCTCGTGGGCAGCGGGGTGTGGGCGCTGAGCGAGTCCGGTGGCGTGTGGAGCGATCCCGCGAATTGGGAGGGCGGCGTGATTGCCGATGGCGCGGGTGCGACCGCGGATTTCAGCGCGCGCGATCTCGACGAGAACGCCGTGGCGCATCTCGATTCGCCGCGCACCATCGGCCGTGTGGTTTTGGGCGATGCGGATTATTTGACGCCCGCCGCCTGGACCCTGAACGACAACGCCAATCCCGCCAATGTGCTCACGCTCGCCGGCGGCACGCCGACCATTCAGGTGAACGGCGCGACGTCCGCATCCGGCGATACGGTCGATGTGCCGGCAGCCAACGGTTATCCGGCCACGCTCGATCTCGATCTCGCGGGCGCTGCGGGTCTCACCAAGACCGGTGTGGGTACGTTGCAACTCGTGCGTCCCGTTTCTCTCACGGGACCACTCACCATCACGAAGGGAATCGTGCAGGTGGCCGAAGGCGGTTCGTTCACCCCGTCGTCGGTTTTCATTGCGACCTCGCAACAACTGCGCGTGACCGGCGGTTATTTCAGCACGCCGGGCGATGTAAACTGGAACTCCGGCACCGGAACGGGCGTCATCGTCAGCGGTGGCGAGGCGCACTTCCAGCGTATCATTCCCACGAATACACGTAACTCGTTTGTGCGCGTCACGGGCGGCGTGTTCACCGCGGCCGAGATCAACTTCCCGCGCAGCGGCGACTCGGAGAGCCAGGCCATCGCGGCCGGCGTGCATGTCTCGGGCGGTGACGCCACAGTAGGCGTGCTCGGCCTTGGCACGGCGAACTCATGGGGCGCGCTCACGGTCTCCGGCGGCCGCCTCACCATCACGGATACGCTCAACAACGGCTATCAAGCCACCAGCGCCCGCGGCGGTGTGATCAATGTCTCCGGTGGAGAACTCAACGTCACGGACTCTGCGCCCGGCAAAGGCCTGATCATGGGGCGCAACCCCGGATCGAACGCCAACAACGTTGCCAAGCTCCTCATCACGGGCGGCGCGGTCAACGCGGGGCGTCTTACCTTGGGTTACGACGCAACCAGCAGCGCGGGCACGGCAATCGTCACGTTGACCGATGGTGCACTCAACCTCGGCGCTGGCGGCATCGTGAAAAACGGCACCTCCGGTCTCGCCAGTTCGCTGACTTTCACCAGCGGTGTGCTCGGCGCCCTGGATGATTGGAGCACGACGCATCCGCTTCTGCTCGCGGGCTCGCCATCGACATTTGCCATCCGGGCCGCGCAGGCCGACGGCACGCCCCGCGAGATTGTATTGGCCGGTCAACTACGCGATGCGGCGGGCGCTAACGGTGGTTTTGCCAAGGCTGGAGCCGGTCGCCTCGTGCTCAGCGCAGCGAACGACTTCACGGGTGATGTCGCGGTCAATGAAGGTGAGCTTGCCGTCACGGGTTCACTCGGTGCCGGCGGTCAGGTGTCGCTCCATGCGGGTGCCCTTTCCGGCAACGGATCGATTGCCAGGCCGGTGATGCTGTTCAACGGCGCGGCGATTTCCCCTGGTATCGAAACCGTGGATACGTTGACGGCGGATTCGCTGGTTTGGAATGCCGGTGGCACGCTGGCGTTCGATCTCGGCGCCGCCGCTGATCGCGTCTCGCTGGGCGGTGCGCTGACCAGGGGCACTCCCGGTGCGTATGCCTTCGCCTTCTCGCCCGCCGGGCCGCTGGTCAGCGGCACGACGTACACGCTGGTGGACTTCGGTTCCACGGACTTCGCCGCGTCGGACTTCAGTGCGACCGGATTGGGCTACGCGAAAGGTGTTTTCACACTTCTTCCGAATGCGCTCCAGTTCACGCTCACCAGCGATGGGTCGGGCATGGAGGCGTATCTCGCCTGGGCGGATGCGCAGGGTTTGCCGGCGGGCGTCGCGGCTCCTTCCGACGATGCTGACGGTGACGGCGTGTCTAATCTGCTCGAGTTTGCGCTCGTGCAGAATCCGCTGGCTTTCGGCGGCATGAAACCGGTGTTGGTGACGCATGTCGAAGTAGGTGAACGTTACCCGGCGATGCGCTTCGTGCGTCGCATCGACCGCGGCGATGTTGGGTTGGAAGTCCAGGTTTCGACCGGGCTGGCGTTCACGGACTCGCTGGGTTCCGTCGAAGTCTCGGCCATCAATCGCGGCGACGGCACCGAGCTCGTGCTCGTTCGTTCGGCCGTTCCGCTGTCGGCTGAACCGCGTCAATTCCTGCGTCTGGAAGCGACGCTTCCCTGACGCTGATCAGACGGGGATATCTTCAGGCGCGCCTCCATGCGGAGCGCGCCTTTTTTATGCGAGGCCTGCAAGCATCGCCTGCACGCGCATCCATTCGGAGGGATTGAGGTCGTCCTTTCGCCCGGGTGAAACCTGGCGGTGGTCGGTCATCCACGCTGCGGTCCATCCGTATCGTTGCCAGCGTGGCTCGAGCCACTCGCGAGCGGAGGCGAGTTGGGCGTCGGTCAGAGGCACGGCATACGTGTCGCCCGCAAACGCGAGGCCCAGCAGGAAGGCGTTGCAGTCATCGCGTCCTTGAAAAGTGGATACGCCCGCATGCCAGGCCACCCGTTCGTCGTCCACCAGCGTGCAGCGCGTACCGTCCGCGTCGATGAGCACATGATAGCTCACCCGGCTGTCGGGATGCGTCATGAGCGTGATCGTGTCGGCAAAGGATTTGACGCTGTGATGAAACAAGACCCCGCGGCGTTCGTGGGGCGGTTCCGCCGACCAATGCGGCGAAGGGCGTTCAAACGCGGGGAACGGCATGGACGGCGTGGCGGACTTTTTTCGATTCAGAGCCGCCGCCAGAGGATGAACCCCAGCGAAAGCAGCATGCCGATGCGCAGTGCGCCTTCGAAGGTCATGCTCACGAGCACCCATTTGAGCGGACAGTTCCGGCGTATTGAAAATCCCACTACAGAGATGACGGCCATGGCGGCGAGCTGCGGACGGCCGACCGGTTGCGCCAGCAGCAATAGCATCCACACCCAGTAAAGGAGGAGTCCGGCGGACCAGAAGAACGACACCCATTCACCCGGACCGAGATCGCGAGGATCGGCCCCGCGCGCGATTTGTTTCACCCCGAGATAACGCTCGCCGACGACGAGCTGCCCGAGCTCGAACGCGAGCCAGAGCGGCACAAGGTAAAGGAGCGGCGGAAACGGAGGCATGACGGCGCGTTCAACGTGAGGCGAAGTCCGGCAAGGAACAAGTCCGCGCGCAGCGTCGGGACGGTTCTTTGACTTCGCGGGCCGGTGAGTACATTGGAAAACAACTCCTGATGAAAACCCTTCCGTTCATCGCTCTTCTTTCCTTTGCCCTCCCTATGACCATGCCTGCCGCCACCGATCAAAAAACCGAAACCCTGGTTCTCGGAGGCGGTTGTTTCTGGTGCACGGAAGCCGCGTACGAACTCGTGCCGGGAGTGAAGCGTGTCGTCAGCGGTTACAGCGGTGGCCGCACCAAGAACCCGACCTACGACGAAATCTGCACCGGTACGACGGGGCACGCCGAAGTGATCCGCATCGAATACGATCCATCCGTGGCAAGCTTGGAACGGCTGCTTGAGCTCTTCTGGGTCGTGCACGATCCGACCACGCTCAACCGCCAGGGCAACGACATCGGCACACAGTACCGCTCGGTCGTCTATTACTCGAACGACACGCAGAAACAGGCTGCCGAGACTGCGCGCACCGCCGCACAAAAAGACTTTCGCGATCCCATCGTCACGGAGATCGCTCCGCTGGGCGTGTTCTACGAGGCCGAGAAATATCACCAGGATTATTATAAGAAGAATCCAAACGAAGGGTATTGCCGGTACGTGGTGAAGTCGAAGGTCGACAAGATGAAGAAGGCGCTGGCGCCTTAAGCGCAGAGTCAGCGCGCCGTCGCGACCGTTGCAGTAGCGGAAATCTCTCCAGCCCGGTTGATCGGGCGTCGATTCGGATTACGGCTTCGGAATGAAACTGCGCCTTTTTTGTTTCGTGTGGCTGGTCATCGTTCCGTTGCTCCACGCATCGGGCATCCGGTTGGAGGATTTCACCTACCCGTATCCGGAGAAGAACTACGTCTTCGAAAGTCAGCGTCAGCGGCTGGAGATGATTTACATGGATGTGCCGGCGGCGGGTGCGGAACGCGGCGTTGTGGTGTTGCTGCACGGAAAGAACTTTTCCGGTTCGTATTTTGGTGAAACCGCCGCGGCGCTCAGCAAAGCCGGCTGGCGGGTGATCATGCCCGATCAGATCGGTTTCGGAAAATCGACGAAGCCGGAGCATTACCACTATACGTTTCAGCAACTGGTCGAAAACACCCGCGGGTTGCTGCGCTCGGCCGGCGTGGAGCGGGCGCACCTCCTGGGGCACTCGATGGGTGGCATGCTGGCCACACGTTACGCGCTGATGTATCCGCAGGAGACGCTTTCGTTAACGCTGCTGAACCCGATCGGACTGGAGGACTGGAAAGCCCTGGGTGTGCCCTATGCGACAGTGGATGCCTCGTACAAAACCGAGCTCGCGAAGACGGCTGAAAAGATACGCGAGTACCAGCTCGTGTTTTATTACGACAACCAGTGGAAGGACGCGTACGAGCCGTGGGTCGAACAACTCGCGTCGTTTGGCAAAAGCCCCGACTACCCGCGCATGGCCTGGAATCAGGCGCTCACGAGCGACATGGTTTTCACGCAGCCGGTGGTGCACGAGTTTCCGCGATTGAAGGTGCCGGCGTTGCTGATCATCGGCCAGCGTGACCGCACCGCGCTCAACAAAGCCGCCGCGCCCGCGGCGATTCGCGATTCGCTGGGCGACTACCCGAAGCTCGGACGCGCCGCGGCCAAAGCCATTCCCGTTGCGCAGCTGGTCGAGCTGGACGACGTCGGGCATATGCCGCACGTCGAAGCATTCGATCGCTTCATCGCGCCTTTCCAGCAATTCCTCAACAGCCATGCACCGTGAGCGACAAACGACTCCAAGACGGAGTTTTATCGCGACGTGCCTGCTGGCGGGGATGGCCGGCAAGGTTTTCAGCGCGGAGATCACCTTCGCAAATGCCGGGATGAAACCGCCTCAGGCCATCGTGTTTCCCGACGCGGGCGATATTCCCAACAGCCGGTCGCCGCTGCTTGTTTATGCGGGCGCGGTTCCGGCCGATGCGGACGCGATCGAAACGTTGTTTCGGCGCAACGGCTGGCAACCGGCGTGGCGCTACGGCGTGTATCCATTTCCCCACTACCATAGCACGGCTCACGAGGTGCTGGGCGTCTATCGCGGCAGCGCGCGCATCCGGCTGGGACACAGTGCCGGACGCGTTTTTGAGGTGAAGGCGGGCGACGTGATCGTGATTCCCGCCGGTGTGGGCCACGAGAATCTCGGAGCGAGCGAAGATTTTCATGTCGTCGGTGGTTATCCGCCGGACCAGCGCGCCGACTTGCTGCGCGGTCGCGAGGGCGAGCGGCCCGCGGCCGACGAGCGCATAGCGCAACTAGCACAGCCGGTGACCGATCCCGTTTACGGCGCGGGTGGCCCGCTGGTCGCATTGTGGACCTCTGCCGAAAAAACTCCGTCCGACGCAACACCCCCTCCGAGAAATCTCCCACGGCCGGGTCAGTAGAACCCGTCGCCGGCGCCGCTGACCAAGGGATCATGAAACCGAATCCCCAGCGACAAATTCCCGGCCCGGCCACCACGCCGGCGCAAAAACCGTCCACCACCAAACCTGAGCGAAAGGCACCCACGGCCGACGCGGCGGATACGCACACACGGCGGCGCGATGAGGTGCAGCTGCCGCCGTTTCTCTCGCCGCGTTCGAAGTCGCCCAAACGTTGACCGCCGGCAGCGCCTCACTCGGGGGCGGCGGGTGTGCTCCGAATCAGGACACAAAAAATCCCGCCAAGTGGGCGGGATGCGTTGAAAAGTGGTGCCCGGGAGCGGACTCGAACCGCTATGCTGTTAGGCACAGGCTTCTGAGACCTGCGTGTCTACCAATTCCACCACCCGGGCAATCGTTGGTTTTGAACGACTCTGTCGTCGTGAGAGTTGCGAATTCGCGATGTCATTTATCGCATTCTGCGCCTTCCGCCGGAACGACGGTAAGCGACGGTCAAAACGTGGCAAAGAACAGTGGTCACGAACTCGGGTTCGTCACGGACAGAGCGGCAGGTAGTACGCGCTGGCGAAAGTGAACGGCAAGGAAAAATAACGGACCGGAAAAACAAAGGCGTGTCATGCATCCCGGGTCTTGCTCGACCGAAAATGTGCGGGGGCGGTGCCGCTCCAGCGTTTAAAGGCGGCGGAAAACGAAAACGCAGGACTGTAACCGACCAGCGTGGCGATCTCCTCGATCGTCGCTGGCGTGGAGCGGTCGTGGCGCATGGAGTTGCGGCGGCTTTTGTGCTTCACTACGGACGCGCAAGAGCAACTCACCCACGCCTTCTGCGTGCCTCAAACTCGCTAACGTTCATTCTATGATGCCACGTCTCTTAACCAAAGTCCCGGGGATCCTCTACGGCGGAGATTACAATCCCGAACAGTGGCCGGAGGAAGTTTGGCTCGAAGACATGCGGCTCATGAAGCAGGCCGGCGTGAATCTCGTGAGCATCGCGATCTTCGGTTGGTCGCGACTGCAATCCGACGAAACGACTTACACCTTCGACTGGCTCGATCGTTTGATGGCGTTGCTTGCGGAGCATCGAATTTATGCGGATCTCGCCACGGCTACGGCCACGCCGCCGCCATGGATGTCGCGTTACCCCGATCTCGCGGCGGTCGATGAGAATGGATGCGCGTATTCGCATGGATCGCGTCAGCATTATTCGCCGAGCAGTCCCACGTATCGGAGATTTGCCGGCGAACTCGTGCGACGACTTGCGAGACGCTACGCCAACCATCCCGCGCTCGCGGCCTGGCACATCAACAACGAATACGCGTGTCATGTTTCAGCGTGTCACAGCGAAGCCTCCACGGAGGCGTTTCGCGTGTGGCTGCAGAAACGCTACGGCACGCTCGATGCGCTCAACGCCGCGTGGAACACCGCGTTCTGGAGTCAGGCGTATTATGATTGGGCGGACGTCCGCACGCCGCGTCGCACGCCGACGTTTGTGAATCCCACGCAGCTCTTGGATTTCCAGCGATTCTCCAACGAGGCGCTGCTCGATCTGTGCAAAATGGAGCGCGAAATCCTGCGCGAAGAAACTCCCGATGTGCCCGTCACGACCAACTTCATGAGTTTCTTCAAACCGCTCGACCAATGGGCATGGTCGCGCGAACTCGATTTCGCGAGTTGGGACAGTTATCCGGATTTCCTGCCGGGCGAAGAGCCGTGGCACTCCGCGGCGCAAGGCCACGATCTCACGCGTTCGCTGAAGCCGGACCGACCCTTTGTCCTGATGGAGCACGCGACCTCGCACGTGCACTGGCGGACGGTGAATCCGACGAAGCTGCCCGGACAGATTCGTTTGTACGGGCTGCAGGCGGTGGCGCGCGGCGCGGATGGCGCGTTGTTTTTCCAATGGCGTCAATCGCTGGCCGGCGCGGAAAAATATCACGGCGCGATGGTGCAGCACGGGGCGCCGCCGGAAAAGAGCCGCGTGTTTCGCGAGGTGTGCGAACTGGGCGCGGACTTGAAGAAACTCGCGCCGGTCGCCGGCTCATTGTGCCGTGCGCGTGTCGCCATCGTGCTCGATTGGCCGACATGGTGGGCACTCGAAATGCCGGGCAAACCGACGCGTTTCGATTACGTGCCGGCGCTCACGGCGATGCATCGCTATTTTTATCAGCGCAACATCGCGGTCGATTTCGTCGCGCCCGACGCGAATCTCCCGGGGTATGCGCTCGTGGTTGCGCCGCTGCTTTATGTGATCGAGCGCGCGACGGCGGAGAATCTCACGCGTTATGTGCGCGAAGGCGGGACGTTGCTGACGACATGTTTCAGTGGTATCGTCGACGGACGCGATCATGTCGTGCCCGGAGGTTATCCCGCGTATCTGCGGGAGGTGCTTGGGCTCTGGGTTGAAGAATGGTTTGCGCTCGGGCCGACGGAACGCCGCGCGGTGAAATTCGGGAATGATGGCCGCGTGTTGTCCGGTCGCCACTGGAGCGAAGTGGTGCATCTGGAAGGGGCCGGGGCGCTCGCGAGCTATGGCGATGGACCTTTCGCAGGATCGCCAGCGTTTACGCGGCATCGTTTTCATCAAGGGCTGGCGTTTTATCTCAGCACCGTGCTCGAGGGCGACGATCTTGCGGGCGCGCTCGACGTGGTGACAGCGCCGCTGGATCTCAAGTCGCCCTTGGCTGCGCCAGCAGGGATGGAAGTGACTCTGCGCGAGAGCGACAGGCAGCGCTTTCTTTTCCTGCTCAACCACACCGATCGACCCCAAACGGTGCCGCTCGGCGAACTGTACGGCACGGAACTGCTTAGCGGCACACCTGCTTCGGGTGAATGGTGTCTCGCGGCCCATGGCGTGGCTGTTATCGAGATGGTGCGATAGCCCTCTGCGCCGCGCGAAACCCTCCGACCCAAGCTGCGTCAGTCTCCCTTTATCCCTTTTATGAAGCGTCTGCGTGTTCTGTTCATTTCATTTCCTGCATTGCTCGCGATGGGTGTCAGCCAGCTCCTGGCGGCGGTGGATCTCGTCGAAACGCGCGCCATGGGCGGCCAGGGATTTTCACTCGTTCGATCCGGCGAGGCTGCGTGCCTTGTAGTGCCGCCGACACTACACGAAGTCGTGAAAATCGCCGCGCGGGATTTTGCAGAGGACGTTTTTGCGGTGTCCGGTGTGCGTCCGGAGATCGTCTCGGATGTCGCGCAAGCCGGCGATCGTGCGTGCATAGAGGTTGTACTCGATCCTGCGTTGGCGGGGCGCTGGGAAGCGTTTCAGCTCTCGGCGACCGCCCGCACGCTCGTGGTCAAAGGATCTGACCGACGCGCCCTGGCGTATGGACTTTACGAGCTCTCGCGACGGATTGGCGTGTCGCCGTGGGTTTGGTGGGCGGACGTGCCGGCTCCGAAACGTGCGGAGCTTGTGCTCTCGCCCGGCGAAGAACCGGTCGATGCGCCAGCAGTGCGTTATCGCGGGGTGTTTCTCAACGACGAAGGGTGGGGGCTCGAGCCGTGGGCCGGCCTGACGCACGAACCGGAAGTCGGTAACATCGGCCCACGTACGTACGCACGTTTGTTTGAGCTGCTGCTGCGGCTTCGTGCGAACACGATCTGGCCGGCGATGCATCCGGGGACGATACCGTTTCATCAAGTGCCCGGAAATGCAGCCGCGGCGGATGCCTATGCGATTGTCCTCGGTTCGTCGCATGCCGAGCCGATGTTGCGCAACAACGTCGGCGAGTGGAAGGACGACAAAGCGCGCTACAATTACCTCACCAACCGCGAGGGCGTGCTCGGGTATTGGGAAAAGCGCGTACGCGAACGAACATCGGGCGAAAGTATTTTCACGCTCGGCATGCGCGGCATTCACGACAGCGCGATTGTCGGCCCGAAAACGCAGGCCGAGCGCATCGCTACACTGGAAAAAATCTTCGCGGATCAACGCGAACTCCTCGCGCGCTATTTGGGCGACGGCGATCCGACGCGCGTGGGACAGATGTTTTGCCCGTACAAGGAAGTGCTCGAGGATTATCTCGCGGGACTGCGTGTGCCGGACGACGCCACGATCGTGTGGCCCGACGATAACTTCGGCTACATCCGTCGCTTCGCTTCGCCTGCCGAGCGCGAGCGCGCGGGCGGGTTGGGCGTTTATTATCACCTCTCGTATCTCGGTGCGCCGATGTCCTGGCTGTGGCTCGATACGCTGCCGCCGGCGTTGATTTGGGCGGAGATGACGCGCGCGTATGAGCAAGGTGCGCGGACGTTGTGGATCGCGAATGTCGGCGACCTGAAATCGATCGAGCGATCCACGGAATTTTTCCTTCATCTCGCGTGGCATGCCGATCGCACGGATCGCGAAGAACCGGTGCGTTTCTTGCGTCGGGTGGCGGCACGTGATTTCGGTGAGCAATTTGCCGGCCGGATCTCCGATATCTGGTCGCGGCACCTCCAGCTCGCGGTGGCGCGCAAACCCGAGCACCTGCAATGGAATCTGCCGCTCACGCCGTATCGGCCGACGGAGCTGACAGAGGAGGAAATGATCCACCGGCTCGATGCCTATGCGGCGCTGGAGCGCGACACGACAGACGTCGCCATGAAGCTCTCGCCAGAGCAGCGCGACGCATTTTTCCAGCTTGTCGAATATCCGGTGAAAGCAGCGGCGGCGGCGAACGGGCGTTATTTTTCTGCCGAGCTTGCGCGCGTGCAACGGGCACGCGGCGATTCGCGGGCAGGCGCGACCTTTGATGCCTCGGCCGAGGCTGAACAACGCATCCGCAAGCTGACGCTGCATTACAACAACGCGGTCGCGGGCGGAAAGTGGCGGCATGTGATGACGGTGAATGGTCTCTCGCCGCGCGAATGGCGCCGCTTCCAGCCCGATCCGGGCGTGCTGCCGCTCAGCTCACCCGAGCAGGCCTTGATCAAAGCGCCGGCCCCTGTGCCGCCCGCGGCGGAATTCAAGGCGCCGCCGGATGCGCGGAAGGGCGATTTTGTGGAGTACGCTGGCGTGGTTTCGATTCACGCGGGAAATTTTTCGGCGGCGAAAGATCTGGCGGACGGCAGCGGCTGGCGCGCGATCCCGGGACTCGGCCGCACGGGCTCGGCCGTCACGGTGCTTCCGTCCACGGCGAAGATCGAAGAAGGCGCCCGGCCGGGGCTTTCGTATCGCTTTTATGTGTCGAGCGGAGGCGCGGCGACGATTCATGTGCGTCTGCTGCCGACCTTCCCGCTTGTATCCGGGAATGGACTACGCCTGAAGCTCGCGCTGGATGACGAGCCGGCGGAAGCGGTGACGATCACGGACGGTTTCGAGCCAGGCTCCGACGAATGGAAGCGGCGCGTGCTCGAGAATGCCATGACCACGATCTGGACGCCCGCGAAACCGCTGACGCCCGGATGGCACACGCTGCACCTGATCGCGGTCGATGCCGGCGTGGTGGTGGATAAGTTCGTCATCGATCTCGGCGGGCTGTCGCCTTCTTACGATGGTCCGGCGGAAACGCGCGTTCGCTGAGCACGCGCTTCCGGATTCGTATCGGATTTTCGGATACTGTTTCCAGGCCCGCGCGGCGCTGCCAAATGCCGCGTCGTGCGGGTGCTTGGACTGCGATGTGCCGAGCGATCCGCGTATTTTTTGTGACTGCGCCGTTTCCCATCGTTGTATCTGCCTGAAAGCGGGCGAGCTAGCGATGGCCGTGCCCTGAGTGGCACGTGGTAAGCGACGGGAGACGCATGAGCATGGAATTTACCCTCATCACGGGCGCGTCGAGCGGCATCGGTCTCGCTCTTGCGCGTGAATTTGCGCGTCACGGTCACTCGCTTGTGATCACGGCTCCGGTGCAACTCGAACTGGATGCCATCGCGGCGGAGCTGCGGTTGAGCCATGGCGTGGACGTTTTTCCCCTCGCGGCGGATCTTGAGGAAAGTCGTGGAGTGGAGTCGTTGATTGCGGATGTCGAACGCGCGGGCTTGGAAATCGGCATTCTGGCGAACAACGCGGGACGTGGAATGCGCGGTGCGTTTACGGAGATTCCGTTGGACGAAGATATCTCGATGTTGCGCCTCAACGCCGAAGCGATGCTGAGGCTGACCAAACGGTTTTTGCCGGACATGGTGCGTCGCGGGCGCGGGCGCATCCTGAACACGTCTTCGATCGGAGGCTTTGAGCCGGGCCCGTTGCTGGCGGTGTATCATGCCACGAAGGCGTTTGTACTTTCTCTGAGTGAAGCGTTGGCGACGGAGCTGGAAGAAACCGGAGTGACGGTCACGGCGTTGTGTCCCGGACCGACCGACACGGATTTTTTCCCGAAGGCGAACATGGTGGAAACGCGCGCGTTTCAGAAAGCCAGCGTGATGGCGCCGCAGGAAGTCGCCGCGATCGCATATGAAGCGTTGATGGCCGGCGACCGTCTGGTGGTGCCTGGCGCGAGCAATAAAGCGATGGTGTTCGCGCGCCGCTTTTTGCCGGTGGCGGGGCAGGCAAAACGAAACGAGAAATATTATGAGGACGTCGCGCCGAAGGATGTGCAGCGCCGGCCCGGTGAGGTCGCCGAGGAGCATGAACACACGCACTCACCGGCGGGCCATAACGAAGCGATTGCGGCGGGCAGCGCGACGCCCGCGGAGAGTGCGCACACTGTTTCTTCGCTGAAGAAGCTGTTGATCGAAGAACTCGCCGAGTTGTTGGACGCGGAGAAGCAGCTCGTGAACGCGCTTCCGAAAATGGCCCAGGCTGCAACGCGCGAGGATCTGAAGCGGGACTTTGAAACTCATTTTGAAGAAACGAAAAACCACGTCCAACGGCTGCATCACCTATTCGAACTTCTGGGTGAAACCTCGCGCTCGAAACCCTGCGTGGCGATGCACGGATTGATTGAAGAAGGTGAGGAGGCGATTGCGCTCGCCGGTCCCGACAGCCTTCGCGACGCGAAGCTCATCGGTGCCACGCAGCGGGTGGAGCATTACGAGATTTCCGCGTACGGCACGGCGCGGGCATTTGCCGAGACCTTGGGCGAAGAGGCGGTGGCGCTGCTCCTGCAGCAAACGCTGAATGAGGAAGCCACGACCGACGAGAAACTCTCCTCGCTGGCCACAACCGTTAACGTTGACGCCTTGGCGGGCTACACGGACGAGCGTGCGAAATAATAAACCGCTGCTCGCGCACGCCGCGCGGGTTGGTCGGCTGCGACCGCGACTTCTCTGAATCTTAACCTCTCACTTATGGGCATCGAAACAATCCTCCTAATCTTCGGCCTCATCATTGTCGTTGCGGTCATCGTTCTCTCGAAGAAGGCGTCGAAAAAATAAGTGGTTTCGCGCGGCGGCCATGCGCGTCGCCACTTTTTGGATACGCTGATGACGATCAGTCATGCGCGATCCCGGGACGACTGCGCGGAGCCGCTGTACGCCAGGGCTCGATGGCGCAGAGGAACGGCCGTGGCTTTCTTCGCCGCGAACCGCCGCAAAAAGGCCGTCGCGCGTGAAAACGGCGACGGCCTGAAAACGTTCTCCGGCTAAATCCGGCGCTCAGCCGAGGATCTTGGAATAATGTTTGATCAGCTCCGGATCGACGCCGGGCGAGCTGAGTTGCGGCTCTTCGGGGAGATCGGGCCAGGGGTGCCCCTCGGGGATTTTGTCGTCGACGTGCAGCTCGCCGCCGTCCTCCGGGTGTGGTCCGTTGAAGACCTCGCCGGCGCGCGTGTAGTCGTTCGGGCTGAAACGGAAAAGGACGCGATGCAGGCCCTTGTCCTCGTGGATTTTCGCCTCGGGGAATTTTTTGTTGCTCACATCAGGGATCGGCAGGAGCGCGCTGACGTTGGCGCCGGTCAAGTGTTCGAGGGCGCGGGCGTAAGCGACGATGTGCACGCCGCCGCGCACGAGCAGGAACCCGACCGCGGCGCGCGCCGTGGGATCGGACGTCGATTCGTACACGCGGATCTTGTTGGCGCGTGCACCGCACTCGAGGAAGAAGTTGTGCAGCAGATCGAGCTTGAGATTGCCGCTGGAAAAAACGTTGTCGCCGCTCCATGGGCGGCCCATCGCATCGACCGGGAGCGCGGTCTGGCCGGAAGCGATGAAGTGATCGCTGTTGCGGAAATTGAGCGCGTCTTCGAGCGGCGCGGGCGACTTCGGGGCGTCGTCGGGGGCGCCGCGGCGGTCGGCACGTTTCGAGGTGCCGACCAGCAGCAGATTGATCGCGGCGGTGACCATTTCGATGTGGGAGTACTCCTCGGCGGCGATGTTGGAGATCAGGTCGTAGAACGGACGGAGCTTTTCTTTGCCGCGAAAGTTAAACGACTGAAACGTGTAGTTCATCAACGTGGACATCTCGCCGAATTTCCCGCCGAGCAGTTCTTGCACGTAGGAGGCGGCGTTGGCGTTGGGAGCGGCCGGTGTGGGCAGACTGACAGGCAGCTTGTCGATTTTCAGAATCATGGTGGGAACAATGAGGGCTGTGGTCTCGAGCCGGAGGTTGAGCCGCAAGTGTATCGCGGGCGATGTGACCCTGACAGCGGGCGAGCCCCTTAGCGCATCATCGGTGGGCAGCAGCCGACTGGTTCGCAGAATCCCCACGCGCTGCGCCTGAAAATCCCGGTTGGAAACAGTGGCGCACGGCGGTCGCTGCGCATGAAGCGAAGCGAGTTTTCCGTCGGCGCGCGCGATGAATTGGGCTTGGCGCGAGGCAGCGTGGAAATGCTTACTCTATCCCATGGCGTCTTCCCTCTCTTTTCTCAGCGGCGTAGTTCTCGCGGGTGGCATGTCGTCGCGGATGGGTCGGGACAAGGCGCTCATCGAGTACGAGGGCCTCGCGCTCTGGCGGCGGCAGTACAATCTCCTCGCGCAGGCCGGCATTTCGGACCGGCTGGTTTCCGTGCGTCGTGATCAAAATTGGACACCGCCCGAAGTGGTGCGCGTGGTCGACGGTGCGCCCGAAGCGGGTCCGCTGGCAGGTATCGTCGCGGCGATGGCCCGGATGCGGCATCCGCATCTGGCGGTGGTGGCGGTGGATTTGCCGAAGCTGCCGGTCGCGTGGTTCACGCGCTTGCGCGAACGCTGTTCGGAGCGCATGGGCGCGGTGGGCCAGCACGCGAATGGCGCGTTCGAGCCGCTGGCTGCGATTTATCCGCAGGCGTTTTTATCCGTGGCGCGCGGGGCCATCGCCGAGGGAGAACTCTCGCTGCAAAAGCTGCTCGCGACTGCTGTGGAGGATGGACTTTTTCGCGCAGTGGAAATCACGGCGGACGAAACGGAGTGGTTTGAAAATTGGAATGCCCCGGAGGATGTCAGCGACGAGGCGTGAGCCTGACAGAGCGCATCGAGATTCTCGCGGGCGTTGCGCATCTCGGTGAGGATTTTATCGGCGTATTCCAGCAGTTGCAGGCCGGCCGTGGTGAGCGCGACATGTCGCCCCAGCCGGTCGAAGAGCCGGCACGCCAGATCCTGCTCGAGCGACTTGATGGCGTGGCTGACCGCGGATTGCGTGAGGTGAAGCTCGCGCGCGGCGAAGGTGAAACTGCCGAGCCGCGCCAAGGTGGCAAAGGCGAGGAGCTTGCGGCTGTCTAGGATGCGGTTCATGGCGAAAAGTCCGGGGAAAGCGGTGCTCCGTCGCAGCAGGTGCCAAGCCACCGAATGCCAAAGCCGTATGATGATGAATGAAAAGTATTCATGCTGGGCGCGCGGTCCGACCACGGTTTTACCCTCGCAAGTCGTTTTCGCTGAATCGTCTGAGCTCGCCGGAGTTTAAGCGAAGCGCTCTTCCTTCCACGGATCGGCGCTATTGCTGTAGCCGCGGACTTCCCAGAATCCGGGTTTGTCGTGCTCCAAAAACGTGATGGCGCGGATAAATTTGGCGCCTTTCCACGCATACAGTTTGGGGAGGATCACGCGGGCCGGCCCGCCGTGTTCGCGCGGCAGCGGCGCGCCGTCGAAACCGGTTGCCACCAACACATCGTCATCGAGACAGGCGGCGAGCGGCGCATTGGTCGAGTAGCCGTCGTAACTCGTGAAATAAACAAAACGCGCACGCGGGTCGGGCCGTGCGAGTGCGTAAAGCGCGGTGAAAGCCACACCGCTCCAGCGGCAGTGGTATTTGCTCCACGTGGTGACGCAGTGGAAGTCGCTCACATCCTCGACCTGCGGCAGCGCGGAAAACGCAGCCCAGTCGAGCGTGATCGGATTCTCCACGAGTCCGTCGAGGGTCAGCGTCCATTTTTCCAGCGGCACCTCCGGTTGCACGCCGAGGTCGAGCACGGGAAAACCGGTCGTGAGGTGCTGGCCAGGCGGAAGGCGTTCGCTGGCGCGTGTAGTGCGCGGCTGGATACCGCGGGCGGTTTGTTTTTCCGCCCAGGCCTGTTTGGCCGCGAGGTAACGCTCGTTGGACATCGCGCCAACCAGCGCGGGCGCGGGCGAATTTCAAGCCCGCTTGCGAGAAACCGCGGGCGTCACGCGCGTGGATCGTGATCCACGTCGCTCTCGAGCGATTCGATGGCATGGATGACGGCCGGTCGCTTGCGGCTGTAGTAGTAGGCGAGCCCGCCTTGGTAGATCACCGTCGCGACGCACACCGCGGAGAAAAACACGGTGTTGATGATCTGCGCATAGTGGAGGAATTGCTCCTTCGTGAGGCCAGCGTCCTCGAGTGTTTTCAGCATGTCGGGCGTGAGCGATTGTTCGACCAGCGCCGGACTGAACGCGATGAGATTGAGCGCCGCATAGCAGAGCACGAGGCCGAGCAGGCCGAGTTCCGCGCGGATGAGCCAGCCGAGCCCGCGCGTTTCGCCGTGTCGCAAAAGTGACGAGCCGTGCATCTCGATGGCGCCGGCGCCGGCCACCAGACAGCCGATGATCGCGCCCGCGGCGGTGTGAGCGAGTGCGCTCAGCAGCGCAAAGGCGCCGCCGATCACGAGAAGGAAGCGACCGTTGAACGACGAGATGCGCACGACGCGCGCGAGGATGAGGGAAGGAGAGGAAAGTGACATGATGCGGACGAAAACATGCGCGGAATCCGGCTGGATTGCGCGCGGGAAAGCGCTCTGGATTTCGCGCTTCGCTTATAATGACAATCTGAAACCGTTTTCGCTCCGTGTCCGCAGACTCATCCACACCTTTCGCTTTTTGCCTCGAGTTTCCTCCCGAGCTGCCGATCAGCGCGCGCGCGGAGGAGATCGTGGCAACCATCCAGGCGCATCCGGTCGTGATTCTGGCGGGTGAAACCGGCTCGGGAAAAACCACGCAGATTCCGAAAATGTGCCTGGCCGCAGGTCGCGGCATTCACGGGAAAATCGCGTGCACGCAGCCGCGGCGCGTGGCGGCGCTTTCGATCTCAAAGCGTGTCGCCGAGGAACTCCGCGTGGAGTGGGGACGTGAGGTCGGCTGCAAAATTCGTTTCAACGACCAGACCTCGTCGCAAACCGTCATCAAGTTTCTCACCGACGGCATGCTGCTCGCCGAGGTGCAGAGCGATCCGATGCTGCGCGCGTACGACACGGTGATCCTCGACGAAGCGCACGAACGATCACTCAACATCGATTTCCTCATCGGCCATTTGCGGCAGCTGCGTTTCAAGCGTCCGGAACTGAAGATCATCGTCACCTCGGCGACGATCGACACGGAGGCGTTTTCGAAAGCGTTCGACGATGCGCCGGTCATCCAGGTGTCGGGCCGCACGTTTCCGGTCGAAACAATCTACGCGCCGCTCGATGCGCTCGGCAGCGACGAAGCCGAGGGCGACGAGCGCGAAGCGCGCGCCGAGGCGCTTCACTATGTGGATGGCGCGGTGGAGGCCGTGGAGCGTATCGTGCGCGACTCTGATGCCGGCGACATCCTCGTCTTCATGCCGGCGGAGCGCGACATCCGCGAAACCTGCGATCTGCTCGAGGGCCGGCGCCTGCGCAATTGCGAGCTGGTGCCGCTTTTCGGACGCCTCTCCAACGCGGAACAGCAGCGCGTTTTCGCCGGCGGTCAGAAACGAAAGATCGTCGTCGCGACCAATATCGCCGAAACCTCGCTGACGATTCCCGGCATCCGTTTTGTGGTGGATACCGGGCTGGCGCGCATGAGCCGCTACTCGGCGCAATCGCGGACGCGACGGCTGCCCATCGAGGAGGTTTCCCAGTCGAGCGCCGATCAACGCAAAGGCCGCAGCGGGCGCGTCGCCGAAGGCGTGTGCACCCGCCTGTATTCAGAAAAAGACTACTTGGAGCGGCCGCGCTTCACGCAGCCGGAGATCCAGCGCGCAAATCTGGCCGATGTGATCCTGCGCATGAAGGCGTTCGGGCTCGGCGACATCGAACGCTTTCCGTTCATCAACATGCCGGCGACCAAGGCGGTGCGCGCGGGCTACGCGTTGCTCGAAGAACTCGGCGCGATCGAGCATCCGCCGGCGCAGTCCCGCAAACCCGGCGAAGCCGCCGCGGCCGGTGATGAGTGGGCGCTCACCCCGCTCGGTCGCGAACTCGCGCGACTGCCCGTCGATCCCACGGTGGGGCGGATGATCCTGCAGGCACGCACGGAAAAATGTCTGCGCGAAGTGCTCGTGATTGCATCGGGTCTGTCGATTCAAGACCCGCGCGAACGTCCGCTCGAGGCGCGCGAAAAAGCCGACGCGGCGCACCGGCGTTTCTCGCATCCCGACTCGGATTTTCTCGCGCTGCTGAACATCTGGGAGACGTTTCACGACGAGTTCGAACGGCTCTCGCAGGCGAAGCTGCGGCGTTTTTGCCGCGATCATTTTCTCAGCTACACGCGCATGCGCGAGTGGCGCGACATCCACTCCCAATTGCTCGATGTGCTCGAGGATCGCGCCGGCTTCCGGATGACGTCTGCGTTTCATGGATTAAAACCGCACGAGATCACGCCGGAGAAGGAAGCGTTTGGCACGCCTGCGTATCGCGCCATCCATCGCTCGATCCTCGCGGGTTTGCTCGGCAATATCGCGACGCGCGACGATGAGAACGGCGGATATCGCGCGACGCACGACCGGCGCGTGGCGCTTTTTCCCGGATCGGTGTTGTTCGCGAAAGACGACTCCCGGAAAAACAGTGGAAAAAGCGGCGAACGCGCACCGAAAAAAAACGGCGGAGGCCCGCGCTGGATCATGGCGGCGGAGATCATGGAAACGTCGCGCTTGTATGCGCGCACGGTGGCGCGTCTCGATCCGCTGTGGACGCTCGATCTCGGCGCACATGTGGCGCGCGTTTCGCACAGCGAACCCTTTTGGAACGAAGACGGCGGACGTGTGCTGGTGAAGCGCAAGACACGCCTCTACGGCCTCGAAATCGAATCGCGCGCGGTGAGCTACGGAGCGGTCAATCCCGCGCACGCGACGGAGATTTTTATCCGCGAAGCGCTCGTGAACGACACGATCGTGCGCCCGCTCGATTTTCTCATGCACAACCGCGCGATCCGCGAGCAAGTCGAGAACCTGCTCACGCGGGCGCGCGATCATCGCTACATGAATCTCGATGAAGGCGTGTACCGCTTCTACGCCGCGCGCTTGCTGCCGCCGGAAGGAGCGCGGCCCGGAGACGATTATCGCGTCGTCTCCTGCGTGGCCGAACTCGTCGATCTCGTTCGCGAACGCAAAGGCGCGGAACCGCGTTTCCTCATGATGGACGCGGAGGATTTGCGCGCGCCGGAAGAACTCGCGCACGACACGGAGGCGTTTCCCGAATCGCTGCCGCTCACGAACACCGCGCTGCCGATCACATACAGTTACAAGCCGGGTCAGGCCGATGACGGCGTGACCATCGATGTGCATGTGCGGGAAGCGGAAACCCTCACACAAGCCGCGCTCGACTGGGCGGTGCCCGGACATCTGGCGGAGAAGATCGAACACTATCTGCGCGCTATGCCGAAAGAGTTGCGCAAGACGTTCATGCCGCTCGCGGAAACGGCGCGCAGTCTCGGGCCGCAACTCGCGAGTCGCGACCGCCTCACGGCACGCCGCGAGAGTCTGGTCGAGGCGTTGGCGGCGCAACTCGGCGAACGATTTTCGCTACGCATCGATCCCAAGCTCTGGGCGGATAAACCGCTTCCCGATCATCTGCGCGTGCGTGTCCGCGTGCTCGACGACGACGAGCGCGAAATCTGCGCCTCGCGAGAACTTGCGGAAATCCGCGCGGCGCTCGACGAACGCCGGCGCGAAGTGAGCGCGAATGTCGCGCGCGAAGATCCCGCGGGCTGGCGCCGGGCGCGGGCGACGTGGGAAAAACCTCCGCAGACCTCCTGGGTTTTCGGCGATGTGCCCCAGCAAGTGGAGGTCGGCGATGTCGCCGGCGTGCCGATGCACGCTTTTCCAAGTCTGCGCGTGGAAGGCGAAGGCGTCGCGCTGCGTTTGTTCAAGACGGCGGAGGAGGCGGCGGTGTCATTAAAAAGTGGATACGAGCGTCTGCTGGAGCTTCAGCTTCGCTACGAACTCGCGTGGCTGGAGAAGGACCTGAAGCAGTTGCGCGAGCTCGGCACGCTGGCCGCGACGCTGGCGCCGACCGAGCAGTTGCAACAGGACGCGTTTGTTTCCATCCGCCGCTGGTTGTGCGGTCGCGGCCCGCGGACGCTGACGACGGCCGGATTTCAATCGGCGCTCGATGCGGCGAAAGATGCCCTGCGCGGATTTGTGCCGCGTTATGTCGATCGCGTCCGCGAGATCCTCACGTCGCGTCAGGCGTTGCTGGTGCACCCGCATCCGTACGCAGGCATGGACGCGGAACTCCGTGCATTGGTGCCGCCGACCTTTTTGAAAATGACGCCGTATGAGCAGCTGGCGCATCTGCCGCGTTATCTGAAAGGGATGAAACTCCGTGCGGATCGCTGGCGGCAAAATCAGCCCAAGGATGCGGAACGTGCGAAGCAGCTCGCGCCGTACATGGCGGCGCTCGCGAAGGCGCCCGCGGGCGATCCGGCGGTGGAGCGAGTGCGCTGGCTGATCGAGGAATTTCGCGTGAGTATTTTTGCGCAGGAACTCGGCACCGCGGAGCCGGTTTCGGCGGTGAAACTCGATCGTGCGATGGCGGAGCTGCGTCAGGGAAAAAATGCTCCGGTCGCGCAAACGTCTGCAGCGACGCCGCCCTCGGCGCCGCCTCGCAAAGAAGCGCCCCTGCCGGCCACGCCGCTGCCGGTCGCGGGCCGCAAAACGCCGCTGAAAAACCTCGGCGGACTGGATTCGCTTTTCCGACGCTGAGCCGTCCGGTCGTCGCTTGTAAAACTGGCCGGGCCGCTTGCCGGGCCCGCGAATTTGCGGAGGGTGCACAGCGAGTTCCCCAACCCCATGAGCATCCCCATCTCGATTGTGCTGGGCCGGAAAATGCCCGGCGTTTTTTCGGTCAGCGTCACGGATACCGTGGCCGAAGCCGTGCGCGTGATGAACACCCATCGCGTCGGTTCGGTGCTGGTGCTTTCCGGCGAAAGACTGGCCGGGATATTCACCGAGCGTGATGTGTTGACGCGAGTCGTGGCACCTGGCCGCGCACCGTCGGCGACGCGGATGAACTCCGTGATGACCGCGGATCCGATCACGGTTTCACCGCGCACGACGGTGGACGAAGTGATGGCGTTGATCACGGACCGGCGTTGCCGGCACTTGCCGGTGGTGGATGAAGAATCGGATCACGCCTTGGTTGGGTTGATCTCGATCGGCGATGTGATGCGTTGGTTGCTCGAGGAGAACCGGGCGGAGGCCGACCAGCTGAAACAATATATTGCGGGAGGTTTCTGAGAGGCGTTGTCCGGTGGAGACTTTCCCTGGACGAGGCCGTTCAGGAGTCGGGCCGTGGGGACGTTGCTACAGGCAACGGGCCACGGCCCTTCTCTTTTCGTAATTCCTTAACGATAAAAAATCTGGCGTGAACAAGACGGGTGGCGCGGAATCCGGCCTGCCTTCTTCCATGAACCTCGAAACCGCCGCCGCTCATCTCAGCCAGTGTCGTGAACGTATGGATACGTTGTATCAAAAGCCCGTGTTCGACGAATGGGCGCTGGTTTCCCTCACGAGCACGGCGGCGAAAGTCCTTTGGTATCACGGCCCGCGCTCCGAGGAATTTTTGCAGAAGCTGCACGCGGATTTCGCGCCCTTGTACGAGGCGATGGAAGGCCGGCACTACGGCATCGGCGATTTCGAGTTTGTGCAGGATGCGAAAGGATCGCGCTTCGATGCGTGTATCCGTTCGGGGAAGACAACCTATGTCCTGTGCAACAACAGCTATGGCTCGATGACGGAGATTCGCGCCGACGTGCGATGGCGCGAGGCGCAGAAGCCGTTCGTGCAGCTCACGGAGGAGTTTCGCATGGACGCCGTTGATTGAGACGGCAAAACGCGGATGTGCTGTAGTTGAATTTCAACTACACCAGTCGCGGACTGGGCGGTGTCGGAACCGGCTCAGGCAATGAGGCCGGCGTGGAGGAACCAGCCGTAGGCGCCGATCAAGACGGCGCCGGCCCAGCGGGGCAGCGAGCCGCCGATGCCGACGAAGAGCACATGCACGACGGTGGCGCCGCAGAGCACGAGCATGCTCACCTCGAAAAACGCGGGCACGGGCAGCGGTTGCAGCAGCGCAAACAGACCCAGGCAGAGCGGGATGCAGATATGGCCGTCTCCGACCTGCGAGGTGTACACGATGTCGGCCCGGCGCTTGTGGCCGTACCAGAGGGCGAGCAGCGCATTGGGCAGGACCATGAGCCAGCCGCTCAGCCAGCCGAGATTTTCGGCGCGGATGAAACCCGTTTTTTGATGAGCGAGCCACTCGACCATCCATTCAAGGCTCACATAGAGGAGCACCGCGCCGGCGAGCAACGCGATGAGGTCCGCATAGAACATCGGACCGAAGGATGCCTGGCGCCGGACATTGTGTTTGAGCACGTCGAAGACTTGGAAGCACTGCCAGAACAGGAACAGGCCGGTGAGCACGAGGCCGTCGTTGAAGTCCAGGCGGCCATCGCGGCCGAGGGCCCAGACCGCGCCGTTGAAAAACAAGGCCGCGGTCAGCGTGAGCAGAAGCGAAAGCCGGCCGATGCGTTTCTCACCTTCGACCTGTCTGGCGCCGCGGCTCGCCCGCGCGGGTTTGCCGGCGCCGGGGCGCGCGAGCACCTGCAAGCCCCAGAAAAGCGCGGGCAGGCCCAGCAGAAGCGTGAGGTTGGTGGCGTTGTTGACGAGGCAGTTGGTCATCACTTCGCCGGGCGATCCACCGCCGCGCGCCACGATAAAAACGAAGATGAGATTTCCGAGGCCCGAGCAATAGGGTGCCACGAGCGTGCCGAGCGCGGTGCCTTCGAGCCCGTGCGAGCCCATCGCTTCCATGCGCCAGATCATCAGCAGCGACGCCGCGAGAAAGATCAGCAGATAAGTCGCCGGATGCGTGAGCCCGAGCGAGTCGATGAACATGGTGATGGGATTCATCGTGCGGCGGCGACGATCAGAGGCGTGGCGACTGGCGGGCGGCGTGGGAGAATTGCAGGCGCCACACGTGGTTTTCGCGAACGATGCCCACGCGTTCGCCAAACGCGGTGGAGAGAGTTTCGCCGGTCAATGTTTCCGCGAGCGCTCCGCGTGCGACGACGCGGCCCGCGCGCAACACCAGTGCGTGTGTAAACGCAGGCGTGATCTCTTCGACATGGTGCGTCACCAGCACCAGGGACGGACTGTTTTTCGGCCGGGCGAGGCGTTCGATGAACCCGAGGAAATGTTCGCGCGCGACGGGGTCGAGCCCGGCGCACGGTTCATCGAGGATGAGCAGGCGCGGCTTTGCCATGAGTGCGCGGGCGATGAGGACGCGCTGACGTTCGCCTTGGGAGAGGTAGATCCATTCACGTTCCGCAAGATGTTCGGCGCCGGCCAGCGCGAGGAGGCGGCGGGCGGCCTTTTCATCCGCGGCGGTGGTGGGGGCCCAGAGATCGAGCTGCGCAAATTTTCCGCTGATGACGGTTTCCAACGCGGGCTCGGCCGGCGGGATGGAGGCGTGAAACGCGGCGGTGACCACACCGACGAGCAGGCGCAATTCGCGCCAGTCGGTTTCGCCATAACGTTTGCCGAGCAGCTCGATGTCGCCGGCAGTGGTGGAGAGATAGCCAGTGAGCGCCTTCAGCAGCGAGGTCTTGCCGCAGCCGTTGGGACCGATGACCGCCCAGTGTTCGCCGCGCGCGATGCGCCACGAAACATCGTGAAGCAAGGTGGCATCGCCGCGTTGAATCCGTAAACCGGATACGGCGAGCAAGGGACGGGAGCGGCTGGAGGAAGAGGAAGCGGCCATTTTCAGGAAGGCTTTACGCTTTGGACCGTGGTTGCACTGGTCAATCGCCGTGCGCGCGGACAAAAAAAATCCGTCCATGCCCGCACTTTTTTTCCACTGCCTTCTCTGGCTGCTTTTTGCGGCAACATCGTCGGCACGTGAGTTCACGGTGCTGGTTTATAACGTGGAAAATCTCGCGGCGGCCGACGGGCGGACGTTGTCGGACGACTACCGTCCGAAGCTCTATTCGCGTCAGCATCTGATGACGAAGATGAATAACATCGCGAAGATTTGCGCGCAGTTCGAGAACGGCAAAGGCCCGGATATCATCCTGTTTCAGGAGATCGAGCGCGACATCAACTCCGACCAATACACCTTCGATCATCAGGGCATGCTGCGTCATTACCGCGGCCGGCGCATCGAGGACATGCTCGGCCGCCACTACAATCGCGAGATCGCCCGCATGCCCGTCGAGGCGCTGCTGTTAAAGACCTTGGAGGATCGCGGCATGAAAGGATACCGCGTGATCGCGGCCGACGATGCGATGGCGCCGGGACCGCGCCGCGCGGTGACTCATATCAACGTCGTGTTTTCCCGTTTCGTGGTCGGCTCGGTGCAGACGTATCTGGTGGACGACGCGCCCGCGGTTCTCGAAGTGCAGGTCGAGGTCGAGGGGAAGCGGCTGTATCTTTTTAATAACGACTGGAAATACGGCGTGGATGATCCTGTGGCGGAGCGCAGCCGCATGCAGTCGGCGCGACTGGTGCGCGAACGGCTCGACGAAATTTTTTCCGTGAATCCGCATGCGGATGTCATCATCGGCGGGGACCTGAATTGTTTCTATGACCAGAAGGCGCGTTACCGCTGGCCGCGCACGGCGATCAACGATGTGTTGCGCGCACAACCCAACGAATGGGCTCTCCGCGGACAGACCGCCGACCTGTTTAATCTTTGGTACGAAATCCCCGCCGGCAGGCGCGGCACGCGGGTGATCGACGGACGCTGGGTGCCGTTCATGCACATGATCGTGTCGCGGGGACTCTACGATTTCAGCGGCATCCAGTATGTGGATAACTCGTTTTCGATCGGGACATTCTCCGGCTTGAATGTGAACAGCGAAGGCCGGCCCTACCGCTGGTCGTTCGACGGCGCGGGGCGCGGTTTCTCCGTGAACTATCCCGTCTATGCGCGGTTTCGGAAACTGAACACCAACCGGACCGACCAGTACATCGAGCTGAAACAGGAGAAAGCCGCGAGGAAATGACGTTGCCGGCTGTGTCCAGAAAATGGATACAGGTGTCATGATCACGGTGTACACGTATTCGGGCTGCGATTCGTGCCGGAAAGCCGTCAAGTGGCTGCGCGCTCACGGCGTGTCGTTTCAGGAGAAGGCGATCCGCGAAACGCCGCCGACTCTGGCGGAGTTGCGGACGATGCTCGCTCATCACGACGGCGCGTTGCGCAAGCTGTTCAACACCTCGGGGCAGGATTACCGCTCGCTCGGGCTCAAGGACCGTCTGCCCGGGATGAGCGAAGCCGAGGCACTGTCACTGTTGGCGAAGAACGGGAATCTTGTGAAACGCCCGTTCCTGATCGGCCCGGGAACCGGTCTTGCCGGTTTCGATGAAACGACCTGGGTGGCCGCCTTGAAACGCTAGGCCGGAGCTCTCGGTATCCAGAAAAAGAATACGGGCGATGTCAGTTCCGGCCGGCGAGGGTTTCGGCCACGGCGTGACCGAGCGCGGCGAGCGTGACGGGCTTGTCGAGCACGCGGGCGATGCCGAGCTCGCGGATGCGCAGGTGGTCCTTGTCGGTGATGTAACCGCTCATGAGGATGACGGGCAGTGAAGGCCGGTGCTGCCGCAAATGCCCGGCGAGCTCGAATCCGGTCATGCGCGGCATGGTGAGATCGGTGATGGCCACGGCGAAGGAGTCTGGCGCTTTCTCGAATTCGGCGAGGGCGGCGGTCGGGTCATGATGCGCGGAGACGGCGTAGCCGAGCCGCGTGAGGAGAACGCTGGCGGCACGGACGATGGCCTGTTCGTCGTCGAGGAGGAGCACGCGCTCGCCGCCGCCGGAGATCGCGCCGACAGGTGCGGTGTTTTCCCGGGCGGGAGCCGGTCTTTGGGCGAGCGGAAAAAAGAGGAAGAAGGTCGAGCCTTCTCCGGGCGTGCTGGAGACCGAGATGGCGCCGTGGTGATTTTGCAGGATGCCGTGCACCACCGACAGGCCGAGGCCCGTGCCGCGTCCGGAATCCTTGGTGGTGAAGAAAGGTTCGAAGATGCGTTGCATGACTTCGGGCGGCATGCCGCAGCCTGTATCCCGAATGCTGATACGCACGTAGTCTCCGGGCTCCAGCTCGGGATGTTTGAGGGAAAGTGCGGGCGTGAGCGCCACGATTTCCTCGGCGATCTCCACCGTTCCGTGACCGTCGCCGATGGCGTGGACGGCGTTGGTGAGGAGATTCATCAACACCTGATGAAGCTGGGTGGTGTCGGCTTCGACGAGCGTTGCGGCGGGACAGCTACGATGGCGGATGCGAATGGTCGTGGGTACGGTGGCGCGCAGGAAGCGAAGGCTTTCCTCGATCACCGGTGAAAGCGGGACGATCTCGCGCCGCGATTCCGTCTGGCGTGAGTAGGTGAGGATCTGGCGGACGAGTTGACGCGCGCGTTCGGAAGCGGCGCGGATTTCATCGAGTTGTCCCTGCACGGAGCTGTCGGGCGGCAGGTCGAACGTGGCGATGTCGGCATTGCCGAGGATCGTGGTGAGGACGTTGTTGAAATCGTGGGCGATGCCGCTGGCGAGTGTGCCCAGCGCTTCGAGTTTTTGCGTCTGCCGCAGTTGTTGATCGCGCAGGCGCAGCCGCTCCTCGGCCTGTTTGGCGGCGGTGAGATCGGAGGCGACGACAAGGATGCGCGGGCCGATGCGAGCCGCGGAAACGCGCAGATAGCGATCGGGCGCGGGTTGATATTCGAAAATCGGTTCTTCCTTCGAGGAAAGCGCGGTGGCGATGCGCTGGCAGAACTCGACGCCGCCGGTCATCGCATGGTGCAGCGGGCGTCCGGTGACGTCCGGTGAACTGAACGGGAGCAGTCGCCGGGCGACGGAGTTGACCTGCTCGATGACGAAGCGCGTGTCGTCGCCGCCCGCGGGGGCCACGACGACGAAGCCTTCTTGCGATGCCTCGAAGAAACCGCGGTAACGCTCTTCGTTGACGCGGATCGCCTGGGCTTGTGCGGCGATGCGGCGTCCGAGCGCGCGTTGACGGGCGACGGCCCAGATCGCGATGAGCAAGGCGACGGCGAGACCGGCGGCGATGGCGGTGGTGATGTCCGCCGCGGTGTACCCCGGCGCGGGATCGATGCGGCCGAACCAGTGGCGGTAAATGCGCTCGAATTCGCCGTTGCGCTGGAGAATCGCGAGGCCCTCGTTGATGTGCGCGAGCAAGGTGCGGTTGCCTTCGCGCACGGCGAAGCAGTAACGCACGTTGTAGCCGGGGATGGGCTCGCCGGTGGGACCGATATTTTCCCAGCCATGCCGCGCGGCGCTGGCGAGACCGGTGAGGCGGGAAACCAGTGTGGCGTCGGCCTCGCCCGCGGAGAGCCGGCGAAGGGCTTCGTCAACGGATTCGACATACACGATCGTCTCTTCGAGACCGGCCTCGCGAAGGAGACGTTCGCCGAGGCTGCCGCGGTGGACCATCACGCGATGACCGCGGAGCGCTGCGAGGTTTTCGAAAGAAGGCCCATCATGACGCGCGAAAATGGAGCCTGCCATGATGAGATAAGGCACGGAGAACTCCGCCTCGCTCTCGCGCGCGGGTGTGTGCGCGAAGGATTGCAGCATCTCCACGCGGCCTGCGTGGAAATCGCTCGTGATTGAGCCGGTGTTGCCGACCACACGCTCGAGGCGCAGTGACATGACGCGTTCAACGGCGGCAAGCAGATCGACGGCGAAACCTTCGACCTCGCCCGACTGACCTTTGCTGGAGAAAGGAAAGTTATCGTCGAAAACCCCGACGCGATAGGTGAGCGTTTCGGCGGGTGAGGATGCGGAGGCATCCGCGACCGCTTCACCTCTGGCACTGAGGGTGAGAATCAACCCCAGCATGCAGCCGAGGGTGAGCAAAAATTGCGAAGGCTGGAAAGACATGTCCGCGCGATCGGTTGTGCCAGTTGGTCGATCCGGTCGCAAGGCAACTATCGACGCTTCTGCCAGCGAACTTGACTGGGCGATGGCGCGCCGCGCGTATGCGGGGATGAGTCATCGGTATTTTATTGTCCTCGCATTGCTGGCGTTTGCGACCGGGTGCGCGTCGCAGACTGACGCGCCGCTCAATCTGACGACGCATAAGCAGGTGCTCATCCAGTACCGCGAGTCGGGCGCGTATGAGCGGCAAATCGCCGTGATGGCGGAAGATGCGTCGCGCTGGATCGAGACGCGGGCGTCGCGCCGGGCGCCGGGCGAGCGTCTGGCAGTGATCCTGGATATCGACGAGACGGCGCTGTCGAATTGGCCGATTTTTCGCCGCGACGACTTTGGCTACATCGCGGAGCGCTGGCATGCGTGGCTGGACCGCGCGGAAGCGGAGGCGATCGCGCCGGTGCGTGATTTGTATCGGGTGGCGCGACGCGCGGACGTGGCGGTGATTTTTCTCACCGGACGCCTGGAGCGCGATCGCGCGGCGACCGAGCGCAATCTGCGAGCGCAAGGCTACGACGATTATCAGCAACTGATCGTTTGGCCGGATGGCGGAAAATGGAAAAACTCGGCCGCGTTCAAAACCGAGGTGCGTCGCGAACTCGTCGCGGATGGCTGGGTGATCATCGCCAATATCGGCGATCAGGTCAGCGATCTGACGGGCGGCTACGCGGAGAAAACGTATCAACTGCCCAATCCGTTTTATCTGACCGAGTGAACGCATCGACCGGCGTAGTATTTTTTTGAATACAAAAAACCCGCATCGAAAACCGATGCGGGTCGGGAAGTCAGGGAGTGACCGCGGCGGGCGGTGCTTCCGGTGCGGCGGCTGGCGCCTCCGTTGGTGCCGGTGTCGCAGGGGCGACCACGGGCGCAGGTTGCCAGAAGTAGTGGCCTTTCTTGACGCGATCCCAGCGAATCCAGATCGCGATGGCGGCGAGGATGAGGAGAAACAGGTACGTTTTCCACGGCGTCTTTTTCTCCGCAAACGGATCGTCGAGCGAGCGTGCGGAACCCTCGGGGATGATGGCGCGTTCGGTGAGTTCGGTGCCGAGCGGCACGTTGACCTTCACGCGGCCGTTGATGGCCCAGCCATTGGCGTCGAGGATCGGGCCGAGCGTGCGCTGGCGGAGTTTCAGCCAGGCGATGAGCATCGAAGGACCGGAGATGATCAGGACGATGCCGACGATCACGAGGGGGAATTTCCACCACGTGAGACCGGCGAGGCCGGTGGCGATGGCGCCGACGGCACCCATGATCGCGCCGGCGGCGACGCCGAGAGCGGCGACGGTGCCGACATCGATTTTTTTCGGAGCGGGCGGAGTGCCGGGGGCGGGGGCGTTTTTATCGACGTTGGCCGTGGCCTCGGCGGCGGCGGAGAGTTTCGCGGAGGAGGCGGCGTCGGCCGCGGCCGCGCGTTTGGCGACCTGCTCCTCGATCATGCGAATGAACTTTTTGTACGGAGCCCAGAAGGACTGGCGGACGCTGATGGGATTATCGACGATCTTGGTGACGGTGGCGTCCCAGTCGCGGCCCTTGCGGTCGTAGAACAGACCATTGCGGCCGACCATGAGGTAGTCGGAATCGCCCTGGGTGACGCACGCGGCGATTTTCATGGTTTCGCCGCTGGCGCGTTTGAGATCGCAGTAGGCGATGTACACCTTGCTCAGGCTCGCGAGCACGGAGTGGGCGGCGGGATCGTCCACGCGGATACACAGATCGCAACTGCGGCTGTCGATGTAGAGGGTGCCGACCTGGAATGTCGCTGGGTACTGCGGATCGTAGAGGTCGGAGAAGTTGACGAAGTTGTGCAGCAGCGTGCGGAGGTCGCGGTAATAACGCGCGAGGCGGTCCACGGCGGCGATGGCGAGCGCCTGCGGTTCGAGAGCTTTGTCCTGTGCGACGAGGGCGGTGAGTTCGGCCTGCCGGCCGCTTGTATTGATGGATTGAATACGGGCGAGCCCGAGGGCTTCGACTGCGGCGGCGGGCTTGGCGGCGAGCCAGGCTTCGTACGGGGCAAGTTTGCCGGTCAGCGAGGTCCACTCGTCGGCGGTGAGGGTGGTTTTGTTGGCTCCGAGGAGCGGGGCGACGACGGCTTTTTGAAGGGCGGCCAGCGCACCGCGCCAGGCGGGGTTGACGCCATCGAGGAGGGGAAGCGGTTTGTCGGCTTCGATGCGCGCGAGGGGGAACCCGGCGACTTCTTCCGAGGTGATCTTGAGGTCCTGAGCGGCGACGGCGAGGTACTCGCTTTCCTGCCGGTTGAGCGCGGCAAGGGCGCGATTGTCGAATGCCGCGAGGCGGCAGCGTGCGAAGTAGTCGTCGATCTTTACGCGGACGGCCTTGATGGAGTCGTAGGCGGAGGTGGTGTTGTCGCCGATGCTGAGGATTTCCTTGGAGGATCCCTGGGTGGACCAGCCGGCGTAGGCGGAAACCTCGCTGAAGAATTGGTCGATCTTGGCCTGATTGACGCCCGGATGTCCGTTGCGGTCGGTCTCGGCGCCGTAAGTGGCGACGATGTCGGCGATGAGCTGCTTGAGCTCGGCGTCGTCGGTGGCTTCGGCGGTGATGATGCCGTCGCCGTTGAACTTCGTTTGGGAAAAGATGCGCGCGGTATCGGTCGTGTCTTCGACGGAGATGGCGGTAGCGTCGGGTTTGCCGAGGTTGGCGAGGATTTGTTTCGCGGAGGCGAGCACGGCCTGCCCCTCGGGAGTCTGATCGCTGATCAGGGCCAGCGGGAGGGCCGGCTGCGGCGAGAGAACCTCGTCGAGATTTTTGAGATGCTGAGCGGTCCATTTGATGGCCGCGATGACTTCGGGGGCGCGGATGCGGCCGTCCTTGTCGGTGTCGATGAGGGCGAGGGTTTTTTCGTCGAGCTCGAGGCCTTTGACCGGGCAACTCAGGGCAACCCAGAGTTTTTGATCGAGGTGTTCGAGGTTGAGAAGATCGGCTCCGGATTGGAGGAGCACCTGATCGAGTCCGCCGCTGCGGAAAAACTTCCAGCGATGAGTGGTGGTCATAAGAAGGAAAAAGCCACGGGTGATCCGCGGCCCGCAAAAACTGTCGATGAAGTGATCGCGGGAGGCAACCGTGGAGAACGTTCGAATGCGGCCATTTCCATGCCGTTACACAAAATGAATGACACGCCGTGTACCGCGGGCATCACGGTGGGTCCGATGCAGGTTTTCTCGCTGATTTTGATGGTGGTGGTGTTTCTGGGGTTTGGGCTGCTGGCCTTTTACGCCGGATGGGAAGACTTGAAGCGCGCCTGGGCATCGCGTCGCTGGCCTGCGGTGGAGGGGTTGGTTGAAAAAGTCTCTGAAGAAACCCACCGGATGCATGGCAAAGGGGGTGCCTCGCAAGGCGTTCAATACAGCGTGAAGTACTGTTATGTCGTGGCCGGTGACCTGTACCACGGACGATGGGAGTCGTTGACCTCGTCGGGTCATCGATTGGGCGGATGTCCGTTCAGAGCCGAAAGCGTCGTGCCGGTTTATTACGATCCGGCGAAACCGGAGGTGTCGCGTTTGTTCAAAGGGGTGAAAGGTCGCGATCTGTTTGCCCCGCTCTGCGGCGCGGTGTTTATGGCGGGAGCACTGCTTGCGTGTGTGGGCGCGTGGGCATTGGCGGCATAGGCTCGGGCAGCGGATGGACGCCCGGTTGACGGGGCCCTGCCGGTGCGCAACGATCGCGCCCATGGACGAACAGGCGGAAGAGCCGCGCGAACGGCTGAAACTGGGGCGGAAACAATTCGATTGTATTAATAAACCGGATACACCGGCGGAGGCGCCGGCCGATGTGCGCGAGATGCAGCAGGCGAATCAACGCACGCAGTCGGTTTATGAGGAACCGGTCGATCTTACGCCGCGGCGTTCGCGGAGGAAGCGCGACTACTGGCTGGTGATGCTGTTGGGTAATGCCGCGCTCGCGGCACTCATGGTGGCGGTGCCGAGTCCGGCGATGTTCGTGTACGCGCTTTCGGGGATGGTGTTGTTATCCGTCGGGCTCACGTGGGTGATGTGGTTTGTGATGAGCGATTATGAGGGCGCGTTTCGAAAGAGGCGGCATGCGCGCGGAGTGCCCGGCGCATTGTCGTGGTTTTTTGGATACAAAAAAGCCGCGCGGAGCGGGCGCGGCTTTCGGGGAAGGGGATCGCGTGCGGAGGCGCGGCGATTATTTTTTCGGCGTGAGGCGGAAGAAGAGCACGTCGTGCGAATCGACCTCGGCGGAGTAGTTCGTTGAGGTGTCGCCCGCGGCTTTTTTGCCCCAGATGTCGCGCACGGTGAACGGCTGGTTTTGCAGGAGCCAGATGCGGTGCCAGTCGATGGTGAGCGTTTCGCGTGTGGCTGCGGTGTTGAGCGCGCAGACGGCCCATTCGCCGTTGGAGAGTGGCTTGGCCCAGATCTCGATGTTTTTGGACGGCTCGGCGAGGATGCGAACGCCTTGCTTGCCGAGCGGATCCTGATTCACGGCGAGGGCTTCGCGATCGGTGAGGATGGCGGTGATTTCGGGCGTCATGTTGCGGACGTCGTTTCCAGCCATGAGCGGAGCGGCGAGGAGGCACCAGAAGCTGAAATGCGCGCGCGATTCGGCGAGCGTGAGGCCGGGGTTGCCGACTTCGAGCATGTCGGGGTCGTTCCAGTGGCCGGGACCGGCGAAAGACGAGAGCCCGGTCTGCGCGTCGCCCTGGGTGTGCTGAAGATCGAGGATGCGTTTCCAGCCGATTTCCCAGCCTTTGGCGCCGTCGTAGGAATCGTAGATGTCGCCCGTGGTGCGCCAGAGATGGCCGATATCCTTGGCCCATTCCCACGGTTTGGCGGTGCCCCATTCGCACATGCTGAGGACGACGGGCCGGCCGGCGGCGTGGAGGGCGTCGCGCATCGTGGTGTAGGCTTCGCGGGCATCGCGCGTGCCGGTGGAGCACCAGTCGTATTTAAGATAATCGACGCCCCATGAGGCGTAGCTGCGTGCGTCCTGATATTCGTGGCCCTGGCTGCCGGGATGGCCGGCGCACGTCTTGGAGCCGGCGCAGTTGTAGATGCCAAATTTGAAACCGCGTTCGTGCAGGTAATCGCCGAGTGCTTTCAGGCCGCTGGGGAATTTCGCGGGATCGGGCACGAGGTTGCCGTTGGCGTCGCGCTCCTTGAGGTGCCAGCAATCGTCGAGCACGATGTACACATAACCGGCATCGCGCATGCCGCTTTTGATCATGGCTTCGGCGGTTTCCTTGATGAGGGTTTCGTTGATATTGCCGGCGAAGGTATTCCAGGTGTTCCAGCCCATGGGGGGAGTCTGGGCGAGGTCGGGGAATTTTTGCGCGCCGGCCGGCAGCGTGAAGGCGAGCGCAAGGCCGGCGGCAAGGAACGGGCGGAGGTATTTTTTCATGGGTAAAATCGATGAATGCGCGGACAGGGTGGAGCGGCTGCGCGCGGTGAAAGACGGCCCCCAGTGTACCGCACCACCGCGCCGGGGAAATGAGCGGGCGCGTCCCGATTATGAGATTCTTTTCGCTGCGCCGGTGGCGGCGATCGCGGACGGCAGGAACAAACCGAGGCTGCGACAGTTTTCGGTGGCGACGAGCAGGCCAAGCAACTCGGTGACGATGGCGCCGCGTTGTCCGGCGAGTGCGGCCTGACGCGGGACACCGGCGTGGGCTTCCGCCGTGGAATCGGGCGGAGGTGCCTCGGCGGAAAGTGCTTGGCGACAGGCGTGAAGCGCGTCGGTCGCAACGGCGTTCCCCGCGATCGCATCGGCGACAGTCTCGAGTGTGACGGTGACCTGTGGAGGAAACGGATCCGGCCCTGAGGACAGCGCGGGCTCGGGCGATTGCATGAGCCGGAGGGCGACCACGCTGAAGGCGCGCGTGAGGCGCTGATTGCCGTTGGCGAGTGCGGCTGCTTGTTCGAGGCCCGCGCGTTGTTTTTCGGGATCGGCGGTCAATCGCATGAGCGATGCGAACACATTGGCGTTGGCGGCCTCGATGCGTTGTTTGGCGCGCACGAGTTCGTCGTCGAAGCCACCGCCATCGCGGCGCCGGATGGAGATTTGTTGCCAGTAGTGAAGATTGGCGCGGATCGCCGCGGCGAGGATGGCGGCGAAGCGGGTGTTTTCCCAGACGGGCCAGAACGCAAACGCGCCCGCCAGCGCGAGCACGGCGCCGAGGGAGTTGGCGGCGAGACGCTCCCACGCGACGGCAGCCGTGAGCGGTTCGTGGCGGCCGGTGAGCAACACGACGAAGATCGTCACGAACAGCGCGCTGAGCACGGTGTTGCGACGCAGGAAAAACGCGAAGAAGAACAGAAACACCGTCATCAGGGGAATCGTCACCGTGGACGGCAGGTGCAGTTGCAATAATCCGACCGCGAGGACCGCGCCCGCCAGCGTGCCGGCGCTGCGGTAGAGCCCGCGATAACGCGTCGATCCATAGTCCGGTTGCAACACCACCACGACCGTGAACGGCAGCCAGTAACTATGTGCCAGGTCGAGCGCGTCCACGACGACGATGCCGATCATCACCAGCACCGTCACGCGAAGCATGAAGCGCACGAACACCTGATCGACGGGCATGCGCAGATTGAGCGCCGCGCCGAGCGGCCGCAGACTCCACGTATCGGTATCGGTGAGCTCCAGGGAAAATGCCGCCCGCTCCGCCGCGCGATCGATCGTATCGCGCAAGGCCGCATCGGATTCGCGGATGGAATCGGCCGCCAGCGCGCAGAGTTCGGCGAGGTGCGTCTGCGTCGCATGGTAGGCATCGATCCGGGCGACGAAACCCGAGAGCAAGTTTTGCAGACGGCGCACCCGCACATCGGCCAGCGCGAGATGGGCGGGCTGACGGGAAACGACGGCGAGTGCGACGGTCCGCGCGTAGTTCGCGAGCGAGACGAGGATCGGATGAAACGCGGGCCTGAGTGTGGCGTCGCCGGGGCGGACGGGCGCGCTGTCGATCGCAGTCTGCACCGCGCCGACGCGCATCGCGAGCCGCGCGGCGCTGTGCGCGAGGTGTTCGAGCTTTTGGAGAAAATCCTTCGAGCGGCGCGTGCGCGCGGAGGCGAGGCTCTCGTAGCTTTTGTCGAGTGCGGTGCGAAGCGCGGCCTCCTTGGCCATCATGCGCGACTGGCGCACATCGCCGGCGACATCTCCCGCGCCCGCCTCGAAAAGCTCCGCCATGGCGATCCACGATTCGGCGACGGCTGAGCGGAGCGGTTGTTGCGGACGAAAAAACCACGGTATCACCTGCACCACTACACCGAGCAACGCGCCGCCGAGGGTCCACGTGGCTGCGGTCAGGATGTTCGCGGACGAGGAAATTTCGGTAACCTGCTGCGCGAGCAGGAACAGCAGCATCGAGGTGATGGCGAGCTGCGGACCATTGTCGGCATTGAGGTGCCGCCACAGGACCATCGCGGGCGTGACCACCGCCGTCGCGACGAGTGCGAGCGTGAGCGAGTCGGCGGTGGCTGCGCCCAAGGCGGCGGTCGCCGTGAGCAGCAGCGAGGCGCAGCCGAGGATCGCCAGCCGCAGCCGGTAATCACCGCGCACATCGAAGAACGTGATCTCTTGCGCAGCGATGGCCGCGAACGCGAAGGCCGGTGGAGCGCCGATCCATCGCGCGATGAGATTTGCGAGGATGAACGCGGAGACGGCCCGGACCGCGCGGGCAAGGTCGGCGCGGAGCGCCAGGGGCGAGGTGTTTCCGAGGATGGCTGTTTTCAGCGCGAAGGACACGGCGCGGCCATCATGCGAAGGGCGGACGGCACGTCACGCGTTTTGACTTCCATCAACGAGGGCTGCGCGAGGGTGTCGTGTCATCTCCCTTGGTGCGGCTGCTGTTTTGGTCATGCGTACACGCCGCCGCCGAGGAGCCGTTCGCCGTCGTAGAAGGCGATGATCTGGCCGGAAGCGAGGCCTCGCTGCGGTGTCGAAAAACGCACGCGCGCGGTGGTGGCGTGTGTGTCGCCCGGGCCGGGTGCATCGGGGATGAACTCGATCGAAATGCGCGGATCGCGATAACGCACGCGGCCTTCAAGCGTGCGCGGCGCGGTGATCGGCGGGCAGTTCCATGCGACCGAATGTATCCGGACTTCCGATACAAAAAGGCCGGGGGCTTCGGCGCCGTCGAATGCCACGAGCAGCGCGTGATCTTCGGACCGTTTGCCGACGACGACATAGGCTTTGTTGTCGGTATTGGACGGGACGCCGATGCCCTTGCGCTGGCCGAGCGTGAAGTAATGCAGCCCGCGATGTTCGCCAAGCACGCGTCCGTCGTCGGCGCGGACGATCGGGCCGGGCTGGTCGGGCACGTACTGGCGGAGGAAATCCTGCATTTTCACTTCGCCGATGAAGCAGATGCCCTGGCTGTCTTTTTTGTCGGCGGTGGCGAGGCCGGCGTCGCGTGCGAGCGAGCGGAGATCGGGCTTCGGCAGATGGCCGATGGGGAAGCGCGCGTCGGCGAGCTGTTCCTGCGAAAGCAGTGTGAGGAAATAAGACTGGTCCTTGTTTTTGTCCGCGCCTTCGAGCAGCGACCAGGTGCCGTCGGGATTTTGTTCGCGACGCGCATAGTGACCGGTGGCGACGGCGGAAAAACCATGGTCGCGCGCCCATGCGCGAAACACGCCAAACTTGATCTCGCGATTGCACATGATGTCGGGATTCGGCGTGAGGCCGCGACGATAACCATCGAGCAGATAGTCCACGATGCGCTCGCGATAATCGCGCATGAGATTCACGACATGGAACTCAATGCCGAGCCGGTCCGCGACGGCGCGTGCATCCTCGATGTCCTGCATCCACGGGCAATGGCCGATGATGTTGTCCTCGTTGATCCAGTTTTTCATGTACGCGCCGACGATGTCGAAGCCCTGCCGTTTGAGCAGGAGGGCGGCGACCGAGCTGTCGACGCCGCCGGAGAGGGCGACGAGGATCTTTTCGCGGGTGGACATCCCGCTCAAAACACGGATGCGAAGGCGGCGCGTCAACCGATCGTAACAGGGCGGGGCTTTACTCGCTGGCGCGGCATCCGCAAGGTGCGCGCATGAGAATGCGTTACCTGCTTCCGGTCTTTCTCGTGTGGGCATCGCCCGCCTTCGCACAATTCGGCGTCGCCATCTCCAAACCCCAGCGCCCCATCCCCGCGGTGGAGCATGTGCTGATCATCAGTATCGATGGCTTGCGTCCGGACCGGGCGTTGCTGGCCGACATGCCGACGCTGCGGGCGATGGCTCGCGACGGTGCGTATACATTCTGGGCGCGCACGACCGCGGTTTCGATCACGCTACCCTCGCACACAAGCATGTTGACGGGCGTGACGCCGCGGAAACATGGCGTGGAGTGGAACAGTGATCTGCCGTTGACGGAGCCTGTTTATCCGCGTGTGCCGACGATCTTCGAGCTGGCGAAAAACGCCGGCTACACCACCGCGCTCGTCGCGGGAAAATCGAAATTTTCCACGCTCGCCAAGCCGGGCAGCGTCACGTGGACGGCGATTCCCGAGGAAAAAAATTCGAGCGGCACGCATGCGACTGTGACCGCGGCGGCGGTGAGCATCATCGAAGAACACAAGCCGGCGCTGATCGTGGTGCATTACAACGAAGTCGATTCGATGGGGCACAAGCATGGTTGGGGCTCGCCCGAACAACACGCGAAGATCGAAGAGACGGATGGTGAGCTCGCGCGTTTGCTGGAGTCGCTCGACCGCGCCGGTATCCGGAATTCCACGACAATCATCCTCTCCTCGGATCACGGCGGAGCCGGTCGCACGCATGGTCCGGACGATGCGCGCAGCCGCCACATCCCGTGGATCGCGAGCGGTGCGGGTGTGCTCAAGGGCGTGGATCTCACGGGCGATGCCGCGCTTCAAGTGGACACCGAGGATACGGCGGTGACGGCGTGCTGGCTGCTCGGACTGCCGTTGCTACCTTATTTCGACGGCAAACCCGTTCTGTCCGCCTTCGACATTCCGTAGGGCTGGCGGCACTACACGCATTGTGCGCCGCTGAAACGACACGGGCCGGGCGCGACTTTCACCCTTGTCGGACGATTGGCACGGGGAATGATGGCCGCCTGTCACCCATGGCTTCCCGTGAAAAAAAGATCGCCCACGCCTGGCTCGAATCGCCGACCCGAGGCGTGATCGAGCTCGTGCATGACTGGCGGGCGCGGCACACGCCGCCGCTCGCGCTGACCGGGCCGGATGCGCCGCGTTTTGCCACGCTCAGCAAAGTGCCCGACCATGCGTATGCAGCGGCCAGCGCGTACTTCGCGAACAAGCAGGGCGAGATCTTTTTTGTTCTGAAGCCGAAGGATCATCCCGGGTTGCGTGGGGACGATGTCGCGGTGTTTCTCGCCGGCGATTTCAACGGCTGGGAGCGTGCGGTGGCGCAGGAGGCGTGGCGGCTGCGGCGCACGACGCTCGCGGGCGAGGATGTGTGGTTGTTTCGCGGGTCCGCGGATCAGTTTTTTGCCCACCCGCCGATGCGCTTCAAATTTGTGACCGGCGATCATCGCTGGCTCGAGGTGCCGGCGGACGCGCCGAACGCCGCACGCGATGAAGGCGGCAATGTGAATTACCGGATCGATCCGCATCGCACGGGTCAGCATTTGTTCGAGTTTACTCTGAGCGAACCCGTGGACTTGGCCGGGGGATTGGCGGTTTCATGGCAGGGAGGGGAAGGCGTGCCGCTGCGGCCGGGAGCGTATTTTTATCGCCTCGAATCGCGCGCGAAACTCGGCGCGCTGGTGAACGCGGACGAGACGGTTTTCCGGTTGTTCGCGCCGCGCGCGCGCCGTGTGGAGTTGTGCGTGTGTGCGCGACTTGAGGATCAGGCGACGCCGCATCGTTATGCGCTGACAAAACGCGCGGATCACACGTGGGACGTGACGCTCACGCAGAATCTGCACGGCTGGTTTTATTGGTACCATGTCGATGGTCCCAACGATGCGTTTGGGCATTTCGATCCGGCGATGCGCGTGCTCGATCCGTATGCGCTCGCGACCGTCGACCGGCACGGCCCCGGCGTCGTCGTGGATCGCAATCGCATCGCGCCCGCGGACCGGAGTTTTGCGACGCCGGCCTGGCAGGATCTCGTGATCGCGGAGGCGCACGTGCGCGACCTCACCACGCACGCGCCTATCAGGCTGAGTGCGGACGAGCGGCTGGGCTTCAGCGGCCTGCGCAAGTGGGTCGAAAGCCCCGAATTTTATCTGCATCATCTCGGGGTGAATGCGGTGGAGTTGCAGCCGGTCCAAGAGGCGGACAATCGCAGCCGCGACGATTATCAGTGGGGTTACATGACCGCGAATTACTTCGCGCCCGCGAGTGCGTTCTCGCTGGAGCCGGAGAAGGCGTCGGGCATCCGCGAACTGCAGGAGTTGGTCGCGGCGTTTCACCGGCGGGGCATGGCGGTGATCCTCGACGTGGTGTACAACCACGTGGGCGATCCGGCCCATCTGCTGTTCGTGGACAAGCTCTACTACTTCGAAGTCGAGCCCGACGGGAAACTCACGAACTGGAGTGGTTGCGGCAACGACGTGCGCGCGGCCTCGGCGATGGCGTTGCGGCTGATCATCGACAGCTGTATCCATTTAGTGGAGACATTTGGGGTCGATGGTTTTCGCTTCGACCTCGCGGATTTGGTCGGACTCGAACCGCTCAAGCAGATCGAAAAGGCGCTCAAGCGCGTGAAGCCCGACGTGATCCTGATCGCGGAGCCGTGGAGTTTTCGCGGGCACATCGGCGGCGCGCTACGCGACACCGGCTGGGCGTCGTGGAATGATGGATACAGGAATTTCGTGCGCGAGTTCGTGCGCGGCGGCGGCACACGCGAAGGCTACGAGTATTTTCTCAAAGGTTCGCCCTGGCACTACGCGAAGTGGCCCGCGCAGACGGTGAACTACACCGAGTCGCACGACGATCGCACGTGGATCGATGTGATCACGGAAAATCCCGACGGCAACGGCCACTCGCCCACGGCGAACGACCGGCGCCGCACGCATCTGATGGCGGCGATTCTGTTTTCCTCGATCGGCATCCCGATGATCTCGGCGGGGCAGGATTTCCTTCGCTCGAAACAAGGCGTGAACAACACCTATCTGCGCGGCGATCTCAACGCGCTGGATTACCGCCGCATCTTCCGCTTCCCGGCGTCGCACGCGTATTTCGCGGACTGGATCGCGTTTCGCCGGTCGGAAGCGGGCGCGCTGCTGCGTCTTTACTCGCGGCCGCCAGACCGGTATTTCCGTTTCTTCTTCGCGCCCGATTCCACCGCGGCGGCAACCGTTTATAATGCGGATCATACGCACGGTCCGCATCGATTGCTCCTGGCGGTGAATCCAACCCTGCAAGATGCGTTCATCCCGATTGGCGCCGAACTGGCGGCGGTGCGCTGGCGTCAACTCGCCGACCACGAACGCTTTTTCCTCGCCGCTCCGCCGCGTCATGCGGAGCCCGTGGAGGCGGAATTGTTCGTGCCGGCGCTCGGTTGCGGCCTGTGGATCGAGAGTTGAGCGCGCCGCCGTGGTAGGCCAGATGCTCCCGGCGTTTCCGCGCGTTGGGGGACCCGTGCAGAATTTGGCATCTGCTGCGCATGTTTGACGCGAAACCGCCAAAACCCTTGCCAATCCCGGGGTCTGGTTATTTCACTGACGTTCCCGCGTCGCAGGATGCGGCTCACACTCAATCAGCAAATAACCAACCCACAGTAGAAATCGGAGTCTCCCATGGCAGTTAAAGTCGCTATCAATGGTTTCGGCCGTATCGGCCGCCTCGTCTTCCGCGCTCTCGTTGAGCAAGGCCTCCTCGGCACCACGCTCGACGTCGTCGCAGTCGGCGACATCGTCCCGGCGGACAATCTCGCCTACCTGCTGAAGTACGATTCTACGCAGGGTAAATTCAAGGGCACCGTCAGCTCCAAGAAATCGGCCGCCGACAAGGCCGAGGACGACGTGCTCGTGGTCAACGGCAAGGAGATCCTCGTCGTTTCCGCCCGGACTCCGGCCGAGCTTCCCTGGGCCAAGCTGGGCGTCGATCTCGTGATCGAGTCCACCGGTCTCTTCACCGAAGCGGAAAAGGCCAAGGGCCATATCACCGCCGGTGCCAAGAAGGTCATCATCTCCGCTCCGGCGAAGGGTGAAGACATCACCGTCGTGGTCGGCGTGAACGACGACAAGCTCGACCTCGCCAAGCACAACATCATTTCCAACGCCTCCTGCACGACGAACTGCCTCGCGCCGGTCGTCTCCGTGCTCCTGAAGGAAGGTTACGGCGTCGTCGAAGGTCTGATGACCACGATCCACTCCTACACCGCGACCCAGAAGACGGTCGATGGTCCCTCGAAGAAGGACTGGAAGGGTGGCCGTTCCGCCGCCATCAACATCATCCCGTCCTCGACCGGCGCCGCCAAGGCCACCGCGCTCGTTCTCCCCGAGGTCAAGGGCAAGCTCACCGGCATGTCCTTCCGCGTTCCGACGCCCACCGTGTCGGTCGTTGACCTCACCGTGAAGACCGAGAAGCCCACCTCGCTCGCCGAGATCAAGGCCGCCATGAAAAAGGCGTCCGAGACCTACCTCAGCGGCGTGCTCGGCTACACCGAGGACGAAGTCGCCTCCTCCGACTTCATCCACGACAGCCTCTCGTCGATCTTCGACGCCGGCTCCTCGATCGAGCTCAACCCGACCTTCTTCAAGCTCGTGAGCTGGTACGACAACGAGTGGGGCTACAGCAACCGCGTCGTCGATCTCACCAAGAAGATCGCCGCCCAGCTGTAAATTTAACGCCCGAATGGCGAAGCCCGAAGGCCGAATGTCCTCACCGACTCGGCCTTCTTTTATTTTGGGGCCCGTCTCCGTCTTCGGCATTCGGATTTCGAACCTCGGATTTTTCCACAAATGTCTAAATTCAAATCCATCCGCGACCTCGATCTCGCCGGCAAACGCGTCTTCATCCGCGTGGACTTCAACGTCCCCCAGGACAAGGCCACCGGCGCCATCACCAACAACGCCCGCATCGTCGCCGCGCTGCCCACGATCAAATACGCGCTCGAAAAAGGCGCCTCCGTCGTCCTCGCCAGCCACCTCGGCCGCCCGGACGGCAAGCGCATCGAAAAATTCTCGCTGAAGCCCGTCGCCGCCGAGCTCTCGAAGCTCCTCGGCAAGCCCGTCGCTTTCGCCGATGACTGCGTGGGCCCCGCCGCCGAACAAGCCGCCGCCGCGCTCAAGGCCGGCGATGTGCTCCTGCTCGAAAACCTCCGCTTCCACCTCGAAGAAGAGGGCAAGACCAAGGAAAAGCAGCCCGACGGCACGGAGAAATCCATCAAGGCCGATCCCGCCAAAGTCGCCGAATTCCGCGCCAGCCTTTCGAAGCTCGCCGACGTTTACGTCAACGACGCCTTCGGCACCGCGCACCGCGCGCACAGCTCGATGGTCGGCGTGAACCTCCCGCAGAAGGCCGCCGGTTTCCTCATGGAAGCCGAGCTCAACGCCTTCGCCAAAGTGATCGATGCGCCCGCCCGCCCGCTGCTCGCCATCCTCGGCGGCGCCAAGATCGCCGACAAGATTCCGCTCATCAACAATCTCCTCGAAAAGTCCGACGAGATCATCATCGGCGGCGGCATGTCCTTCACCTTCAAAAAGGAACTCGAAGGCATGTCCATCGGCACGTCGCTCTTCGACACCGAAGGCGCGAAGATCGCGAAGGACCTCTTCGAAAAAGCGAAGGCCAAGGGCGTGAAGATCACGCTTCCGGTGGACTTCGTGACGGCCGATCGTTTCCCCGGTTCTCCTGCCGACATCGAAGCGGTGCAGACCGGCGTGGCCGACGACAAGTCGGGCATCCCCGACGGCTGGATGGGTCTCGATGCCGGTCCGAAATCACGCGAGTTGTTCGCGCAGGTCATCGGCCGCGCCAAAACCATCATCTGGAACGGACCTCCCGGCGTGTTCGAAGTCGAAAAGTTTGCCGAAGGCACCAAGGCCATGGCGGCCGCGATCGCTCAAGCCACGGCCAATGGCGCGGTCACCGTTGTCGGCGGCGGCGACACCGCCACCGCGGCAAAGAAAAACAAAATCGTGGACAAGGTTTCGCACTGCTCGACGGGCGGCGGCGCCAGCCTCGAACTCCTTGAAGGCAAAGCCCTCCCCGGAGTGGTGTTCTTGGAAAGCTGATCAATCCTTTTGAACAGAAGGTAACGAAGAGAACGAAGCGTCCAACGTTTGCTTCGTCTCTTCTTCGTTACCTTCGTTATCGTCTGTAAAATCCATTTTTATGATCCGCAAAAAACTCATCGCCGGTAACTGGAAGATGAACAAGACCGCCTCCGAGGGCCTTTCCCTCGCCGAGGAGCTGGTCGCCGAGCTCGGCAAAAATGTCGATGTCGACATCGTCGTTTGCCCGCCCTTCACCTCGCTCGAAAGCGTCGGCAAAGCGCTCGACGGCTCCACCGTGAAACTCGGTGCGCAAAACATGCATCCCGAAGCCAGCGGCGCCTTCACCGGCGAAGTCTCGGCCTCGATGCTGCGCGCGTTTTTCGCCACGCATGTCATCCTCGGCCACAGCGAGCGCCGCCAGTATTTCGGCGAGGACGATGCCTTCATCAACAAGAAGGTCATCGCCGCGTTGAAGAACCAGCTGCGCCCGATCCTCTGCGTCGGCGAAACGCTCGCCGAACGCGAAGCGGGTTCGACGCTCAAGGTCGTGCAGACCCAGCTCGAAGCCGGCCTCGAAGGCGTCAGCAAGGATCTCGCGACGAGCGTGGTCATCGCGTACGAACCCGTCTGGGCCATCGGCACCGGCAAGGTAGCCACGACCGAGCAGGCGCAGGAAGTGCATGCCTTCATCCGCTCTTTGCTGACGAAGCTCTTTGGCGATCAAGTCTCGCAAAAGGTCCGCATCCTTTACGGCGGTTCGATGAAGCCGGCCAATGCGCCGGAACTGCTCGCGCAAAAAGACATCGACGGCGGCCTCATCGGCGGCGCGTCGCTGGAAGCGCGCAGCTTTGTCGAGCTCGTGAAAGCCGCGGCCGCGGTGAAGTAACGCGTATCGACTGATCGGATGCGTCGCGGCGTCATGCCGCTCTTATAAAACAAAGAAGCCCGGAACGTTTACCGTTCCGGGCTTCTTTGTTTTGGATCGCGGTGGAGCGCGCCGTCCCGGCGCGCTGTGCGATGTTGAAGAATGAATGACGTTCTTTTGTTTGCGGCGGTGAAGAACGCGCCGGGACGGCGCGTTCCACCTCGATCCCGCTTACTTCCGGTTCGCGAGGACGGTCTTTTCGTAATTCTTCACCACGGCCAGCCAGTCGAGGCCGACGGGGACGTTGTTGCGTTTGCAGAACTCGTCCCAGACCGCGCCGAAGGGCAGCGACTTTACTTCTTCGAGGATCGCGAGGCGGCTGGAGAAATCGCCTTCGGCTTCGAGTTTGCGGAGCTTCTCGAGCGGTTCGAGCAACGCGAGGAGCAGCGCTTTCTGTGTGTTGCGCGCGCCGATGACCCACGCGGCGATGCGGTTGATGCTCGCATCGAAGAAATCCATGCCGATGTGAACGCGGCCGAGATAATCGCCGCGCACGATTTCTTCCATGAGCGCCTTGGTCTGATCGTCGAGCGTGACGACGTGATCGCTGTCCCAGCGTACGCCGCGGCTGACGTGGAGGAGGATCTCGGGGACGAATTGCAGCGTGGACGAAATCTTGTCGGCGAGCGTTTCGGTCGGGTGGAAATGGCCGGCGTCGAGACAGAGCAACTTCTGGCGCTTCACGGCGTAGCCGAGATAGAACTCGTGCGAACCGATCACGCAGGATTCGGAGCCGATGCCAAAGAGTTTGCACTCCACTGCGTCGCGGTTGAACGCCGGGTCGATCGCGGGCGCGTACACGGCGTCGAGCGATTGTTCGAGGCGCTCTCGGTATTCGCGGCGATTGACGGGCGTGTCCTTGAAGCCGTCGGGAATCCAGAGATTGGTGATGACGGTTTTGCCGAGGCGTTTGCCGATTTCGCCGGCGATCTGGCGGCTGGCGATGCCGTGCTCGATCCAGAATTTGCGGATGCCTTCGTCGCGATGCGACAGCGTGAAACCGTCGGCGGAAAGTGCGTGCGAGAAGTAGGTCGGATTAAAATCGATGCCGATGTCCTTGGCCTTGGCCCAATCGACCCAGCTCGCGAATTGGTCGATGGTGTAGGCGTTGCGTTCGATCTTTTTGCCGCCGAGATCGGCATAGCACGCGTGCAGGTTGACGCGTTGTTTGCCGGGGATCAGCGAAAGCGCCTGATCGAGATCGGTGCGCAGCTCGGCGAGATTGCGGGCCTTGCCGGGATAGTTGCCGGTGGCCTGGATACCGCCCGTGAGTTCAGCGCCTTCGCGCTCGGAACCGGAGACGTCGTCGCCCTGCCAGCACTGGAGGGAGACCGGAGTGCCCGCGAGCACTTGGAGGGATTTTTCAACATCCACGCCGAGGGCGGCGTAGCGTTCTTTGGCGAGGTTGAAGGCGTCCATGATAATAAAAGAAGACGAACAGGGTGCAGAGCGTGCGGGGGAAGAGAAATCTTTTCCTCCCGCCAACAGTCAGAAGGCAGCGCGGCTTCAGCGTGCCATCAGTGTTGTTGTCGGGAGGCAGACGGGAGCGGCGTTTATTCGACTTCGAGCGAATCGAACACGATCGGCGTGGTGGAGCCGAGCGGGCGGAGCACGATCTGGTAGGTGCCGGCGTTGATGCTCGAGCGCGTGAGTGCGCGCATGATCGCCCAGTCGCGGCCTTCCGGCACGGGCGGAAAGGTGATCGTATCGGTGCGCAGCACGCGGCCTTCGTTGGTGATGATCGTCTGCTCGACCTGCAACGGTTCGCGCGATGCGGTCGCGTAGCGGAAGTTCAGCCAGTAGCGCGAGCCGACGCCGACATCGATCGTCCAGGTGAGCTCCGAAGGCGCTTCGACAGCGGCGGGCAGCTTGATCGCGCCGCGACCGTTGTGGCCGGCCGGGGTTTGCACGAGCGAAGCGCCGGAAAACGCGGAGTCCTCGGCTTCGTGGAACGATGCCGGTCGCACCGCGCGGATGAGCACGGAAACAGGCGCGAGGCCGCGCAGATCGATGGTCTGGCCGGGCTCGCCGCGGCGGCGGAACAGCGCGAGCTTCTGACCGCCGCTTGTTTTGAGCGTGTCCGTGGCCGGCGTCCATTCCTCGGGGAGCAAAGTGTTTTCGCGCAGGGCGAGATAGATTTCCACGTGATCATCGACCGTGAACCGCGGCGCGCTTTCGGGCGAAGGCGTGAGCGGCGTCTGAATCCAGTCGGCGTCGGTGAGATTGGGCGCGATCTCGGCAAACGTTTCGTCGCTGTCGGGATGAACGAACTGCCCGACTTTCACATGGCCCGCGACTTTCCAACCAGGGCCGGCTTCGACCGCAGTGATGGTTTGCGGCGGCGGAAGCGGCAGCGTGCGTTTGGCGATGAGCAGGTGCGCGCCGGAACCGGCCGGAAGAACGAAGCGCGAACCGGCGCCGTGGAATTTGCGATAGAGCGCGAACGTCGTTTCACGCGTCACGATGTGCTCGGCGAGCGCGCTCCAGCCGGCGGGGGCGGCAGCCTCGGGAGGAAGCGCGAGCGCGAGTTCAGCATCGGCGTTGATGACGAAGGTGTTTTTGCGAGCGAGCGCATCGGCGGAGAAACGAACCCATTCTGCGCTGCGCAAACTTTCGGGAAGCGAAACGAGGGTGTCGTCGCGATCGAGGGAAACACGCTCACCCGAATCGAGATGCGTGCGCAGCTCCACGCCGGTCGCAGAGGTCGGGGCCTGGAGCAGACGCGGCAGCGAGGGCGCGGGCGCGGCAACCTCCGCGTGCGAAATCGCGATGGCGGAGAGCACGGCTTGATACGATGCGACGCGCGGGAACGAAATCTCGAGACTTCCGTCTTTCGCACGGGCGGTGACGGTCTTTTTCAGCGCGTGGGCGCGTCCGCCGGATTCCTTCCAGATGTCGAGGTTGCGAATCTTCGTTTCGCCGTTCACGGCGACATCGAACAAGCGCCAGCCGGAGGCATCGCCGCCGCCGGTACCGTACCACGGTTCCGTGAAGAAGAGGTCGATCGTGTATTCGGATTCCGAATACGGAACGGTGAACACAAAACGCAGCTGATCGCGACCATAGCGGAAGGTCTGGAACAGCGCGTCGTCGCGGGCGCCGATGATCGGATCGAAGATCTTGCGCTGGCTGCCGAAGGCGGCGGGCAGATTGGCGAATTGTTGCGCCCAGGAGGCAGTGCCCCACGCGTCGCCTTCGCGGTAGTCGCGATCGGCGAGCCAGCGGTTGCCGTGTTCGTCGGTGTAGTCGGGGCCGCCGAGATTCACCCGATACAGATAGTTTTGTCCGGCGCGGGGCTCGGTGAGCGACGGCTGCGCGGCTTCACGTTTTGCAAGTGCGGGGGCGACCGGCAGATGATGAAGCGTGATGAGGTCGCGGGCGACGACTTTGCCGTTCACGCGGCCTTCGGCGTAGAGCGTGTTGGTAGCGATTTCGACATCGTCCCAGCGGAAATGTGTGCCGATGCCGTCGCGCGTGCGGATGCCGAGCGAGCGTTCGCCGAGATCGTTGAAGAGCTCCACCTCGTCGCAGTTGGAATAAACGAGGATGCCGGATTTTTTGCCTGGCTCGGGCCAGCGATCGGGCCAGGTGTGCGACGCGATGTACAGCATCGGATCGGTTTCCTTCGGCGCGAAGTTGGACCGGTACATGTAGAAAGCGTCGAGCGGTTCGCCCCAGATCGTGAGCAGGCCCTTGTTGTTGGCGGGGCCGATTTGATCGAGTTCGCGCCATCCATCGCGGGTTTGTTCGCCGAGCTCGCCGATGTTGCGGCCGGGATTGGTGTGCGTGGCGAAAGGCCACATGAAGTGTCCGCTCGCGTAGTCGCGGGCTTTCTCGTGAAGCCGCACCTTCGTTTCCATCAGCGCGGTGAAGCGCTCCTCGGTGTAAGCGCCGCGCAGATCGAGCGGACCCTCGGCGTGAAACTCCAGCGAACGCCACGCGCCGTATTCGCCGACGAGGCGCTGCTTGCGCAGATCCTCCGCATAGGTGGCGGGATCGCCGCCGTAGGTGCCGGACCAATTTTGGGGCACGTCCCAGTCGGCGCCGACGCCGCCGTTGCACGTGGTGATCTTGCGTTCGACGGTCGCGTGGGGATCCATTTCGCGAATGATCGCGACGCACTCGGCAACGAAAGGCGCGGGCAGGCGACTCTCGTTTTGCAGACCCCAGAGGACGGCGGCGGGATTGTTGCGGCGCTCCTTGATCCAGTCGCGGAGGCGGGCTTTGAACGTGGTCCGGAATTTTTCGTTATCGAACCAGATGTGCGTGCCGAATTGCGGCCACCAGAGCATGCCGTCGCGCTGCCAGTAATCGCTGTAGCGGAGATTGTGCGGATGGTGGGCGTCGCGGAAGGCGTTGAAGCCCGCGGCCTGGATCTGGCGGACGCGGGCGCGGATCTGTTCATCCGAAAACGCATGGCTCTGCCCGAGGAGATGTTCGTACTCGGCGGTGCCGTTGATGAGAAACGGCTGGCCGTTGATGAAGAAACGCCCGTCGGCCGAGGCCGGATCGGCCCCGCGCCACTCGATGGTGCGGAAACCAGTGACGGTTTCGACGCGGTCGAGTATTGAGCCTTTGGATACAAGCTCGGTGGTCAGCGTGTAAAGATGCGGCTGTGCGGGCGACCAGAGTTTCGGGTTTTTCAGGCGGGGAAATAACTGCTCGACCATGCGTGCGGCGCCTGGCGCGAGCGTGGCGTCGGAGGACGTTTGGGCCACAACTTTGCCCGCGGCGTCGCGGAGCTTGGAAACGACGCGGAAGTTCTGCGCGGAGGCGCCGTGGTTTTTGATCTCCGTGCGCGCATGAACGTTCGCCGATTTAGCCGTCAACGATGCGCGATCGGCCCAGATGTGAACGCCGAACGGTTCCACGCGTACTGAATTTGTGGATACAAGACGGACGGGACGGTGGATGCCGAACGGCTGGGAACCCTCGGAGAAACCGTAGGCGCGCTCGCTGCCCCCGTTGACCCAAGGGAGATCGCGGATGCCGCGCGGATGATCGGCGCGGACGGCGATGATGTTGGCCGAGCCGTCGCGGTGAAGCGCGTCGGTCACATCGAGCGTGAACGTGGTGAGAGCGCCGTCGTGACGACCGACGAGCGTCCCGTTGACCCAGACGGTGGCGTACGCGCCGACGCCTTCGAAGAAGAGAAAATGGCGGCGATCGGCGGTGGCGGTGTCAGCCGCGAGTGTGACCGACGTGCGGTACCACGCGTGGCCGAAGAGATGGCCGGCCTTGACCTGACGGAAACCCTGATAGTCGTCCCAGTTGTGCGGCACGCTGACGGTGCGCCAGGCGGAGTCGTCAAAACTCGCGCCTGTGAACGCGGCGAATTTTTCAGGATCGGCCGCATCGTAGGCGGTGCGCCAGTTGTCGGTCAGCGCGATCTCGCTGCGCGGAGTGAGGGAGATTTCGGGCGCTTGAGCGCGGGCGAACGTGAGCGAGAGCGCGAGGAGGATGGAGCAGAGGACGAACTTCACGGTGTATAAAGAGACAGGTCTCACGCAAAGGCGCGGAGACGCAGAGCCGGAAGCGGGAGTTTTCTGCGTCTTAGCGTCTCTGTGCGGGAAAAATTAACGAATGAAAATGTGAGTGATCAGCGGACCGGAGTGATGGAGACGTCGTCGATCAGGAACGACGCGGCGGGAACTTTCTGATCGGCGCCGGGGAGATCGTAGCCCTGACCTTCGGGCGTGCGGTTGAGCGGTCCGGTTCGGAAGGAGAGGCGCTCGATGGTCGGCGTGATTTCGGCCGGTCCACCTGCGCGTGGGTTGGAGGTGCGACCGTCGATCAACCAGACGCCGCGGTCGGCGCGCGGGTCGGCGGCGAGTTCGTAACTGAACTCGATCCAGCGGTTCGCTTCGTAGGAACCGTTGTCGGTCCAGATGCCCTCGTGGTTGAGCCAGAGGCGGCCATCGGCGCCGAAGGCGAAAGCGGTCTGGCGCTCGCCGCGCGGCCCGAGCACGTCGATTTCGAGGCGGGCGTTGGTCTGACGGGCGAAAACCTTGAACGTGATCTTCACGCCGTGGGTGGACGGGAAAACGCGGACAGCGCGGGCGTACTCGAAAGGATCTTCGTCGCGCAGTTCGAGCACGTGTTTTTGGCGAGCGTCGCCGGAGTCGATCACGCGGACGGGAGCCCAAAGCGGGCTGTAGATGTTCCAGCCGGCGGGCAGCGTGCCGGGGACGGTCTGCTCGAAAGAATCCTGTATCGAGTTTTCGGATACGACGCCCGTGACCGGCTGCGGCACGCGGGAGACCCAGATGTCCTCCTTGTTGGTGCTGTAAGTGAGCCAGAGGCCGCCGTCGGGCGGGACGCCGTTGCCGTCGTGAATACCGCGGACGTATTGCGCGCCGAGATTTTTGAATTTGCCGGGGAAACGCTGCGGCGGGAGATCGCCGTGGACGGTGAGAAGATCGCCGAAGTTTTTGGCGTCCGAGGAAGTCGCGATCGCGAGTGGGAAACGCAGGCGGCTGGTCGGATTGAGTACGAGGGCCTGGCGTCCGTCGGCGAGGTTTTGCAGCCAGTATTTCGAGGAATTGATCGGAAGATTTTCGGCGAAGCCGCGGCGCTCCCAGGTTTTGCCGTTGTCGGTGCTGACGGCGTGCTGGGCGTCCTTGGCGATCGCGAGCAGCGAGCCGTCGGGGCGGCGCAGCGTGCTGATGGCTTTGAGCGTGAGGTTGTAATAGCCATCGGCGTCGGTGCGCTCCTCCTCCCACCACTGGCTGGTGTACGCGCGATCGGCGAGGAGCGCGTCGCAGGCGGCGACGAAACCCTTGTCGGGCGACGTGGTGTAGGCGGGGTAGGGCATCTGCGCCTCGGTCGCGCCGGTGTGGCGGTTCAGGCGGATGAAATAGATGGGGCCGAGCGAGCCATCGGCATGGATCTCACGGATAACGCGGCCGATGCCGCTGCCATCGTTGGGCGAGGGATATTTTCCGTGGAAACCGGTGGCGAGCAGACGATCCCCCGGTGCGACGTAGAAGCTCGCGCGCTGGTGCATGATGCTCGGCTTGCCGTCGGGCAGCGTGATCGCGGGGAAAAGCAGTTGCGGTGTGGACCAAGTGAGGCCGTCGCGCGACGTGACGAGGTTGGTCACGGTGGGTTGGTCGTGCTCGTTGACCGGACCGCTGAGGTAGTTGACGTAAAATTGTCCACGCCAGTGCGCCATCATCGCTGCGTGGAGGTAAGTGTGATTGAGCGAAGGATCGCTGTGCGCGGCGACGGTGCGGTTGGAGCGCACGATCTGAATATTGTGCACGCCGACGACCGGGCGAAGCGCGCCATCGGACACGCTTTCGACGCGCTGCGTGTCGGTGAAAACGAGCGCGGGTCCAGGTGCGGCGTGTGAGGTGCCGGCAAGTGCGATGGCGGAGAGAGCCGAGAGAGGGAAGGCGAGCGTGAGTTTCATGGCGACGAGTATGCGGCGATGAAGATAGGGCCTATAGGCCGATGGGACTTATAGGTCTTATATCTGAAAAAGTCAGATGGACGAATGACGGGTACGAAGGGGAAAGGATGCCCCTCCCCACCTTACGAAACGATGACCGGCGCGCGATTTTTCGCCATGGTGGCGGCGAGTTTCAGCGCCTCGACGAGGCTGCGCGGATCGGAGCGGCCGGTGCCGGCATTGGCGAAGTCAGTGCCGTGTTCGACGGACGTGCGGATGATCGGCAGGCCGAGGGTGACGTTCACGCCGCGCCAGATGCCGAGCATCTTGGCGGCGACGTGGCCTTGATCGTGATACATGGCGATGCCCGCATCGAACTCGCCCTGAAGCACGCGGAAAAAAACGGTGTCGCCGGCGAACGGACCGTGCACATCGAAGCCGCGGGCGCGTCCCTCGGCGATGGCGGGCTCGATGTATTTTTGTTCGTCGTCGCCGAAGAGGCCGTTTTCGCCGGCGTGCGGATTGAGGCCGGCGACGGCGATTTTCGGTTTCTCGATGCCGAGATTGCGCACGGCGTCGTGCGTGAGCTGAAGAACCTTGAGGATGCGCTCGGGGCGAACGCGATCGATGGCGACGCGCAACGGCACATGCGTGGAGACATGGCTCACGCGGAGTTTGTCGGCCACGAGCATCATGGTGGCGCCGGGGGATTTGCAGACCTCGGCGAGAAGGCCGGTGTGTCCATCGTAATGATGACCGGCGAGATTCATGGCGGCTTTGTTGAGGGCGGACGTCACGATGGCGCCGACCTCGCCGGCGAGCGCGAGTTCGGCGGCGCGGCGGACGTATTCGTACGCGGCCTGGCCGGCCATGGCGTCGACTTTGCCGAGCACGAGTTTTTCGAGGACGACGTTTTTGAGATCGAGCACGGCGATCTCGTCGGGCGCATACGTGGCCTCCGCGACGGAGGAAAATGCGCGGACCTTCAGAGACGAGCCGGTGAACTGTAGTGCTTGCGTCAATACAGCGGCGTCGCCGACGACGAGCGGGCGGCAAAGCGCGTGGATCTCGGGCAGCGCGAGCGCCTTGGTGATGATCTCCGGGCCGGTGCCGGCGGGATCGCCGAGCGTGATGGCGAGAATGGGCGGAAGGTTCGACATGATCAGGAGGCGGAAGGGACCGGTCTGGTGGAGAGTTTTTTCCACAAAAGCGCGGGCCATGGATAGCTGCCGGGCTTGAGCGTGAGAAGAACGTCGGGCGCGGTGAGCGGTTGCAAAGAAACAACGCCCGGAGCCCACACGCCAGCGGTGGCGAGTTGATGCCACGCGAGCGAGCGGGTGACGGCGGCGGCGGTGGCGCCGCCATCGACGAGGAGATGATGAAAGGCGCGGCGTTGATCGAGGAGGGTGACCATGCGCGCGAAGGAGCGGCGGATGGCGGTGGGGATGTGGGGCTCGTGATCGAGCGGGCGATCGACGACGGCAAGGGCGAGTCCATCCGCGAGGAGGGCGCGGCGGATGTGTTCGGCCCAGTTTTGCACGCCGGTTTCGAAGGTTTCGTCCGCGTGCAGCAGCGCCTCGGGAATGGGGAAAACGGGAAGGCTGTTTTCGCGGGCGGTGCGGCGCAGCGCTTCGCCGGCGGCGCTGGTGGTGCCGGAGATGATCAGCGTGGGACCGCGCGGCGCGGGAGGCGCGGCGGTGACGGCATCCGCGGTGAGGCCGAGCGTTTTGATGAAGGCCTCGAAAAAATCGGCGCCGCCGGCGGGCAGGATGTTGCTGGCGATGCGGCCGGCCCAGTGGGCGACGTCGTTGGCGTTTTCCGCCTCGGCGAGAATGAGCCCGGGCGACGGCAGCGGCATGCCGGGACGCGCCAGCACAAGCGGCAATCGCGCGGTGGGGCCGATCAAGGTCGCGACATGCGGGTGCTGCGCGGGATGATGCGGATCGTGGGCGAAGGACGTCTGGTGAAGCGGCACGCCGTTCACGTGATAGATGCCTTGATGGATGGTGCGTCCGAGCGAGGGATTGGCCGGTGCGAGCAGGACGGTGTCGCGTCCGAGCGCGGTGGCGGCGGCCTCGACCTCGGCGGCGACCGGGCCGCGGAGAACGGAGTCGGTTTTTTTGAAAACGTGTTGTTTCAGCGCGGCGGGAAGGCGCTCTGCGATGTGGCGGATTTTGCGCGCGGCTTCATCGGCCGGGTTGAGGCGCGAATCCGTGTCGAAGACCAGCAGTTCCGCGTCGGGCGGAAGCGAATCGGGGGAAAGTGCCACCACGGCGCGCAGTCCATGCGCGTGGCCGATGGCACTGATCTCGGCGGCGCCGGTGAGATCGTCGGCGAGAACGACGATGGGCGGCGACGTCATCGGGCGGCCAGCGGATCGAGGTCGAGCGAGTTGAGTTCTCGTTGGACGGATTCGCGTGTCGAAGGATCGAGCGGTATCAGCGGCGGCAATACAGCCGGGCCGCAGAGCCCGAGTGTTTCCAGACAGACTTTCAAAGCGGCGAGCGACTGGCCGAGCGAGCGGTCGCGCTGGAAAACACTGGCGACGGCATCGAGGCGGCGCTGGAGTTCCTCGGTTTGTTCCCACCGGGCGTTAAGCGCGGCCTGATACATATCCCGCCAGAGCGCCGGGGCGATGTTGCCGGAGCTAGGCACGAGTCCATCGAAGCCGTGGCGGAGCGCCTTGGCGGAGAGCACGGAGGCGCCCATGAAGATGGAAAAGTCGGGACGGCCGGCAAAAAGCTCGGCCGTGCGTTCGAGGCGGCCGGGGACGTTTTCGGAGTCTTTGAATCCGACGATATTCGGGATGTCCGCGAGCGGTTGCACCACATCGAGCGGGAGCGACATGCGCGTGGTCTGCGGGATGTTATAGAGCACAAGCGGGCCGGCGATTTTTTCGGCCAGCAAGGTGAAACACGCCTCCATTTCCGCGGGGCTGAGCAAATAATACGAGGGCAGGTGCGCGACGACGGCATCGACGCCGAGCCGGAGCCAGGCGCGTCCGCTCTCGATCGATTCCTGGATGCAATTGTCGCCGATACCGGCGTAAACCGGCACGCGGCCGCCGGCGGTTTTGATCGCGATCTCGACCAGGCGTGCGCGCGCGGCGGGCGGGATCGACGCGCATTCGCCGGTGGTGCCGAGGACGAACACGCCCATGTCGTTGCTCGCGAGATGGACGACTAGGCGTTCGGCGGCGCGCTCGTCGAGCTCGCCGGTGGCGGTGAAGGGCGTCGCCATGGGAACGATGACGCCGCGGTGTTTACTGCTTTTGGCCATGGTCAATATGCCTGCCGGTAGATGTGCTCCGCGTCGGCCAGTGTGACCTCGCGGGGATTGTTTTTGAGAAGACGGGTGATTTTTAGCGCGTCGGTGGCCATGCGCGGAATGGCGTCCTCGGGCACGCCGCAGTCGGCGAGCCGCGCGGGGATGCCGCAGGCTTGGTTGAGCGCAAAAAGGCGTCCGACGCCGGCGAGCGCGATCGCGGTGTCGTCACCTTGGGCGGTGACGCCCAACGCGCGGGCGATGGCGGCGTAACGTGCCGGAGCGGCCGGCAGGTTGAAGCGGATCACGTGCGGCAGCAGCAGCGCGTTGGCGAGGCCGTGGGCCAGACGGAATTCGCTGCCGAGCGGATAGGACAAGGCGTGCACGGCGGCGGTGTTCACCGGGCCGAGACAGAGTCCGCCGTAGAGGCTGCCGCGGGCGCAGGCGGTGCGTGCCTCGAGATCGCGTCCATCGCGGACTGCGCGTTCCAGATGGGCGCCGAGCAGGCGGATGCCTTCGAGCGCAAAAAGATCGACCGCGGGATGCGCCGCGCGGTTGGCGTAGGCTTCGATGCAATGCGAGAGCGCATCGATGCCCGTCGCGGCGGTGACGGCAGGCGGCAGGGAAAGGGTGAGCTCCGGATCGATGAAAGCCGCGTCGGGCACGAGCCACTGGCTGATGACGGCTTTTTTTAGTTTCGCCGTTTCATCGTAGAGAATGGCATTGGGCGAAACTTCGCTGCCCGCGCCGGAAGTGGTGGGCAAACAGAGCAGCGGGAGGCGGCGCGGCGGCAGGAGATGCATCCCGAAATAATCGCGGACTGAACCCGGCTGCCCGTGAAGTGCGGCGATGAGTTTGGCGACATCGAGCACGCTGCCGCCGCCGATCGCGACGACGGCTTGCGGTTGGTCGGCCGCGGTTGCGGCGAGGAGTTTTTCGAGGTCGGAAACGGCGGGTTCCGGCGGCACGCCACTGCGGACGATCACTTCGCGACCATCGGCGCGCAGCGCGTCGATCACGTGCGCGGCGGACGCTTGCGCGGAGGAGGAAACGACGGCGAGCACACGGTGGACACCGCGTGCGGCGAGTTCCGCGGAGCAATCGACCGCGCAGCCCGCTCCGAAGGCGAGACGTTGCGGCTGGCGCAGGGTGACGGACGTGGTGGCGGCCGCGTGGCTCATTTGGCGGAAGAAGCGGCGACCGGTGTCGTGGAGACGAAGTCGCGTTTACGGCGGAAGGTGAGCTGGCTGACGTTTTCGGGGCGGTAGCCGCCGAAGATCAGGCTCGCGAGATAGCCGACCACGAACAGCACGACGTGGCCGAAGACGCCGATCAGAATCGGGTTCATCTCGAAATTGAAACCCATGTCGATGAGCCGGGTGTTGGGCTCGGTGAGCAATCCCCACGCGGTGAAAACCGCGCAGGCGGCGATGCCGATGTAGCAGCCCTGGCGTGTGGCGCGGCGAGTCAGGAAACCGAGGAAAAACAATCCGAGCGTACCGCCGGAGAGAACGGCGGCGACGGTGACGCCGCGTTCCATGATGGAGGCGGCGCCTTCGGTCGGGCGCATGTAGAGCGCGACGGCGGTGGCGAGGATGCCGCTCGCAAGAACCATCAACCGGCCGAGCAGCAGACGCGTGCGGTCGTGCATGTTGGGGCGGAAGTGACCCGCGAAATCCGTGGTGATGACGGTGGCAACGCTGTTCAAGTCGGCGCTGATCGCCGACATGGTGGCGGCGATGATCGCGGCGAGCACCAGGCCGACGATGCCGGCCGGGAGTTGATGCACGATGAAGTGCGGCACGACATTGTCGCTGAGGGTCGGTCCCGGCTGGCCGCTGAGGCTGTAGTAGCCGTAGAGACACGCGCCGATCAGCATGAAGATCGCCCAGATGGGCACGCAGATGAACCCGTTCCAGAAAGCGCCGGCCGCGGCGTCCTTGTCGGTGCGTGCGATCAAGTAGCGCTGCACCATGTGTTGATCGGCGATGTAGCGGCGGCACCAGTTGGCGAGGTAGGCGAGGAGGAACAACCACTGGCTCGTGACGGTGGTGTCGAAAAGCGAAGCCCACGAGAATTCGAAGCTGCCGAGGTCGAACTTGCCCGCGCGCCAGGCCTCGGTGAGCACGGCGCCGGTTTCGCCGACTTCGGGGGCGAAGATCAAACGGCACAGGATCATGATCGCGGCGCCGATGAGGACGGAGCCCTGGATCACACTCGACCACACGACCGCCGTCATGCCGCCGATCATCGTGTAAAGGATGGTGAACCCGGCGGTCCACATCAGCACGGTGGAAAGATCCCAGCCGGTCATGATGTTCAGCGCGATCGCGGTCGTGAGCAGCGTGAGCCCGAGATCGAAAACACAGGAGCCGACAAAGCCCGCCGACGCATACAAGCGGCCACCGACACCGAAACGAGCGCCGATGTATTCGTACGCGCTCATGCCGATCACGCGGCGATAAAACGGCACGATGTAACGCGCCACGAAGATCAGCACAAAGAGCAGCGAGGCGTTGCCGAGCAGCAGGATCATGCCCTTCTGATAAACCGTGGCGGGATGACCGATGACGGTGTTGCTGCTGATGAGCGCCGCCATCAGCGCCATCGCCACCGCCCAGCCCGGCATCGAGCGCCCGGCTACGAAATAATCCTCCGAGGTTTTTTGGCGGCGAGATACGAAGAGACTGATGCCGGCGATACCCAGCCCGTATAAAATTAAAACGAGGTAATCTAGAAAATGGAGGTTCACGACAGCGGGGCGTTGTTAAGTGGAAGCGGGAGGAAAACGCCGCGGAAGTGTGTTTCATGAAATAATGCTGTCAAATGCGTAATTTCATGAAGGGGCAGAAGAAAAAGAAAGGAGCCGGCGGAGGATGGCGGAGAAGGTACAGCGGCGGTCACGCGGGGTGAGGCGCCCCAGGTAGGGACGGAGGCTCCGCATCGTCCGTTTTTTGTGCGCGGTCGGGCGTGATGGTTCGCCTCTCTGCGAACGGCCGTGGGTGACGCTTGCGGCGCAATCTGTCCCGCTAGGGATGATCTTCGCCAATGCAAGCGCGCAGGGGTTCAAATGCGCGGTGCGCTTGCGCAGTCGATGCGAGGCGTCGGCCTTGGGGGAGGCGGGTGGGCGTGCGCGTTCGTGGGCGCCTACTTTACGCCGTGCGCGTTCAAAGCTGCGCGACGGAGTTTCGCTCCACCAACGTGGGCTCGACCAAGAGTTGGAGGGCCATCGTTTCTTCCGGATGGCGGATGCGCCACAGGAGCTGATCCACCGCGCGGCGGCCGATGAAATCGGCGTGCACGTCGATCGTCGTGAGCGTGGGGCTGAGATTCATGACGAGCGATTTCTCGTTGTTGCAGGAGACGACGCTGATGTCGGTGCCTACGCGCACATTCAACCGCTCGAGCGCCATGTAGAACTGCATGGCGGTGCGATCGGAAGGGATGAAAACCGCAGTCGGACGGCTGCGCGCGGGCATCTGCGCCCAGCGCTGCGTCAGCACATCCACGTTGTCCTGCTGAGTCGTCGCCGGCAGTGGCCAGACGAGGCGTTCGGGCGGGGCTACTTCGAGCAGGCTGCCTTCGAGTCCGTATGTGGGCGCGTAAGCGAGGAAGGAAGCTTTGACGCGTTCGAACTGAATCTGCCCGGGCTTGGGATTCATGAAGGCCACGCGACGGTGGCCCTTGGCGGCGAGGTGTTCGGCGACGAGACGGCCGGCGCTGTCGGTGTCGAAATTGCAATGATCGCCGCGGGCATTGGCGAGGCGGCCCATGACCCACACATGCGGGATGCGATAAATATGTTTCAGCAACTCGTTGCTGCCATCGGGCGGGAGCTCGCCCTGATTCGGGCCTTTGATGATGAGGCCGTCCACGCGCCCTTCGCTGATGAACGGGGGCACGCGATCGCCGTTGGGAATGTTGGCGATCAGCAGGCTGCGGCCGTGCGCGGAAAGCGCGCTCTCGATGCCTTGTAGTGCCGTGCTCACTACAGGGAGCTGCACGAGCGTGTCCTGCATGCCGAAAAACACGATGCCGATATCGCCGGCCGACGTGTGCCGGCGGGGCTGGGTCTCGCGGCCGGCCCGGCGCTGACGGATGCGCCGGTAGCCAAGTTGATGGGCGGTGTCGCGGACCTTGGTGGCGATCTCGGGGTTGACGTCGGGGTGGTTGTTGAAAACGCGGGAGACTGTGCCGACGGCGACTCCGGCCGATTTGGCGACGTCAGTAATCGTGATCTTGGATTTTTTGCTCATTGAAGCGGGCGGGCAACGGGGACGTGGGGAGGAAAGCGGCGCGGGCGGGGGTAGGGAATAAAAACATTGACAGATTAGTTCATGAAATACATTCGTCAATGGTATTATTTCATATGAAATAGATGTCGGTCTGAGATCGTCAGGCTGACAAAGTCCCGCCCTCCGCCTCAACTTCAAACGTGTGAAAAATGCCCTCGCTCGTGTCAGCCCTTATCCATGGCGCCGCTCCGTTTTGCGGAACGGGCACGTGGGTGCGGCGGCGCTGTGACCGGGCCGGACGGGTGTTTCAATTTTGCATCATCAACCTGGTCGGTTTGCGCTGGGGTAGTGTGGCCGGCCGTGGCTGATGCAATCGAAACGGTTAAGCCTCGCGGCAGAGCCGTTTTTTGGGTGTGAGGGCCGGTGTGTGCAGCACCGGCCCTTTATCCCGGGAAATTTTTAACTTTGACGCGCAGCCATCCGCTCGCGCGTGCGTCTCTATCTCAAGCATGCTACCTACGACCCTTCCTCCGACTCCTTTTCGTTCTCACCGGGCGTGCGGTTCCCGTCCGATGCCTGCCGGGCGTTTTTCCCGCTGGCTGCGCGCCGGAGCCGTGGTTTGCGCCTCCGTCGCGGCCGTAGCCTCGCTGCGCGCAGAACCCGCCGTGCTTAAGGCCGCGCCGTTCGAGCGGCATATCCAGTTTTTCAATACAATGGAGAACGAGAACGTCGCCAATCTCGTGCCCAACGCCGAGGCGTGGGCGTGGTTGCAGGCGAATGTTCCGCTGTTCGAGTCGTCCCAGCCGGAAGTCGAGCAGGTGTATTGGTATCGCTGGTGGGCGCTTCGCAAGCATCTGCGCACGAGCCCCGAGGGCTACTCCGTCTTCACCGAGTTTCTCACCCGTCCGCGTCCCGTGAGCAGCGCGCTCGGCCATCACTTGATGGAGATGCGCTGGCTGCGCGACCAGGCGCATGTGGACAGCTATGTCGAATACTGGCTGCGCGGCGACAAGGGCCAGCCGCAGCCGCATCTGCGTCGTTACAGCAGCTGGCTTCAAGACGCGCTCTGGCAGCGCTGGCTCGTCACGAGCGACACCGCGAAGTTGACCGGACTCTTCGACGATCTCGTCGCCGATTACGACGTGTGGGAGAAAAAGAACGGTCTCCCGAGCGGCCTCTACTGGCAGCACGATGTGTGGGACGCGATGGAGGAATCCATCAGCGGCTCGCGCACCAAGAAAAACATCCGCCCCACCATCAACAGCTACATGTTCGCCAACGCGCGCGCGCTGGCCGCGATGGCCCGTCTCGCCGGCAAACCGGAGGTCGCCGCCACATTCGAGACCAAGTCCGCCGAACTCCGCCAGCTCACGCAGAAATCTCTCTGGGACGACGAAGCGAAGTTTTTCAAAGTCCGTCTCGAAGATGGTCCGCTCGCGGATGTGCGCGAAGCGATTGGTTTCATCCCGTGGTATTTCGGTCTGCCTGAGAAAAACGCCGGTTACGAAATCGCGTGGCGCCAGTTCGGAGACACCGACGGCTTCAACGCGCCCATCGGCATCACGACCGCCGAGCGCCGCCATCCGCGCTTCCGCTCGCACGGTGTGGGCACCTGCGAATGGGACGGCGCCATCTGGCCCTACGCCACGACGCAGACGCTCGTCGCGCTCGCCAATGTGCTGCGCGATTACCCGCAGGCCGAGCCGGCGGTGAGCAAGCGCGACTACTTCGACGCCTTTATCGATTACACGCGCTCGCATCGCTACAACTACGATGGCGACACCTACGACGGCCGTCTTTATCTCGGCGAATATCAGGACGAGATCACCGGTGCGTGGTTGAAAGGCCGCGAGGAACGCAGCCGTTATTATCATCACTCCGGCTACGCCGATCTGCTCATCTCGGGTATCGTTGGCCTGCGTCCCCGCTCCGACGACACGATCGAAGTCCACTCTTTGTTGCCGGATAATTCATGGGCGTGGTTCGGCCTCGATAACGTGCGTTATCACGGCCGCGATCTGACCATCCTCTGGGATCGCGACGGCAAACGTTACGGCCGCGGAAAAGGTCTTTTCATCCTCGTCGATGGTCAGGAAGTGGCCCGCGGGGAAACGCTCGCGCCGCTCACAGCCAAACTCCCGTCCCGCGCCGCCCAGCCATGATGCGAGGTCTCCTGTCTCATCGGGTTGCCTGTTATTCGGCGCTGGTGTTGACCGGCTCCGCACTCGCATCGTCGCTGTTTGCCGTGCAGGTGCCACCGCCGGTCAAACCGGCGAAAGACGGGACACTCGTTTACGAGGTCGGAGAGCGCGGCGACCGCGTGCCGGATTTTTCCCATGCCGGTTACCGTGGCGGCGGTGTGCCGGTTCCGATGGTGCCTGCGCGTGTGCGCGTGGCTCCGGTCGATGGCGATGACGGCGCGCGCATCCAGGCCGCGCTCGACTATGTCGCCTCGCTGACTCCCGACTCGCGCGGATTCCGCGGAGCAGTCCAGCTCGACGCCGGCTCTTACGAGATCGCCGGGCAACTGCGCATCGCCGCCAGCGGCGTGGTGCTGCGCGGCGCCGGCCCCGGCGCAAACGGCACCGTACTTCTCGCCACCGGCACCAGCCGGCGCGCACTCATCGTCGTCGCAGGAACCAACGATCGCACCGCGATGGGACCCGTGGCGATGGTTGCCGACGAGTATGTCTCCGTCGGCTCCACGCGTATCCGTTTGAATGATACAGGTTCGCTCAAGACTGGCTCGCGGGTTTTGATCGAGCGTCCGAGTCCGGCCGAATGGCTGGCGCGCATCGGCATGCAGACCGGGCCCGCGCGATCGCCGTTTCAATGGCGGCCCGGCAAGGTGAACGTGGTGTGGGAACGCACCATCACTGCGATCAACGGCACGGAGATCACGCTCGACGCTCCGCTGACGACCGCGTTGGAAGCGGGGTTGGGCGGCGCCACCGTGACGGAATTTTTGTGGTCAGGCCGCATCGAGAATGCGGGCGTTGAAAATCTGCGCTGCGTCTCCGTGTACGACACGGCCAATCCGCGCGACGAACAGCATGCCTGGGAGGCGGTTCATCTCGATCACGTCCGCGACGCGTGGGTGCGCGACCTCGAGGCGTTTCATTTTTCGGGATCCGTGGTGTACGTCGATGCCGGCGCGAGTCGTGTGACCGTGCAGGATGTGATCTCGCGCGAACCGGTTTCGGAGCTCGCGGGATACCGGCGCACGACGTTCCACAACAGCGGACAGCTCACGCTCTTCCTGCGGTGCCGCGCGGAGGATGGCCGCAACGATTTCACCGTCGGCTATCAAACCGCGGGTCCGAATGCGTTTCTTGACTGCCATGCGGAGCGCTCCAGTGGATTCAGCGGCAGCATCGGTGCATGGGCTTCAGGCGTGTTGTTCGACACGATCAACATCGATGGCGGCACGCTCGCGCTGGATAATCTCGAGAGCTGGAATCAAGGCGTGGGCTGGGCCGCGGCCAACAGCGTGATCTGGGAAGCCAGCGCGGGTCACATCATCGTGCGTTCGCCGCCGGGCGCGACCAATTGGGGCGTGGCGGTGTGGGGCATGTACACCGGCGACGGCGCGTGGTGCAAAACGAGCGAGTTTGCCTCGCCCTCAAGCCTCTACCGCGCGCAGCTCACGGAGCGTCTCGGCGCGTCGTCCCTCGAGGCGCTGGCGCCGGCGCGTTATGCAGCCGTGAAACGCGTGCCGGAGCTGGCCGAGGCTGTATCCGATCTTCAACTACGCATCGATGCACGCCGTCCCGCCGCGGGCCTGCGCTCGCTGGCTCTGGAAAACGGCTGGCTCATGGCGGGCGAAAATTTGCTCACCGGACGCCAGACCAAGGTCACGTGGTGGCGCGGCCGTCTCGAACCGCAGCGTTCCGCGGAGACGGGGCCGAGCCTCACCCGCTTTTCGCCGGGCCGTTCGGGTGTGGGCCTGACGGATGATCTGGAGGAAACCGCCGAGCGCATGCGCGCGTCGGGCACGATTGCGATGCGGCATAACTACGGACTTTGGTACGACCGCCGTCGCGACGATCATCAGATGAACAAGCGTCCCGATGCCGATGCGTGGGGGCCGTTTTACGAGCAGCCGTTTCTGCGCAGCGGACAGGGCGAGGCCTGGGACCGACTCAGCCGTTACGACCTCACGCGTTACAATCCGTGGTATTTTGAACGGTTGAATCGTTTCGCCGAACTCGGTCGTGAGAAGGGTCTGGTGCTGATCAATGAGATGTATTTTCAGCACAATATCATCGAGTCCGGCGCGCACTGGGTCGATTCGCCGTGGCGGACGGTGAACAACATCAACAACACCGGCTTCACCGAGCCGCCTCCGTTCACGGGCGACACCGTGAAGATGGCCGATGAGTTTTACGATGTAACGCACCCGGTGCGCGCCGCGCTGCATCGGGCGTATATCCGCCACAGTCTCGAGAGTCTCGCGAACCAGCCGAATGTCATCCACTCGCTGAGCGAGGAATACACCGGCCCGCTGCATTTCATGCAGTTCTGGCTCGATGTAGTGGGCGAGTGGATACACGAAACGGGGAAGCGTCCGCTGCTTTCGCTCAGTGCGACCAAGGACGTGCAGGACGCGATCCTGGCCGATCCGGAGCGCGCGAAACTCATTTCCGTCATCGACCTGAAGTACTGGTGGATCACTGCCAAGGGAGAGCTCTACGCGCCGAAAGGCGGCGAAAGCCTGGCGCCGCGCCAGCATCAGCGCAGGTCGCGCGGAGGGCCGCCCAATGCGGCTTCCATCGCGGCGATGGTGCGGGATTATCGCACGCGTTTTCCGGACAAAGCCGTCATCACCGATCTCGGCCAGGCGGAAGGCTGGTCGGTGGTATTTGCCGGCGGCTCGTTCGCGAAACTTCCTCCGACTGCGGATCCCGCGCTTTTGCGGGCGCTCGCCGGAACGCGTCCGATGGAGTGGACCGACGCCGGCGATGCCTGGGTGCTCGGCAGCGCACACGATCGCTTCGCTTACCTGCCGGACGGCGGGACCATTACGGTCAAACCTCGGGCGGATCGTGGAACCTGGGTATTGCATCGCATCGACTTGGTGGACGGTCGTGTTTCACCGGCTGCGGAAGCATCGGCTCCGTCCGGCGCACCCGCGGCCTTCTGGTGGCAGCTTCGTCATTAAAATTTGAATACATTTCTCAATGAAAACCTCATCCATTCCTCGCATCCATCGCGCCATCCTGGCCGTGATTCTGAGCTGGCTGGTCTTCGGAGCGTCGTCTTTGCGCGCTGCCCAGACCACCGTTGAGCAATGGGGCGTCTTCGAAGTCGCCCTCAAGGGGCCCAGCGACGGCAATCCGTTTGTCGATGTTTCGCTGACGGCCAAATTCACCGATGGCTTCCGCTCGATCGAAGTCACCGGCTTCTACGATGGCGACGGCGTTTACCGCGTCCGCTTCATGCCCGACAAACCGGGCGAGTGGCGCTATGAAACGAAAAGCAACCGCTGGCCGCTCACCGAGAAGAGCGGTCTGTTCACCGTCACGCCTGCGACCGGCAAGAACCACGGCCCGGTCCGCGTGCGCAACACCTACCATTTCGCCTACGCCGATGGCACGCCGTACAAGCCGGTCGGCACCACGATGTATTCGTGGACACACCGCCCGGAAGAGATGCAGCAGCTCACGCTGAAGACGCTCGCCACGGCGCCGTTCAACAAGGTCCGCATGTGCGTGCTTCCGCAGGCGCACGGTGTGAAGTTCATGCCCGTCGAGCGCTGGCCCTTCGAAGGCAAGGCGCCGCGCGATTGGGACTTCACCCGTTTCAATCCCGAGTTTTTCCGCCACCTCGAAAAGCGCGTCGCCGATCTCATGGAGCTCGGCATCGAGTGCGACCTCATCCTCTTCCATCCGTATGATGACGACGAAGAGTGGGGCTTCGAAACGATGAACGCCGAGACCGACGACTTCTACCTCCGCTACCTCGTCGCGCGCCTCGCCGCCTACCGGAACATCTGGTGGTCGATCGGCAATGAGTACGACTTCCTCCGCACGAAGACCGAGGCGGATTGGGATCGTTATTTCCAAGTCGTGCAGAAGGCCGATCCGTTCGATCACCTCCGCTCGATCCACAACGGCAAACTCATTTACGACCACAACAAACCCTGGGTCACACACGTGAGCATGCAAAACGGCATGGCCACCGAGGAAGCCGGCCGCGCCGAGCTTTACCGCGATGTCTATCGCAAGCCCATCGTGTATGATGAACTCAAATACGAGGGTAACCACGATCTGCGCTGGGCCCAGCTCACCGGTCAGGAACTGGTGCATCGCTTCTGGTCCACCACCGTCGCCGGCACCTACGGCGGCCACAGCGAATATTTCGAGGACGACCGCCAGGTGGTCTGGCTCGCGCAAGGCGGCGAATTGAAGGGCACCAGCCCCGCGCGCCTCGCCTTCCTCCGCAAGATTCTCGAAGAAGGTCCGGCCGAAGGTCTCGAGCCGCACGACCAGTGGCAGGATCCGCGCATCGCGGGCAAGTCCGGTCATTATTACCTCATGTATCTCGGCCGCGAGGCCCCGACTTCCTGGAATATCGAGCTGTATCGCAACGGTCTTCAGGAGGGCATGCAGTTCAAAGCCGAGGTCATCGACACGTGGGAAATGACCATCACGCCTGTTGATGGCGTGTTCACCACGAAGAAAAAAGACCGCTACTACTTCACGGATGCCGCCGGTCGCGCGATCCCGCTGCCGGGCAAACCGTATCAAGCGATCCGCCTCACGTATGTCGGCGGCGCCGCGCCCCTCTCCACGGCGAAACCGCCGATGGAGCCCTGAGCCGGCTGGGTGGAACGCGCCGTCCCGGCGCGTTTCCGCCACGCCTCCTTATCCGTCTGTATCGCCTCCTGATTCCATTCCACCAACCAGCGCGCCGGGACGGCGCGCTCCACCGCATGAAACATCTTCGCCTCAGCATTCTCTCGCTTTTCGTCTGCTTCGCCACGTTCGGCGCGCGGGCCGCGACCCCCGCCGCTCCTCAAAAGGACGCTTACCTTTTCGCCTACTTCTACGTGAATGGCGAAGACGGCCTGCACCTCGCGTGGAGTCCGGATGGATATAAATTCGAGATGCTCGGCGGCGATCGCAGCTACCTGCGTCCGACCGTGGGTGAATCGAAAATCATGCGCGATCCGTGCATCTTTCGCGGACCCGACGGTCTGTTCCATCTCGTGTGGACGACCTCGTGGGACGGCAAGACGCTCGGCTACGCTTCGTCGAAAGATCTGCTGGTGTGGTCGGAGCAAAAAGAGATCCCCGTGATGGTGCACGAGGAGAAGGCGCAAAATGTTTGGGCGCCCGAGATCACCTTCGATCCGGTGAATCAGGAATATGTAATCTTCTGGTCCACGACCATCCTCGGAAAATTCCGCGAGACGGAAAACACCAACCGCCGCCCCGAGCGCAACCACCGTATTTACTCTGTCACTACAAAGGACTTTGAGACGTTCACCCCTGCGAAGCTTCATTACGACGGCGGCTTCAACGTCATCGACGCCACGCTCGCGCAGAATGGCGACGAGTGGCTCATGTTCGTGAAGAACGAGCAACTCACGCCCAAGACCGAAAAAAACATCCGCCTCGTTCGCGGCAAAACCGTCAACGGTCCCTTCGCCAAAGCCTCGCCTGCCATCAGCGGCAACTACTGGGCCGAAGGTCCCAGCGCGGTCAAAGTCGGCGACGAATGGCGCGTGTACTTCGACAAGCATCAGGAAAACAAATACGGCATGGTCCGCTCGCGCGACTTGGTGAACTGGGAGGATGCCTCCGACAAAGTTCTTTTCCCCAAGGATGCCCGCCACGGCACCGTCATCGCGGTCTCGCGCGATGTGATCGATAATCTCAAGCGCCACGAACCGACCGTGGGTGCGGCCCGCGCCGGCACTTACAATGTGCTCGATTACGGCGCGGCCGGCAACGGCATCGCCAAGGAAACCGGCGCCATCAATCGCGCCATCAAAGCGGTCGAGCGCGCCGGCGGCGGCACCGTTTATTTCCCCGCAGGCAAGTACCTCACCGGTTCGATTCACATGGTGGATAATCTCACCATCCACCTCGAAGCCGGCGCCGAACTCATCTACAGCGGCGACCCCGCGGACTCTCCGCTCGTCGAATCGCGTTGGGAAGGCACCAGCACCTACACCTACGGCCCGCTCATCTACGCGAACGGCAAACAGAACATCGCCATCACCGGCCGCGGTGTGATCAACGGCGCTGGCAAAAACTGGTGGTGGCGCACGACCGAGGGTTCGCCCGGTCCGAAGCGCGACCACGCGCTCATCGCCCGTGCCGAGTGGCGCGAAAAAATCTACCCGCGCGTTCACAAGGAAGGAAAACTCGCGAAGGAAGATTATAAACTCTCCGCCGAGTTCACCCGCCCGTCGCTCGTCGTTTTCTTTGAGTGCAAAAACATCCGCGTCGAAGGCGTCACGCTCACGATGTCGCCGATGTGGCTCATGCACGCGATCTACTCGGAGGACATCAACGTCACCGGCGTGCGTTTTGTCTCCGAACACGGCGGTCCGAACGGCGACGGTTTCGACATCGATTCCTGCCGCAATGTCCGTGTGTCCGACTGCTTCTTCCACACGGGCGATGACTGCATCGTGCTCAAGTCCGGCAAGGACGACGACGGCCGCCGCGTCGCGCGCCCAACCGAGTTTGTCACCATCACCAACTGCGTGTTCTACGCCGGCCATGGCGCCGTTGTGATCGGCAGCGAAACTTCCGGCGGCATCAACAACATCGTCGCGAGCAACAATGTCTGCTACGGCACCGATCGCGGCATCCGCATCAAGACCATGCGCGGCCGCGGCGCCACCATCCAGAATGTCCGTTTCGACAACTGGGTGATCCAGGGCACGCCGAAGGAAGCCATCCACATCACCGCGAACTACGCGAAAGTGCCGGAAGAGCCGAAGTCCGAGCGCACGCCGGTCATCCGCAATGTCTCCATCAGCAACATCACCGTCGTCGATGCGAAGCAGGTCGTTGGCATCGCCGGTCTGCCCGAACAGTACATCGAAAACCTCCGCCTGACGGACATCACCGGCACCGGCGAAATCGGTTTTGTCGCCGACTCGGTGGACGGACTCGAACTGCGCGACGTGCGCATCGACGCCAAGACCGGCCCGGCCTTCACCTTCAGCAATGCGCGTAATCTCTTTTTGGATACGCTCACCTCGCTCAACGCTCCCGGTCGCAAACCCAGCGTGAAACTGGTCGATGTTGCCGACGATGCCGTTGTGGCCCGCGGCTTCGAACTGCGCTGACCGTTGTTCTCTTCCGCGGGGCGGCAGCGTCCGCTCCGCGTCCTTTTTCCCTCCGATGAAAACCTCGTTTCCGCAAGAAGGCGTCTTCGCCGCTCTCGCCATCCCGACCGACGCCAAGCGTCGCGTCCTTAAGCGCGCTCTCGCCAGACATCTCGCCTGGCTGCGCGAAAAAGGCGTGCACGGCGTGCTCGCGCTGGGCAGCACGGGCGACTTCGTCCGCTTCAGCGTCGAGGAGCGCAAGGCGATCCTCGAGACCATCGCGGAACTCGCCGCGCCGATGACGGTGCTTGCGAATATCAGCGACGTGGATACGCGCGTCTCGGTCGAACTCGGCCGCTTCGCGCGCCGCCTGCGTCTGCCGGGCGTGGCGATCATGCCGCCGAATTTTTTCCCGGTGCGTCCCGCCGATCAGCTCGCGTTTTTCGAGCACGTTGCCGAGGCCGCGCAGCTGCCGGTGATGCTGTATAACTTCCCCGAACTCACGGGCAACCGCATCGCCATCGAGACCATCGCGAAGTTTGCCGATCGTCAGCGCATGGGCGGCATCAAGCAGAGCGGCGGCGAGTTTTCCTATCATCAGGAACTCATTGATCTGGGTAAGAAGAAAAAATTCGCCGTCTTCTCCGGCGCCGACACGCGCCTCTCCGAAGTCTTCTCCATGGGCGCGGCGGGCTGCATCGGCGGCCTCGTGAATTTCCTGCCGGAGTACATGCTCGAAATCTATCGCGTGCACAAACTCGGCCAGCCGGGCGACGCCTCGGTCGAGATCGCGCGCATGAAGGAAGCCGGCCCGATCATCGACCAGCTCACGTTCCCCGTGAATGTGCTTTGTGGCGTCGAAGCGCGTGGCTTCGAACCGGGTGTGCCCAAGATGGTTCTCTCTCGCGAATCGGAAAAAACCTACGCGAAGATCGTGAAGGAGTTTCGCGCGAAGTTCCGCCAGTGGAAGCTGCCGCTCGGCGATTTCAAGAAACGCTAAGGTGGAACGCGCCGTCCCGGCGCGTTAAACCTCCGCCCGTGCTAAACCTCGATGACCCCGCCGTCCCAGTATTTGCCCTCGAACAACGCGCGGGGACCGCGCGTTTCACCCGCGACCCGCTGATTTTCTAGCTCCATGTCCACTTCGCTCTCGATCCCTGACCTCGCGATCCTGCTCGCCTACCTCGTGGGCGTGACCGGCTTCGGCTGCTGGTTCTTTTGGCGCAACCGCGACAGCGAACACTACATGTCCGGTGGACGCTCGCTTCCCGGCTGGGCCGTGGGTCTGTCGATCTTCGGCTCGTACGTCAGCAGCATCAGCTTTCTGGCGAATCCGGGGAAATCGTTCGCGGGAGATTGGAACGCGTTTGTATTCGCGCTGACACTACCGCTGGCGGCCTGGGTCGCGGTGCGCTGGTTTGTGCCGTTCTTCCGCCGCACGGGAGAAATTTCCGCGTATCATCATCTCGAATCCCGTTTCGGCGCGTGGGCGAGGACTTACGCGGTCGCCTGTTACATCCTCACGCAGCTCGCGCGCCTCGGCACGATCTTGTATCTGCTCGCGCTGGCCCTCGTGCCGCTGACGGGATGGGACATCACCACGATCATCATCGTGGCAGGCGTCGCGATTCTCGTGTATCCACTTCTTGGAGGCACCGAGGCGGTGATCTGGACGGGTGTGGTGCAGGCCGTGGTGCTGGTCGGCGGCGCGATTGCTTGTGTGATCACGCTGCTCATCGGCATGCCCGAGGGGCCGATGCAGGTTTTCGACATCGCGCTCGAGCATAATAAATTCAGCCTCGGAGGCTTCGGCAGCAGCCTCGCGCAGGCCACCTTCTGGGTTGTTTTCATCTACGGCATCGTGATCAACCTGCAGAACTTCGGCATCGATCAGAGTTACGTGCAGCGCTACATCACGGCGAAGTCGGACGGCGCCGCGAAGCGCAGCGTCTGGCTCGGCGCGATGCTCTACGTGCCGGTGGGCGCAGCGTTCTTCTTCATCGGCACCGCGTTGTTTGCATTCTACACCGCGCAGCCCGATCTGCTGCCGGCCTCGCTCGATGCGGCGGCAAAACCCGATTCGGTTTTCCCGTACTACATCAGCACGCAGCTTCCTCCGGGTGTCGCGGGTTTGGTGATCGCGGGTCTTTGCGCAGCGGCGATGGATTCCAACTTGAACTGCATGTCCACGCTCTTCCTGCAGGACGTGTATAAACGCTACTTCCGCAAAGCCGCCTCCGAGAAAGAATCGATGCGCGTGCTGCATCTTTCGACCTTTGTCTTCGGCGCGCTCGCGATCGTGGCGGCGCTCGCGATGATCAAGATCAAGAGCGCACTCGATGTGTGGTGGGAGCTCGCGGGCATTTTCGGCGGAGGCATGCTCGGACTCTTCCTGCTTGGCTTGCTCTCGAAACGCGCGGGCAGCCGCGCTGGTTTGCTCGGCGTCGCGGCCGGAGTATTGGTCATCCTGTGGATGACGCTTTCTCCGAAAATCACCGCCTTCCCCGATGCCTGGCGAAGCCCGTTCCACGGTTTCCTCGTGATCGTGTTTGGCACGTTCGCGATCCTCATCGTTGGTCTGCTCTCGGCCGCTCTCTGGCCCGAACGCCGCGACCGCACGTCGTCCTCCGCTCATTCCTGATTTTATGCATACGTTCAGAAACCTCCTCTGCGCCCTGGCCTTCGCGGGCTCCCTCGCGCTCGTTCCTGCCCGCGCGGCCGATGCGCCCGCCGTGCCTTCGCCGGTTTCGCTCGATGGCGAATGGCAGTTCCTGCTCCAGCCCGACGAGGATGCCGCTGATGCACTCGGAAAATTTTATGCCGAGGGCTTCGACGCGTCCGCGTTCAAGCCGATTCCGGTGCCGTCCAACTGGACGACGCACGGTTTCGAAGAGCCGCATTATGTGAATGGCACGAAGTCCGAAGGGTTTTATCTGCACACCTTCGACGTGCCCGCCGAGGCGAAGGATCGCCGTGCGCTCCTCAAGTTCGGCGGCGTCTGGCAATCCGCCGAAGTCTGGGTCAACGGTCAGCGGCTCGGCCGCCACGACAGCGGCTTCACCGGCTTCGCATTCGATGTGAGCAAGGCGCTCAAGCCCGGCGAAAAAAACTCCATCGCCGTCCGCGTGCGCCAGCAGACGCAGTCGTTCAAACTCGACGCGAACGATGACTGGGGCCTGCCCGGCATCTATCGCAGCGTGTGGATCGATTTCACACCGAAGGAATTTTTCATCGAGCGCGTCGATGTCGTCACGGATTTCGACGAGCAGTTCCGCGACGCCGAGCTGCGGGTTCGCGCCTTCATCATGCGCAATGAAAAGGCGGACTTTTTCTCCACGTCGTCGCCGTTTGAAGTGCGCACGATTCTCTCGACGCTCGATGGCAAGGAAGTGCAGCAGGCCTCGTACACCGCGACCATCACGGGCGCGCACAATGGCCGCGACATTCCGATCACCATGATCGTGCGCGAACCCGCGCACTGGACCGCGGAGACGCCCCATCTCTACAGCCTCCGCGTCGAGCTGCTCCGCGACGGCAAACTCGCGCACAGTTGGTCCGACAAGATCGGCTTCCGCGAAGTCTCCACCGCCGGCGGCATCTTCCGCATCAACGGCAAGGCCGTGAAACTGCGTGGTGTCGCGCGTCACGATCAGCATCCCGACGTCGGCCGTGCGACGCGTCGCGAACATTGGGTCGAAGACATCCGCCTCATGAAGGCCGCCAACATCAACGCGGTCCGCACCGCGCATTATCCGCCCGCCGAAGGTTTCGTGCGTCTGTGCGACGAGATGGGTCTCTACGTCGTGGAAGAAATTCCTTTCGGCTTCGGCGGCGATCGCATGGGCGATCCGGCGTTTGCCGAGGGCGTGTTCCTGCGCGTGTACGAAACGATTTATCGCGACCGCAATCGTCCGTCGGTCGTTGTGTGGAGTGTGGGTAACGAAGATCCGATGAGCGCGCTTCACATCGAAGCACTGCGCGCGGTCAAAGGTCTCGATGCCACGCGTCCGACGCTGCTGCCGTTCCGTTCCGAAGTGGGGCTGCCGCCGGAAGTCGATCTGATCGCGCCGCATTATTGGAAAGCCGAGGAGTACGATCGTCTCGGCGCTTGGGCGGATCGTCCGTTCATCACGACCGAATATTCGCACGCGCTCGGACCGGATGACTTCGGCGAACAACAGGAACGCTGGGACGCGATTGCCCGTCATCCCGCCGGCGCTGGCGGCATGATCTGGGCGTGGGCCGATCAAGGTCTGCGTCGCAAGATCAACGGCCGCGAAGTGCTGCATCCGCTCCGCGACAAAAAGAAATACACCCGCGAGGGCAGCGAACTCGTGAAAGAAAAATCCGCCGGCCCCGACGAGGTGTATGATTCGCACGGAAACAACGGCACCGACGGCATCGTGGATGCCGATCGCAAGCCGCAGATCGATTATTGGGAAACGAAGGCCGCTTACGCGCCGGTGCGTGTGCTCGACGAGCGCCTGCCTTTCCGCGCGGGCCAGTCCGAGGTGATCATCACCGTGCGCAACGATTACGATTTCACCGATCTCGCGACCGTGCGCATGGACTGGCGCCTCTATCGCGGCGCGACCGTGGTGGATTCCGGCACCATGCAACTGCCCTCCACGCTGCCGCACGCGCAGACACGTATCAATATTCCAACTACAGCCATCGCGCGCAATGCCGCGCCCGGCGCTTCGTACCTGCATCTGTTCTTCACCGATGCCTCGGGGCACCGCATCACGCAGCGCGCCGTGCGTCTCGACGAGACCGCGGTGGCAGTCTCCGCTCCGGTACCGACCTTCGAAGTGAAGGCGGAAAAGAAGGACGACACGCTCGTCGTTTCGGCCGGCCAGTCGGTGTACACCTTCAACGCCAAAACCGGCGAGATCACCTCGCTCGAAGTTGCCGGCGAAAAGATGATCGGCGGCGCGACGCTCGCGATCTGGCGCGACGCGACTTACAGCGAAGCCAATGTGATCGACCGCCGCGCGAAGACCTACGACTGGCGCACCTTCCTGCAAAGCATGACCGCGACCGCGCGCAGCTTCACATTCACTTCGGACAACGATGGTGTGCGCGTGAACGCGACCGTCGATTACCGCGAAGACGAGAACAACAACGTCGTCGTGGAATATGTTTATCACATCCTCCCGACCGGCGCGCTCGACATCGCCTACACGGTGAAACCGAAAGTCGATCTGCCCTGGCTCCAGGAAATCGGTCTCTCGCTCAAGACACCTGACGAACCGCAGACGGTCTCCTGGCTCGGTTATGGTCCGGGCACGACGCTTCCGAATCGCCACGGCGCCGAGCTCTTCGGCCAGTGGATGTCGCCGCTCTTCAGCAGCGAATCGCGCGGCACGAAGTCCGGCGTCGAATGGTTGCGTCTCGCCGGCTCGGACGGTCGCGCCTTGCAGGTGAAGGGAATTCAAGGATTCCGCCTCGACGCGGCGAAAGAAGGCGACGTCACGCTGCGCGTACTCACGCACATCGCCGGTGCTTGGGTGAAAGGCGGCCCGGCCGAACGGCCTGAGTGGCGCCTCGATCTCAAGGACGGCGAGGGCGAATTCTCCGGCGTGATCGAGATCGCTCCGGTCATCGACGAATCCGCCGGGAAAAAACTCGAGCGCGCCGGCGACCTGCCGTCGCTGCCCGCGGTGATCGGCGGCGGCATTATCCACGACAATCCGACTTATCCGTCCTGCCATGCTTCGACCATCGTCGAGATTTCGCCGGGCGTGCTCGGCGCTGCGTGGTTCGGCGGCACGCGCGAGCGTCACCCGGACGTTGAGATCTGGTTCGCGCGTTTCGAAAACGGCAAGTGGCAGCCTGCGCAATCGGTTGCCAACGGCGTTCAAGCCGACGGCAAACGCGAACCCACGTGGAATCCCGTGCTCTTCCAGCCGAAGAAAGGTCCGCTCGTTCTGTTCTACAAAGTCGGTCCGTCGCCCTCGAAATGGTGGGGCGAAGTGATCACCTCGGACGATGGCGGCAAGACGTGGAGCAAACCGCGCCGTTTGCCCGATGGCATCCTCGGCCCGATCAAAAACAAACCGGTCGAACTCGCCGATGGCTCATGGCTCTCGCCGTCGAGCACCGAGGGTAACAAGGACGGCTGGCGCGTGCACTTCGAGCACTCCACCGACCAGGGCAAGACATGGAAAATCCTGAGCCAGGTGCCAAAGGGCGACCGCAACTTCGACGCGATTCAGCCGAGCATTCTTTTCCACAAGGACGGCCGCTTGCAGACGATCTGCCGCAGCAAGAGCGGCGTGCTCGCGACGAGCTGGTCGAGCGATCAAGGCCGCACGTGGACGCCGTTTGAAGCGAGCGAACTGCCCAATCCCAACTCGGGCACGGACGCCGTCACGCTTCAGGACGGGCGCCAGTTCGTCATCTACAACCACACGGCTCCGCCGCCGGAACGCCCGACGAAGGGCGTGCGTTATCCGCTCGATGTCGCGGTGTCCGACGATGGTGTCACCTGGCGCCGCGCGGCCACGCTGGAAACTGAACCGGTCAGCGCCGGCTACGCGTATCCCGCGGTCATCCAAGGCGCCGACGGGCGTATCCACGTCACTTATACATGGGACCGCAAACGCATCAAACACGTGGTCCTCGATCCGAAGAAACTCTGAGTTGCTGTTCACTATGAAGACACGAACGAAAGGTGGAGCGTGCGGTCCCCGCGCGCTGTTCGACGGGGCAATGCGTTTCCTGCACAAAACGCGGGCGCTGGCGCTTAACGTGCCGGGGCGGCGCGTTTCACCTGCGATTCTCGTGCTCTTGTTTATCACGCCGCTAACGCATGCCGCGTATAACGTCGCCGATCTGAAAACCGAATACACAGTCGATCCGTCCGGCATCGATGTCGCGCAGCCACGCCTGCAATGGCGCGTCGAAAGCGATGAGCGCGGACAGCGGCAGACTGCCTATCAGATCCTCGTCGCCTCCTCGCGCGAACTGCTCGCACAGGATCGCGGCGATTTGTGGGACAGCGGAAAAGTTGCTGGCGATGACACGGCATTCATCCGTTACGGCGGTGAAAAACTCGCGTCGGCGCAGACGGTTTTTTGGAAAGTGCGTTCGTGGGATCGCGACGGAAAACCTTCCGCCTGGAGCAAGCCCGCGTCGTGGACGATGGGTCTGCTCGATCAAACCGATTGGAAAGGCATCTGGGTCGCGGCACCCACGACCAGCGAAGCGCTGTTGTTGCGTCGCGAGTTTTCCGTGAAGCCGGGCCTGCGCCGCGCGCTGGCGTTCGTGTCGGGCGTCGGCATCTACGAACTCGGTTTTAATGGCGCCAAAGCTGGTGACGATTTGCTCGCGCCGGGTTGGACGGATTTTGATTCGACGATTCTCTATCGCACCGAGGATGTGACGAGCCTGCTCCAGGAAGGCGCAAACGCCGCGACGCTCGAACTCGGCAATGGCATGTATCATGTGGTGCGGCGGAATCGCTTCTCGAAATTTGTCGGGTCTTACGGACCGCTGCGCGGGATTCTGCATCTACAACTCGAATACGCGGACGGCTCGGTGGAATACGTGGGCACGGACGAAAATTGGCGCACGCATCCGGGTGGCGTGACCTTCAACAGCATTTATGGCGGCGAAGATTACGACGCGCGGCTTGAGCCGAAGGGCTGGCGCCGCGCCGGCTTCGACGACTCTTCGTGGGCGAACGCCGTGCCCGTAAATCGGCCGGCGTTTGTCTTGAAGGGACATAGTCGCGACTCCGAGCCGCTGCGCATCATCGAGACGCGCGAGCCGGTTTCCGTGCGCGAACTCTCGCCCGGCGTGGTTCTCTATGACTTTGGCCAGAACACGTCGTTCATGCCGCGCATCCGCGTGACCGGGCCGGCGGGTTCCGTCGTGCGCATGACGCCCGGCGAAGTAGTGAAAGAAGATGGTACGATCGAACGCGGCACGATGGGCGGCGCTCATCGCGGCAGCGCGTGGTGGCAATACACCAAGACGACCGACGGCGAAGAAACGTGGTTTCCGAAATTCTACTACATCGGTTCGCGCTATCTCTACACTGAGTTGATCCCGGCGAAGGAAGGCGGCGAACGTCCGAAACTCGAAAGCGTGCGCATGGAAATCGTGCACGCGACGTCGGAGCCGCTCGCCGATTTCGCGACATCGGATCCGCTCATGAATCGCATCCGCGATCTCGTGCGCTGGGCGCAGCGCTCCAACATGGTGTCGGTGCTGACCGATTGCCCGCATCGCGAAAAACTCGGATGGATCGAGCAGATCCATCTCAACGGACCCTCGCTTCGCTACGAATTCGATGTCGCCCGCATCTACACGAAGTTGATGTGGGACATGGCCGAGGCGCAAACGGATGAGGGCCTGGTCCCGAACATCGCGCCGGAGTACACGACCTTCAAAGGCTCGTTCCGCAACGCGGCGGAGTGGGGCGCGGCCTTCATCATGGTTCCGTGGCAGCAGTATCAATTCACCGGAGACATCGATGTGCTGCGAACCCACTACGGGCGGATGCAGCGCTACTTTTCATTCCTCGAAAGCCGCGTGCGCGACGGCCTGCTGCACGACGGCCTCGGTGACTGGTACGATATCAACCTGCCGAAAACCGGACGCGCCGGGCTGACGCCCGCACCGATCACGGCCACGGCGTTTCTCTATCAGGATGCCGTGGTCCTTTCGCAGGCGGCGGCCGCGCTTGGAAAAAAGGACGATGCCTCGGCGTACGCGGAGAAGGCGAAACAGATCCGCGCGGGTTATCAGCAGGCGTTCTACAACGCGGACACCGGCACCTATGCGACTGGCTCGCAGGCGGCGAACGCGCTCGCGCTCGGCCTGAACATCGCAGAACCGGCGACGCGTCCGGGTGTGCTCGCGGCGATCGTGAAGGATGTCGAATCGCGCGGCTACGCCACGGCGGGAGCCATCGGATTTCGCTATCTGCTGCGTTCCCTGACGGACGAAGGGCGCACCGACGTGATCATGAAAATCCTCTCGCAGGACGATAAACCCGGGTACGCGTACCAGATCAAAAATGGAGCGACGGCCCTGGCCGAATCGTGGACCGCGAATCTCGGCGCATCGCATAATCACTTCATGCTCGGTCATGTCATCGAGTGGTTCTACCACGATCTCGCCGGTATCCGTCCGTTGGATACGGCGCCCGGCTTCAAGGAGTTCGCGATTGCGCCACAGATCGCGGGCGACCTCACGTGGGTTGATGCGAGTTACGATTCGATCCATGGAAAAATCTCCGTCCGCTGGGAGCGTGCCGCTGCGGGCGCTCCGTTGACCTTGAAGGTCACCGTGCCGACGAATACGACGGCCACGACTTATCTGCCGACAAAAGACGTCTCCGCGATCAAGGAAGGCGGTCAGGCGCTGGCGAAGGCGAAAGGCGTGAAGTTGCTGCGCGAAGAAAACGGATGCGCCGTGATCGCGGTGGAATCGGGCAGTTATGTGTTCGACGCGGTGAAGTGAGCGCGGCCTGAGATTTCCGGATAGAAAAAGAGCGAGGCATCAAGGCCTCGCTCTTTTTTTGCGTTCAATCCCGGCGGCTGCGTGCGCGAAGTGCGGTGATCAGCATCAGGAAGCCGAGGAACCACAGGCTGGGGGCGCCGCCACCGCCGCCGCCTGATCCGCCACTCGGCGTGGACGGTGGGGTTCCGCCTCCACCGGGATTGGGATTCGGGTTGGGATTTGGATTCGGGTTGGGATTTGGATTCGGGTTTGGATTGGGATTCGGATCCGGCGCAGGGGTGGGCACCGTGGCCGTGAGGGTCGTGACCACCTGCGTGTTCAGGTTTATCTTTCGTATCGCGGAGTTGCCGGTGTCGGCGACATAGAGTGTGTTTACGCTATCGAGCGCGACGTCGAAGGGCTGGCGGAACCAGGCGTCGAGGCCGGTGGCGTCGCGATTGCCATCGAGCATGGAGTCGCCCGCGAGGGTGGTGACGAGTCCGGCGTTGGCGCCGCTGAGGACGACTTTGCGAATCGCGGAGTTGCCGGTGTCGGCGACGTAGAGATTTCCCAGCGCATCGGCGGCGAGACCGCGCGGTGTGCGGAATCCTGCGTCGAGCCCCTGGCCGTCGAGGTCGCCGGGTGTTTCCGGAAGACCGGCGAGCGTGGAAACCGTGACGGATGGCGTGAGCACGATTTTGCGAATCGTGTGATTGAGCGCGTCGGCGACGTAGAGATGGCCATCGCCGCCGAGGGTGAGGCCCGAAGGTTCGTTGAAACGTGCGGTGGCGCCGGGGCCATCGACGCTGCCGCTCACGCCGGGTGCGCCGGCGATCGTGGTGACGACGCCTGCGGACGTGATGCGGCGAATCGTGTGGCTCGTGGAATCGGCGACGTAGAGGTTGCCGGCATTGTCGCGGACGAGTCCAAGCGGTGCAGAAAACCAGGCGTTGGTGCCGGTGCCGTCCTGATGGGTGCGGTTGTCGCGTGAGCCGGCGAGTGTGGTGACAGCGCCGCTGGCGTTGACGGCGCGGATGAGGCTGTTGCTCGTGTCGGACACGTAGAGCGAGCCACCGGCGGCGAGGAGGGCCTTGGGCTCGTTGAAGCGGGCGCTGGCTCCGGTGCCGTCGATCGCGCCACTGGCATTGGGCGAACCCGTCACGGTCGTGAGCTGCGCGGCTGTATCCACTTTTTGGATCGTGTGCAGCGAACCGTCGGCGACGTAGAGATTGCCCGCATTGTCGAAGCTCAGGCCGAAGGGACGGGGAAACTGAATCGGCGCGACGGTCAGGGTGAAGGCATCGCTGGTGGCGGTGCCCAGCGAGTTGGTAGCGACGTAACGGAAACGATGGCCGCTCATCGCGGAGGTCGCGCCGATGACGGTGAGTGTGTCGCTGGTGGCGCCGGAGAAGACGCTGTCGTTCGCGATCGCGGACCAGGTGGCGCCATTGTCGGTGGAGCGCTGCCATTGATAATTGACCGCGGGGCTGCCGGAGGCATCGGCGCGGAAGGCGATGTCGCGGCCGTTGGTCACCGTCTGGTGGGAAGGCTGGTTGTCGATGCGTGGAGACCAGGCGGGAGTGAACGACGCGGTTGTTTTCGCGATGCCGTCGAAGGTCGCGACCGTGATGGGGCCGGGGGTGAGCGACGGATCGAGAGGGATCGTGGCGACGATTTCCGTGCCGGCTTCGTTGGCCGTAAGCGCGCTCGCGGCGATGCCATTGAACAGGACCTCGGTGATGCCGGTGAACTGCGTGCCCGTGATCGTGATGGACTGGCCGGGAGAACCGGAGCCCGGTGTGAAGGCAGTGATTTTGGGCGGTTTCGCGCCGAGGCGGATATCGCCAGAAGCGATGAATAGCAGATGCTCTCTTCCTGCGGAGATGGCTTCGACATTGGTGGCGACTTTAACGGGCGTTTTTCGGCTATCGGTGGTGCCGTCGCCGAGCTGGCCGCTTCCGTTCAGTCCGACGGCCCAGAGTGTTTTGTCGGAGGCGATGTAATAGGTGGTGTTCATGCCTGCGGCTGCGGTTTGGACATCGCTGGCGATCTGCACCGGCGTATCGCGGAAGGACTCGTTTTGTCCGGTGCCGAGTTGGCCGGCTTCGTTATTGCCGACGCCCCAGAGCGTTTTGTCGCTTTTTACCCAGAGGGAATGATAGCGCCCGGCCGCGATGGCCGTGGCATCGTTGGTCACCGGGGTGGGGGCCGCGTAGCTGTAGATGTTGCTCGATGTGAGCTGACGGCTGCTGTTGTTGCCCATGCCGTAAATGGATCCAGCAGTGTTTAGATAGAGCGCGTGGCTGTATCCAAGCGAAACGGCCGTGACGCTGGAAGCGGCTTGGGCCGCGTCGGGTTTGTCGTAGGTCGTGGTCGACTGGCCGAGCTGGCCGCTGTAGTTTTGTCCCTGAGTCCACAAGGTGCCGTCGGTTTTGATAAAACCGATGAAACCTTCCCCGGCGGCGACGGAAGTCACTTGATCGGAGATTTTGGTGAGTTCGCGCGCGTAGCGCGGATAGAGTTCTCCGGAGTACCAGAGGGAGTTGTCGTTTTTTATCAGGAGACTGAGTCGATAAGCAGCGAACACGGACTGGGCCTCTTCATGAAGTACGATGGGAGAACTCCAGGCGCTGAGGTTACCGGTGTCTCCCATGGAATATCCCACATTGGCGCCACTGCCCCAAGCCCGGCCATCTTGTGTGATGTAGAGAGAATGCGCATCGCTGGCGGAGGCTTGGCTGACGTTTGAAGCGACCTGGATGGGGCTGGTGCGTTTGCGTTGCTCGGCCGAAGCGGTGTCGAGAAGGCCGCTGCCTTGGTAGCCGACGACCCAGAGGGAGTCGTCGGACCGGATAAAGAAAGATGAATTGCCGCCGGCGACGACATGTTTGACCGATGACATCACTTGTACGGGAGACAATTGCTGCGATCCGGCGCCAATGCCCAGTTGGCGATTATAGTTGGCTCCCATAGCCCAGAGCGTGTCGTCGTTTTTGATAAAGAAACTACACTGATTGCCCGCTGCCACGGATTTCACCCCGGTGGCGATTTGTTTGGGGGTGGTACGCGAACTGGTTGTGCCGTCGCCAAGCTGGCCGGACGAGTTGTTGCCGGAGACCCAGAGGGTGCCGTCGGTTTTCAAGAAGAGCGCAAAATTATAGCCGGCGGCGATCGCCTTGACGCCGGTAGTGACCTGCACAGCAGTTGACGTCTGTGTGTTGATAGAACCCAGTACGCCGTTATCGCTACGGCCCATGCCCCAGACGCTGCCGTCGGTTTTTAGATACAGCGTCAGATTGCCCGCGGAGACGACGTCGGCGACATCCGATGCGATGTGGGTGGCGGTGGTGACGACATTGATGTCGCCCGTGCCGAGCTGCCCTTGCCAGTTGGCCCCGCGTGCCCAAAGTTTACCGTCGTTGGTGATATAGAGCGTGGCGTGCTGCGAGGCGGCAACTGCCTTTACCTGCGAAGCGATGAGGACGGGCGTGCTTATGGAGGCGTTGAAGGGCGGGTCGGAGAGCTGGTAATAGTAATTATAGCCCACTCCCCATAAATCGCCGTCAGTTTTTAGGTAAAGTGCGTGATTTTCTCCCACGGCGGCGCTGTGTACGTCTTTGATGGTCGCAGGCAGGTTGATAAAAGCACTGCTGACGCGTCGTGAAAGCGTACCGGATTTGTCGAGCAACAAGATCGTGCCGTTTTCGGAGAAGACCGACTGTATATTTTCCGCGATCCGGACAGGATAAACTGTTTCCAGGACCGCGTGGTCGCCGAGAGCCCCGTAATAATTACGCCCGACGCTCCAAAGTTCGCGTATCGCGGTACCGGCAGCCTGCTGGGTGAGGGTGTGCCGGAGGCCGCCGATCAGGAGAGTGGTGGTGCGGTTATGAGAATGAGGGTTCGGGGCAACGGTGATCTCCACGACATCATCAAAAGTGCCCGCGCTTTTAGATACAGCGATCCAGGGTGTGCTGTTTTCGACCGTCCACTCCGAGGCGGTGCGAATCCGCAATGCGTAAGTGACTCGGTCGGGCCCCACGGTCTTCGCGACAGGGGAGATGTCCAACGATTCACCGCTGGCGCGGGTCAGCACCGTGAGGGTGGCCGCGTTGCTGGTGGTCGAGCCGGCGGTGTTGGTGGCGGTAAGCGTGTAGGAGCCGGCGTCGGCGGCCGTGATATTATTGAGGGTCAGGGTGGTTCCGTAGCCAGAATAGAGGGCGACGCCGTTCTTCCGCCATTCGTACGTAGGTTCGGGAGAGGCTTTGACGATGGCACTGAATATAGCATTGCTGCCCTCGTATATCCGCACATCGGCCGGGTGTGAACTAAAGACGGGCTTGGTCGCCGAGGTCACGGTGAGCGTCGCCTCGTTGCTGAAGGTGGTGCCGGATATGTTGGTTGCACCCAGCTTATAACGACCGGAATCCGCAATCGTGAGATTGGATAAATAAAGAGAGCTTGAGGTTCGACCTGTCAGAGCTTCACCATCTTTGTACCATTGATAGGTGACTGGCGTGGGCGAGTCGGCCCAAGCATACCAGTCCGCGGACTGGCTTTCGACGCGGGTGAGGTCAGCGAGGACGTATGAGATTTTTGGCAGGGGCGATTTCTCGACGGTGAGGGTGGCCGGGTTGCTGGTGACGGATCCGCCAGCATTCGAGACGATGGCCGTATAAATGCCGGCATGGGTTTCGGTTGGCTGGTTGATCGTGAGCCTGCCGCCGGAGATCTGGTAATCCGTGCCGGCGGCAATATCGACGCCGTCTTTTTGCCATCGGAAGGTGGAGTTGTAGTCGGTGTACGATGTGCTTACGTAAAGCGAGATGCTGCTTTGCCCTATGTAGGCCTTGGTGTTTGCAGGATGGCTGGTGATGACCGGTGGCGGAGGAAGCTCCACGGATACGGTGGCTTCGTGTGTATAAACCGAGCCGCCTCCGTTCCATGTTTTAAGACGGTAACGGCCGGCATCCGCGGCGCTGGGGCTGTATATGTACAGGTAGAGGGCGTTGATACCGCTGCGATTAGAGGCGGCCTCCAGGGGGGAGCCGTCTTTTTCCCACTGAAATTTCAGGACCTCCTGCCCGGTCACGCGGGCATTGAGCGAGAATTGGCTGACTCCGATGTAAACAGTCTGATTTTGCGGATGACTGGTGACCACCGGTGGCGGGGGAATATCGATCGTGACGGTGGCGGCGTTGCTCAAGGTGGAGCCGCCCGGATTTGTTGCGCGTAGTTGGTAACTGCCGGCATCCGACTCCACCAAGTCGGTAATGTACAAGTAAGAGGAGCTGATGCCGCTGATACGACTCGATGTAACGAGCGGCTCTCCATCCTTGAGCCATTCGTAGGTGATTGGGTATACGCCTGTGGCATTCGCGTTCAGGCTGAGCGTTCCCCCTTTGAAGAAACCCTTTCCGGTCGGGTGTGTGGAGAAGGTGGGCGGTGGCGGCGCTTCCACCGTGATGACCGCGGGATTGCTGGTGGTACTGCCCGCGAAGTTTGTCGCGACGAGCGTGTACGAACCGGCATCGATCGATTCGATGCCGTAGCGCGAGAGGTACGTTGAATCGACGCCATAATACCGCCCCGACAGCGATAACGGGCTGCCATCTTTATGCCATTGATAGGTGATCGGCCCCAGCGCGGTCGCGGAGGCGCTGAGGTTGAACAGGCCGTTCGGGTTTATCACGAGGGTGGCACTTGCCGGATGTGCGATAAAGGTCGGAGCAGTGGCAGTCTCGCCGACCGTGGCGGATAATTTATAGCGCCCGATACTGCCATAATTCGAGTATCCCTCCGATAGAGCGCTGCCGCGGCCGGTGCCTTTGACGCGGATATAGTATGTGCCGGCATCCAGGTTGCGCGCGAACGATGCGGAGAGAGTGTTCGCGGGGTTGCTCGATTCTATCAACGTGCCCGCACTATTATAGAGTTCCAGGTGGAGATCGAGGTTTGGGAAGTTGGTGTCGGACGTTCCTTCAAGAAGAAGGGATTTCTTTTGGATGGTGAATTGATACCAGTCCTCGTCCGACGCTGAGGAAATGACGCCCTCCTGGGTAAAGGCGCCGTCGGTGATGGTGAGGGAAGCGGCCGTCGCAAGATTGGTCCCTGCTTCGTCGGCTACGTAACCGAAGCCGTTTGTCGCATTGGAAATGATCGCGACGTCGTCCTCGGTGTTGCTGGCGTTGGCGTACTCGCCCTTGCTCCACTGCACAACGTTTCCGTAGTAACTGGCCCCCATGATGGGGCCCCAGCGAAAGGGCGACTGACCGTGGCCTTCGAAATATTCTTCTTTGGGGGAGGTGCGTCCGTCGTGCTTTAGCCCCAGTGTATGTCCGACCTCATGGGAGATCGCTTCGGCGATGGCGCTTTCGCCGTAGTTGAAAACCCAGCACGGAACCGTTGCGGAGAATGTAGAGCCGGCACGGGCGAACGAATTGAGATAAGCGACGCCGCCGGCATTACCATTGTTATACCAAGCGTTGGTTGATGTGATGATACAACGGATGCGCTTTCCGACCGGCGCGGCATTGTAGCGGCTGACGTCAGTGGTGACATCGATATCGAAGGGGGCGAAATCCTCGCTCACGCGCCGCCAGACGGGGGTGATGCTGTACGTGTCCAGATAGGCCGGGGCGGCGACGATGGTTTTGCCGTCGTTCCAGTCTGGGTCCGTCACCGTTTCTCCATCGAAATCGAGAAAGATAACGGCGGTGGCGGTGGGGCGGCTGCTGAGGATGGGCTGAGCGGCCAGTGGTGTTTGAAAGTCTTCGTCGAGCTCCGCGAGTTCGGCCGCCTCGTCCGCAATTGAGGGCCGCGGAAAAGGGTCGCAGAGGAGCGCGGAGAGCGCGTTTTCCCGAAGGACGGTCTGACCAGTGGCAGGAGTGTCCACGGTGTACGCCAATTTGTTTTCCGGCAGCAGGATGCGGCCTGAGAGGGCCGAGCCGGCCAAGGTGAGCGAGAAGCTTCCGTTTGGGAAGTTTTCGAGTGCGCCGGCGACGCGAAGAGTGCCGTTGGGATCGCGCTGGATCAAATGAACCCGGCCCCGCGCGATTTCGCCATGCATCAAGGGCAGGTCGAGGGATGTGCCTTCGCGGATGGCCGGAAATGCGGTCAGCGCCGCCCGGACATCGATCTCCATGGCGGGTGTGACCAGCGCAGGTTGTCCCGGCCCTCCGGAGGGTGCGGCCGCGCTGATGGCGGCTCCCGGTTTCCAGAGTGCGACGGGATGCGCCGATGTCGTGGACGAATTGGCTGCGACCTCAGCCGGGGGACGACTGGACGGAGTATCGCCGTTTGGGGTCGGTCGTACCGCCGCAGCCGCGGCTGGCGGTGACATCTCGGCGTCGTGAGGTTTGGACGGGCGCAACCAATAAAAAGCGGCACCCAGAAGGGCAAAGACGGCGAATAGAACGACGCGAAGGATTAGACGGCGCATGGCGGGGAGGATTGGGGCGACGCGAAGCGATCAATCCTGCAACGGCATGCCGTGGTGTTTCTTAGGAAACGTTTAGACCAAGATCCTCCGCCGCAGGTTGGACGCCTGCATCTGTTGAAGCATGAAAACGATTTATCGTTATTGGATTCCGCTAAACCCGGGCAAGGTCATTCGGAGGCGTCCCGTAGGAGACGGCGCAAAAGTCTATAACCGGCACCCATAACACACTCCGGCGACACCGGTTTTCGGCGAAAGCAGGTGGTATTGTTATCTGGAGTCCGCTGCGTTCCTGGCTCTCCACGCCTGGGTGGCTTTCTGCAGATCGTAGCCTTCCTTGGACAAGTAATTATTAATCCGCCCGCGATAGAGGTTAAAGATCCGTGACTTTTCCGACGCGCTGATGCCGACGATCGCTTCGTCGCGCGCTTCTACCAGCCAGGCGTAAATCTTGGTTTTCTGCTCCTCGGTCATGGCCGGGAGCATTTGTATATAACCGTCGTAGATAACCTGCACGGCGTTGAAGGTGAGTTTGTTTTTCACGATGACGATGTCATCGGGACCGAGGTCTTTCGTGAGATCCTCAACAAACGAATCGCGGAGCGGCACGCGTGTCGCGCGGATGGTCGCGATTTCCGTTCTGGCTTCCTGGGTGTCTTGGCGGCGCAGCTCTTGCAGGCGTGCCTCGTGTGTGGCCTGCCAGTCATTGAGGGTCCGGTAAAACGCGATGATGCGTGCTTTCACGCGCGCAACCTTCGCAGGATCCTTGAGCTTGAGGGCTTCGATGATCTCCGAGGATCGTTGCTCGATCGCCTGCGCGTAAGCGGCTTCTTTATCGGCGAGAGACGGATCGGCGGCTCGCAACACCGGCCCGAGCAGGATCGTTCCAAGGAGCACGCTGCGGGAAAAGTGGAGGACGCCTTTCATGAGTTATATTATCGCTGCGTGTGCCGCAGTGTATGGTCCAAAGAATAAACGCCACCGATTTCCGTAGCGATCGTCGCTTTTGCTTCACCATAGCGCAAAACGCAGGGCTGGCCGAGCGACGAGCGAACATCGACGCGGGTGAGCGCGCCCGCCTTCCATTCGAGCGAGACCTCAAATCCCCCGCGCGCGCGCAGCCCTGAGATGCGGCCGTCGGGCCAGTGGGCCGGCAATGCCGGCAACAGATCGAGCACGATTGTATCGTTGTTTGCGCGTGTATGACTTTGCAGCAAGAGCTCGGCGATGCCGGCCGTGGCGCCGAAGTTTCCATCGATCTGAAACGGACCGCACAGGTCGAAGAGATTGGGCAGCGTGCGACGCTGGAGCAGCGTGGCGAGTTGCGTGAAGGCATAGTTGCCATCGCCCACGCGCGCCCACAACGGGATGCGCCACGCGAAACTCCAGCCGGTCGATCCAGGTCCGCGCCACGTCAGCAATTTTTTGGCGGCGGCGAAAAGCACAGGATCGGCGGGAGTGATGTCGGTGCCGGGGTAGAGCGCCCACAACGGCGACATGTGTCGATGGTTGTTATCCGGCACATCGACATCGTCCATCCACTCCTGCAACTGACCGTGGCGTCCGATGAAATCCGGCGCGAGCCGGTCGAGCGCTTGCGCAACCCGTGTCGCATAGTCTGTATCCGTTTGTAGGATACGAGAGGCGGCGATGACGGATCGAAACAGCGCGCGGATGATCTGATGGTCCATCGTGGGGCCGCTGGTGAGCGTGCCTTGCTCCGGTGAAAACGACGGATTGCTCACGAGCCAGCCGGTCTTCGGATCTTCGATGAGATGCTCGAGGAAAAACAACGCGGACTCCCTCATCGCGGGGTAGGCTCGTTGCGCAAGGAATTCACGATCGCCTGTGTAGAGATAGTGTTCCCACAGATGATGGCAGAGCCAGGCGCCGCCGGTGGGCCACACTCCGTCGATATTATTCACAGGAGCGGTGGCGCGCCAGATGTCGGTATTGTGGTGCACGACCCAGCCGCTCGCGCCGTAGTAGGCCTTGGCCGACCGGCGGCCGCTGACGACGAGATCATCCACCAGATCGAAGAGCGGCACATGGCACTCACTGAGATTGGTGAGCTCCGCGGGCCAGTAATTCATCTGAAAATTGATGTTGGTGGTGAATTTGCTTTCCCAGGGCGGATTGAGTTCGTCGTTCCACACGCCTTGCAGGTTGGCGGGCTGCGACCCAGGCCGGCTGCTCGCGATGAGCAGGTAGCGGCCGTATTGAAAATATAACGACACCAGAGCCGGATCATCCGCGAGTCCGTGGTTTTTCAAACGACGCTGACGTTCATCGGTCGGCAGCGAGGCAGCTGCCGTGGAGCCGAGATCGAACTGCACGCGGCGAAACAGTGCGCGATGATCGGCCTGATGTGCGGACAACAACTGAGCAAACGATTGGTTGTCCAGCCGCGCCAGCCAGGCCGCGCAGCGCTCCGCCGGATCGGCGGAAATGTCCTCGTAGTTTACGAAGCTCGTCGCCGCGACCAGGACGAGCGTGACGGAATCGGCGCCGGCGACGCGCAGCGTTGTGTCGTCGCCATTTTCGATGCGTCCACCTTGAGCCCGCACACGCAGTCGCGACTCGAAGCGAAGGCCATCGTCGGCGATACGACCTGCGAGGACGAGTGTGTCGTCGCCGAGGAGAGAGCGTTTTGCGTCGCGATGTTTGCTGTCGTGCCGGATCGCGACATCCACACTCTCGGGGCGATCGGCGGAAAGACGCACCACAATCGCGCGTGCCGGGTGACTGGCAAAAACTTCGCGCGTGAAAGTCGTTTCGCCGATGCGATAGCGGGTGCGGGCAACGGCATCGTCGAGGTTGAGCTCGCGATGATAATCAGCCGCGGCGCCATGGCCGGGGAAGGACAGGCGGATGTCTCCAAAAGGTTGATACGCCTTTTGCCGGATGGGATCGCCGAGAAAATGCGCTTTTGCGATCGCGTGCGCGGTCTGGCTGTCGTTGCGCGCGATCGCCTCCCGGATGGCCGGGAGATACTGCACGGCGTCGGGCCGCGCGTAGTTGTGCGGTTTGCCGGTCCAGAGTGTGTCCTCGTTGTATTGAATCCGTTCGTCCTCGATGCCGCCGAACACCATTGCCCCCATATGACCGTTGCCGACCGGCAGCGCCTCGGTCCATTTGGCGGCGGGCTGTTGGTAGTGGAGTACTGGCGCGGAGCTGGCGAGCGCGTGACTCGCAGATGCAATTACCAGGGTGAAGAAGCAAAGAAGACGAAGCATGGAAAAGGTGTTAGAGGATAAGGGCGGCGAAGGTGAGGGGGCATCGAATCGCGACGACGTCCCGACGTTGTCGTGGCTGGAAACAATAAACCGACTATTCCCGCCGCCCTCTTCGACCGAGTAGGCACTGAGGCCCGCCTGTCGCGAGAAATGCGCCGCGACCGCATCGCTCAATCCGGGAATGCTGAAATCTATTTTCATCAGGGCGGCTGCGAGGCTCAATGCAGACGTTGCAAAGGAAGAGGGAAAGGCCGTGCGAACACGAATAGGCATGGAAAGCTGCAATGGCGGGGCTGACAACATAAGGGGAGCCAGCTTATCGGAAGATTACGGGCGGGCTTGGACAGCGAGGAGAACATTGTAAGGGGCTATTTCATATGAAATACCCTCTGCTTTACATCGTGCCTCTCTGAAGGCTGATTTCTCACAGGCGGCCCGTCAAAGTGGGCAGTTTGTTTGGACGCACAATACGTGTTGACACGCGGTTTTCATGAAACGCAGAATGCGTCATCTTATTTCATTTGAAATAAGGTGCCCCTCCCAGCTGTTTGCCCTCCCCCCAACCCAACCCAAGCATGAACTACACTCGTCCAGTGCGAGCCGCTGCATTCCGCTCCGGCTCGGCCAAAGCTCGTCGATTTGCGATTCTGATGGCGTCCATGGCCGCGTCCACGTCGCTATTGCCGACCATCGCTATCGCTCAACAATCCGCTTCCGGATCCATCCGTGGTCGCGTACTAAACGCGGCCAACGGCATGTACATTAACAATGCCCGCGTGTCTATAGAAGGAACCAATCTCGAGGCCTTCACCGACCAGTCAGGGTCGTATCTTTTGGAAAATGTCCCGGCGGGACCAGTGAGCATTCGTGTCACCTATCTTGGACAGACTCCTCAGGTGGCGTCCGTTACAGTCGAGGGAGGGGTTCAGGCTGTACAGGATATTACCTTTAATGAAGACCAGGCAGTCCGCACTGAAGACGGTACGTTGATTCTCAGTGAATTCACGGTCGCCTCCACTCGTTTCCGTGATGCCCAAGAGATCGCGGTCAATGAACAACGGAACTCGGTTAATATCAAAAACGTTATTTCCGTCGACCAATTCGGAGATATCCCGAGCGGCAACGTTGGCGAACTCGTCAAGTTCATGCCCGGGGTGCAGCTTGATTACGGTTCCTTCGGCGGAAACAACCAAGGATATTCGGATAATGATGCCTCGGGCATCTCCGTTCGCGGTTTTGGCCCTGCCGATACGCAAATCCTTATCGATGGTATGCCAGTATCGAATGCCACCCCGGGCAACCTCACCCGTCAAGTCGCGCTTGATCAGTTGTCGATCAACAATGCGTCGCGCGTCGAGCTGATCAAAGTTCCCACGCCGGATATGCCCGCAAATTCCATAGGTGGTCAGGTCAACTTGATTACCAAAAGCGCGTTCGAGCAGGTTCGGCCTACCTACCAAGGTCGTGTGTTCTTTAATATCAATTCCTTGAACGCGTCACTGAAAAAAACTCCCGGCCCCGTTAAGGAAGCTCGCTACAAGACGGCGCCCGGTTTTGAGGCGACGATAACGGTTCCTGTTACCAAGAATTTCGGCGTGTCGTTTACGGGTTCCGCGGTTAACGATGCGAACCAGTCTTACCGCGCGGAGTCAACTTGGGCGTATACGGGTAACGCGGCGATTACGAACGCCAACGGGCCTATTTCCCTGTCGAACCCCATCCTGAACCGGTATCGTCTCACCAATACGGCGAGTTACGTGGAACGTCGCTCCGGAAATCTTCGTTTGGACTGGAAGCCTACGCCGAGCCAGACCATTCGGGCGAATGTCCAGTACAGCACGTACACAAGTGAGGAAGCCCAGCGTCGTATGGACTTTCGCCCCACCATCGCAGTGGGTGCGGATTGGGGGCCGACCTTCACCCGCGGAACAACGGCTAATAGCACGGTTGATATGACTGTGAGCACCCGCGATAAAGAAGGTAAAACCGAAAGCGCTCAGCTTCAATACAAACTCAAAAAATCAGGCTGGGTTGTGGACTTGGCCGGCAGCACTTCGAAGTCCGAGAGCGACTATCAGGATCGTAAAAACGGCCACTTCTCGGAAATAGCGCTCAAGCTCAACCCGGGGCAGGTTATCTTTAATAACATTAAAGATGGCGGTATTGTTACTGATATCACCACCATGAACCGTGTAGCCAACGGCGGCGGAGAGCGCGATTTCTCCACGTTAAGTAACTTTGGATTCGACGGAACACTCGCGAAGTCCGGTGAATCGTCGACCGAAGTAGTCAAGCAACTCGTTAAAGCCGACATCGAGCGCGATCTTAACTTCCTCCCGTTCTTGGGGAACAATTCCATGACGCTTAAGGTCGGCGGTCGCTATGACTCGGAGAAGAACGAGAAGAGCGGTCGCGGAATTAACTACCGCGAGATCCTGCGCCCTGGAGCCTCATATGTTGTAGGAGACATACTAGATACTTATTATCTGGATCAGGAGCTGGGCTTTGGCCTGCCTTCGCAGCAGTGGGGATCGACCTACAAACTCTATGAGCTGAACCAAGAGATGGATCTCTTTTATGAGCCGCCCGGGCCAGAAAGCACTAACACGCAGACCGAGAACTATGTCAGCTGGGTGAACCAGCAGAAATCCATTACGGAGGAGCGCACCGGATTCTACGGCATGTTGAGCGGTCGATTCTTCAGCAATCGTTTGACGTTTGTGGGCGGCGTTCGCCAGGAAAACTCCACGCGTAAAGGGTATGCTCCGTTTACGGACAGCCGATGGGAATTTCTAAAGCGGCCGGACGGCACGATCTGGACCAACGAAACGTATCGAAACGGTATTCAGCTCACTCAAGGTAATGGCACGGTCGATGCCGATGGCAATTTCTTGGCGATGCCGACTAACCGACCTGTATACACAGATGCAGCGTTGCGTGCTCAACTCGCGGCAGAAGGATATAATATCTCGGCCACAAGACCGCTTCCGCCCAACTCCCATCTCTCGTCCCGCAAATTGCAACTACAGCCTATGCGTTACACCTATGCAAAGGTGACGGGCGATCCCTCCTATAGCTTCAATATTGCCTATAAGCTGACGGAGAAAATCGACCTTAAGGCGGCGTGGTCCCGCACTTTCGGTATGCCGCGGCTCGAGGATGGTGCTACCGGTCTTATCTCCGGAAATAACACGTTTACTGTGAACGATTTTGATGTTGACCAAATTGCCAATAACTATGGCTATCTCGGATCAATTTCGATCGCAAATCCCAACCTTCTTCCCGAGACCTCGGACAACTTGGATTTTGCCGTCTCATATTACACCGACAGCGGTGGTCAGTTCACGGTAAACTACTGGCGCAAAGATGTCACCAACCAGTCGATGACTTTTCGCATCGATCGTAACGCTCCTGGCTTTCAAGAAATTCTTGAGGGTGCGGGATTCAGTATGGAGACCTACGGAAATTATTACTTGAGCACCTCGACGAATGCGACCGATGTGCAGAAGACATCTGGTTGGGAGTTCGAAGTCAGGCATGACTTCGGTTTCCTCGGTCGTCTCGGACGCAATTTTGCTGCCTTCGCCAGTTATGCGTTCACGGATCTGGGTGATCCGCCCGCAGTCGTTCCGGTATCGGTCACTGGACCCAATGGAACCCCTTATAATGTCACTCCAAGCATTTCGACGCTCAAGCAGCGTGCCAATCGCTTCGGTGGCGCAGGCCTGCAATATTCGGGCGCGCGCCTGAATGCACAAATCCGCGGCGTGTACCGTAATGACAACGAGGTGGCGCAAAGTATCATTCCTGATACAGGCAATGTCGTGCGTCGTTTCGAGCCGGAAGAAACCCGCATCGATGTCAGCGTAAGCTATATGTTGACCAAGAACTTCTCTTGGTTTTTGAGCGGTCGCGACATATTCAATTCCGAGCGTAAGCTGATCGTGCGGGATGATTTCGGCGAGTATCCTTCGCACGCTGAACGTTACGATACACGTGAATTCGGCGTAGTCTGGAGCACGGGTATCACCGCGAAGTTCTAAACGCGGCCACCGCCTGTTTGTTTAGTAATTCGAGCCCGGTGCGATCAGATCGCATCGGGCTTTTTATTGCAGCTTTACGGATGAAGCCGTCCGCAGCCCCTCACCGTTTCCCGCGGCCGATGAGGCCGACGAGGACGCCCTGGCATTCCAAGCGGTCGGGAAAGAGGTCGGCGAAGCGCGGATTGGCGGCGCGGAGAAGGGCGCGGCGGCCTTCCACGATGTAGCGTTTCAGCGTCGTCGTGGTGCCATCCACCAAGGCGGCGATGATTTCGCCGGGGCGTGGTTCGCGTTTTTCCAGCAGGGCGAGATCGCCGTCCACAATGTGTGCGTCGATCATCGAGTCGCCGCTGACGACCAGGGCCCAATAGCGTTTCTTGGGCGAGAGTCCAAACAGGCGCGGATCGATGGCGAGGGTTTCGCGCGACTCTTGTTCTCGTTCGTCGGCGAAGCCGGCGGGGATGGAACCGTACACGGGGATCTCGGCGAAATGAGTCTGAACCTCGCGGCTTTTCACGCCCCAGGAACCGTGTGCGAGTTGTTCAACGAGGCCGCGTTTCCCGAGGGCGCGCAGGTGTTGCACGGCAGAGGTCTGGCTCGTGAAGCCGAAGTGTCTGGCGATCTGGCGCGTGGAGGGCGGCACGCCTTCCCGGGCTTGGTAATCGCGGAGATAATCGAGGACGGCTTCCTGGCGTTCGGTGAGCATGGCGTTCACGCGAACGTACGTTCGCGCGAACAGTGAAGGCAAGCCCGGGTGCGGGAAAACTCCAATCGGGATGGACGGCGGGTACGCGTGTCGCCGTGGGTGCTTTGTCCTCGTCAGTCACGCGCGCACTCGCGGCGTGATCACTTACGAGACGCGGGTCACGGTGAGGGTCACGCTGCCGCGGTTGTTGCCATAAAAATGCCACGAGTCGTTCGCGAAGGCGTATAAGTAACCTTCTTCAGTCGGCTTGATCCGCAATGGCTCGGTCGAACCGGAGCCGATGAAAAAAGTCTGGTGTGGGTAGGGCGAACCATCGGCATTGGGGTTTGTGCCGCGCTCGGGTCCGTCGTTGGCGATGGCGCCGAGCAGGCTGAGCCACGGGTGTTGTTCGCTGCGACGCGTGCCGATGAGGTCAGCCTGTTCGTTGCCGGAGATCTTTTTGAAAGCGCCTTCGAGTTTTCCGAAGAGCGAGCTGGCGACGTTGACCAATTCGCCGAGCTTGAATTTGCCGTCCTTGGTGCCGCCGGGGCCGCAAGGCACGTTGCCGTCGAGCCATTCTCCTTCCGCGTGGAAAAGATAGCTCGCGCCTTCTTCGAGAAAGAGGCCGGTCTCGTTCCAGTGATTGCGCGCGTAGATCGGAAGGGGCGGCGAACTCTCACCGGGTTTCAGGCGGAGGCTGGGTTGATGATAAGGTGACTGCGACACGGGTGGCTCGCGATCGCGCTGCGGCGCTGATGGATGGTAATTCTCCGAATCGGCGAGCAGCGGGCGGTTGCGCGGACGGGAGCGAAGGGCTTTGAAGGCGCCTTTCAGCGAATCGTGGAGAAGCCCCTGGAAATCCGGGCGTATCTGTTTTGTGAATACAGGATTGAAGGCCAGCCCGGCGCGGCCCGCCTCTTCGATCATCCATGCAAGCGCGATGTCGGAGAGCTGGCATTCGACATAGCCGCCGCCGACGTCGCTGTGCACGCCGGGAAACCAGACCTGGCGCGCGCGTCCATCGGGCCCGGGATCGTTGAGGACGTGATCGTTTTCATCGGTCCAGAGCGTGGGCGTGAAGCTTGCGCGCATCTCGTCCATGGCGACGGCATGCCGCGCGCGGGTGATGTGCCGGCCGAGCGTGGTGTCGTGGAAGGACCAGTTTTTCGCTTTGTCGAGGAGGTTGAGGAGGGCGAAGTCGTCGGGAAGTCCGAGCGAGCCGACGGTGTCCCACACGCCGAGAAATTCGATGCCGGGTTTGTGCAACCCCCACGACGGATCGCGCCACGTGTCGCTGCGTTTGCGATAGCCGTCGGCGTAGGCTTTTTCGACGCGGGTCCATGCTTCGTTTGCGGCGAGGCCGTCGAGTGCGAGCAGGCCGCAGCGTCCGATGAAACCGGCGAGGCTGCGTGCGGTGTAGGCTCCACGGCTGAAGCCGAAGAGAAAGATCGGGTCGCCGTCGGTGTAGTTGCGCGCGAGCCAGTGGTACGCGCTCATGATGTTTTTATCGAGGCCGAGCCCGATCGCTCCGCCGAGTGCGCGTTGAAACGGACCGCCATCGGTGCCGACGCCGGGGTGGTAGTATTTGAGCTGCTCCGTGCCATCGGACGAGGAGGCGGCGATGCAATTGTGCAGGCGCACGACGTTGGTGGGGGAGGGCACGTCGTTGTCGTCTTTGTTGTCGGCGGTGTTCCACGTGCCGTCGCAGGAAACGATGAGTTTTTTCATGGGGGAAGGGTCGACCTCTGATCCGCGCGGACATACCGGATGCAGAGCAGTGAATTCGCATGAAGGTTTTCCGCGAACGACGGCTGGCGTTTCGCGAAATTTGCCTGCCGGGGGACAAGGCGCGCTCGTCAGCGCAAAGTTGCGGGAAACGGCGCGAGTTTGTCGGGGTTGCGCAGCGCGTAGATGCCGGTGATGCGGCCATGGGCAACGCTGGCGGTGAGCGCGGTGTTGAGCCGGCCATTGTCATAGATGAGGACGCCGGGGACACCGTTAAACCAGTGCGAGACCATGGCGACGGATCTGGCGTCCCAGTAGGCCGGGCCGATTTTGGCGAAGAAGGCGCCCACGGCGTCGAGACCGCGGAGGATCTCCGGAACGGCCTGGGCCTTGCCGCCGCCGTCGGAGTGAAGTTCGACGGAGTCCGCGAGGAGGGCTTTTAATGTATCCAGATCTCCACTACGGGCGGCCTGCAGGAATGCGCCGACGAGCCGCTGGTGTTCGTCGGGAGTGGTGGAGAAGCGCGGTTTTTCCGTTTTCAAAGAAAGACGTGCGCGCGAGGCGAGCTTGCGGCATGCCGCGCTGCTTTTGCCGAGGATGCCTGCGATCTCCTCGAAGGAGTAATCGAAGATCTCGCTGAGGAGAAAGGCGGCGCGCTCCGCGGGAGAGAGGTTTTCAAGGGCAAGCATCAGCGCCACGGACACGGAGTCGTCGATGTGCGCCCGGTGGGCGGGATCGACCGCGCGATCGTCGATGTACGGTTCAGGCAGCCAGGGGCCGACGTAGCTCTCGCGGCGAGCGCGGGCGGAGTTGAGGACGTTGAGCGAAAGGCGGCTGCAGACGGTCACGAGCCACGCGCGGGCGTTCTCGATGCGGGAAACGTCGGCGTATTGCCATTTCAAATACGTTTCTTGAACGACATCCTGCGCGTCGGCGAGCGTGCCGAGCATGCGGTACGCGAGGCCCTCAAGGAGGCGGCGGTTGCCTTCGAAAATGACGGTTTTTTCGTCCATGCGCGGAATCAACAAGAGCTATTGGACATGAGCACGGCGAAGCGCCAGCCCTCGACGGTCTTGCGGAAAACGTGCAGGTATTTTTGCCGCGGCGGATAGGCGGATGCGCCGGACTCGACGACGAGTTCCTGCCGGCCGATTTCGATCGCGAGATCGCCCGCACGTTCGACACGAAGGGGTGTTTTGCGCATCGAGAGAATTTTCACCGGGCCGTTGCGCAGTGAATGTTGCGCTTCGGAAAAGCGGGTGCGGCCGGTGACGACGTCGCGGCCGGGAAACATCCAGCGAATATCGTCGGTGACGAGGCTCGCGTAGCGTGCGATGTCGCCGGTCGCAACGGCGGACGCCTGGTGCGCACGGAGGGCGGAGATGGCCTTGCGGTCGTCGGGCGTAAATGGCCCGATCCATTCCGGTTCGCCGTCCACCGGCCGCGTTTTATCAAACAGCGTTTCGATATCGGCGTGGGCGCGGGCGAGGTTTTCTTCGCGCCCGGCGCCGGGGTTGGCGGTGTTGGCGAGCAGGATTTGAGTGATGTCAGTGAAGCCGATGAACCGCAGGATGGCGTCGAGATACGGTGTCTGAAAATCCGAGTGATCGCTGGCTCCATCGGGTGATGCCGGGCCGCCGCGCGCAGTGATCACGGTCGCAGTTTTCCCGACGACGAGGCCGGTGGCCTGGCCGTGCGCATCCATCGTGAAGGTGCGGCCGGAGCGCACGATGTGATCGAAATACGCTTTGAGCGAGGAGGGGGGGCCGGCGTTGTAGAGCGGTGTGGCGATGACGATTGCGTCAGCGGAGAGAAGTTCGGCGATCAACGAATCGGAGAGCTTCGTCGCCGGCGCAGCGAGCCCGGAGGCATTGGCGTCGTAGAGCGCATCGAGTGTGGTTTGATCGAGATGCGGGATGCTTTCGCGCGCGAGATCGCGCCGGATGATCCTGCCGCCGGGGTGGGTGTGCAACCAGCGGGCTTCGTAATAATCGGCGAGTGAGCGGGAGTGCGATCCGTGGAGCCGGACGCTGGCGTCGATGCGGAGAAGTGTTTTCATGGCGATGTCCTTTCGGTGGGTCGTCATAAGAACAGGGCAGCGCGGAAAAATGTGACGCGATGTGAGGATTTTGCGGAGTGGCTGGCCCGGAAGGGCTCTTTGAGAGTGCGCGGGTTTGACGTGAACGCCGGCATTGCATCCCGAAGGTGCGCGGGCAACTTTCCCGGCGCTCATGGCTCTTGTTAATCTTCTCGATGTGAATCTCAGCTTCGGTGGCCCGCATGTTCTCAAGGATGTGAACTTCCAGGTCGATCCGGGCGAACGCGTGTGTCTGGTCGGTCGCAACGGCGCGGGAAAATCCACTCTCATGAAGGTGATCACGGGCGATATGAAGCCGGACACGGGCGTGGTGTCGCGCCAGCCGGGTGCGCATTTCGCGCGGCTGCAACAGGAGGTGCCGGCGGATATGCGCGGAGCGGTGTACGACATCGTCGCGGCGGGGCTGCGGTCGGCGTCGGCGCATGAAGAGGACTGGGAGCGCGACATCCGGTTGGAGAATCTTTTTGAGCAGACCGGCCTCGATCCGCATGCGGAATTTGCCGAGCTGTCGGGCGGGTTGAAACGCCGCGCCTTGCTCGCCCGCGCGCTCGCGGGACAGCCGGATATGTTGCTGCTCGACGAACCGACCAATCACCTCGATCTCGAGTCGATCCTGTGGCTGGAAAATTTTCTTCTGCAGGAGAAGGTCGCGCTGTTTTTTGTGACGCACGATCGCGCGTTTTTGAAAAAACTCGCGACGCGCATCGTGGAGCTCGACCGCGCGGTGATCACGAACTGGGCGTGCGATTACGATACGTTTCTCGTGCGACGTCAGGAGCGGCTCGAAGCGGAGGAGCGCCAGCAGGCGGCGTTCGATAAAAAACTCGAGCAGGAGGAAGAATGGTCGCGTCGCAAACCGAGCGCGCAGCGCAAGCGATCCGGCGCGCGTCTGGAATCCCTTGCGAAGATGCGCGCGGAGCGTCGTGCCCGTCGCGAGCGGCAGGGCAACGTGGTGTTGCGCATGGCCGAGGCGGAGCGCTCAGGTGTCAAAGTCATCGATGCGGAGAACGTCGCTTTCTCGTACGCCGACGGCCGTCTGCTCGTGAAAGACTTCACGACCACGATCACGCGCGGCGACAAGATCGGCATCATCGGGCCGAACGGCGCCGGCAAATCGACGTTGATCAAACTGCTGCTCGGACAGCTCCAGCCGACGGGCGGATCGCTGAAAATCGGCACGAATATCGAGACGATTTATTTCGACCAATTGCGCGACCAGATCGACGACAACCGCTCGGTCGCGGACAACATCGCGAATGGAAATGCCACCGTGACGATCGACGGGCGCACGCGCCACGTAATCAGTTATCTGCAGGATTTTCTGTTCACTCCGGATCGCGCGCGCACGCCGGCGAAGGTGTTGTCGGGCGGCGAACGCAACCGGTTGCTGCTCGCGCGTCTGTTTACCAAGCCGGCCAACATGCTGGTGCTCGACGAGCCTACGAACGATCTCGATGCCGAGACGCTCGATCTGCTCGAAAACATGCTCGTGGAGTATCAAGGCACGCTGCTGGTGGTGAGTCACGACCGCGACTTCCTGGATAATGTGGTGACGAGTACCTTCGTGTTCGAGGGCGAAGGTCGCATCGGCGAATATGTCGGCGGTTATTCCGACTGGATGCACGAAAAGGCGCGGCAGGAAAAGGCCGCGCAGGCGGAAAAGGCCGCAGCACCGGCTGTATCCAATTCTAGGATACAGTCCGCATCGGCGCCGGCGTCCCGCAAGCTCACCAACAAGGAGGTGAAGGAACTCGAAGGTCTTCCTGCGAAGATCGAGAGCCTCGAGCGCGAGCAGGCCGAGATTGCCGGGAAACTTTCGGACGCGGGGTTTTATCACAAGGATCGCCACGCCGTGGTGGTGGCGGAGGCCCGGCTGGCGGAAATCGAGCGGGAGCAGGCGGTTGCCTTTGCCCGGTGGGAGGAGCTGGAAGCCTTGCGCAACGGTTAAGCGCGCATGGCACGGATGCGGGGCGCGCATTGTTTTGCTTTTTGGAATACCCCGTCTAGCCCTCCCCGTCATCCCACTTCCATGCCAAACGTGACGGAACTCTCCGTGACAGAATCGGGCCGGGTGTTGTTCGCGGATGACGACAAGTCCGTGCAGAGCGGATTGTCCGCATTGATCCGGCGCGGGGGATTTCATTGCGATTGCGTGGCCAGCGGCCCGGAGGCCGAGCAGGCATTGGGTTCGGGCGTGTACGATGTATTGCTCACGGACATACAGATGCCGGGTAACACGCAGCTGGAACTGGTGGAACGCGCGGCCGTGCTTTCGCCGGGTTTGCCGGTGGTCGTGCTGACGGGAAATCCCACCGTCGAGACCGCCGTGCGTTCGGTGCGTTTGTCCATTGTGGCCTATCTCACCAAACCGCCGGATTCGGCGGAGTTGCTTCGTGTGATCCGCCAAGCGGTGGAAGAATCGCGGCAGCGCCGGTTGCTGCGTTCTGGCCGCGAACAACTGGAGCAATGGAGCGCGGAGCTCGCCGAGTTGGAACGGCAGATGCGTCATGCGCGCGAAGGCGAGACGCCGCGGAGTTATTTTCGCATCATGCTGCGTCAGACCGTCCGGCTGTTGAGCGACTTGGAAACCGGCTTGGTGCTGTACGAACAAAGCGACGCCGGTGCGGCGATCACATTGGAGTATGCAGCCGCGCTGCGCGATGCGATCGATGTGCTCGAACGCACGAAGCAGAACTTCAAGAGCAAGGAGCTCGCGGATCTTCGTCGCCGGCTCGAGCGCCTGATGAATCCTCGGACAAATTCCTGAGAGCAGAAGAAACTGCTAAAGTCCGCGAGCGGCCGTACCGCAAAATGAGCTAAGGCCCGCAAATGAGTTGTGGGCGGCTTTCTCCGGCAGGACGTTAGGGCCTGCAAGTCGAAGGCACAACAGGAGCGCATGCTTAAAAGGGCGCGCGCTCCTGTTGTGCCTTTTTGCGTTTACACGCCGCGGAGTGGACCGCCTCCGCCTCGTTTGAGGGTCCAATCTTCACCCGTTTCACTTATGAAAAACTGGACTATCGGCCAGAGGATCCTGGCCGGCTTTTCAACACTTCTGCTCATCGCGGCCACCTTCGGTTTGTTCGCGGTCTTTCACTTGCACCGGATCTCCAAGGAAGTGCACCAAGTGGCCGAGTACGAGCTGCCCGGGATCGTCAGCAGCTATGAACTCGAGACGATCAATCTGAACAATTATCTGCTCACGCAGCGTTTTCTGGTGATCGCGAGCGACGCCGAAAAACCGGCGATTGCGCAGGTGATCCGCGAGAACAGCACGCGGATGGACGCGATTTTCGCGCAGTACGAGAAACTGGTGAGCAATCAGGAAGAGGCCGATTTGCAGGCTTCGGCGTTGGAGGCGCGGGCGCGTTATTCGGCCCAGCGGCGCACCTTGACGGATGCCGCGGGCTCGATTCCGGCCTACCAGATGATGCAGCGCATCGATCGTGAACTCGAACCTCTGTACCGTGAATATTTCGAGAAGCTGGAAGCGTTGGTCGCGCTGAATGAAAAAAGCGCGGTGGAAACGGTCGCAGTCATCGACGAGCAAATTGCGGACACCACCCGCGGAGTGCTGGCCGGCCTCGGTGGGGCTCTGATTGTGGGCGCTGCGATCGGATTCCTCATCATTGCGGACATCCGCCGGCGCATGAAGGTGGCCACCAGCACGCTTTCCGCGGGCGCATCCGAAGTGGCGGCGGCCTCGGCTCAAATTGCGGCGACGAGTCAGGATCTCGCGCGCGGTGCGACGGAGCAGGCCGCCTCGCTCGAGGAAACGAGCGCGTCGCTCGAAGAGATGGCCGGCATGACACGCAGCAACGCCAACGACGCGGGCGCCGCCAAGGACCTCTCCTCGCAGACGCGCAAAGCCGCCGAAGCGGGTGTTGAGGAAGTCGGCCTCATGAGCGATGCGATGGATGCGATCAAAAGCTCCTCCGACAACATCGCGAAGATCATCAAGACGATCGATGAAATTGCCTTTCAGACCAACTTGCTCGCGCTCAATGCCGCTGTCGAAGCGGCCCGTGCAGGCGAAGCCGGCGCCGGGTTTGCGGTGGTGGCCGATGAGGTGCGCTCGCTCGCGCAACGTTCTGCGTCCGCGGCCAAGGAAACCGAGGAGAAGATCCAGGACGCGATTGCCAAAGGCGGCCGCGGCGTCGAGCTCTGCACCAAAGTTTCCGGAGCACTCCAGGAGATCGTGGATAAGGCCCGTCGCGTCGATGATCTCGTCGGCCAGATCGCGAACGCCTCTCACGAACAGAGTTCAGGTATCGGGCAGATCAATACCGCCATGTCGCAGATGGACACGGTGACACAGCGCAACGCCGCCGGAGCCGAGGAGACCGCCGCCGCGGCCGAGTCGCTCAGCTCACAGGCGACGGTGCTGGAATCTGCGGTCGATGGTTTGCGCGCCCTGGTGGAAGGTCGGAAAGCCGCCCGCCGCCGCGCCAATCCCGACGATATCGAGAGCCCTTCGTCGTCCTCGCCGGTCCCGGGGGCGCGTCAGCCCCAGCCGCCAGCCCTCGCGGGTGTATGATCGAAGATCCGATGGTACGCACAAAAAACCTCGCGGGCGAGGTCGCCCTTGCCAACGCGAGGTTTTCGTGAGGGATCGACGTTGCCATCCGACGTGTCCGAGCCCTCGAACAATCCATCCGCGTTCTTGAACGATAACGGGTTTTTGCGCGCCATCCTCGAAGCCTCGCCGGTCGCGATCGTCGTGATCGACGATGCGTGGCGTATCCTTTTTTCGAATACAGAGGCTGAGCGGTTGTCGGGCTGGTCCCGCCAAGAGCTGACCCGCCTTTCCCTGGAGGCGCTCATGCCGCCGCGGATGCACGCGAGGATAGCGGCGTTTAAGAAGGAGTTTTCCGCGACCGGTACGTCGTTCAGATGGAGCGCACCGGATTTATGCATCCTCACGAAGGATGGTCGCGAACACGCGGTGGAAACGTGTTGGAATACCTTGGAGCTCGGGGGAACGCGGCATATGGTGGCGTCCATCATCGACGTGGAAGGCCGCCGTCAGGAGGAGCGTGTGCGCCTGCTCGGAGAGCAGCGGACGGAAGCGCAGAAGGCGGCGTTGCTGGAAATGTCGCAGGGGAGTATCATATCCGGTGCGGATTTCGCGGGGCGTATGAAGGACGTTGTCCGTCTGGCTGCGCGCGCGGTGAACACCGGGCGTGCGAGCATGTGGATGATTGACGATTTTGGCGGCGCCTTGGTCTGCACCGCTCTTTACGACAGTGCCGGCGTCACCTCGGAGTCTGCAGTGAAGCGGGGCGACTATCCGCTGTATTTCAAATGGCTGGAGAGTGAGATGACCATCGCCATCAGCGATGTGCGCACCGACGACCGTGCGCGAGAGATGCTGGCGGGTTATTTTTCGCCCGAAAGGGTGGCGGCGACGCTTGATGCGCCCGTGCGTAGTCGCGGCCGCGTCGTGGGTGTCGTCTGTTTGGAAAGTCATACGCCGCGCGCGTGGGCGGCCAACGAATGCGCCTTTGCCGTCAATGTGGCGGACCAGGTCGCCCAGCTGCTTCTCGAGCAGGCCAACGCGAACACCGAGCGCTCGGCGCAGGCGACTACGGAGCGTTTGCGGCAGATATTTTCCCACACAACCGAGGCGATGTTTTCACTCCGTGTGATGCCGGGGCGGGAGTTTGCGTTCGAGGAGTTCAATCCCGCGGCCGCCGCGATGCTGGATATGCCGCTTTCCGAAGTGTACGGGCGGCGCCCCCAAGATGTACTTCCGGCGGAAATCGCCGCGCAGTTGAATGCTAATTATCGGCGGTGTCTCGATGAAGGCGGGGCGATCGAATACACCGAGGCGGTCAATTTTCCGGGCGGCGCCGGCATCTTCCACACGTTCTTGATCCCGATTCGCGACGAGGCCGGCCGCATCGTTCGCATCGCGGGATTTGCTCGCGACGTGGCCACAGAAGAGCGCGCGAAACGTGCGTTGCAGGATTCCGAGGAAAAGTTTTCGAAGGCGTTTCGTTCGAGTCCCGACGCGATCGTGGTGTCGGATGCGGAAACAGGCCGCCTCATCGAGGTAAATGAAGGCTTTGAGAAGTTGTTTGCCTGCAGGGCGGCGGATGTCGTCGGGCGCACCTCGCTCGAACTCAATCTGTGGGGATCGCCGGCGGATCGCGACGCGTTGATCGCCGCGCTGCGAGAGAAGGGGACGGTGCGGGATTACGAGGCGATGGCCCGGCCCATGTCCGGGCCGGAGCATCCCTGCGTGGTCTCTGCGGAGTCGGTGGAAATCGGCGGTCGTCGTTGTCTCGTGCTGGTGATTCGCGACATCACGGAGCAACGCGCGGCGGAGAAGGCCTTGCGCGAAAGCGAGGCGCGTTTCCGCAGTTATTTCGAATCGCCGCTCATCGGCATGGCCATCACCTCGACCGACCGTCGCTGGATCGAGGTGAACGACTACCTTTGCCGCATCCTCGGATACACGCGCGAGGAGCTGCGCACGATGCGCTGGAGCGATCTGACGGCGCCCGAGGATCAGCAGGCGAATGACGTGCTTTTCGAGCGCTCGATGACGGCCGGCCTCGACACGTATTCGCTCGATAAACGTTATGTGCGAAAAGATGGCGGTATCATGCACGCGAGCATTGCGGTGCGCTGCATCCGGAAAGCCGATGGCACGCCGGATTATTTTCTCACCGTCGTGCAGGATCAGACGGCGCGAGTGGAGGCGGAACGTGCGCAGCACGAGTTGGAGTCGCAGCTACGGCAGGCGCAAAAACTCGAGGCGCTCGGCCAGCTCGCCGGCGGCATCGCACACGATTTCAACAACATCCTCACGGCCATCATGGCCTACACGGAACTCGCCGCGCTCGACATCGACAACCCGTCCGAGGTCCGCCAGCACCTCGATCAAGTGCAGTCCGCCAGCAATCGTGCACGCGATCTGGTGCGGCGCATCCTGACCTTCAGCCGTCAGCGCAAACAAGAGCGCAAACCGCTTCGCCTGGAACCGTTGATAGAGGAGGCGATGAACCTGATCCGCTCGACCCTGCCGACGACGATCGCGTTTGAGCTATCGCTTTCGCCGGAAGCGCCGACGGTCCTGGCCGATCCCACGCAGGTTCATCAAGTGCTGATGAATCTTTGCACCAATTCCCAATACGCCATGCGCGGGCGGCCGGGCCGCCTGTCGGTGGCGTTGCAAAGCGTAAATGTTGGCGAAGAACTTGTACGCCAGCACCCGGAACTGCGCGCAGGTCGCTACGCCGTCGTCTCGGTGGCGGATACGGGCGAAGGGATGGCGCCTGATGTGTTGAAGCATGCATTCGAACCGTTCTTCACCACGAAGGGGCCCGGCGAGGGCACGGGACTCGGGCTCTCGGTTGTCCACGGCATCATGCAAGATCACGACGGTACAGTGACGCTCGAAAGCGCTCCCGGACGCGGCACGGTGTTCCGGCTTTATTTTCCGGAAAGCATCAGTGCGGAGAAAATTTTCACGACGGGCGGTGCTGCGATTCTACAAGGACATGGCGAACGCATTCTATTCGTGGACGACGAAGAGGCGCTTTGCCACTCGAGCCGGCAGTTGCTGGAACGTCTGAATTACCGGCCCACGGTGGTGAGTTCGCCGGTGCTCGCGCTGGAACGTTTCCGCGAACAACCGCAGGCATTCGATCTCGTGATCACCGATCTCACGATGCCGTTCATGACGGGTGTCGATCTCGGGCGGGAGATTCTCACGATCCGGCCGGACATGCCCATGTTGCTCGCGAGCGGCTTCAGCGGCATATGGACGCGTGAGAAGGTGAGGGCGCAGGGTTTCAAGGATCTCTTGTTAAAGCCGCTGTCGGCCTCGGCCATGAGCGCGGCGATCCGCCGCGTATTGGAAATCTCGATACAGCCTGCCGGCGAGGACGTGCCGCCGCTGTCAGATTCTTCCAACTGAGGAGCGTGCTTGCGGAAACCACGAGCCCATGCAAAACATCCACGCAATGCTAGATCCCGACCAGACGCCCGGACGTCCGACTTCCGTCGACAGCGAAAGCCGCGCGAGTGAAATCGCCGCCATTCCTCAGGAGATCGGCCATGGGATCCACGTGTTGCTGGCGGATGACGACGATGTGCTTCGCGGGGTGCAGACGGATTTCCTGCGCCGGTTTGGGTTTACCGTGCATGCCGCTGAGGACGGACGCGCGGCGATCAACTCTTTGAAAAATAATCACGTGGATCTCGTGATCACCGATATGGTGATGCCGGGCTCCGACGGAGTGGAGGTCATCCGTCACATCCGGAAGCTGTTTCCGGACATGAAGATCATCGCGATATCCGGCGGCGGTGCCACCCGGCGGGAATTGCTGCTCGATATCGCCCGCGTGTTGGGTGTGAGCCGCACGGTGGAGAAACCGTTTACGATGACGACCTTGCTCGGCACGGTGCTCGAGGTGCTCGGCCTCCGCTCGTGATCGCGGAGGTGCGGGGGTGACGCGGACTTGCGTCGGAGCCGGGAAGGGAAAGAAGTAGCGCGATGAAACTGCTCCTGAAATTTCTCCAACTACGGTTCGTGCCGATGAGCGCGGACTTGGGTCTGTTGCTGCTGCGTCTTTGGCTAGGGCTCACGATGCTCGTCCTGCACGGCTGGCCGAAGGTGATCGCGTTTTCGGAGAAAGCGCCCGGTTTCCTAGACCCGTTTGGTTTCGGCCCGCAGGCGAGTTATGGCTTGGCGCTGGTCGGCGAGGTGGGCGGCTCGGTGTTGTTGATTCTCGGACTTTTCACGCGCCTGGGTGCGTTGCTCGGAGTGCTGACGATGTGCGTGGCTTTCTTCATCGCGCATGAGAGCCGTCTGAGCGGGCCCGGATCCGGTGAGCTCGCGTTTATTTATATGGGCGGGTACGCGGCGCTGTTTTTATTGGGCGGCGGCCGGTTCTCTTTGGACATGAAACTGCCCAGCGAGGCCGCACCTAAATCGCGTTGAACGCGACAGGCTTGCCGGCGCGATTGTCCTGAAAATCGCGCCGGGAAAACACGCGTCGTGGGAAGTTCGCGCGCAACGCAACGCGTGGCGTGGCAACAATCGCTTCGTTTAAGGCCTCTGCAATTCGCGGTCGGACGCGGCGGGTTGGTTGGATTGTTTGGACGCTTCGTTTTCGACGGGAGGCTCGGCGGTCGATGCGTTACGCCGACCTTGGACGAGGGAATCGAGCTGATCGACGAGGGCGTCGAGCGAGAGCGCCTGGGCGTTGAGCTCCTGCGCAGCGGCGGCGCTTTCCTCGGCGGTGGCGGCCGTGTTCTGGGTGGCGCCGTCCATATGCGTGATCGCGTCGAGCACTTGGGAAATGCCGCGACTTTGTTCCTGCGAGGCGATGGCGATCTCGCCGATGAGATCGTCGACCTGGCGGGCACTGCGATTGATCGCGCGGAGATGTTCATCGACCTCGCGGCTGATGAGTACGCCGTGTTCGCTCTTGGCGATGGAGTCCGCGATTTTCTCGGCGGTTTCTTTCGCTGCGGTGGCGGAGCGTTGCGCGAGTGCGCGCACTTCATCGGCGACGACGGCAAAACCGGCGCCGGCTTCCCCGGCGCGCGCGGCTTCGACAGCGGCATTGAGCGCGAGGAGATTGGTTTGGAAGGCGATCTCGTCGATCGTCTTGATGATCTTCGCGATGTTGTCGGAGGAGAGTTTGATCGCATCCATCGCGACGGTCATGGCTTGCATGCGTGAAGAGCCGGCGTCGGCCGCGGAGCGGGTTTGATTGGCGGAGGCCTTGGCGGAGTTTGCGGACTCGGCGTTCCGCTTGGTCATGCTGGAGATTTCTTCGAGGGAAGCGCTGGTTTCTTCGAGCGAGGCGGCGAGCTCCGTGGCGTTTTGCGCCAGGGTCTGGCTGGCCGAGTTGATTTGCGTGGCGGCGGAGCTGACCTGCTGGGAGCCGCCGGAAAGATCCCGCGTGACGGTGACGAGCACGCGTTTCGTCGAGCGCGTGATGAAGGTGGAAATCGCGAGGCCGGCGATGATGGCGGCGGCGACACCGATGATGAGGGCGAGTCGTGTTTGCTCGATGTTGGCGTCGGTGAGTGCGGTGGAGCGATCGCCGAGCTCGCGGCTCTCATCGACGGCGGTGCGAATCGCGGTGATGTAAGCCTGATAAACCGGGTAGAGTTCGTGCTCGAGTGCGTGGCGGGCTTCGGCCTGGCGACCTTCGCGGCTGAGCGCGAGGATGGCCACGCGTTTGTCGCGATAGGGTGGGCGTCGCGTTTTGATGAGATCGTAGATCGCTTTTTCCTGATCGGTGATGAGGAGCGCCTCGTATTGCGTATAAAGATCGGTGAGAGCGGTGCTCTTGAGATCCATTTCCTTTTCGATCTCGAGCTTGCGTCCGACATCATCGGCCAGGTGGTGCTGCGTCGTGTTGATGAAGTTTTCCTTCACGAGCGATTCGACCTGACCGAGCAGCACGATTCCAGGGATCGCGCGATTGGCGACGGTGGTCGTCGCGTCGCTGATCGCGAAAATTCGCTCGAAAACGAAGAAGCCCAGAGCCGCCGTGATCAAGATCACGACGCTGAATCCGGCCATCAGGCGCCGACCAACAGTCCAGTGGAATTTCATAAGGAAAAGGCGCGCGATGGCGTCCGACCCGGTGATTCGTCACGCGGTCCGCCGACCTTGAGCGTTGACGCTGCATTTCGCGCGGAAGCGCGGAAGTTATTCTCCTTCTGCAAGCCAATGGCGCGATCCTGCGGTCTCGGAGTTGACGGAAGATTCTTAACAAGAATCCGGGAAACGTTCTGGCGCGTCAAAATCGCGGTGCTCACAGTGCGGTGCATGAACCGCACCGATCGTCTTGTCGCCATCGTGATGTACTTGCAGGGCCGCCGGGTGGTGAAAGCGGACGAACTGGCGCGGCATTTCGAGGTGACGGTGCGCACGATCTATCGCGACATCGCAGCGCTCGGTGAAGGCGGCGTGCCGATCACGGGTGAAGCGGGTGTCGGATATACTTTGGTGAAGAGTTATCATCTGCCTCCGGTGATGCTCGATGCCGACGAAGCGGCGGCGCTTTTTGTCAGCGGTGAAATTGCGAAACGTTTCAGCGATGCTTCGCTGCAACGTCCGCTCGGGACCGCGTTGGACAAACTCCGCGCTGTGCTCCCGCGCGACCGTCAGGACCACGTGGACCGTTTCTCGCGCCACACCGTCGTGATGGAGCGTGCGTGCGGGCACAGCGACCCGCAGGCGCAACCGGTGCTGATGCCCGTGCAACGGGCGGTGATGCAGCGGCAGGTGCTGCGGCTGCGGTATCACGGGATCGCGCGCGATTCGGAGACGCTGCGCGACACGGAGCCCCTGGGCCTCGTTTTCCACAGCGGCTCCTGGTATCTGGTGGCGCGGTGCCGCTTGCGGCAGGATTTCAGGCATTTTCGGGTGGATCGCATTCGCGGCATGGAGGAATTGCCGGAGCGTTTCTCGCCGCCCGACGATTTCTCCCTCGCGCGACATCTCGAGGAAAGTATGGGGAAAACGGATACGATCCCCGCGCGCATCTGGTTTGCGAAGGAAGCGCAGCCGAGGGCCCGCCGCGAAAGTTATGCCACGCTCGTGCCCGAGGAGGTGTATGGAGGCGGGGCTGCGTTTCTGGTGTACACGCACTCGCTGGACTGGCTCGCGAGCTGGGTGGTCTCGTTTGGCAACGACGCCGAGGCGCTCGCGCCCGACGAGTTGCGGGAAAAAGTGCGCGAAAAAGTCGTCGGCTTGATCAGCCGGTACCGGTTGGAGGCCGCCGACGTCGTCGCGTAGCGCGAAGAAATTTTGACCGCG
>CAZNJG010000014.1:0-120237 GCA_964573305.1 uncultured Opitutaceae bacterium
GATGACTTTCTGGTAGCCCTCGATCTCCGCCACGATCTCCTTCTGCACATCCAGCGGCGGCAGCGGGATTCGGTAATCACCAACCCATTTGGAGCTGAGGTTTGCTTGTGCGACGCCACCCGATCCGCCGATGGCATCTGCTTCAAACTTATCTGTGTTTAAGAGAGCGAAGATGTATTCAGGAAGGCAACGGGCTTCGTCCAACGGCTGTATATGAGCGACCCGTTGATTTAAAACAGCAGGTTCGTGCTCAGGCATCAACCGTCCAACTCGGCCTACGTTACCCGTGAGCGACATGAGGATGTCACCAGCCAGCAAGCTGAAGTCGGCAAATTCGGTCTTGCGGTCTAATGCGATGAACTTGGGGTCGTCGTCGACCACCTCTCCCTTCTGGACGTTTTTAATCCGAATTACCCGTAGACCTTTCTCCACATACTCTTCGCTTTTGAATGCGAAGCCGTTTTTAACCCGTGCAACTTCCGAAAGTGCAATGAACGGATAAATGGATGTTGTAACTGCGCCCTCCCGATACCGCTCTCCGCTCAAGTTGTAGTCGCGGTTGGCGGCGATTTTTTCCTTCGGCACGACGAGGCCGGTCGCGAGGTCTAGCGTGTCGGTCGGCGTCTTGGCGCGGAGGGCGGCGAGATAGGCGGCGAGGTCGGCTTGGATCTGCGGGAGGTCATCCTGTTCGATGGGGCGCCGCTGGGCGCCGAGGCCGAAACCGTCGTTCTCCACTTTGAAGAAGGCGATAGTCTGCGAATGTTTGGCGAGGGATTTGTCGAGGATGAGGATGCTGGTCTTCACTCCGGAGTAGGGATTGAAGCAGCCGGCGGGCAGGGAGATGACGGCGACGAGGTAGTTATCCACGAGCATCTTTCGCAGCTCGGTGTAGGCGGTCTGGCTCTGGAAAATGATACCCTCGGGGATGATAATCCCGGCGCGGCCGTTTGGCGTGAGATGTTCGGCTATGTAGTCAACGAAGAGGACTTCGCTACGCTTGGCTTGGATGGAGAAACGGCGGTTGGGTTTGATGCCGCCTTTCGGGGACATGAAGGGCGGGTTGGCGAGGATGACATCGGCTAACTCGGTCCAGCGTTCCTCGGAGGTGAGCGTGTCGTATTCGTAGATGTGAGGATCGGTGAAGCCGTGGAGGTAGAGGTTTACCAAGGAGAGGCGCACCATATCGGGGCTGATGTCGTAGCCCTTGAAGTTCTTGGCGAGACGGCTGCGGTCGTCAGGCGTGAGGCCGGTGTGACCTTTGGCGTCGGTATTGGCGCGGATGATGTGCTTGTAGGCGGAGATCAGGAAACCGGCGGTGCCGCAGGCGGGGTCGAGAACAGTCTCGTTTTTCTTCGGGTCCACGATCCGCACAATGAAATCAATGATGTGGCGCGGGGTACGGAACTGGCCGGCATCGCCCTGTGAGCCGAGGACGCTGAGGAGATACTCGAAGGCATCACCGAGGCGTTCGCTGTGGTCGTAGGTGAATTCGTCGATGATCTTGAGGAAGGCCTTGAGCGTCTCCGGGTCGCGGTAAGGCAGGTAGGCGTTCTTGAAAATGTCGCGGAAGAGCGGCGGGAGGCCGGGGTTTTCCGTCATCTTGGTGATACCCTCGCCGTAGAGGGCGAGCGTCTCGTGACCGCCGAGCCCGGAACGCATGAGTTTGGCCCAGCCGTAGCGGGCGAAGTCGCCGGTGAAGAACTTGCGCTTGCCGCCGAGCTCCTCGGCCTCGGCGTCCATGTCGTCCATGAACTTATAGATGAGGGCGATGGTGATCTGCTCGACCTGAGATTTGGGGTCAGGGACTTTGCCGACTAGGATGTCGCGGGCAGTGTCGATGCGGCGTTTGGTATCGGAGTCGAGCATGGGTCAGGCAGAGAACTGGTTCAGGGAGACGTAGTCCTTGATGTATTCAGGAATGAGCGTGCGGTATTTTGCGGGGACTGCTTTGAAGTCGCGGGTAGAGAACGCCGGATTGGTAGCGAGACCCGTGAAGTCCTTTTCGTCGATCAGATGGCGCACAATGTCGTTCGCTGCGTAGGCCTTGAAGTAGGTTTTGATGGCGGGAATCGCCTCGGTTTCGTCCGGTTTGTAGTCGGCTACGAACTTGGCGAATTCCTCCTCTAGGAGTTCGTCCTTCGATTTGAAGCGTGGGATGAGGCCGAAGATTTTTTCCAGAATCTCGCGCAGGGTTAGTCGACGATCCACGCCTGCGGCGGTGCGCAGTTTATCGAGCGAGTAGTATTCGGAGGGCTTGTTGAAAACCTCCTTGTTCACGTAGTCGATGACCCGGTCCCATTGGCCCGCTTCCACGCTAGAAGCAATAAAGGTGTTTTCACGGACGCGACCTTCGAAGTTGGCGAAGAACTCGCGATCGATCCGCATGCCGTCTTCACCGATAGCTTCTACTTTGATGGTGGAAAGAATGTCGGCATCGACGTGTTCATACGTGCCAGTGTAACGAGTCGTGCCTCCGCCGCTCTCTCTATCTCCGACTTCTCCTGAGCCTTTCGGTTTCGGAAGCTTGAGCACTTCATCGTAATCGAATTCTTCCTCGAAAAATTCGCAGTTGGCGAAGAAGTCGAAGAGCTTGAAGGCGATTTTCTCTGGGTAGCTGACCCCGGACTTGATCGCCTCATCGAAGAGCTGTTCACGAAAGTCGTGCTGACGGGTGCCGCGCCCTTTGATCTGGATGAAGTCGGTCGGTGAGAAGATTGGGCGGAAGAGACCGAGATTAATCACGTCCGGACAATCGTATCCCGTAGTCATCATACCGACAGTTACGCACAGGCGTGCTTTGCTAGTCCTATACGCGGAGACGAAGTTGGCGGAGCCGAGCAGGTTGTTGTTGGCAAAATTGATCGTCATTTGCTGCGCATCAGCCACCTGCGAAGTGACCTGCACCGCGAAATCGGACTGGTATTTGCCCGGAAACATCCGGTCTGCCATTTCGTTGAAGATCTGAGCCAGTTTGGCTGCGTGGTTCTGACTGACGGCGAAGACAATGGATTTGCCGATCTCACCGCTAATGGGATCGCGAAGCGCGTTTTCGAGGAAGATCTTACAGAAGAGCTGATTGGTGGCGGGCGAGAAAAAGCGCTTTTCGAACTCTCTCTGCTTGTAGCTCTCCTCCTGTTCGTTGCCTTCGTCGTCCTTGAACTCGACCACGAATCCCTCCTCGGAAAGTAGCTGTGTGGTAACTTCACTGCGCGCGTCGACGACCGTCGGATTTATGAGGAAGCCGTCTTTAACACCATCGAGCAGTGAGTAGCGGAAGGTCGGATTACCGTCGTCGCAGCCAAACGTGCGGTAAGTATCGAGCAAGATGCGTTGTTCAAACTCGCGCGGGTCGCGCGTAGTCGGGTTGCGATGACTGAAGTTTTTGAGATAGTCACGCGGTGTGGCGGTGAGGCCGAGCTTGTAGCCGATGAAGTAGTTGAAGACTGCACGGGCGTTGCCGCCGATGGACCGGTGGGCTTCGTCGGAGATGACGAGATCAAAATCGGTCGGCGAAAAAAGGTCCCGATACTTGTTGTTGAAGAGGAGGGATTGGACGGTGCTGACTACGATCTCAGCGTGCCGCCAGTCGTCGCGATTTTCTTTGTAGATGACGGCCTTGTAGTCGTTCGCGAGGGCCTTCTTGAAGGCTTTGAGCGCTTGATCCTCCAGCTCCAATCGATCGACGAGAAATAGGACGCGCTGGGCGTTTCCAGTGCGCAGGAACAGCTTGATGATCGCGGCAGAGGTGAGCGTCTTGCCCGTGCCCGTCGCCATTTCCATAAGGAATCGGTCGCTGCCGCGCTTGGCAGCCTGTTGAATCGCGACAATCGCCTTTTTTTGATAGGGACGAAGAAAGCGAAGGCCGTTAACCGCGATGAACCGAGCGTGCTCGGACTCGTTCTTCCAAGCGGCTTCGGTCGCATAGCCTGGCCGCTGGGTTAGCACCACATAGTCATCGCCGACGACTTCCTCGATCAGGCGCTTGGGATCAGGAGCGATCTTTTGATAGCCGGTAACGGACGCGGGAGTAGGAAACGCGGTGATGACGTGGGGATTGCCGCGATCTAGATCCCAAAAATAATGGAGATTGCCGTTCGAGAGGATGACGAAGCGACAATTCTGCGAGCGGGCGTATTTCCGCGCCTGTTCTTTGCCGGAAAGCGGGTTCTTATCCTCAGCTTTCGCCTCGAGAACGATGAGTGGAAAGCCCTTTTCGTTGAGCAGTAGGAAATCGACAAAGCCTTTGCTGGTTTCCTCAAAGTTCTCGCCGAGAGCGTCGAGATCGATCGATTTGATCAGAACGCTGGGTTCGAGCTGAATGTTTGCTGGTCCCGTCGAATCGGCAAAGAATCGCCACCCAGATGATTCGAGGAGCTTGTTAATCTTAATCCGCGATACGGCCTCTTTCATTCTGATGAGGGGCTGTCAGCCCGTACGCAGCACGCGCTTTTTCTCGATGATTCGAGCGCTCTGCGGATCGGTATGAAAGCGGGTGCCATAGGTGCGACTTTGGCGTTCACGGGCTGGAGCCAATGCTTAGACCGCCAAGGGGATGCTGCGCTAAAAGATAGGGAACGCGGAGGGCACAATGCAAAGCGATTTACGCGCACCAATGCTTACGGGAGTATGCCGAAGTACGCCTCGCCGTCTTTCTTTCGAGCTAGCGAGCGGTAGCTGTCGAAGAGAACTTGGTCGTTAGCTTTGTGGCCGAGCATCGCGGAGGTTTTAGCCGCGTCAGAATAGAGCGCGTAGTGGTACGAACCGAAACTGTGGCGCATGGCATTGGAACGGTTTTCGCCCCAGTCGGGGAAACCGGCGTCTTTCACGAACTGGGTCCACCGTACGCCGTACTTGCCGGGAGCGATCCGGCCTTCGCGCTTGGAGATGGTTTTGAGCCAAGCGATGCAGTTCGGCATCAACTCAATGACGCGAAGGCGGCGTTTTTTCGCGATCTGCGAGCCGATGGTGACAATTCCTTCGGCGAGATCCACGGCGGACCAATCGAGGCGCATGATTTCGTTGGAGCGAATACCAGCAAAAAGCCCTAGAACAACCGGACCGAGAAGACGTCCATCCTGCTCCTTTTTGGCTGCGCGCAGCAGCTTTTCGGCTTCAGCGACGGTCAGAATCGACGGTGCTTCCCAGTCGATCTTGGGTGTGGCGATACTGGTCGCAGGGTTTTCGGCGCTTCGGAATCCCCGGTTGATCGCCCAAGTGAAGAAGGTTCGGACCGTGATCAGATAGTTCTTCCGTGACCGTGGCGAAAGTCCGGCGACGCTCCGTTCTGAAATGCCCCGCAGCTCCTTTAGCCATGATTCGATCTCGGCTTGGGTGATTTCGGCGGCTGTTCGTTCGCCGAAAGTTTGGGCAAAGATGTCGAGGCGGTTGCGGAGATCCCGAACGGACCGATCGCGTAAGTTACCGGACTCTTTCTCGGCGATCATTTGATCGATGATCTTCCTGACCGTAACATTTCCCGAAGGAGCGCGAACATGCTTTTTCGCGAGCGTTGCGGCTTGCGTGAGGTTCAGGCCCGAGCCCTTAAGCAAAGCCAACGCGGAAATGGCGTCCTCGCGCTCTGTGGGGGATAGAGAGAAGTGCTTTTGACCACTGGCCTTTGAACCTTGGTGCTGCTGTTTCGCCCAACCCTCTGCGTCTTCAAGCGAGGCGAACTGCTTGAACTGGCGAACGCCTGCGATTCGGGCGGGGATGGTGACACGGTAGGAGACCCCGAAATCCTGTCCATCCGAGCGGTTGATCAGCTCGCCAATCCGGATACCGGAACCCGCAGGAAACTCCCAGCGACGCAGCTTATTTTTGCCGGTCTGTGCCATACGTTTCCGCCTTTTGCCCGACCTTGTCCGGAATGTCACCCTCTTTGAGAGGAGACTGAGGGGAATCTCATAACCAGTTGATGAACTGGCGGGATGGACGGGACTCGAACCCGCGACCTTCTGCGTGACAGGCAGACGCTCTAACCAGCTGAGCTACCACCCCGTAAGGGGAAAGGAGGCGGGAAGCTAGAAAGTGAGACACCCAAGTCAAGCGGTGTTTTTCAAAGAAATTCGTTTTCCGGTTTTCCCGCTTGTCCCTCCTCGCAGCGTGCTTACTACGCCTAACCTCGTGCGGTGGTAGCTCAGCCGGATAGAGCAACGGTTTTCTAAACCGTCGGTCGCGAGTTCGAGTCTCGCCCACCGCGCCATTTCGCCTTCTGCGCCCGTCTCTTTCACAGGTCGTCGTTCAGAGCCGGTGTTGAAATTTCGGCCCGCGTCGTCGAAGCGAGAAGCGCCTGGATCTGAGCGCGGACCCGCACATCGCTCAACTCTTCGACGAGGTTATGGATGAGCACCGAGACCAGGACATCGCGCGCTGCGCTGTGCCGCTCGAGCCGGCCGGGCACCACCGCGTCCGGGCCGAGCCATTCGCGAATTTCCTGACGGACAGCATCGAGACTGTCGAATGTGACTTCTTGTACGAGGGACATGGCAGATAAAGGAGGCTTCGCGCAATCAGGCGCGGTCATGCACATGATAGAAAAACTGCGGCGCCTGTTTCACAAAACACTCACCGCCAATGCGGAAGTCCGGTTGCACGCAAAAGCGTTCGGCAAAATCCCGCTCGCTCCCCGTGCTGGCGGCTCTACCGTGCGCGCATGAGCGCATTCTGGCTCGCCAATCTCGATCCGACCTCCGCTTGGGCGCATTTCTCATGGCAAGATTTCGCGAACCTGCCGGCTCGTCCACACGCGGTCGTGGTTTTGCCCGTACACGGGCTGGCCGATCACGGTATGGGCCTCTCTTTGGACGCCGAGGAAATCGCGGGCACTCATTTGCTGCGCAAAGCCTGTGAGCGCTCCCGTGACGCGATTGGGCTCCGGGTGCTGCCTCCGTTGCGTTTCGGCCTCGCGCCTTATCCGCACACTTTTTTCGGAATCGATCCCGAGACCGCGCACGATCACATCCGCGAAATCGCGTCGGCGGTTCGCACCGCGGGTTTTGGCAAACTAGTCTTCTTCGTCACCAGTCCGTGGCACAAGGAGTTCATCGATGCCGCGTCGCGAGATGTCCGTGTCGAGTTCGGCATCCAGACGTTTCTGATCCATCTGAATGGGCTGGGCCTCGACTTCCATCCCGCCAGCGAACGCCGCGCGGAGTCGCAAGCGGCTGCGGCGTTCCTTCAGGCGAGGCCCGCTGCTCCGGCTTCGCGCACCGCGGAAATTCTCGATGCCTCTTTCCGCCCTGGAAATTTTCGCCAGCCGGCGCCACTCGCGCCAAATCCCGCGATCGATGGCGAAGCGATCATCCGCGATGCGAGCGAGCGCCTCGCCGGTTTGCTGAGAGAAATCGCAGCGCGAACACCCCTCAATGCGGACGCAGGCTCTTCAGAACCGCTCAAGCCGCTGCCTTCAGCTACGGCGAGCGAGCCAATACGTGCCGCGGCCCAAGCGCCCGTCCTTTTTGCATCCGCGTATCGCTCGCGTTATTTGCCTGCCCTTACGCGCGACGAACTCGATGCGTGGCCCAACAAGGAGAATACGCTGATCATCTTGCCCACGGGCGCGATCGAGCAACACGGGCCGCATCTCCCTGTCGGCGTTGATGCGATGTTAGGCCAAGCCTGGCTGACTCACGCGCTTTCGAAACTTCCAGCTGGCGCGCGCGTGCTCGTCGCGCCGCCGATCACCTACGGCAAGAGCAACGAGCATCTCGATTTCCCCGGCACCGTCTCGATCTCGGGAAAAACGCTGCGCCGCCTGCTTCACGCGCAAGCCGCGCAACTGCATGCGTTGGGATTCCGTCACCTCGCGATCTTGAACACGCACGGCGGTAACAGCGCGGTGTTGGTGTATACGCTCCGCGAACTGCAAACAACGCCCGGACTGCGCGCCGGCATGCTCAACATTCCCTTCAAGCCCGACATTTCCGCCCAAGAGCGCGAATACGGTTTTCACGCCGGCGAATGGGAAACATCGCTGCTGCTCGCCATCGCCCCGGAATTCGTGCGCATGAACAAAGCCATCTGCGAATACCCCGCACACCTCGACGATCCCGGCGAACTGCGCCCCGAAAATGCGCCCGCCATCTTTTCGTGGACGACCGCCGATATCTCCCACACGGGCGTGATGGGCGACGCCACGCTTGCCAGCGTGGAAAAAGGTGTCCGCTGGTTGGATGCCGCTTCCACTGTCCTCGCCCAACGCATCACGGAACTCCTGCCATGATCGGCCTCCCGCGCTCATTGGCGCCCCCACGGGGAATCGAACCCCGCTTTGAAGAATGAGAATCTTCCGTCCTAACCGATAGACGATGGGGGCTCTCCAAAGAAGAGCGGCGAGCGTGCCGCTCCGCGCGAGATCGTCAAGCGCCGATACCAACTGCCTCTTGATTCACGCGACTAAAACAGCGGCAACGCTTGAGAAGCGGGGCTCACCATCTGGCCGCGTCGCAACTTTCTGGATACGAACCCATCCGGAGCCGTACTGACTCAAACCCGTCGCGCGTCAGGTGGCTTTCTTCTTTTTCACGGCACGGCCGTCCGGCTGAAAAATCGCGAGCGTGGTGGTGCGCAGATATTTCGTCCATCGTTCGTCCATCTGAACCAAGGAATCGTGCATGGGACAGGGATCGCCGGTACCGCACCAGCCGGGACCAAACGGGCACATGATTCCGGCATCCTGGCGCTCGAACTTCTGGACGATTTCCAGCAGCGTGATTTTCGCGGGAGGGCGCTTCAACCAATAGCCTCCGCCGGGCCCGCGCGTGCCATCCACCAACCCGAGCGACGACACGATTGTCAGCACTTTGGCCACCACCGGCTGCGGCAGTCCGCGCCGCTCTGCAATTTCCGCGGAGTTCAGCTTGGTCGCTCCTTTGTCATAGATCTCCGCGAGCAGGCTGAGGGCGGAGATCGCAGTCTGCGTAGTCTTTCCAAACCGGCTCATGAGTCGGAGAGGCGTGTATCCAAAGTTTCATGACGCACGTCCGGCGAGCCGGACGGAGCGCGCGGGGTTTCATGCTCGGGATGCGGCTGGCGTAAAATGGGCAGGGCGATTTTCAGCATCGCCGTCAAAATAAGCAGGCCCCACGCCCAGATGCCAGCCGTGATCTGCCACTCCACAAGACTGGGGAAATACTCCACGATCTCGTGAAGCGTCGAGGGGATGAACGCCGGCACGATCAGCCCCATGCCTTTTTCGATCCAGATGCCGGCAAACGCCAGCGCGCAAGCGACCGACAACCACAACGGTTTCGCCACCACACCCGGACGAAGAAACATCACCGCCGACACCACGCCCATGCCGACCGCCGTCCATATCCACGGCACCAGTGCATCGGCCCCGTGCAGGCCAAAAAACAAATAATGCCCCGACGCCGTATGACTGCCTCCGGCATACAACTCCGTGAACAATTCGGACACGACCATGAGCAGGTTGATGAGCAGCGTGACCCGGACGATGTTCACCAAGATCTGAATGGGGCGCGGCGAAATTTTCACGCCGCCAAGCCGCCGTAGCAGAAACAACAGTACGATGATAAATGCAGGACCTGCGATAAACGCCGTCACGAGAAAGCGCGGCGCGAGCAGCGCCGTGTTCCACAGCGGACGTCCGCCCAAGCCCGAATAGAGAAACGCCGTCACCGTGTGGATCGAGATCGCCCAGAAAATCGAGAGATAGACAAACGGCACATACCAGCGCGCAGCGGGCTTTTCGCCGAGGAACCGTTTATAGAGCAGATACCCGCAGATGTGCAGATTGATGACGAGGTATCCGTTGAGCACGATGACGTCCCACGTGAGCATCGAGACGGGAAAGTTGAAACGGCCGATCAACGGAAGGATGTGCCAGAAACGTTCCGGACGCCCCATGTCCACCACGACAAAACAAATGCTCATCACGATCGCCGCCACCGCCAGCAACTCCCCCACGATGGTCAGATCGTGCATCTCATGATCGTGATAAAGATAAGCCGGTATCACCATCATCACGCCACCCGCCGCAAGTCCCACCATGAAGGTGAAGTTGGCGATATAGAGTCCCCACGACACGTGGTCGTTCATTCCCGTGACCGCGAGTCCATCGCGCACCTGCACAGCCCATGCATGCAAGCCCACGAGCGAAAGCGCCGTGAGCAAAATCATCCACGCATAAAACCACGCGGAGCCATCCGTGGCATCCCGCACGGCGCGCCATAAAAAACGAGGATAACTCGTCCGATGTCGTGCGAGGTCCGCGAACGCAGTCTCCGCAGGGCGCGTCGATGACGGGGAATGGGCGGCGTTATTCATCGAAGAAATAGAAAAAGCTGGGCTGCGTTCCTACCTCCTCCTTCAACACGAAGACGCGCTTCTCCCGCAGCACCGTGCGGATCTCCGACTCCGGATCGAGCAGGTTGCCAAACACGCGCGCACCGGTCGGACAGGCTTCAAGACACGCCGGCAATTTTCCCTGCCGCGAACGATGCAGGCAGAATGTGCATTTCTCCATCACACCCTGCGGGCGCAACCGGTTCGAAAGATAACCTTGATCGGGATTGATCTCCGCGGCGGGCACCTCGGGTTTCTTCCAGTTGAAACGGCGCGCATGATACGGGCACGCCGCTTCGCAATAACGGCAGCCGATGCACCAGTTGTAATCCACCACCACGATCCCGTCGGACTCTTTCCACGTGGCCTCGACCGGACACACGGAAACGCACGGCGGCTTGTCGCATTGCTGGCATTGCACCGGCATGTAGAATTTGTCCTTCGCCGGCACCGCGTGATCGTAGTTCACCCGGCCCTTCGCGAGATCGAGGGAGCCTTTCTGCATTTCGAGCACGCGAATGTAGCTGTTGCCCGAAGGCCGGTCGTGATTGTTCTCGACGTGACACGCCTTCGCGCAGCGCCGGCAGCCCACGCAAATGGACAAGTTGAGCGCATAGCCAAACTTCACGCCGGGCTGCGGACGATAATCGTCGATATGAACATCGACGCCGGTTTCGGCCTTCGTCTCCTGCTCCATCCGCCGCATCACCACGGCCAGATCGACGGGGGAAAGCTCCTTGTAATGACGCTGCAAAAAATCGTCGATCGACAGATCCTCCGCCCACTCGGTCAGTGGCGCGATCGCGCGCGCAAACGCCGCCGCCCCCAGCGTGGCGCCGAGCGTCTTGAGTGCGGTGCGGCGGCTCATCCCGCCCGGTGGCGCAGCGTCGCCCGCGGAGTTTCCTGGAGATTCATTCATGGGAAGGGGGTCGTATCGTGCTGCACCGGATGCCGCGCTTCGCGCTCCGCCTGCTGTTTTGCGGCCCCATCAATCGGCGCAAACACTGGCGTCAACATCGGGTACGCCGGCGCGTGCGGATCGTGACAGTCGGTGCAGGTGTTCCGCACCCGCGGTCCTTTCGTTTTGTCCCAATAACCCGTCATGCCTCCGTGCGAACCCGCGAGGTAATCGCGCGTCTGCGGGCCATGACATTGCGCGCACAACTGCTGCGCTTCCGCAAACGGCACGCTTCGTCCATCCGCCAGCCGCAACATGTCGTAGTCGTCCTGATGATGACAGCTCAGGCAGCTCAGATTGGCGTGGGCGTATTTCAATCCCTGATGAAACGTAGTCGGGACCGAACCGCCCAGACCTTGGTCACGAGCGGGCGGGCGTGTCGCGTGACAGGTCGCGCAAGAAATGCTCACGGGATTGCCCGCCTGATCGGTCACACCCGCCGCCACCGACGGCGCGAATCCCGATGGGCGATGCGACGGGAACACGGTGGCACGACCGCCACTTTCTTGTGCGCTTTCGCGCTCGCGTTGGGCAGCGTCCGCGTGTGCAGGAACGTCGCTTCGCGGCATCCAGCTGGCCGCCAGCGCTGAAAGTCCCAGCGTCAGTCCGGAAAGCACGACAACGCGAAATTTCATCGCGCGCCATCCAGCACGATCATTTTTAGAAATCAAGATAAAGTGCTCTTTTATTCTTGTTACGATTTTTCCGCCGCGCATTTTCAGCCTCATGCAAGCCCCCGAACACGGCCTCAGCTCGCTGATTGTCACGATCGCGGAGGATCCGGAACTGCGCGCCGCCGCGCTCGCCGCCCTTACTCAACGAGCGGACATCGAGCTGGGAGAACTCGCAGGATCCTGGCTGCCGGCCGTGCTGGAATCCGCCGATCCTTACGGTGCGTTCCGCGAACTGGAGTCCATCCCCGGCGTCGTCCTCGTCGAGGTGGTTTTCGTCGGCCTCGACCAGCCTTTCACCGATCCGTCCACCCTTCCCGCTTACGCCTCCTGAGCGTTTTAACCACGGCCTTCTCGCGCCCACCACCCCATGCAACGCCGCGCCTTTCTTCGTTCCACCGCGCTTGCGGCCGCCACCGCCGTGATCGCCCGCCGCCTCGGCGCCGCCATGCCCGAAGGCCTGCCAGCCTACGCCACGTCTCCAACCGCGACCGTCACTCCCGACGGCGTGCGTTGGGACAAGGCGCCCTGCCGTTTCTGCGGCACAGGTTGTCACGTGCGCGTCGGCGTGAAGGATGGTCGCGTCGTCGCCATTCAGGGTGATCCTCAGGCCGAGGTGAACAAGGGCCTGCTTTGCATGAAGGGCTATCACGTCGGCGGCATCCTCTACGGCAAGGATCGCCTGACGACACCCCAACTCCGGCGCAACGGCCGGCTCGAGGACATCACGTGGGATGAGGCGATGGACATCATGGCGCAGCGCGTGATGAAAAACCCCGCCGGTTTCGCCTTCTACGGCAGCGGCCAGTGGACCATTCCCGAAGGTTACGCGGCGCAAAAATTCATGAAGGCCGGTCTGGGAAACAACCACATCGAGCCCAACGCCCGTCTCTGCATGGCGTCCGCCGTCACCGGTTATCTTTCCGTTTATGGCGTGGACGAACCCGCCGGCTGTTACGACGACCTCGACACGGCCGATGTCATCATTCTCTGGGGAAACAATCCCGCCGAGATGCACCCGGTGCTTTTTTCGCGCATCGTGGACCGCCGCACGCGCGGCGAAAAGGTCACGCTCATCGACATCGGCACCCGTCGCACCCGCTCGACCGCCTACGCCGATCATTATCTCGAGTTTCGCCCGCAGACCGATCTGGCAATCGCGAACGGCATCGCCCACCTGCTTCTCGCCAACGGCACCTGGAACCGCGCCTTCGTCGAAAAACACTGTAGTTTCCGCACGGATACAACGCCCGTCTCGCTCAACGGCCAGCCCATGTCGTTCGAAGCGTATCGGGAGGCGCTCGCGCCCTACACACCCGAATACGTCTCCAGGCTCTCCGGCGTATCCGCGGAAAAGATACGCTTGCTCGGCGAGCTCTTCGGCGATCCCGCCCTCCGCATCACCAGTCTCTGGTGCATGGGCATGAACCAGCACACGCGCGGCACTGCGATCAACCGCCTCGTCCATGGCATCCATTTGCTTTCCGGGCATTGGGGCCGCCCCGGAGACGCGCCGACGTCGCTCACCGGCCAGCCCTCCGCCTGCGGCACCGCGCGCGAGGTCGGCACCCTTTGCAACGGCCTGCCTGGAGGTCTCGTCGTGACCAATCCCGAGCACCGCGCCGAATGCGAGGAGCTCTGGAATGTGCCCGCAGGCCGCATCAACCCGAAACCCGGTTATCACACGGTCGAACTCTGGGAAAAATTCTGCACGCCAGCCGACCGCGGTGGCGACATTCACACCGTCTTCGTCCAGGTCACCAATCCGGGACAAACGCTGCCCGATCTCGCCCGCACCTTCACCGGCAAGCACGATCTCGCGGATAAATTCCTCATCGTCTCGGACGTCTACCCCACCGCCACGACCGCGCTCGCGGACCTCGTTCTTCCCGCGGCGCTCTGGGTCGAAAAAAACGGCGTTTACGGCAACTCAGAGCGCCGTACGCAGCAGTGGTTCAAGCAGGTCGATCCTCCCGGTCAGGCGCGACCCGATGCGTGGATGACCATCGCGCTCGCACGACGTCTCTTCGAGCTCGGCCATCCGGGCATGAGAGACCGCGACGGCGATTTCCTCTTCACGTTCCGCGACGCCGACGATCGCGAAATCCCCGCGTGGGATTTTTCCCGCTACTACGACATCAACACCGATCGCACCCTCTTCGACGAGTATCGCCGCTTCACTTTCCACAAACACAAGCACGTCGCTCCCTACGACGAACTCGTCAAAGCCCGCGGCCTGCGCTGGCCGGTTGTCGAGCAGGCCGACGGCAGCTTCAAAGAAACGCGATTCCGCTTCATGGAATTCAGCGATCCGTTTGTGAAAAAAGGCGCGGGCATCCAGTTCTACCACTCCGTCACCAAAGACGATCGCGCGCTCATTTGGTTCAACCCCTACGAACCCGCCACCGAGGAGCCCGACACCGATTATCCCTTCTGGCTGTGCACGGGCCGCGTCATCGAACACTGGCACTCCGGCACCATGACGATGCGCGTGCCGCAACTGCGCGGCTCCATGCCCAACGCCTACGTCGAACTTCATCCTGCCGACGCCGCCGCGCTCGGCCTCATCAATGGCGACATGGCCACACTCGAAACCCGCCGCGGCCAGCTCGATCTTCCCGTCTGGCTCAATGGCCGCAGCCAGCCGCCGCGCGGTTCCGTCTTCGTCCCGTTCTTCGACCAGAACTTCCTCATCAACCAGATCACCCTCGGCGATTACTGCCCGATCTCCAAGGAGCCGGACTATAAAAAATGCGCTGTGCGCATCTCGCGCCGCGTCTCCGCGACCGCCGCCGTTTCATGAAAATTTCTGCGCGGAAACTCGCTGTCGTCGCCGTGATCGCCGCCCTCACCACCGGCGCCAGCGGCTACTTCATGGGTCTGCTTCAGACCAGTCGCGCCGCCACCGCCACGCGCACGTCGCAGGAAACCAACCTCGCACCCAACTCCTTCGCCTCGTCAACCGTCGCGCCGGAGGCTCCGCGCTACGACGAACTCCGCGACCGCAGCCGCCAGCCCAACCAGGCGTGGCATAGCTCCCTCGCCATGCTGGCACCCGCGCCCGCGTTCACCGATAACACACCGCCACTTTCGAGCGCAGATCTCGATCGCCTGCGGACCACGCGCGAATCGCGCCGCGCCTACAACGGCGCTCCCCCCACCGTCCCGCACCCGATCGATCAGTACCAATCCGCTTCCTGCCTTGCCTGTCACGGCACACCCACGCGCATCGATATGCGCGATGTCCCGCAGATGAGCCATGCGCCTTACACGCATTGCATCCAGTGTCACGCCCCGCAGCACGGCCCCGGTCCCGCGCTCGCGCCGCCCCCACCTTCACTGGCCACGCCCGCGCTCGCCAACTCGTTCAGCGGACAACCCGCGCCCGCCGGTGGCAGTCGCGCCTACGGCTCCGCGCCGCCCGTCATGCCGCACACGACGCAGATGCGCGAAAACTGCACGTCCTGTCACGGCCCGGGCGGGTCCAGCGTCATCAAAACGACGCATCCTCAGCGTCAGAACTGCCTTCAATGCCACGCGACTGACGCCGCTCGCGAAACCCTGCCGGTCGCGCTCGTACCCAATTTCTGAATACGTCCGCCGTGCGCTCCACCTCCCGCCGCGAGTTCCTCCGTTTCTGGCGCCCCGTCCCCGCTGCGCACACGCGCCCCCCGGCACCACCTCCCTCCACTCCCGCTGTGACCTCTTCTTCCGAACCGCTCCGCCTGCCGCCACTCCAGCAAACCGTGCTTGATGTCGCCACCACCGACGCTCTCTTCCGCGATCTCGCGGCCTGCACCACGATTCACGCGATAATCCCGAAATACGCGCGCAACGCCCACACCGGTCCCGAGACACTCACGCTCGAACAGGCCCGCACACGCCTCGCCGCCGGCCTGCTCCTCGGTGTCCAGATCCGCTATGCGTACGATGGACACGCCTGGACCGATACGCTTCTGCGCCGTCCCGCCGGTCTCACGCTCGTGCGCATCCGTGAAGCCGACATCGCCGCCACCATCGAGCCCGTGTCATCATCCGATTCGTCTGCATGATCGTCCGCAGTGTATTCATTTCTCCAGGACACAACTTCGTCGGCCGCCACGGACTCGCTCCCGAAAACCACGGCATGCTTTCCGTGAAACGTGTCGAATGCGTGGCCGGGCGCGGTTTGCGCGGTGATCGTTTCTTCGATCACAAACCCGATTTCAAAGGCCAGGTGACTCTTTTTTCCGCCGCTGTTTTTCGCGATCTCTGTCGCTGGTGCGCATCACCCACGCTCAGTCCAGCCGCGCTTCGGCGAAACCTGCTCGTCGAGCATCCCGATCTCCCATCACTCGTCGGCGCGGAATTTTCTCTGCAAGGCATCCGCCTCCTCGGAACGGAAGAGTGCCGCCCGTGCTATTGGATGAATCAAGCCATCGGCCCGGGAGCGGAAAACTGGCTCCAAGGCCGCGGTGGTCTCCGCTGCCGCATCCTGACCGATGGCTGGATCGAACGCGACGACCTCGTGCCCGTCGGCCACGAGGCCTGATCGCCACGGCCCAAGCGGGGACGCGCGTTGCCCGGTGCGCGTTATTGGCTCTTCGCCTTCACCGCCGGCGTCGTGTAGCGCGAGAGTGCTTTGAGAAAATAATAGTCCGCGTAGTTGAGCGGCGCATCGACCTCGGCCCCCACGCTTTTGTGACCGACCGAATGCATGAGCAAAAAGTTGCCGTTTTCATTGAGCGCAGCGCGATACGCCGGACTCGATAGAGAGCGCAGTTGTTTCTCCGCCATCGCGCGATACACCGCTGCTTCTTCCGCCGGGACTTGATCGCTCAACTCCAACAAACCGCACGCCATCACCGCGGCCGCGGAGGCATCGCGGATCGCGTTCGGAATTTCCGGAGCATCGAAATCCCAGTACGGCACGCCGTCCTCCGGCAGACGCGGATGCGCGATCAAAAACTTCGCGATTGCACGCGCTTGTTCGAGGTAGCGCACATCGCCGGTCAGCCGTGCCATCGTCGCGTATCCAGAAAGTCCCCACGCCTGCCCGCGCGCCCACGCCGAATCATCGGCAGCGCCTTGCACTGTCTGCCGTTTGATCACCTCACCGGTTTCAGGATCGTAATCGAGCAGGTGAAAGCTGCTGCCATCCGCGCGAAAATGATTCTGCAGCGTTTTGTCCGCATGGCTCAACGCGATCTCTTTAAAACGCGTTTCGCCCGTTTCCTTGTACGCGAACCAGAGCAGTTCGAGATTCATCATGTTGTCGATGATCACGGGATACTTCCATTCCTTCGCATCCCACGAACGGATCAGGCCGACCTTCCCATTGTAACGCGTCGCGAGGCTGCGCGCGCCTTGCACCAAAACCGGCCGGTACGACGGTTCGCCGGTGATGCGAAGCCCTTCGCCGTAACTGCATCCGAGCATGAATCCCACATCGTGGTGCCCGGTGAAATGCTGGATCGATTCCACGCGTTTCGTGTAGTCTTCCGCCGCGGCGCGCAGGCCGGCGTCGCCCGTGTGCTCATGCAGCAACCACAGCGAGCCGGGAAAAAATCCTGACGTCCAATCGCGCGGTCCCACCGCTTTGAGTTCTCCTTTTTCGACGGTGCGTGGCAGCCGTTTATCGTCGCCCTCCATTCGCTTCAGCATCCCTGCATACTGCTGCACCGCGAACGCGTATTGTTCACGCGCCACTTCCTGCATCGGACGTTCCGCCGCAGTCGCAGCACCGGTCAGTGCAACGCTGGCAACGGCTACCAACGAATGCGTGAACGAGCGAAAAAAGTAAGACGGCAAAGGACGCATGAGAACGAGAGGTTGCGATGGGTTTTCGGTCGAGGTAACCGGCTCAAACGTAGGCTGAGCGTCGTCATTGCTGCCGGAGCGCATCGCGGTCCGCAAGTGCCGCGCGCTGTCTTCCAGTTCGACATGATCAGCGAGCACCATTCCCGTCGCCGCTGCGCGCAGCCGACGCGATCGCTCAACGATCCGTGCGCTTCACGGGAAACAAACATCCGCATCCTTTTCCGCAACAGTCCTTGCGGCGGATGCACACGTTTCGACGCACGCAGATCGCGACGATCACGAGCAGAGCAATCACGGCGACAAGAACGACCCACAACATGGATCACACCGTGTTCGCGACGATCGTTCGCGCAAGTTTTGCGTGCCGCAAAAGCCCCGCGTGAGATTTCCATCGTTGCCGATGGGCACCCGCTTCGCTTAGCCCAGCCGGTTCATGACCGTGCCAACCACTTTGCTCACGCATCCCGGCGGTGCTCACAAGGACGAGTTTCTCGCGTGCAGCGTGCTGCTCGCCATCCACTCCGTGCCGCTCGTGCGCCGCGAACCGACGACGGCGGATCTCGACGATCCCGCGGTCATCGTCGTGGACGTCGGGCTGCGTCATGAACCGGCGCGCAATAATTTCGATCATCATCAATTTCCCAAAGATCATACGCCGACCTGCGCGCTCTCCCTCGTGCTGCAACACCTGGGTCTCTACGAAGACGCGCGACAATTCTGCGAATGGCTCGAAACTGCGGAGTGGTTCGATTGCCGCGGCCCGATAGAAACCGCACGGTGGCTCGGCGCCGAACGCGATCTGCTCGGCAAGCTCGCGTCTCCGATAGACTTCAGCCTATTGCGACGCTTCGCAGGCACAGCGCGCCTGGAACCCGGCGAGCCGCTATGGGAAATCATGCGCATGGTCGGCGAAGATTTCCTTTCGTATGTGCGCAGCTTGCGCCTGCGGCTCGACGAACTCGCACGCACTGCGGAGTTCTGGGATTTCACGTTCGCCGGTCAGGCCGCGAAGGTACTTTTCCTCCCGCGCACCGATCCGCTTTCCGATGAACCCTCTTTCGGCATCGAGCGCTTTGTGTCTTCACTTCCTTTCGCGAGCGAAGTCGTCGGAGTGATCACGCCCGATCGACGCGGCACAGGCTACGGACTTTCTCGTTTTCAAGACCACCCGCGTTTCGATTTCAGCCGCATTGCCGCCGATCCCGTTGTGCATTTCGCCCATGCGCGCGGCTTCCTCGCCAAGACATCGACGACCAGCATCGACGAATTAAAACGCCTGCTGCTCGCCGCCGCCACGCCATGAGATCGCCCGCCTCCCCGCTTGCGCTCCACCATCACGACTCTCACGTTCCTCGTCATGCAAAAAGACGTTGTTGAAGTCTCCGTGAAGGGAGTGATGCCCACCTCGAACGGCTGTGCCGTGTTCCTGGGCAACGACGACAAAACCTTCGTCATCTATGTCGATCATTCGGTCGGCAACGCCATCCAGATGACGATCAACGGCGTGAAAAAGGACCGGCCGCTGACGCACGACCTCATCGGGCACATCCTCACCGGGCTCGGCGCCAAACTCGACTACGTCCTCATCAACGACGTCAACGAGGGCACCTTTTTCGCCCGCATCCTCCTGCGCATGGAGAATGAACTGGGGCGAAAAATCGTCGAGCTCGACGCCCGCCCGAGCGATTCCACCGTGCTCGCGCTCCAGCACAAACGCGCGATCTTTGTCTCCCGCAAGGTCTTCGAAGCCGTCGAGGACATGAGCGAAATCCTCGAGCGCGTGCTCCAGCAGCAAGCCGAGGAAGCCGATGCCGACGACGAATCGGACGAGGACGACGGCGACGACTTCGACGAGGACGACGACAAGCAGAAGTAAGTTTCGCGTATTCATTTATTTAATACGCGCGCGCCTTTTCCTGCGCGTCGCGCCGATCCATGTCCACCGCCCTTCCCGCGCCCATCGTCCCCGGCCAGCCGCTCACCGCGCTCGCGCCGATGCAGGACGTCACCGACCTCGCCTTCATGGGCGTGATCGCACATTACGGCGCGCCCGATTATTTCGTGACCGAATTTTTTCGCGTCCACAGCCAGTCGCGCCCGGAAAAACACATCGTCCGCTCCATCGACGAGAACCGCACCGGACGCCCCGTGTTCGCACAGCTCATCGGCGAAAACATCCACGACCTTTCGCGTACGATTGCGGAACTCCTGCGCCATCCGGTCGCCGGCATCGACCTGAATCTCGGCTGCCCCGCGCCCAAGGTTTACAAGAAAAACGTCGGCGGCGGCCTGCTCCGCGAACCCGCAAAAATCGCGGAGATCCTCGCTGCACTCCGCGCCGCCGTGCCCGGCTTGTTCACCGTCAAGATGCGTATTGGTTTCGAGGATACGCGCCATTTCGACGAGATCCTCGATGCCGTGAACGCGAACCGCATCGACCTGCTCAGCGTACACGGCCGCACGGTCAAGGAAATGTATCGCAGCGAGGTCCACTACGATCAGATCGCCCATGCGGTCTCCCGTGTGCGCTGCCCCGTGCTCGCCAACGGAAACGTCACCTCCGCCGCGAAGGCTGCCGAGGTGGTTGCCGCGACTGGCGCCGCCGGCGTGATGATCGGCCGCCACGCCATTCGCAATCCGTGGATCTTTCGCCATTGCCGCGAACGATTCGCCGGCCAGCCGGTTTCTTCCATCACGCTCGCGCACGTTCGCGAGTACATCGAGCGGCTGTTTCACGCGACGAAGCACGACGGCATCCCCGAGCGCGCGCACGTGAACAAGATGAAGAAGTACCTCAACTTCGTCGGACAAGGCGTCGATGCAACCGGGGCCTTCCTGCACGACATGCGTCGCACAGAAAACGCCGCCGGTCTCTTTGCCGTCTGCGACCGGCATCTGCTCACCGAGCCGCAGAAAGCGTTTTCCATCGAGCCGTACCCGGGCGTGATCGCCCGGCCCAACTGCGAAACACCCGACGGCGGTTCGGACGGCTGTTCCCTCGAAACGATCAGCGCCTGAGGAAACCCACGGCGAACTCCCTCGCGATCTTTCGCGATCGACACCGCGAAACGCTACGGCGTTTCCGAACTCGCGCGGAGTTTTCGCGCAGCGTTCGCCGCCGGATTTGCAGGATCGGCCGACAACGTATCGAGCAGTGCCAGCGCTTCGTCCTTACCTGCTTGTTTTTTCAAAAGAGTCTCCGCCAGGTGCAGTTTGATGAACGCCTCATCGGGCGCTTCAGCCAGCGCGCGGCGCAGCGCATCTTCCGCCCCGCTCCAATCTCCACTACGGAGAGCGAGCTGTCCGTACGTATCTAGAAAATGGGGATTCTTGGGCTCGAGCGAAACGGCCTTGCGCGCCCATGGCAGCGCGGCCGCGATATCGCCCGCTCCTTCCAGCGCGAGTGCGGCGCGGTTGTTGAGCACCATGCCTGATTGCGGGTCCAGTTTGAGGGCGCGCGCATAAGCCTCATCAGCTTTCCGGTACTGCGCGGTCGCTTGATGATGCATGCCCAGCTTGGCCCAGAGAAACGCGCTGTTGGACGCCAGTCCAATCGCCTTCGTGTAGGTGGCCTCGGCGTCCGCCGTTTGTCCGAGGACCTGTTGAAGATCGCCGAGCTCCAAGAGAAGCAGCGGATCCCTGGTGTCGCGGGATGCTTCGTGCAGTTGGGCGAGCGCTTCTTCGAATTTCTTTTGTTGGATCAATGCCTGAGCCAGGCCGCGACGCGAAGCGACTTGATTGGCATCGAGCTGGATGGAACGTCGAAACGCCGCCTCTGCGTTCGCGAAGCTCCCGAGACGCGCAAACAACCGCCCCAACGCGTAGTGCGCCCCCGCATGAGACGCATCGAGCTCGGTCGCCTTGATCGCGTGCACCAACGCTTCATTGGGCGAAGCAAGTCCATCGGCGTATACCGTCGCGAGATCGAGATGGAGCGATACGGATTCCCGAATCTGCAGCGCAGTTTTCAGCGACTCGCACGCCCGTGAAAATTCACCACGCCAATGCTGAATCCGCGCCAGCGCCACATGAGGCGCGGGTTCGTTCGGATATTTCTGGATCAACGCACCGAGTGCAGCCTCGGCACGCTCGGTTTCACCTGCGCGAAACCAGCCGTCGATTTTCTTCAACTCCGCGGTCACCTTGGTCTGTTCCTTCGTGGACGTATCGAAGATCGATTTCCGCGGAGCCTTCGACGCCGGCGCTCTCGTGCCGGGGTCGGTGTCTTTAATAAGATTCGCGTGCAGCGAAACCGAGGCGAGCAGCCCCGCGACGAGAAAAGAAAGCAGATGACGCATGGAGAAAGATAAAAAGCCTTCCTCCTTTCAGAGGAAGGCAGCTCGTTAAAGATGACTTCCGCTTCAGCGTTTCCGCGAAGCTTTGAAGCGACGCACCGCGATGAATGCGAACAGCGCAGCAGCGCCCATCAATCCATAGGTGCTGGGCTCCGGCACCGCCGAACTCGGCGGCAACACAACCGTGCCGCCCACACCCGCAAAGCCGAAGGCGAAGGTGTACGGCGCCCCCGTGGATCCACCATCGCGGGATTGGCCAAGCGAATAGAGTTCGATGCCAACGTCGCCCAAGGCTCCAAGAACCGCAGACTCGCTCGTCGAAGCACCATAATACACGGAGAATTCCCACGATTCGCCGGCTGCGAGGTCGCCGTACAAGAAGTTGAAATACGCACCGTGATCGAGCGGTCCCACATCCGTGAAGTCTGCGTTGAGCGTGGATGCCGTGATCGGGAATGTGCTCGCGAGCGGATTTGCCGTCGCGAAACCATCGTTGTGCGATACGTCCAACAAGGTGGTCGTCGCAGTTCCCCGGATCGTGACGAGTTCGTCGAACTCCGTCGGCGGCACATCCCAGTCCATCACGCGCACGTAGCGGACGTTGCTGATGGTTGAAGCCCCGGTGTTCGTGATCGTCACCTTGTTCTGGAAGAGCACGCCAGGGGCCGCCGGCGCGGGAAAATACGTTTGAGAAACCACCAAGCTCGGGAGCGACGTAACGCTCACGACGGAGGTAGCCGTCGAAGCCGTCGAAGAGAAGCTGGTAAGCGACAGATTATTGACGCCAAAGTCGGTCGCAACGTTGGCATAGCCCGCAGCGCCATTGCCCGAAACACCCCAGCCTTCGCAAAGACAGCCAGGAGCCGTCGCGTCCAACCGCGTGCCGGACGCGGTGATGATCGCGAGTCCCGTCGCGCTGGCATTGGCGGGATTGGATCCACTCTCGAAGTTGAGATGGCCATGGTCGTTAATGCCCAGCGCGACGGTCCCCGCGGGATTAACAATAACAGCGCCACCAAAGGCGGCGCTGGATAAACACACCGCGAGCACAGCGCCCGCGATATGAGGATATAGGTACGATTTCATGTTGTGATGTGGTCTCGTCCGGTGTCCCTTTGTGCGCCGTGCGAGGGCGTGATATTAACATTTCCCCTGCATGAATTTCGTACGATTTCACCGGCAGCGTCTTTAGGGCTAAACCCTATAAAGGAATCAGGCACCTAAGCTTTACCCTCTAGCTGCTATCGGAGTAAATACTAGTTGGGAACGTTCGATAAACGCTCACACGCCAAGCGCTAACGAAACTTGTTAACAACAAGCCTTAAGTACAGCGCTTAAATTTAACGCGGCCCAACGGGAAATTCCGGATATGCGACCCGGTAAACGCGAAAGCACTCCAAGCGCTGCGCGCGGTGAAGAAACTCACGGCAGATCGTACAATCCTCTCGCGGCAGCCCCACACGTGCCGCCCAAGAAACCGGCTCGTCGCCCCCGGCGACCCGCCTCCACCTGCGTTACTCCAAACCGAGCCGCTGGCGGCCTTCGGGGGAAATCATCTGCGGAGTCCATATCGGATCCCACACGATATGCACCTTGGCTTCCTCCACGGAGGGAAGCGCGGCGATTTTCTGGCGGGCATCTTCCGCGATGACCGGGCCCATGCCGCAACCCGGAGCCGTAAGTGTCATCTTTGCTTCCACCAACTTTCCACCACCCGGCGCGTCCTCGATGCTCAGATCGTAAACGAGACCGAGATCGACGATGTTGATGGGAATCTCCGGATCGAAACAGGTTTTGAGGACATCCCAGACCGCCTGCTCGCTGAACTCGCCGGCATGCGTCGTATCCATTTCCTGGATAGGCGCGAAACCGGCGATCGCATCGCTGTCGTCGCGGGCGATGCGAAACAGACCGCGATCGGTGCGCACCGTCACATTTCCGCCCAACGTCTGGACGATGTGAACTTCGGTGCCAGCCGACAGCACTGCGGTGTTGCCCGCGGGAATGAGGGTCGCTTCGACGTCGCGAGAGAGCGTGTGATTCATAACGGCTATAATGATTCCCCTCCCGATTATTGCAAAGCTACATGCACCGGCAGACGTACGTAAATGCCGCGCGGATCGTTGTACTCGCTCAAAGCGCGCACTTCGTTTTCCACGCGATTCACCACGGCTCCCACTGGGCCGGAAAGTTTTGCGCGTGCCGGCGAGAGGCCTTCGACCGCTTCGGCGAGAAACTCGTTAAACGTTTTCCGCTTCGGAAACTCGCTGATGTCGTAGTGACTGATTTCGGCGGCGTGCGCGGCCGATGCGATGGCGGCATCGAGCCCGCCGATTTCATCCACGAGCCCGAGTTTCAGCGCTTCCGCGCCAGACCATACGCGGCCCTGTGCGATCTCGTGCACTTGTTCGCGCGGCAGCCCTCGCGCCTCAGCGACTTTCGCGACGAACTCTTCATAAACCCAGTCCACCATGCGCTGGATGATCGCGAGTTCTTCGGGTGTTTTCGGGCGCGAGATGGTCACGGCATCGGCGAAGCGTCCGGTTTTCACGCGGTCAAACGTGATGCCCATGTTGCCCGCAAGTTTCTCGATATCGAACTGCACTCCGAACACGCCGATCGATCCCGTGATCGTGCCGGGCTCAGCGAAGATGCGATCCCCGTATGCAGAAATCCAATACCCGCCCGAGGCCGCGTACGCACCCATCGAGACGATCACCGGCTTCTCTTTCGCGGCGAGTCGCAGTTCGCGCAAGATGTGCTCCGACGCAGTGGCCGATCCGCCCGGGCTGTTCACGCGGAGCACGATTGCCTTCACGTCGTCGTCCTGGCGCATGCGCCGGATTTCCCGCGCGTAACGCACACCGCCGACTTGGGTGCGATCACCTTCGCCATCCACGATCGCGCCTTCGGCATAAACAATTCCGATCGTGCCGCGTCCGCTGAATTTTTTCTCCGCAACAACACCCGTGTCGGTGCCGAGCGTGGCCGCGTATTGCTCGAGCGAAATTTGTTTAAACGGTTCATCCGAGCCTTCGCGGCCGGTGCGGCGCTTCAGATCGGCGAGCACTTCGTCGCGATACGCGAGCCGGTCAACGAGTCCGTTTTTCAGCGCCGACGCCGGCATGATCAGACCTTCGGCATCCACCAGCGCCTGCAATTGCTCCGCACGCAGACCGCGATCGATCGCGAGATCACCGCGTAGATCGCTCCAGATGTCGTCGAGCAGTTTTTGTAATTGTTCGCGGCTTTCCGGGCTCATGTCGCGACGCGTGAACGGCTCGATGGCGGACTTGTATTTGCCGACGCGCGTGATTTGCACGCCCACGCCAAACTTCTCCAATGCGCCGGCGAGAAAGACCGGTTCCGACGCCAGGCCGGGCAGCAGCAAGATCCCATACGGATCAAACACGAACTCATCCGCCGCCGCTGCGATGTAGGCTTCGCGGACCGTGGCGAACTCGAGATAAGCGACCACCGGCTTGCCGGATTTTTTGAAATCGTGAAGCGCCTCGCGCGCTTCTTTCAAAACCGCAAATCCCGTCCCGTAACCGTCGGGCACGAACTGCCCGAGCATGAAGACACCCGCGATGCGATCATCCGTTGCGGCCGCGCGCAAAGCCCGGGTGAATTCGCGCAGTTGCCACACCTTGCGCGTCTCCTCGCCCGAGATCGCCGCGATCACTTCGGAGCCATCCATCTGCGGCGGCGCATCGGTGATGTTCACCGACAGATCCAGCACGAGATAGGAACCCGTTTCGATCGCGACGGGCTTCTCCGCCGTGGCCGAGGAGATGAGCGCAAACAGCAGCCCGATGCCGATGATCACGCAGCCGATCCCGCAAATCACGAGGCCTGCCACCGTGCCGAGCATAGCCGCAAAAAAGTTCTTCATGGTGCGCGCAACGTAGCGGGAATGACTTGCCCATCCAGTGCAAACTCACGACGGCGCGCACGCGAAGGAACCGATTCGTTTTGCGCGATCGTCCGTGCCCGAGGTGGGTTACGGATGAGCCCGGGCTTTCCCTTCGCATCAGTTTTGGAGTACTTTGCCGATATGGCTTCCATGGATACTCCCGGCGAACAGAAGCAACTGCTCACCACCAACCGCAAGGCGCTCACGATCAATCTCGACGAAGCCAAGTACGGTACCTTCGCCGAGATCGGCGCGGGACAAGAAGTCGCCCGGGTGTTTTTCCAGGCGGGCGGCGCCGCCGGCACGGTGGCGAAATCGATTTCCGCGTACGATATGAACTTCAGCGACGCCATCTATGGGAAGTCGCCGCGGTACGTTTCGAAGGAGCGGCTCGCGCTGATGCTCGATCACGAATACGCGCTGCTCACGGAGCGCCTGCACGCTCAACGCGGCGAACGGACCACGTTCTTCGTTTTTGCCGACACGGTTTCCGCGCGAAACTACGAAGGCACGAACGAATGCCACGGTTGGATGGGCATCCGTTTTCAAACCGAACCCGGCGGTCCAGTGAGCGAGATCATCCTGCACGTCCGCATGTGGGATAAAGAAAACGTTCTCCAACAACAGGCGCTCGGCATCGTCGGCACGAACTTGATCTACGGCGCGTTTTATTACCGCGATAATCCGCCACAGTTCATCCAGTCGCTCCTCGATAATCTCGCCCCCGGACGCATCGAGGTGGACATGCTGAAATTCAGCGGCCCGGCGTTTCCCAACGTGGACAACCGCCTGCTCTCGCTCCACCTCGTCCAGCAAGGGCTCACCAACGCAGTGATGTTCGGCACCGGCGGCGAAGTGCTGCAACCGTCCGAGGTCCTCTACAAGAAAGCGATCCTCGTCGAACGCGGCAGTTTCCGTCCCGTCACGCACGTCAATGTCGACATGCTCAACTGCGCCTGCGCGCAGTTCGTCCAGGAACCCATGGTCAAGGGCAAGGACGTCGTCGTGCTCATGGAAATCACCATGAACAACCTGCTCTCCGACGGCGACCTCGACGCGCAGGACTTCCTTTCGCGCGTCGATTTGCTCAGCGACATCGGCTTCACCGTACTGATTTCCAACTACTCGGAATACTATCGCCTCACGAGTTACTTCCGCCGCTACACGAAGGAGATGATCGGCGTCGCGATGGGCATCAACAACCTCCTCGAGGTGTTTAATGAAAAATACTATGAACACCTCGAAGGCGGCATCCTGGAATCCTTTGGCCGGTTGTTCCGCAACGCCGTCAAACTCTACATCTACCCGATGCAACAAACGGCATACGACCGCTACCTCGCCGGCGGCCTCCCGGCGGACGGACAACTCCCCGTCAACGCCTTTGCCGGCGGCGTGTTGATCAACGCCAAAAACCTCCAAGTCGCCGATCATCTGCGCAATCTCTACGCCCATCTGTTGGAAAACCACTACATCGACTGCATCGTCGGCTACGATCCGGACATCCTCGGGATTTTCTCCCGCGACGTCCTCCGCCGCTTAAAAGCAGGCGACGCGAGTTGGGAAAATATGGTCCCGCCGCTGGTGGTCGAAGCGATCAAGAAACGCCGCCTCTTCGGCTACGGCACTGGCATCGCCCCGGCGACGCCGCCGATTGCATGAACTTCACCGCGCTTTCCATCCCCTGCTCAAGATGCGGAGAAACGTAAAATTCTGCTTGCCCCGCCTGACGCCAAACGGGATACACACGCCTTGCGTTAGTGGAAGTCCGTCCGGTTGCGGACTCCCGCCATGACTGGTCCGGCACCCTGCCGGATTGGAACGGTGGCATCGGCCAAAACCGCGATTTCGCGGTGGCAGCGGGTGGCACGGGGCCTGCAAGGGCTCCCTACAGTTGTGTAACTTCCTATCAAAAAACCAAATGTCCAACGTAGTAAAACCCGAAATCATCGCAGAATACAAAACGCACGACAAGGATACCGGCTCGTCCGAAGTCCAGATCGCGCTGCTCTCCGCTCGCATCAATCACCTGACCGAGCATCTCCGCACTCACCGTAAAGACTTCCACAGCCGCCGCGGCCTTCTCCAGATGGCCAGCCGCCGCCGCAAGCTCCTCGATTATTTGAAGCGCACCAACCTGCCGAAATATAGCGAGATCTTGCAAAAGCTTAACCTCCGCAAGTAACCGACTTTTTCGCACGCAGGCGATCCGATCCGCGGGTCGCCTGTTGTCTTTACAGACACTCGCATCGACCGGGACATTTCCGTTTGCCTCTCCTCCCTCAGCGGGGCGCCAAACGGAAATCTCTCGCAAGTGATCGAGGATTTGCAGGGCCGGTTACCGCCCAACTTAACACCGCCGGTCGCGTTCGCCGTTTCAGACGGCCTTCGCGGATAAACCGATGGTATTTCTAACCCCGAGCCAGGCTCGTCCGCGTATCGCGGGCCCCTCGTTTTCATCCGCGATACGCATCCGCAACGATACATGAATCAGAAATATTCCGTTAACGTTCCCGAACTCGGGATCACCTTCTCCACCGGCTCCATCGCCGGCCTCGCCAATGGCGCCGTCAACGTCGCCGTCGGCGAAACCAACGTCTTTGTCACCGCCTGCGTCGCGCAAAACATGAAGCCCGGCCAGGACTTCTTCCCGCTCACCGTCGACTATCGCGAGAAATACGCCGCAGCCGGCCGTTTCCCCGGCGGTTACTTCAAGCGCGAAGGTCGTCCGTCCGAAAAGGAAATCCTCACTTCCCGCCTGTGCGACCGTCCTTGCCGCCCGCTCTTCCCCGAGGGTTTCCTCAATGAAGTGCAGATCATCGGCCAGCTGATGTCCGCCGACCAGCTCAACGAAGCTGACATCCCCATGGTCAACGGCGCCAGCGCCGCCCTCGCCATTTCCGACATTCCGTGGGCCGGCCCGATCGCCGCCGTCCGCGTCGCCGAAATCGACGGCCAGTTCGTCGCCAACCCGACCATCGAGCAGATGTACTCCTCGACGCTCGACCTCATCTACGTCGGCACCGAGAAGGACATGCTCATGATCGAAGGTTCCGCGGACCAGATCCCGGAAGACCGTTTCATCGAAGCCCTCGCTTTCGGCCATCAGGCCATCCAGCCGATTCTCCGCGGCATCAAGGAACTCGTCGCCCTCTGCGGCAAACCCAAGGCCACATTCGCCCTCGTCGGCGCCACGCCTGAAGCCCGCGCCATCATCGAGCGCGTCGTCCCCACCGAGCGTCTCGCCGAGGCGATTTTCGGCAAGGAAAAGGCCGCCCGCGGCGCCGCCGTGAAGGCTCTCAAGGAAGAAGCCAAGGCCGTCCTCCTCGCCGAACTCGGCGAAGACAAATTCACCGATGTCGACCTCAACGTCGTCTTCGAAGACCTCCAATACAAAGCCTACCGCAAGACGGTTCTCGAGCGCGGCGTCCGCGCCGACGGCCGCGACGCCCGTTCGCTCCGCCCGATCTCGTCCGAGGTCGGCGTTCTGCCTCGCGTGCACGGCTCTGCGATTTTCCAGCGCGGCGACACCCAGAGCATCGTCCTCACGACCCTCGGGCCGACCAAGGACGCCCAGGATCTCGACGCCCTCACCGGCGGCGCCAAGTCGAAGTCGTTTATCCTTCACTACAACTTCCCGCCGTTCTCCGTCGGTGAAACCGGCCGCTTCGGCTCTCCCGGCCGCCGCGAAGTCGGTCACGGCGCGCTTGCCGAGCGTTCGCTCGTCCCGGTGCTCCCGCCCGAAGACGTTTTCCCGTATTCCATCCGCGTCGTCTCCGAGATCATGTCGTCCAACGGCTCGACCTCGATGGCCTCGATCTGCGGCGGCTGTTTGTCGCTGATGGATGCCGGTGTGCCGATCGTCGCTCCTGTCGCCGGTATCTCCTGCGGCCTCATGACCGAAAGCAACGCCGACGGCTCCATCGGCAAGTGGACCACCATCACCGACATCCTCGGTGAAGAAGACCACTTCGGCGACATGGACTTCAAACTCGCCGGCACCACCAAGGGCATCACCGGCTTCCAGCTCGACCTGAAGATCAACGGCCTGCCCTTCGAAATCGCCAAGACCGCCATCTACCAGGCTCGCGATGCCCGCATCGAGATCCTCAAGAAGATGATCGCCGCGATCCCCGCGCCGCGTTCCGACCTCAGCAAGTACGCCCCGCGCATCCAGACGATCCAGATCGATCCCGAAAAGATCGGCCTCCTCATCGGACCTGGCGGCAAGACCATCCGCCGTATCGTCGAGACGACGGGCGCGCAGATCGACATCGCCGAAGACGATTCCGGCAAGGTCTTCATTTATTCGAACAACGGCGAAGCCATGGCCCGCGCCATCCAGGAGATCGACGGTCTCTGCGGTGGTGGTGGCGGTGGTGGCGGCGCTGCGATCGAAGTCGGCAAGCTCTACCGCGGTGTCGTCAAAGGCACCAAGGAGTTCGGCGCCTTCGTCGAATGCACGCCGGGCAAGGAAGGCCTCGTCCACATCAGCGAACTCGCCGACTTCCGCGTGCGTCGCACGGAGGATGTCTGCAAGGTCGGCGACGAAATGTGGGTGAAATGCATCGGCATCGATGAGAAGACCGGCAAGGTCCGCCTCTCCCGCAAGGCCGCCCTCAAGGAAATGGAAGCCCAAAAGGCCGCCGAGTCCGGTGAAGCGCCCGCCGCTGAAGCCGCTCCTTCCGCCTGAGCCAGCCTCTTCGCTTAAAGCAAAAAACCGGAAGCCTCAGGGCTTCCGGTTTTTTATTGCATCCAGTTTTTGGATACGGGCGGCACCCGTTGTTCAGCCGACGACGACCGTCATTGTTTCACTGCGGGAACGTCCTTGGTCCACTTGAAGTGAATCGCGCTGTTCACCGCATTCGGACGCGCAGCGTCGATGCGCAGATCGGGATTGTTCAGCAGCTTCATCATCTCCACGCCCGCATAAACCACCGAGCCGAAGAACGTCGTGTCAGAGCCCGCTCCACGATGGAAATAATAGGCGTTGTCGTTCGCGTACGTAGTGCCTTCGCAAATACCTGCCACACGGCCGTCCGGCAGGATGCGGCTCGCCACACCGTTCCATCCGATGATCGCCGCCGGTCCGTAGATCGGGCTCAACCAGCCGCGATTCACGCCTTTCGCGAGTCCATACACGAACATCGCGCTGGCCGAGGTCTCCAGGTACGTGTTGTTTTTATCGAGCATGTTGTGCCACAGCCCCGTGCTGTCCTGCAGCTCGACGAGCGCCCGCATGTGCTGGCGGAATTGCTGCAGCACCGCATCGCGTCCCTCGAAGTTTTCGGGCAACACATCGAGCAACTCCATCATCGCCATCGTCGCCCAGCCATTGGCACGTCCCCAATAAAAACGCGGGTCGTAGCCTTCAGTGTTCTCGCTCCAGCCGTGATCGTAGAGTCCTTTCTCGGGCACGAACAAGCGCGCCGAAGGCTGCACGATTTGTTTCACGGCATCATCCCAGTATTTCCGCTCACCGGTGAGCAGTCCCATCTGCGAGAGGAATGAAATGCCCATGTAGAAATCGTCGGTCCACAACGAGCGCGGCTGCGGCCGCTCACGCGCCAGCGAACCATCCTCGAAGCGGAATTGCTTGTGCGAGATATAGTCCGCCACCACATCGATCCACTCGCGGAAACGCGGATCCGGATGTTTGCGATGCGTGCGAATGAGCGCCGCCGTGATCGATCCGCAATGATCGAGCGCCGACATGTGGATCATCCGCGAAAAGTCATTTCGCTTGCCCGTCTTCTCCTGCAGCGCGCGGAAGTACGGCATCCACGTAAACGTGTAGTCGAAGAAGCGCACGTTGTAGTCGAAGTACGATTGATCGCCGGTCTCTTCGGCCACCATCGCGAAGCCCGACATCACCACGCCATTCGTGTAATCCCATTGATTGAGCCCGCCATAACGACGGTCGATCACCGCCGTCGGGATCAAACGCGAAAAATCCGGCTTCACGATTTCTTCGCCGGTCGCGTTGTCGAAAACCTTGAGCGTGGTCGTCTGCTCCACGCGCGCCTTGATTCGATCGAGCTGGGCTTTGATCGCATCACGCGAAGGCAGCGTGTACGGCAGCGGATATTCCGGCACCGCGTGCACACCGTCGATCCGCTGCATGTAATCAACTTTATCCGCAAACGCCACTGACGCGGCGACCAGTGGAACAACGACAAGAAGTCCTTTCAGGTGGGTACAGAAACGCATGCGCCGAAACTGATGCGGCTCCGACGCGGGGCAAGCTCCGCACGCGGTCACATCGTTGCCGCGTTTACGCTTTTCCGCCGCCGGGTCGGCCAGCCAGCTCGTCGCGCACCGCCGCCAGGAGTTCATACGAGCGCACCCGCGCCGCATGATCGTAGATGTGCGTGGTTGCGATGATCTCATCCGCGTGCGTGCGCGCCAGCAGCGACTCGATCCCGCGTCGCACTGTCAGCGGCGAGCCGACGATCGACTCGCGCAAGGTGTGATTCGTCGCAGCGATTTCCGCCGGCGTAGCGATCGTCGAGAGATCGCTCACAGGCGGCTGCAGTTGTCCCGGCACGCCGCGATGCAACGCGATGAACTGCTGCTGCCACGAGGTGAACAACCGCGCGGCCTCTTCATCCGCTTCCGCTGCAACCAAGCCCACGCCCACCATGGAGTGAGGTTTCTCCAGCGCGTCCGACGGACGAAACTCGCGGCGATACAGATCGAGCGCCTGCAGCATCAGATCGGGCGCAAAATGTCCGGCAAAGGCATACGGCAACCCCAGCGCCGCGGCCAGTTGTGCGCTAAACAAGCTCGATCCCAATAACCAGATCGGGATGTCGCGCCCCTCGCCGGGCACGGCACGCACCGCCTGCCCCGGACGCGCGGGTTGGAAATAACTTTGCAGCTCGATCACGTCGTCCGGAAATGTATCAGCGGCGTGAATACGCTCGCGTCTCAACGCCCGTGCCGTCCGCTGGTCGGTACCCGGCGCCCGTCCCAACCCGAGATCGATACGCCCCGGATAAAGCGCATCGAGCGTTCCGAATTGCTCCGCGATCACCAGCGGCGAGTGATTGGGCAGCATGATGCCGCCAGAACCCACACGGATCGTGGCTGTGCCCTCCGCCACATACGCGATCGCCACCGCCGTCGCAGCGCTCGCAATACCCGTCATGCTGTGATGCTCCGCCATCCAGAAACGTCTATACCCGAGCCGCTCCGCATGCTTCGCGAGATCGCGAGAGTTGCGCAGCGCCTGGGTCGCGTCGCCTCCCTGGACTATCGGAGAAAGATCGAGAACGGATACTGGAACCATGCGCGCATCATGACCGCATTCGTCCGCTTTTCCAACGCCACTCACAAAACAACGCCTCAAACTGTTTCGCGAAACGGTCTCCGCGACTCCCATCGAAATCGCTCAAGCCAGCAGCGCGTCCTGCATCGCGCGGAACTTCAGCTCGGTCTCGGCAAATTCCTTCTCCGGCGAGGAACCCGCGACAATGCCGGCGCCTGCGTACAACCGCGCGCGCTTCCCATCGATCAGCGCCGAGCGCAGCCCGACAAAAAACTCGCCGTTGCCGCGCGCATCGATCCAGCCGATCGCACCCGCATACAGCCCGCGATCGAATGTCTCCAAATTTCGAATACGCGGGATCGCCGCTTCACGCGGCTTGCCGCCTACCGCCGGGGTCGGGTGCAGTCGCGCCAACGCATCGAGCATGCGTACACCTTCCGGCAATACTGCGCGGACTTCCGTATGCAGATGCTGGACATTCGCCAGACGGCGCAAAGCCGGCGTCGCCGCAGCTTCGATCGTCAGACCGAGTGGTTCGAGTCGGCGGCGAATCGACTGAAGAACCATCGCTTGTTCACGCCGGTCCTTGTCGCTGCGGAGGAGCGCTGAACCGAGCGCGGCGTCTTCGCTGGCCGTCGAGCCGCGCCGGATCGAGCCAGCCAGCGCCTCCGTGAGAAGCTGGCCGTCTGCGACGCGCAGCAAACGCTCCGGACTCGCGCCGATAAAACTTTGTCCGCGACCATTCGCGATGGAGAACGCGTAGCAATCGGCGAAACGCTCGCGCAATCCATTCAACACGCGTAGCGGATGCAGCGGCTCGTCCGCCAGCAGATCCTTCGCCCGCGCGAGCACGATTTTCTCGAAGTCGCCGGCTTCAATGTGCGCCACCGCACGACGCACCGATCCGCCATAGGCGTCCTCGCCACCCACCTCGTTCACCGTCGCGGGACGTGGACGAACGGTCCCGGTGAACTCGGGTTCGGAATAATCGAACGCGCCAAATTTCTGATGCGCGCGCCACAAACGCTCGACCAGCGGTTCGAGGGCACTGTCGGGAGCGATCAGCAGATTGGCGACCGCGGTCGTACGCCCCCCTGCGCGAGCGACTTGCCAGCGCGGCACAAAAACCGACGCCGCTTCAAACGGCTCCTCCGCTTCGACGTCATCGTAGAACGCGAAACTCGTGAAAAAATGCGGGCCGGCAAATGCCGCGCGTTGATCGCCCACCGCGAGGGCGGATGCGAGCGTCTCGTCGATGAAACGCTGACATGCCGCAAAGCGATCGGCGCCGCTGCTGGTGAAACTCAACACCGCTTCGGCACCTGCGATGGCGAAGCCCTCGGCGGGACGCTCGACATAAAAATGTTTCTCGCCCGCTTCGAAAATCGACTCGAGCACCGCGAGCGGATCGAGCGCCGGCACTTCGAGCGAGATGCTGACGAGCCGCGCCCGCCCGGCTTTCACCGCCGCTTGCTGGCACTGCGCAAGAAACGCCTGCAGCGCTTCGCGCGAAGAATTCTCAGCAGGATTAAGCGGCAGGATGGTCATTCCAATTTCACCACAAAGACACAGCGAACAGGGAGAAATTTTCCAGCGAACTCAGATGCGCTTTTGTCCAGACTCTGTGCCCACTGTGCCCTGCGGTTTAATATAAATGCACTTACTTTTTTTCCGCCGCCGGCTTTTCCGGACGCGGAAAGAGAATCGCGGTTTCGGCGACTTTTTTGCCCGCGAGACGCGCGCCCCACACGAGCTCTTCGCGCCAGTTCGCGCCAGGTTCGTAGCCGAGCACGCCGTTGATCTTTTTCGAAGTGGACGGCATGACGGCAGGGAGCAGCGCATTCGCGAGACGAAGCACTTCGGCCATCGTCGCCAGCGCGGTTCGCAGCAACGCCTGGTCTTTTTCCTCGGTCGATTTGCCGAGCTTCCACGGTGCGCGTTTCTCGATGTACGCGTTGGTCGCGGTGACGAACGCCAGCGTACGTTCGAGACCGATGTGGAACTGAAAACCCTCGTAGAGCGCGATGACTTCGTCGCGGGTTTTGTCCCACAGTCGCTGCAGTTCGAGTTCCACGTCGTCGCCCGTTTCACCTGCGGGAATGACGCCGCCGGCGAAGCGATTCGTCATGTTGAGCGTGCGGTTGACAAGATTGCCGAGATTGTTGGCGAGCTCCGCGTTGTAGCGCGCGAGAAATTGCTGGAGAGAGAAATCGCTGTCCTGCCCCACGCTCATCTCGCGAATAAGGAAATAGCGAAGCGCATCGACGCCGTACTGATCGGCAAACGACATCGGATCGATGAAGTTGCCCGTGCTCTTCGACATCTTGGAGCCGTTGATCGACCACCAGCCGTGCGCGAGCAGCGACTTCGGCGGTTCGATGCCGGCTGCCTTGAGCATGATCGGCCAATACACCGCATGCGGCGGCACCAGGATGTCTTTGCCGATCACATGGAAATCCGCGGGCCAGATGCCCGGCTTGTCGACGACTGCAGAATAGTAATTCACCAGCGCGTCGAACCACACGTAAGTCACGAACTCTTCGTCGAAGGGAAGCGGGATTCCCCACTCCAGGCGTTCGCGCGGACGCGAGATGCACAGATCGTTGAGTGGCTCGGAGAGAAATTCGATCACCTGCTTCTGCCGATAGCGCGGGAAGATGAAGTTCTCGTTGCTCTTCACAAAATCGAGGAGCCAGTTCTGGTACTTCGCCAGCGTGAAGAAGTAATTGCTTTCCGTGATCTCGGTGACCTCGCCGAAAATCTCGGGCCACGAGCCATCGGGATTGCGATCCTTCTCCTGGAGAAACTGCTCCTGACGCGTGGAATAAAATCCCTTGTATTCGGCCTTATAGATTTCGCCCTTGTCGAAGAGCTGCTGCAGCAAATCGCGCACGACCTTCTTGTGACGTTCCTCGGTGGTGCGGATGAAGTCGTCGTTCGAGATATCGAGCTTCGCGCACATCGCACGGAACTCCTGCGAAACTTCATCGCAGAACTGCTGCGGTGGCACTCCCTTGGCGCGGGCGCTCTGCTGCACTTTTTGACCATGTTCGTCCACCCCGGTCAGGAAGTACACGTTGTCTCCCATCAGCCGCCGGAAACGGGCAATGACGTCCGTCAGCACCTTCTCGTAGGCGTGGCCCAAGTGCGGCGAACCGTTCACATAGTCGATCGCGGTCGTGATGTAGAAGTTTTTCATGAACAGAACGGCCTAACAAACCAACCGCCCGGCAAAAGTCGAAATGTTATGAAAACCGTTTCCCTTGAGCGCTATGCTTGCGGGAAACGCGGCCATTCGGCTACACCCCGACGTGGCGTTTGTGTTTCCCACGCCGCTTTCTCATGAATCGTTTCGCCCGACTCGTCGCCTTCGCTTTGGTGCTGCTGCTACTCTTTCTCGCGGCGATGGCGATGACCCAGAGCTGGCTCAAAAACCAGAGCGAAGAAGTTCGTCGCGAAACCATCGCACTCAAAGAAGCTCAATTCGAAAACGCCCTCGCTTTCGTCCGCAGTTCCCCGGAGGTATGGAGCGACGAGGCCCCCTACCGGCTCGGGGAACTCTTGGGGGCGCAGATTCTTATTGGTGAAGCCGCGCACCAGGCGCCGCGCGCCTCTCGCATCGGACGATGGGAATTCACGCGCACGATCCCGCTCGGGCCTGATCAGACCGCGCAACCTGTCACCGTGCGTTTTCGACCGACCGCGGTCGAACATCTTGCCGCACTCTACCGCCAATGCGCCGTCATGTTGCTGATCCTCGCGCTCGGTCTTGCGCTGGCGTGGATCGGCGCGGTCATCCTTTCTTTTCGCAATCGTTCGCATCATGCCGGGGACGCTCCCGAACTCCGCGCCGCCGATGCCGAGATGAAAAGTCTCACGCAACTCGCCAAGGTGTCGGTCCAGCAAAACTCCGCACTCGAACGAGAGCGTCTCGAACGTCAGCGCGCCGAAGAGGACGCGCATTTTCAACAGATGCTTCTCAACCGGGCATTGGAGGAAAAAATCCGCCTCGGTCACGATCTCCACGACGGCATCATCCAATCGCTTTATGCGGCAGGGCTCACGGTCGAAGCCGCCCGCAATCTCATCCCCGTCGATGCCGCCGAGGCCTCGCGCCAGCTCGACGGCGGTATCCAGGCCATCAATACAACGATTCGCGAGGTCCGGAGCTACATCTCGGGTCTCGGACCGGAGAATCTCCAGCAGCAAAATTTCGCAGAGGCGATCCGCTCGCTCACGCAAACGCTCGATGCCGGCCGTGGCACCGCTTTCGAACTCCATATCGATGACGATGCCGCCAGCGATCTCACGGCGGATCAGGTGACTCATCTGATCCAGATCGCACGCGAAGCAGTCAGCAACGCCCTGCGTCATGGTCGCGCCACACGCATCATCGTGCGGCTGCATCGCTCCACGCGTGAGCTCGCGTTGTTGGTCCAGGACAACGGCTGCGGTTTCGCGCCGCCCTCGGCGAGCGGCGGTGGACACGGCCTTACCAACATGCGCGCGCGCGCCGAACGACTCGGGGGGCGCCTGCAGTTTTCCAGTTCGCCTGAGACCGGCACGAAGCTCACGCTCACTTTCAGCACGGAAAACCCACCTGCCGCATGAGCGCTTCACGAGCACCGCAACTCCGCCTCCTCATCATCGACGACAGCGAGCTCGTCCGCATGGGACTGCGCGCGCTGCTCGCCGCCGAACGCAGCATCCAGATCGTCGGCGAATCCGGTGATGTCGCCTCCGGCATCGCCGCCGCGAAGAAGCTCACACCCGATGTCGTGTTGATGGATATCCGGCTGCCCGATGGCACTGGCTTCACGGCGTGCCGCAGCATTCTCTCCGAATTACCCGACACCAAAGTCCTCTTCCTTACATCGGTGGTGGATGATCGCCTGGTCGACGAAGCGATCCGCTCGGGCGGTCACGGTTATCTTCTCAAAGAGATCAACGGACGCGGGCTCGTGCAGGCCGTGCTCGATGTTGCCGCGGGTAAATCGATTCTCGATCCGGCGGTGACGGCGCGCGTGATGCGCCTCTTAAAAACCGGCGGCAGCGCCAACGATGCGCTCGCCTCCCTCTCACCGCAGGAGCGACGTGTTCTGGCGCTCATCGCCGAGGGAAAAACCAACAAGGAAGTCGGTCTCGAAATGAATCTCAGCGAGAAGACGGTGAAAAACTATCTCGCCAATATCTTCGACAAGCTCGACGTCAGCCGGCGATCCCAGGCGACCGCGATCTTCGTGCAGCACAGCAAACCCGACCGCGGCGTTTGAAAACAACTGCGCCGGGTTTGCCTGCGGCGAATCCCGGCGAAGTTCGATCCTCGGGAGGATCAGTTCAAAAAGACGAGATTCCCCTTGGACCGCGCCGGCGACGGCACAGTCACGATGAGAACCTTCGCGGGAGTCTCTCCATGATTTCGCAAAACAAGCGGACGATGGGGCGCCACGTGCAGGGCTTGATCGGCCTTCAAGATGAAGTGGGCGGTTTGCACCGCCGCCGTGACATTGCCGTGGGAGACGAAGAGCACGCGGGCGAGCGACGACGTCTGCTCCTCGGTCGAGCTTCCGGGCCCGAGCAAGGTCAATGCGCCGTTTATCTCGCCCTCGTTAAGGACGTTCTTCGACATGCACCATGTCGTGGGTTCGCTTGGAATCGATTCAATCGTATTCATGTTTTGGATATGCGGAGAGAAGCAGGAGGCGGTTACGCGTGCGGAACCGCCGCGGCCACTGGCGGGACGACCTTGTGGATGCGCAGGCGGCGGACGCCACCGGGCATTTCCCACTCGAATTCGTCGCCTTCGGAAAAACCGAGGATGGCGGTGCCGAGCGGAGCCAGCAGGGACAGCCGGCCCTGGGCGGCATTGGCCTGTTCGGGCAGAGTCAGCGTGAAACGATCGACTTCACCCGAATCCAGATCGAGGACTTCCGCGGTGGAATTGATGCCCACCACGTCCGGCGGCAGTTCGGGGAGCACGAGGGCGCGCTCCAATTCATTCCGGAGACGGGCGATGATCTTGGACGCCTTCGCATCGCCGCGGAGGGCGTTCAGGAGAAGGTTGATGCGGGTTTGATCGGATTGGGAAACGCGGATGGGTTTTAGGTTCATAGCTATACGAGGTTGAGGGTTGTTGAGGTTGCGGCCGGCAGATCGACGCTGCCGCCAGTCACCGCCGAAAAGTCCTTCGCCGTCAGACCGGCGGTCGCGGCCTCCAGTAGCGGTTGAAGATGGTCGAGTGAACTCACACCGATCACCGGCGCAGTCACGGAGGCATCGGTCAGCACCCAGGCGAGCGCGGTTTGGGCGAGTGTGAGATTTCGAGCCTCTGCGATGTCTGCGAGCGCGGCGCGGAGAACCGCGACGTCGGTGCCCGAGTATTGCCCGCGCAGCCGACGCGTACGCTGCAAAGACAGCGCGCCGCGCTTGTCGTCGCCCACGAGCAAGCCGCCTGCGAGCGGAGACCGCGCGAGAAAACCGAGGCGATAATCGTGGCAAAGATTGAGCTGGTCTCGCTGGCTGCGCGTGTTTGCGAGCAGCGAGTAATCGGCCTGCAGCACTTCGAAGCGCTCGGTGTTGCGCTGCACGGAACGATGAATCGATTCCATCAAGCGCCACGCAGGGAAACCCGACGCACCGAGATAACGCACCATCCCGGCACGTTTCAGCCGGCTGAGCACAAAGAGGACGTCGTCCATCAGCGGTAGATTTTCGCTCCACTCGATCAGCAGCAGATCGAGGTGATCGGTGCGAAAACGGCGCAACGACGCCTCGCAGCTCTGCCGGATGTACGATTCGAGCGTGCTGGCTCCGTGAGGACGTGCGTTGTGAACGACGATGCGCGTCGCCAGGAAAAGTTCTTCGCGTGGAATGCCGCGATCCTGCCACCAGCGACCGATGTATTCTTCGCTGGCTTCAGCGGCGATCGGCATCGCGCCATCGGCCTGGGAAACCGCGGAGCCTTGGAAAAAATTTCCGCCACTGGCGCGATAAGCATCCATCAACGCCCACGCCTGGGCTTCGCCCACGCTCCAGCCGAAATTCAACGTTCCGAAACACAATTCGGAGACACGCAAACCCGTCCGTCCGAGTTGACGCCGCTTCATCGTCGAGCCTCCTCCCCGCCGGGAAGACCCCGCGAGTTCACGACACACAAATGCCAGTCCGCAGCAGCGATGCAGCGGTCGATACAAGCAAGCAGGATGAAAGAAATGAAAAGGGTAAGAATCATGGCATTTAGTTTACGTGAAAAATCCCTCTCCGAAATGCGTCAGGGACCAATTGTGGGATAAAACGCGCGATGTGTCTCTGGGACTTCAAGCGCGTGAAATACGGACACGACCGAGGATCGACTCGATAATTGTCCCTCACCTCCCGGTGCTCGCTTTAATCTTCGAGCGACCGGCTATATATGTGCGCGGAAATGCTCGTCAGATCGCGGCACCGGGCAAACCCGGTTGGACCACGTGATCCATGTTCGGAACATGGCATCGGGGGTGTTGATCGCAGAGCATCATGACGGACTCTACACAAGTTTGGCGGGCGAACTAAGTCAAGCCCGCCCCTCATACGCCCGCGCAACGTCCACGCGTCCGGCGTGGTTTATCACCGCCGCACGCCGTGTTCGCGGATGAAGGCCTTGATCGCCGCGGGATCCGCGGTCATCGGGTGCTTCACGAGAGGACGGACCTTCAACGCCTCGAGACTCGGATGCGTCGGCTCAATGCCGATCGCGGAGATGATCGTCTCGGGAAACTTCGCCGGGCTCGCGGTTGAGAGCACGACGCTTGGACGATCCGTCGCCAGATCCTTGAAGCCGCATGCGGTGTGCGGATCGACGATGTATCCGTACTTTTGATACACCGACTGGATGATGCCGGGAATCTCGCCATCGGTGCATCGCGATGCCGTGAAAGTATCGCGCTCGAAATTCTCGAACGCATAACGGCCTGTCTCGCGAAACGACTTCATGATCTCGCGGACGCGGGCCGCATCGCGGCCAACGCTGAAATAGAGGAAGCGCTCGAAATTGGAGGCCACCTGAATGTCCATGGACGGCGCGAGACTCGCGCGCACATCGGAGACGGCATACTCACCTGTCGTGAAGAGGCGGTGAAGAATATCGTTCTGGTTGGTGGCAACGCGGAAACCGCGGATCGGCACACCCATTTTCTGGAGCATCCAGCCCGCGAGCACATTGCCAAAGTTTCCCGTGGGAACCACGAACTCCGTCTCTTCGCGTTGATCCGCGGGTAGTCGCAGCCATGCGCTCAGGTAATAGACGCATTGCGCGAGCACGCGCGCGAGGTTGATGGAATTGACCGCGGAGAGGCGGTGCTGCGTGCGGAACTCTTGATCGCCGAAAACATCCTTCAACGCGGTTTGCGCGTCATCGAAAGTACCATTGATCGCCAAGGCGAAGACATTGGCGGCACCGGTGCACGCCATCTGGCGTTCCTGCAGCGGAGAGGTCCGTCCTTCCGGATACAGGATAAAAATCGCGGTGCCGGGTTTTCCGAGAAGGCCATGGATGGCCGCCGAACCGGTATCGCCGGACGTGGCCCCGAGCACGTTGATGGTTTCGCCGCGCACGCGGCACTGATGCTCGTAGAGATTGCCGAGGAGCTGGAGGGCAAAGTCTTTGAACGCGAGCGTCGGACCGTGGAAGAGCTCGAGGACGTGCAAGCGATCGTCGAGTCGCTTGAGAGGCGCGATTTCGGGATGCGAAAACGTGGTGTACGATTTCGCAATCAACGCGCGGAGCGTTTCCGGCGGGATATCCGTTGCGAAGGTTTTGAGAAACTCGAAGCACAGTTCGGCGTAGCTGAGCTTTTCGAAGCGCGCCAAATCACTCGAGAAATCCGGAAGCGTTTCAGGCAGGAACAGTCCGCCATCCGGCGCGAGTCCGGTGGCAACAGCGTCGCTGAAACCAAGTGCGGGCGTCTGACCTCGGGTGGAAATGAAACGCATAGGATCGGGGGACAGTAGCGAGTAGCAGGTGTTGAGTAGCGAGTAGAAAACCGGAGACATGCCCGGCTGACATGCGAGAGCGGACAACAGCGCATGAAGCGCCCATGCCCGTTACTCGCCGTCGCCTGCTCACTGCTGCAGAGCGGCCAATGCCGCTCCACCTCAAACCTGATCGAGCTGGAACGTGGTGTGCGCGACACGCACAGCTTCTTCCGCACGCGTCTGGTCGATGACGACGGAGATTTTGATCTCCGAGGTTGTGATGAGCTCGATGTTGATGTTGGCGTCCGCGAGCGCTTGGAAGAGCATGGCGGCGACACCGGAGTGCGTCTTCATGCCGACGCCGACAACCGAAAGTTTTGCGATGCCTTCGTGGATCGCGACCTGACCGCCGCCGACTTCGTCGAGCACTGGCTCGAGCGCCTTCTGCGCTTTGTGCGTATCGCTCTGCGGGACGGTGAAGGTGAGGTTCGCGATACCGTTGCGACCGACGTTCTGCACGATCATGTCGACGATGATATTGGCGTCGGCGAGGGCCTTAAAAACTTTCGCGGCGGAACCAGGTTTATCCAGGATATTGCTGACGATGACCTTGGCCTGATCCTTGTCGACGGCCACGCCACGCACGACGACTTTTTCCATATAAGCGACTTCTTCTTTCACGATGGTTCCTGGGTTGTGGTTGAACGATGAACGGACCTCGAAAACGACCCCGAATTTCTTGGCGAATTCGACCGAACGGCTTTGCATGACTTTCGATCCGGAGGACGCAAGCTCCAGCATCTCGTCATAAGAAATTTCTTCGAGCTTCCGGGCCGTTTTTACAACACGCGGATCTGCAGTATAAACTCCGTCAACGTCTGTGTAGATTTCGCATTTATTCGCCTTAAGGGGCGCGGCCAAAGCGATGGCGGTGAGATCGGAACCGCCACGGCCGAGCGTGGTGATCTGACCATCGGCGTTGACGCCCTGAAAACCAGCGACGATCACGACCTTGCCAGCCTTGAGGTCCTTCTCGATGGCGGCCGGCGAGATGCCCTGAATGCGGGCTTTGGTGTGCGATTTGTCGGTGACGATGCCGGCCTGTCCGCCCGTGTAACTCACGGCGGGCACACCGAGTCCGTGCAACGCCATCGCCATGAGGGCGATGGTCTCCTGTTCGCCGGTGGCGAGCAGCATGTCCATCTCGCGCTCCGGCGGATGCGCCGCGAGGCTTTTGGCCCGGGCGATGAGCTCGTTGGTCACTCCGGCGCGGGCGGAGACGACGATGACGAGTTCGTTGCCTTCGTCGCGGATGAACTTGATGCGTTCAGCGACCTTCTTGATGCGTTCGACGTCACCGACTGAGGTGCCGCCGTATTTTTGGACAATGCGGGCCATGGATGGAGTTGGGAGGAAAAATCAGGATGCGGGCCAACCGCGAGCGGATTCTGGCGACAGCTTGCGAACAGCAAGGTCCTGCAGCGCGCCAATCGTCCGGAAGCCGCGTTCTTGTGGGAGGATGTGCATGCAGGGAACGCGCCTCGCGGGCGCGTTCAACGTGTCACTCGGCAAAGTCTCCGATGCGCAATAACAAGGGCGCTTCGACGACGCTGGGCAGCAGGGCAAGCTCCGCGAGCGTGGCGCGGATGGCTTTTTCGTTGCTGCCGTGCGTGGTGAGAATGAGGACGGCCGTCCCCTCCTCCGCCACTTCGGGCTGCGTGACGCTGGCGATGCTCACGCGATGGTTCGCCATCACGGTGGCGATCTGCGCGAGGACTCCCGGTTCGTCTTTGACCAACGTGCGCACGTAGTAACGGCCGGTGATTTTTTCCAGCGGTGCCAGCGTGCTGGTGCGGGCGGTTTCCCCGGCGATGACAGCGGCCTTGCCGGTAGCCAGATGCGCGGCGGCGTCCACGATGTCGCTGATGACTGCGCTCGCAGTCGCATCGCGTCCAGCGCCGCGGCCGATATACGTCGTCGCGCCCACCACGTCGCCCGTGACGGAAACGCCGTTGAAGACGCCATGGACATTGGCGATGACGTTTTCCTCGGGGATCAGCGTGGGATGCACGCGGACAAAAACCTCGTTGCTCTCAAAATCCCGCGTGATCACCGCGAGCAATTTGATGCCATAACCCAACGCGGCCGCGTGCTTAAGATCGGCCTGCGTGATTTTCGCGATGCCCTCGACGATCATCTCGTCCGTCTTGATCCACACGCCGTGCGCGAGGAATGCGAGGACGGACGCCTTGTGCGCGGTGTCCCAGCCATCGACATCGAGCGACTCGTCGGCCTCGGCGTAACCCAGACGTTTCGCATCCGCGAGGATCTCGGGGTAACCCGCGCCTTCCTGCACCATGCGCGTGAGGATGTAGTTACACGTGCCGTTGAGGATGCCGTAGATCTGCGGGAAACGATTCGCAACGAGGCCTTCGCGCAGCGCTTTGATGATCGGGATGCCGCCCGCGACCGACGCTTCAAAAAAGATCTGGCCGCCATGCTTCCGCGCCGCGGCGAACAACTCCGCACCGTGCTCGCTGAGCAACGCTTTGTTGGCGGAGACCACGATCGCGCCGCGTTCGAGCGCGGCCATCGTGACTTCGCGCGCGAGCGTGGTGCCGCCGATGAGTTCGCACACGATCTGAATCGAGGAATCGCGGGCGATGGAAAGCGCATCGTCGGTGAGTTTTTCCGCCGGCACGGCGACATCGCGCGCACGTTTCAAGTCGCGCACGGCGGCTTTCGCGATCTCGAGCGTAGTGCCCAGACGAGCTTCGAGTTCGGGGCGGGCGCGTTCGAGATGCTGCCAGACGCCCTGGCCGACGGTACCGAGGCCGCAAAGGCCGATCTTGATGGTCCTGGGTTTGCTCATGATTGGGAAGAAGGCGCGGATGCCGCGGACGGTTTTTTGACGAACTTGGATTCCGTGCCGTTCAGCAAGCGCGCGATGTTGGCGCGGTGGCGGAACACGACAAACAATGCGATCGCGCCGGCGAGACCGATTAACAGCGTCGGTTGCTTGAAGAAAAACGCCGCGATGGGCAACGCGATCGCCGCGAGCATCGACGCGAGCGAAACATAGCGCGTGCTATAAAACGTTACCAGCCACACGCCGAGTCCGCAGAGCAACGGCAACGGCATCAACACCAGGAAACCGCCCGCCGCGGTCGCGACACCCTTGCCACCGCGGAACTTAGTGAAACAGGAAAAACTGTGACCGATCAGCGCCGCGACGAGGCCGATGACCGCGGTCAAGGTGACACCGTGCGCGTCGATCTGCGCCGCATCGCGCCACCAAAACAAGGGCCAGCCCGCCGCCGCCGCGCCTTTGAGCGCATCGAGCGCAAACACCAGATTGCCCGGGCCTTTGCCGCACACGCGCCGCACATTCGTCGCGCCGGGATTTTTGCTGCCGTGCTCGAAGATATTGATCCCGCGCGAACGTGCCACCAGCCAGCCAAACGGCAGGGCTCCGAGGAAATAGCCGGCGACAGCGGCGATGACATAAGGCGCATCCATGGACGGAAAAGTTGTCGAATCAATGTTCGGGCCGGTCAAAAGCAACGCCAGAAAATCCACGCGTGCGCCATCCGCGACGAGGCGACAACAAGCAGGGCCAATGCTCCCGCATTGTCCGCGCCTGATATCATCACCGGGCGGGGGCGCTTGCGGAGCAAACGCCCTGCCTGATCAAACGCGTTTCACGCTGAGATCGCGTCAGTGCGCAACTTCCTGGGCGCGCACTTCCTTCTCGATCGCATCGGCGCGCTGCAATCCGTAGGCGCTCGAGCGTCCGGTGAACTTCATGCACAGTTTGTCCACGAGCACGTAGAAGATCGGGATGACGAACAGAGTCATGAATGTCGCGATCGTGAGACCACCGACGATCACGAGTCCCATGGGGTTGCGCGTTTCCGCGCCGGCGCCGCTGGCAAACGCGATCGGCACCGCGCCGAGCACTGTCGCGATCGAGGTCATCAAGATCGGACGGAAGCGCAGCGTGGCCGATTCGAACGCGGCATCGAACGCGTTTTTGCCCGCGATCTGGAGCTGGTTGGCAAACTCGACGATGAGAATGCCGTTTTTCGCGACCAGACCGATCAACATGATCAATCCGAATCGAGAGAACAAATTGTCCGTCATCGCCGTGCCGAAAAACCGCGTGCAGTACAGCACGAGAATACCGCCGGCGAGCGCCAGCGCGACGCCTGTGAAGATCGTGATCGGATGGATCCACGACTCGAATTGAGCCGCGAGAATCAAGAAGGTGAAGAGCAGCGCGAGGCCGAACAGCATGTAAGTATCGCTGCCGCTTTCGACGTACTCGCGCGTCTCGCCGTCCCACGCGTAGGTGTAGCCGGCGGGCAGCAATGGACGCACATTTTCTTCGAGGAATCGCACGCCGTCACCGATGGTCATGCCGGTGTTGAGCTGCGCGGAAACCGTCACCGAGCGCATGCGGTTAAAGTGCGGGAAATTCTCCGGCACGACGCTCTCGTTCACGGTCACGAGATTGCTGAGCTGGATGAGATTTCCGTCGGTCGATTTCACGTAGAGACGCGAAAGATCATTGGGCGTGGTGCGATCGGCATCCTCGACTTGCACGATCACGTAATACTGCTGATTACCGCGCTGAAACTGCGTGACGCGACGGCCACCGAGCAAACTCTCGAGCGTCGTTGCGATGGCAGAAACAGGTACGTTGAGGTCGGCCGCGCGCGCGCGGTCGATCTGCACATCGAGCTGCGGTTTCGTCGGCGACGGATCGACGCGCGGCAGCGAAAAGACCGAACTGTCGCGCATCTTGGCGGACAACTTGGCGCCGATATCCTGAAGCTCGGTGAAGTCGTTTCCGAGCAGCACCATTTCGACACCGCCGGCACCGGCGCGGCGGCTGCCGAGCGGGCGCACGGGCGTGGCGAACGCCTGACCGCCGGTGATCTGGCGGAATTTTCCACGCAGCTCCGCGAGGACTTCCTGCGTCTTGCGATCGCGTTCCTCCCACGGCTTCAGCGTCGCAAAAACAAATGCCCGCGAGCCGTCGCCACTTCGATGAAAGGTCCGGTCCATCTCGGGAATATCGAGGATGATTTTCTCCATCTCCGACGAGTACGCCTTCATGTAGTTCGACGAAGAACCGACCGGAGGGATGAAGTTGGCGGTGAAAATGCCGCGGTCCTCGATGGGAGTCAGTTCACGCTGCAGTTTGGTGTAGAAGAAAAATCCCGTCGCCGAAAACGCCAGCGCCGCACCGAGCACGATGAACGGAATGCGAAAAGCGCCGCGCAGGATCTTCTCATAAAAATCGTTTATCCTGACGAAGAACGGCTCGGTCTTTTCGTAGAACCAACCGTGCTTGGTCTGACCATCGACCTTCTTCGCCTTCAACATGCGCGAGCACAGCATCGGCGTGAGCGTGAGCGCCACGAAGGCCGAGACCAACACGGCCACGGCAAGCGTAATGCCGAACTCGAAGAAGAGCCGCCCGGTTTGACCGGACTGAAACGCCACCGGCAAAAACACCGCCGCGAGCGTGAGCGTCGTGGCGATGACCGCAAAGGCGACCTCGTTGGCACCATGCACCGCGGCATACAGCGGTTTCTCACCTTCCTCGATGCGCCGGTAGATGTTTTCCAACATCACGATCGCGTCGTCCACCACCAGGCCGACCGCGAGCACCAGCGCGAGCAACGTGAGCACGTTGAGCGAGAATCCGAGCATGCTCATGATCGCAAACGAACCGACGATCGACACCGGGATCGCGAGCAAAGGGATGAAGGTCGCGCGCCAGTCACGCAGGAAAAGGAAGATCATCAGGATCACCAGCAGGCACGCTTCCCACAACGTCTTGTACACTTCCTTCACCGAGCGCTCGACGAACACACTTGTGTCATAACCGATGCCCACCTGCAGCCCCGGCGGCATCTCCGCCTGGATCACGGGGATCAGATTTTTCACCGCGTTGGCCACATCGAGCAGATTGGATTGCGCCTGACGCAACACCTGCACGCCGACGTTGGGCCGGCCTTTGTAATAAGATTCGCTTCGATAATCCTCGGCGCCGAGTTCCACGCGACCGATGTCCGCAAACTTCACCTGATAGGTGCCGCGTGTGGCGAGGACGAGGTTCTCGTATTGATGCACCTCGGCCATGTTGCCCTGGAGGCGCACGGGGAATTCGCGGCTCGAGGACTCGATGCGCCCGCCGGGAATATCCACGTTTTGCTGCCGCAGCGCTTCCTCGATATTGGAAACGGTAAGGCCGTACGCCGCGAGCCGGTCGGTATCGATCCACAACCGCATCGCATAACGCGGACCGCGGATATTCACCGCGCCCACGCCCGGGATCGTCTGCAAGCGTTGCAACGCGATGCGCTCGACGATGTCGGTGATCTCCAGGCGGGTGTGACGATCGGAGTTGAACGAAAGTGTGATGATCGGGCTCGAATCCGATTCGGTTTTCGAAACCTGCACGTTTTCGATTTCGCGCGGGAGCCGACCTTGCGCACGCGAGACGCGATCGCGCACATCATTCGCGGCCTCGTCGATGTTTCGATCCAAAGTAAACTCGATCGAGATGCGCGAGCGCTCTTCCGATGACGTGGATTTGATCACCCGGATGCCGTCGATCGAAGCGACTTCCTTTTCGAGCGGTTCAGTGACCTTGGTTTCGACCACCTCGGCCGAGGCGCCCGGATACGAGGTATCGACGGAGACGATCGGCGAATCGGTGTTGGGATATTCGCGCACCGGCAGCTGGTTGAACGACAGCGCGCCCAGCAGCACCACCAGGATGGAAGCGACCAGACAGATGACCGGACGCTTGATGGAAAGATCGGAGAGAATCATGGGATCAATCCGCTGGCTGGAAGTCGGCCCTCAGCGGCCGCGGGTCGAGCTTGGCGCCGGGAAAAAGAATCAACGATCCCACACCCGCCGCGACGATCTGCTGATCAGGCTCGAAAGGTTTTTCCGATGAAAGGATCTCGACAAAGCCGCGCGCGCGCAGGCCGAGCCGCACAGGGATGAAGTCGGCGACGTTCTCCCCGTTCTCCTCTTTCACCGCGATCAATTGCGGTCCGCGCACAGAAGTCATCACCGCGCCCTCGGGCACCGTCATGGCGTTTTCGCGCACGTCGAGCACGAGCTCCACATTGGCGAACATGCCGGGCTTCAAGTCGGCGGGCGGATCGGTCAGGATGCCCTTCACCGCGCTCGAACGGGTGTTTCGATCGATGACCGAACTGACAAAATACACCTCGCCGCGCACGACCGCCGTCGCGTCGATCGTCTTGGCGCGGACGGTAAACGGTGCGCCCTGCTTCACTTTTCCGAGATAGCGTTCGGGCACTTGGAAATCGATTTTCAGACGGCTCAAATCGTCGATCTGCGTGATCGCGCTCGCCTGCGTCACATAGTCGCCGGGCGAGATCGTGCGCGCCCCCACGATGCCGTCGAACGGCGCCTTGATCTCCGTTTTCGCGAGGCGCACACGCAACAGCGACAACTCGGCGGCACTCGCCGATTGCTCGGTGGACACGCGATCGAAATCCGCCTGGGAAACCGTCTTCGATTCGAGCAGGCCCTGATTACGCGCGAGGTTGAGCTCGGCCAGTTTGAAGCGCGCTTCGCTCTGCGCGAATTGCGCGAGGAGTTCGGAATCGTCGATCTTCAACAAGACCTGATCGCGCGTGACGCGCTGGCCTTCATCGAAATAAACCGCCCGGACATGTCCCGCGATCTCGGCGCGGATCACCGCGGATTCGTTGGCCGCGATGGAACCGACCACGGTCAAAACCTCTTCGAGGCGGCGTTGCTCGATGGGAGCGACCTCCACCGGCTGCTTTTGTCCCGACGTGGACGCAGCGCCCTGGGTCGGTTTTTCATTGGATCGCGAACAGGCGCCGAACAAGGCGAGCGTGCACGCAAACACGAGTGAGGTAGAAAGACGGGTCATGCGATGGCTGGAAAGACGCAGAGGGTGCGTGAGAGTTGCGCGCGATGCAACCGGGGGCCAAAATTTCAACCGGTTGATGGCAAACACGGACCGCGTCTTTGCCCGTGCCAAATGCAGGCAGGCCCGCCGCGCAAACGGCAGGCCTGCGAAAACGAAACGAAAACCTTAACCGATCAGCTGCGAATACGCAGCTGCATCGAGCAGCGAGGAAACGGCGGACGGATCGTCGAGCTTGAGCTTCATCATCCAGCCGCCCTCGTAAGGAACTTGATTCACCGTCTCCGGCGTCGCATCGAGCGCCGTGTTCACGGCGACGACCGTTCCGGAAACCGGGGCGTAAAGATCGGACGCGGCCTTGACCGATTCCACCACGCCAAAAGTATCACCGGCCTTCAGCGCGGCGCCTACTTTGGGTAACTGAACGAAGGTGATGTCACCGAGGCTGCTCTGCGCATAGTCGGTGATGCCGACCGTGGCGGAGCCGTCGGCTTCGAGTTTCAACCATTCGTGCGATTTCGCGTATTTCAGATCGGCGGGAACGTTGCTCATGAGGTTTTCTTAAGTTCGATGAAGGGCGGTTTGACGAGCTTCAAGCCGAGTTTTGTCCCGCGGATATCGACTTCCAACGGTTGCTCGATCGCGGCGACATCCACCAAGGCCGAACCGATCGCTTCGTTGAGGATCGGCGACAAGGTGCCCGACACCACCGTGCCCGCGGTCTTTCCGTCGGCTGCGAGCACCGGCGTGCCCGCGCGCACGATGCGGCGATCACCGGTCTTGAAGAAAACAACCTTCCGCGCCGGACCGTTTGCAGCTTCCTGCTGCAACGCCCCGCGACCGATGAAATCGGCGCCTTTGTTGAGTTTCACCGTCCAACCCAAGCCCGCGGCGAGCGGCGAAATATCGGCCGTGATCTCGTGTCCATAAAGTGGATACCCGGCCTCCAGGCGCAGACTGTCGCGCGCTCCAAGGCCGGCCAGTTCCAAGCCATGCGCGGCGCCCGCCTCGAGCAGCGCCGCTGCCAGCGCCGGCGCGTCCGCTGCGGCGTGATACAGTTCAAAACCATCTTCACCCGTATAACCGGTGCGGCTGATCAGGCAATGGACGCCCGCGACCGTGCCTTCGCCGAAATGGTAATATTTGATCAGCTCCAGCTTCGCGCCGGTGAGCGATTGCACGATGGCCTGGGCCTTCGGGCCTTGTACGGCGAGCAATGCGTAGTCCGCCGAGCGATCCACGATCTCCACCGCAAAGCCGGCCGCGCGCTCGCGGATCCACGCGAGGTCCTTGTCTGTATTGCCGGCATTGATACACAGGAAAAAGTCGTCGGCGCCTCGCTTGTACACGAGCAGGTCGTCCACCACGCCGCCGTTTTCGTAACACATCGACGTGTACAGGATGCGCCCCGGCATGAGTCGGGAAACATCATTGGTCACGAGGTGTTGCAGGAATTTCTCCGCCTCCGCGCCCTTCACATCGACCTCGCCCATGTGACTGACGTCGAAGAGTCCCGCCGCCCGGCGCACCGCCTTATGTTCTTCCAGGATGCTCTTGTACTGCACCGGCATTTCCCAGCCGGCGAAATCGACGATGCGCCCGCCGTGGGCGACGTGAAAATCATACAAAGGTGTCCGCTTCAGGAGACTCATGTCGCCGACACTACGCGCCCGAGTCCGCAGAGGCGCAAGGAACTTCTCGTGAGGCGGCTTACGCACGTACCGCCTTAATTTTGATTCGTCAAAAACCCGCGGTCTGCACACTGCCAAGGGATGGCCTGGTTCCTTCTCGCTCTGTTCGCCACGCTCGGCATCTCGTTCCTCTGCTCTTTGATGGAGGCAGTGATGCTCGGCACGACCGTGGCCGAAATCGAGACGCTTAAAAAAGAACGTCCGCGGCGCGGCGCCAAACTGGAAAAGCTCCGGCTCAATCTCAACGAAACCGTTCTCGCCATCCTTGCCGTCAACACCACGGCGACGACGCTTTGCTCCGTCATGGTCGGCGGCCTCGCCATCCGCCACTTCGGCGAAACCGTGCTCGGCCTGCTCGCCTGCGCACTCACGTTCACCGTGCTGATTTTCTCGGAGGTCCTCCCCAAAAACCTCGCACTCGCCCATCGCCGCACGTTGCAACCGCTGATCGTTTCCCCGTTGTCCGCGATCATCACCGCGCTGCAACCGGTGATCTATGTGTGCGAGCTGATCGTGCGGATTTTTGTCAAACCGCCGAAACAACCGGAAAACTCCGGTCAGGAAATCATCCTGCTCGCCGAGCGCGGCGCGCGACAGGGCACGCTCACCGCGAGCGAATCCGCCATCATCGCCAACGCCCTGTCGCTCGACGAGGTTCGCGTCAGCGAAATCATGACTCCGCGCACCGTGGTGACCGCCCTCCGCAAAAGCGCGACCGTCGGCGAAATCTTCAAGGAGTATCCGAACATCCCCTTCGCCCGCATGCCTGTCTTCGGCAAAAACATCGACGATGTCGTCGGCATCGTCCGCCGCCGCGACCTGCTGAAGGCCAAGGCCAACGATCAGGACGGCGACCTCGCGGAAAAGCTCATGCAGGAAGTGCATTTCATCCCCGAAACCGTCACCGTCGCCAACGCCCTGCAGATTTTCCTACAAACCCATCAACAGATGCTCGTCGTCGTCGACGAATTCGGCGCGACCGCCGGTGTCGTCTCGATGGAAGATGTGATGGAGCAACTCCTCGGGCGCGAAATTTTCGAAAAGGACGACGTCGCCGTGGACATGCGCGAACTCGCCCGCGCCAAACTCCAACGCCTCGGCAAATCCAGCCGGCGCAACAGCACCACACCGCCGCATCCGCTCTGAGCCCCTCTGCTCGCGCCACTTGACCGGGCTCCGTCGGAGCCGTTCTGTTGGCGGGTCATGGTATCCGCCGCGCCAGCCAGTCTTTCCACCGGAAGCATCGCCATCCTCGCGTTCGACACGAGCAACCGTCTCGCCGTGCGCTCCCGCGAAGGCGCCACCGAGCTGGCATTCTCAGGCGGCTCGCTCGAATCCGTCTCCACCGGGCTGGCGCGTATTTTCCCCGAGCATACACCCCCTGCGGAGTATTACACCGCGCCGGTCGCGGGCACGTCGTGTCGCGTATTTTTCAGCCAGATCGCCGACACCGCAAACGCATCGGGCGCCGGAATTTCTTTCGTATCCATCGATCAACTACAAAGCACCGCCAGCCGCGCTCCCGAGGTCGATGCGATCCTCGCCGGCATTGAACCTTACTTGATCGACGTGCCCTACCTGCACCTCGGCGAAAACGATTTCATCTACAAGTTTCGCACGGAAAAATCCCGCAACCGCGACATCTACCAGCTCGATGACGCCGCGAGCACGCTCTACCAGTCGCGCCTTTGCGCCGCCATCAAAGCTCTCGCCCGCACGCACGAACGCAGCGCCACCGCCCCCGTCGGACTCGATTTCGGCGCCGTCCATTACCTGCTTCCGAGCCATTTTGGATTCTGCCTCGGCGTGAAAAACGCCATCGAGCGCGCCTACGAAACACTCGCCGAAAACCCCGGACGCCGCGTCTTCATGCTCAGCGAATTGATCCACAATCCATTCGTGAACGAGGACCTGCTCCGCCGCGGCCTGCGTTATCTTCAAACCGACAAAGGCGTCCCCTACCTCACCGACGGACGCGCCGCGCGAAACATTCCTGGCGAAACGACCTTGTGGGACACACTCACCTCCGAGGACATCGTGATCATCCCCGCTTTCGGCGCCACCGATGACGACAAGCGCCGGCTGGTTCGCAAGGGAGTGCCTGTTTACCAATACGACGCCACCTGCATGCTCGTGGAAAAAGTCTGGAAAGCCGCGCGCTCGCTCGGTCAGGGCGGCTACACCGTCATCATCCACGGCAAACACGAGCACGAGGAAACCAAGGCGACCTTCTCCAACGCCCGCCGCCACGCGCACGCGGTCATCGTTCGCAACGTCGAGGAAACCCGCCAGCTCGGCGAAATCATCGCCAGCCGCGATCCCGCCGAACGCGAAAAATTCTACACGCTGTTCGCCGGAAAATTCACCCCCGGTTTCGACGTCAACCAGCACCTCGAACGCATCGCCATCGTCAACCAGACCACGCTGCTCATGAACGAGACGCTCGAGATCATCGATTATCTCCGCGATCTCTTCACGCGCTTGTACGGCGAAACCGAAGCGCGCGAACGCGTCGGCGGCGGCGGCAAACGCGACACGCTTTGCTACGCCACCCAGGTCAATCAAGACGCACTCAGCCGCGCGCTCGCCGAGCCGCTCGACGCCGCCTTTGTCATCGGCGGAAAAAATTCCTCCAATACCTATCAGCTCTACCGTCTCTGCGAACAGCGTCTCGGCCGCGCCGCATTCTTCATCCAGAGCGAGACCAACATCCGCGCGCGCGACGCCATCGAGCATTATGTTTTTCCCGCCAAGGGACCGTCCGGCCACAGCGATGGCGACACGATCGAGATCCACTCCCTTCCGCCCGTGAGCGAGGGCAAGCCGTTTCGCGTGCTGCTCACGGGAGGCGCGTCCTGCCCCGACGGCATCATCCAGCAGGTCATCAACCGCATCAACAGTCTCTTCCCCACCGACGCATTGCGACCGATCGACGACGTGCTCGCCGACGTGGAAAAGACCGCGGCGCGCCACTGATTTCCCTGCGAGATCTCCGGCGCGTCAGGGGACACGCGCGCGACCTTTATCGTTCACCGGATGAAACTTCCTCTCCGCAACGACCGTCATACTCCGCCAACGTGAACTCCAAAAAGAACGCCATCATCGCCCTGCTCGCCCTCAGCACCGTCGCTTGCGGCGTTTTCGGGTGGCAACAATACCAGCGCGCCGCCAAACCCGCGGCCACCGCTGACAGCCACGACGAATTACTCAAGAAACTCGCCGCCGCCGAACGCCGCGCCGCCGATCTCGAAGCCCGTCTCGCCGCATTGCAGGCCGATAATTTCCCCTCTGAAAACGATCCGTCGCCTCCATCCGCCATCGAGACCGCGCGTCCCGTGGCTGGACGCCCCCAAGGCCCGGGCAACCGTCGCGGCGCGATGCCCGCATGGATGAATAATCCTGAGGTCGTTCAGCTCATGACTGAGCAACAGAAGGCCAGCCTCGACGGCCGCTACGCCGCACTTTTTAAGCAGCTCAATCTCAGCCCCGCGCAGCTTGACGCCTTGAAGCTTCTGCTGATCGAAAAACAAAACGCGCAGCGCGACGTGATGTCCGCCGCCGCCGAGTCCGGCCTCAACCCGCGCGAGAACCGCGAGGAACTCGAAAAACTCGTCGCCGAAGCCCGCGCGGAGACCGACGCCGCCATCATCGCCGCAGTCGGACAGGACAAGTTCAACCAATACCAGAACTACGAAGCCACCAGCAGCCAGCGCTTCATGGTCGAACAAATCGGCCGCACGATGAGCTACGCCGCGAACCCGCTGACTGAACAACAAAGCCAGGCGCTGGTGCAGATTCTCTCCCAAGGAGTCGAACCCTCCGCAAACGACAGCCGTCGAGGCGGCCCAATCGGCCCCTGGGGCGGCGCGCGCGCAGTCGAGATCACCGACGCCATGATCGCTCAGGCCAGCACCATTCTGTCGCCTGAGCAGCTGCGCGTCATCCAGGAACAACAGGCGAATCAACAGAACTCCCGCCGCCTCAACCAGCTCATGCGCGAAAACCGCCAGCGCAACTGAGCCGCGAAGCGGCGGCCTATCCTAGGCGGTCTCCCGCGTGTGCGACAGCAACTCGTCCCGCGGCGCGAGGCTCCAGTCGATGGGGGCGCGGCCGGCCTCGGCGAGGCGGCGGTTGATTTCCGAAAAACAGCGGCAACCTAAAAACAAACGCGCGGACAAGGGCGACGGATGCGCGCAGGCCACGATCGCGTGACGCGTCGTATCGATGCGTTCCGTTTTCTTCTGCGCGTGCCGTCCCCATAAAACGAATACAACGCGCTCCGGCCGCTCGTTGATCACATCGATCACCCGATCCGTGAATGTTTCCCAGCCGCGTTTCTGGTGCGCTCCCGCCTCGCCCGCGCGCACCGTGAGCACCGTGTTGAGCATGAGCACGCCGCGCTTCGCCCAGTCCTCCAGACATCCATGACCGGGAGGCACGAATCCGACATCGGTCGCGAGCTCCCTAAAGATGTTTCGCAGCGAACCCGGGAGCGGCCGCACGTCGGGACGCACCGAAAAACAAAGTCCGTGCGCATGTCCGGGCGTCGGATACGGATCCTGTCCCAAAAGCACGACCTTCACGCCTTCGGGCGGAGTGAGTTTCAGCGCGGCAAAAATATCCTCGCGCGCCGGCAGCACCTGCACACCCGATTCGTGTTCCGAGCGCAGGAAATCGCCGAGCGCGCGAAAGTACGGCTGCGCCGTTTCGCCGTCGAGAGTTGCACGCCATGCCGCAGGGATCACTGGAATCATCCGGCAAAAATCGCGACTCCGCGCTGTCGTGCAACGCTTCCGTTTCACGCTCGACCCCGGCCGGATGCTCGCGGTTAATCGCGCCTCTTTTATGGGCAGCCTCGTCTTCACCATCGCCAATCAAAAAGGCGGCGTCGGCAAAACCACCACCGCCGTCAACCTCGCCGCCGCTCTCGCCGATCGCAAAATCCCCACGCTGGTCATCGATCTCGATCCGCAGGCCAACGCCACCAGCGCGCTCGGCATCGAGAAGCAGGAAGGCCACAGTCTCTACGGCCCTCTCAATGGCGAGGGCGACGCGCTGTCGATGGTCGTCGAGACCGCCTACCCCAACCTGTCGTTGATCCCGAGCGAGGTGGATCTTGCCGCCGCCGAGATCGAACTCGCACAGACGGAAAACTATTTGATGAAACTGCGCGCCACGCTCCAGCCGGTGCGCGACTCCGGCCGATTCAAGGCCATCATCATCGATTGCCCGCCCGCCCTCGGCATGTTGTCGATGAACAGCCTGGCCGCCGCGGACTTTTTGCTGATCGCCCTGCAGTGCGAATACATGGCGCTCGAAGGTCTCGGCCAGATCCTCAAGGTCGTGGAGCGCCTCAAGACCGCAAACGTCAACGATCACCTCGAAGTCGGCGGCGTTGTCATGACGATGTTCGACATCCGCACAAATCTCTCGCGACAAGTCGTCGAGGAAGTGAAGCAGCACCTGCCCGAAAAAATCTTCGACACGGTGATCCCGCGCACCGTGCGTTTGAGCGAGGCGCCGAGCTTCGGCAAAACGATCTTCGCCTACGATCCGCTGAGCCCCGGCTCCACCGCCTACAAAAAGCTGGCAAAGGAAGTCATCGAGCGTTTCGGCCTGACCAAGTGATCGTGTATTTTCGCGCGACGCGCTTGCGCCCGGGGCCGTCGGTTTCTCAGTAACGCTCCACATGTTCGCCACGTTGAACAAATACCGGCACGCCTTCCTGCTCGGGCTGCAGAGCAATCTCGTGTACCGGTGGAACTTCGTCATCCGCGCGTCATTCTCGCTGTTTCACCTGCTCGTGGTGTTCATCCTCTGGGGCGCCGCCTTTCAGGGGAAAACCGATATCGGCGGTTTCGATCTCGCGCAGACGATGACGTATTTCATCACGCTGCTCGTCCTTCAGTTTTTCATCAGCGCGTTCAACGAAGACTATCAGATCAGCGAGGAAATCCGCAACGGACTCATCAACCAGTTCCTGCTCAAGCCGATCAATTATTACCTGTATCGTTTCAGCATCTTCCTCGCCGCGCGCATGGTCTCGGGTGGACTCGCGCTGCTGCCGGTCTTGATCGCGCTGCCGCTCCTCGGTGACTTGTTGAGCTTCCCCGCGGAAGCGTGGCGCATTTTATACGCGATTCCCGCCGTGCTGATGTCGGCGATGATCCAGTTCACCATCGCGTATTGTTTCGGACTGCTCGCGTTCTGGTTTCTCGAAATCCAGTCGTTCATCATCCTGTCGTTCGCGATCGAAACCTTGCTCGCCGGACAAGTCTTTCCGCTCGATCTGCTGCCAAAACGACTCTTCGAGATCTCGCAGTACCTGCCCTATTATTACCAAATGTATTTCCCCGCTTCGATCATCACGGGCCGCGCCACGGATCAGGGGGAAATCCTGCGCAACTTCGGCGTTCAGGCGTTCTGGATGCTCGCGCTTCTGCTCATCGCGCAAGCGCTCTGGCATCGCGGCCTGCGTCGCCACACGGCCGTCGGTGGCTGAGAATTTTCCGACCACGCGATGAAGTTGTTTCAATACTTTCGTCTCTGGCTCGCCTGCGGGCGCTACTCTATCACGCGGACCATGATGTTCCGCTTCGATTTCCTCATGTGGGGCTTGGTCGAGTTGTTCTGGATGGGCGTCAATGTCGCGCTCGTCTCCGTCATCTACGAACACACCGACGAGATCGCCGGCTGGAACAAATACCAGATGCTCCTGCTCGTCGGCAGCTCGATGATCGTCCAGCGACTGCTCATGGGATTTTTCTGGAGCAATCTCTACGAACTCGGACGCAACATCCGCACGGGGCATTTCGACTTCTTTTTGGCGCAGCCCGGCAATCTCATGTTCATGGCCTCCACGCGAAAGCTGGAGCTCGAAGGCATCGTCAACGTCTTCGCGGCTACCGCGATCGTCGTGTACGCAGCGCGCCAGCTTAATCTCGATCCGAGTTTCGCCGATCTCGTCGTTTATGTGCTCATGCTCGGATGCGGCCTCGTCATCCACTACAGCCTCGTGCTGATCTCGGTTTCGCTGACCTTCTGGATCGTAAAATCCGAGGGCATCGAGGGCAGTTACTTCACGCTGACCGAGTTTTCCCGCCTTCCACGCGAAGCGTATCGTGGCATCTTCAAAGGCATCGCCAGCGTTGTATTCGTTTACGCACTACCGGTTGTGATCGTGAGCAACGTCCCCGCACGCGCGCTGCAACACGGTCTGGAATGGACTCACGCGCTCTGGCTCGCCGGCGCCGCGATCTTTTGGTTCGCCCTCGCGACCGTCGTGTTCAACCGCGGCCTGCGCCGCTACTCCAGCGCGAGTTCGTAGCCGCTGCGCGCGGCAAAGTCCAAACGCCAGAGAGCAAATGCCAAAGCGGCGGCGATCCGCGAAGCACGACGCCGGCGCGAGCATTTTGAGGTTTGTAGTTTTTCCACTGCTTTGGCTTCTTCGCGTTTGAGATTTTTTCAACGTGTCCGACCCTGAAAATCCCGCCCTCGACGCGCTCCAGCGCCGGCTCGACTATTCGTTTCACGACGATGGCCTGCTCGTACGCGCCATCACCCATCCGTCCTTTTTGCAGGAGCACCCCGACATCCCGGAGAGCAATCAGCGTCTCGAATTTTTAGGCGATGCCGTGCTCCAACTCGTGCTCACCGAAGCGCTCTTTAATCTGTTTCCGGCCGATCGCGAAGGCGCACTCAGTCAGCGTCGTTCAGCCCTCTCGAAGGGAAAATTTCTCTCCACGCTCGCCGTTGAAATCGGCCTGCCCGCTTGCCTGCGCATGGGCTCCAGCGAGGAACAATCGGGCGGTCGCGGTCGCCCGGCGGCATTGGAGGACGCGATGGAAGCGGTCATCGGCGCGCTCTATCTGGACAGCGATCTGCCCACGGCACGCCGCATCATCCTCGGGTTGATTGGCTCTCTGCCCGAACGTCTCGCGGCGTTGGAGCCGACCGAAAACCCGAAGGGCCGCTTGCAAGAGCTCATTCAGGCCGGGCATGGCAATCAGGCGCTGCGTTATCAGGTCGTCCACGTTTCCGGCGAAGACCACGCGCGCGAGTACGAAGCCGTGGCGCTCTTCAATGGACAGGTGATCGGCACCGGCCGCGGCACGTCGAAAAAAAATGCCGAGGAGGCCGCCGCCCGCTCCGCCTTGGAAAACCAGCAGGCCTTGCAAAAATAATTCCCCGGGCTGGCGCACGACGAAAAACCGCGTCTGATGCTCCGCCTGCCGCGCGCCTCACCGCCCGCGCGTTTCCGATCCATCCATGTCCGCCACGTCCCCGCGTCACAAAATCACCGGTGTCTGCCCGCCCGCGCGCGGCGCCTGCCTGCATGATTTGACGCGCTCGGATCCCGCGCCCGTCTGGCTCGTCATCACCGAGGATTTGCGCGCCGCCGAACAACTCGCCGAGGACGTCGCGATTTTTCACGCGGCATCGGCGGAAAAACGTCCGTTGGAAGCGCTGGTGTTTCCCGAGTCGATGCCCGACACGCGCGACATGCGCGAAGCCTTCGCCGCCTCGGCCGACCGGCTCACCGTGCTTTCGCGACTGCGCGCGACGCGTCAGCTCAGCGGCATGGCCGACGCGCGCACACTCGTCGTGATTTCGACGCCCGCGGCGATTCTGCAACCCGTGCCCGCGCTGGAGAAATTTGCGGCCAACGAGTTCGTGCTCACCAAGGGCCGCCCGCAGTCCTTTCAAGGTCTGCTCGAGAAACTGCGCGAGCTCGACTACGACTCCGAAGCAGTTTGCGAAGCTCCCGGACACTACGCGGTGCGCGGCGGCATCATCGACGTTTATCCCGTCACCGCCACGCAGCCCTACCGCCTCGATTTTTTCGGCGATGAGTTGGAAGACATCCGTGCCTTCGATCCAGTCACACAGCGCTCCGGCGAATCCGTCGAAACGCTCACACTCTCCGCCACGCCGCGCGTGCGACTCGATCCTTCACAGACCGGTCTCGCCGATTATCTCTCGCCGAAAACGCATCTCGTCTTCGTCGAACCGGCTTCGCTCGACGAAGCCTTCAGCCTGCTCGCGCGCGAAGAATCTTCGCCTGCGCTTCCACCCGTGCTGCCTGGTTTGCTCGCCCGCGCAGCGGCTGCCTTCGGGCTCGGCGATCTCGATGAGGCCTCTGCGCTTTTCGAGACGCCCGACACCGATCGCACGCTCAATACCGAGAGCCTCGTCCATCACCGCCGCTATCCCGACGACGCACTCGTCGCACAGGATCGCCTCGTGGCCGAGGAGGAGGCGCGCGGCGAATTCCTCGCGCAACTGACGAAGTGGAAATCCGCTGGCTATACGATCGAGATCGTCGTCTCCAAGGAGGGCGAAGAACAACGCGTCCGCGAGATTCTCGATGAAAATGCGTCGTTGAAAAAACTCCGCCCGCAGTTCCTGCGCGGCACGATCAACGAAGGTTTCCGCATCACGCATCTAGAAAACCACGACACGAAAGGATCGCGCGGCCGCGTCGTCATCACGGAAACCGAAATCTTCGGCCGCCAGCGCGTGCGCCGTCCCCGGGGCGTGCAACGCGCCGTCGCCCAGCGCGCGCAGATCGACCAGTTGCTCGACTTCTCCGAACTCGTCGAAGGCGATTTCGTGGTACACCTGCAACACGGCATCGCCGTCTTCCGCGGGCTGGCGAAGGTCGAGTTCGCCGGCGGGCAGCGCGAGGTCATCTCGCTGGAGTTCGACGATCACGTGACGCTCCACGTACCGCTTCAGGAGTCTCATTTGATTTCTCGCTACGTCGGCCTGAGCAAGACGCGGCCGCAGCTCGGCCGCATCGGTTCCAATCGCTGGGAAAAAACCCGCAAGGCCGCCGAGGTCGCCACCATCGATCTCGCCGCCGAACTGCTGCGCATCCAAGCCGCGCGCGAAGCCCAGCCCGGTCACGCATTTCCGCCCGATACGACGTGGCAGAAAGAATTCGAGAGTTCGTTTCCTTACACGGAAACGCGCGATCAACTCCGCGCCATCGAAGAAGCCAAGAGCGATCTCGAACGCGCGCAGCCGATGGACCGGCTGATCTGCGGCGACGTCGGTTTCGGCAAAACCGAGGTCGCCATCCGCGCCGCGTTCAAAGTCGTGCAAGGTGGTCGCCAGGTTGCCGTGCTCGTGCCGACCACCGTGCTCGCGCAGCAGCACCTGAATACGTTTCGCGAGCGCATGGCCGGCTACCCGATCGCGGTGGAAATGGTGTCGCGTTTCCGCACGCGCGCCGAGCAAACCAAGATCCTTGCCGCCACTGCGGCCGGACAAGTGGACATCCTCGTCGGCACGCATCGGATATTTCAGGCCGACGTGAAGTTCAAAGATCTTGGCCTCGTCGTGATCGATGAGGAGCAGCGCTTCGGAGTGAAGCACAAGGAGGCCTTCAAAAAAATGCGCGCGTCCGTCGATGTGCTTTCGATGAGCGCCACGCCGATCCCGCGCACGCTCTACATGGCGCTCACCGGCGCGCGCGACATGAGCGTCATCGAGACCGCTCCGACCAACCGGCATCCCGTTCAGACGATCGTGAAAACCTACGACGAGAAAATCGTCGTCGATGCCATCCGCCACGAACGCCGGCGCGGCGGCCAGGTGTTTTATCTGCATAATCGCGTGCAAACCATCGAACTCGTCGCTGCGCGTCTGCGCGAACTGCTGCCCGACCTGCGCATCGGCGTCGGCCATGGGCAGATGGACGAAAAGGAACTCGAGCGTCACATGACCGACTTCGTCGCGGGCACTTACGATGTACTCGTGTGCACCACGATCATCGAGAGCGGTCTCGATATTCCGAACTGCAACACGATCATCATCGAAGGCGCCGATCGTTTCGGTCTTTCCCAACTCTACCAGCTTCGCGGTCGCGTCGGCCGTTTCAAACATCAGGCCTACGCGTATCTACTGCTTCACCGCCACACGCGAATGCTCGAAATCGCCCGTCAGCGGCTCAACGCCCTGCGCGCTCACAACCAGCTCGGCGCCGGTTTCCGCATCGCCATGCGCGACCTCGAGCTGCGCGGTGCCGGCAACCTCCTCGGAGCCGAACAAAGCGGGCACATCGTCGGCGTGGGTTTTGAACTTTATTGCCAGCTCCTGCGGCAGTCCGTTGCCCGTTTGAAAGGTGAAAAAACCGCCGCCGCGATCCGCGCCAACGTGAAGCTCGATTTTGTCTTCGTCGGCGAAGGCGGCGAATCCGAGAGCGCGCGCCGCCGCTATGAAGACAGCTACACCGCGATCAAAGACGCGGAAGACGACGCCAGCGGCATCGTCGAGATCCCGAAAATCCAGGCGCGCATTCCCGCCGCTTACATCGCGGAGACACGGCTGCGGATCGATTTCTATCGCCGTCTAGCGCTCACCGATGCGACCGCGAAGTTGAAAGAGGTCGAAGCGGATTTGCGCGACCGTTTCGGCAAGTTTGGCGACGAAGTCCGCGCCCTCTTGCTGGTCACCGAGATCCGCATCCGCGCGGAACAAAAAAACATCCTTTCCGTCGAAACAGACTCCACCCGTTTGAAGTGCCTGCGCAACAGCGGACGCCGCGACGATTTCGTGATGATCGGCGCAAGGTTTCCAAGGTTGACCGCCCCCCGGCCCCTTCTACGGTTGCGCGAAATTATCAGCTTTTTAAACAACCTGCCCGCTCCATGACGTTCGTCCGCCGTTTCTCGCCCCGCGTCCTCCTCCCCGTTGCGCTGGCGTTCAGCCCTGTCCTCACCCACGCCCAATCCGAACCGGATGAGTCCAACCTGCGCTACGCCAATGGCATCATCGCCATCGTCGAGGACCGCGCCATCACTGTCGACGAAGTGCGCCGCAAAATCCAGATGCACATTCCCGGGCTCCAACGCGAAGCCCGCAACGAAAAGGACTTCAACGACCGCCTCGAAGCGCTGCAGGACGCGATCATTCAGGACGAAATCGACCGCGTCCTCATGGTGAAGGAGTTTTATAAGGAAAAAGACGGCGAACCCAAGAAATCGATCCCGGCGAGCTACATCGACAACCAGCTGGCCGAAGTCCTCATCAACGAGTACGACAACGATCGTTCCAAGTTTCTCGCCTATCTGCGCAGCCAGGGGAAAACCACCCGCGAATACCGCCGCGACCTGGAAGAGGAAATGGTCGAGGGCTACATGCGCCAGCAACAGCGCAAGAGCCAGAGCGTGATCAGCCCTGTCAAGGTCGAGACCTACTACAACGAAAACAAAGACCGCTTCCATCAGGAAGACAGCGCCCACCTCCGCCTCATCCAGATCAACCGTCCCGCCGGCAGCTCCGACGAGGAGCTTCGCGCCAAGGCCGACGCGATCATTGCCCGCGTGAAAGCCGGCGAGAAATTTGAAGACGTCGCCAAGGAAGTCAGCCAGGACGCTCGTCGCTCCCGCGGTGGCGATTGGGGTTGGTTGAAACGTTCCGATTTGAAGCCCGAACTCAGCGAGCCCGCGTTCCAGCTGGCAAAGGGCGAAGTCACCGCGCCCATCCTCATGCCCGAAGGCGCGTTCATCCTCTACATCGAGGACCGCAAACACGCCGGCATTCAACCGATCGACGAAGTGCGCGATCAAATCGAGCGCATGCTCGTCTCGCAGATGGCGCGCTCCAGCGAAGAGCGCTGGCTGGAACGTCTCCGTCGCAACGGCTACGTGAAACACTTCTGAGGCGAAGCATACCTCCTCCTTTTAACGCGGTCTTCGGACCGCGTTTTTTTTGCGCCTCTGCACCGGCATGATTGCAGGCTTCCCTTGGCGAAGCGGATGGATTTCGTGAGCGGGATTCCCTTGGCGGGAAACTCGGCGGCAACTCGACGCGAATCGTCGGCCGTCGTGCGCCCGCACCCAACCCCATGATGCCCCCCGAGTCTTCATCCGCTCTGCGATTACGCGAAATGGCCGTCGGCGAACGCCCGCAGGAACGTCTCATCCGGCTTGGCCCGGCCGCACTCAGCGATACCGAACTGCTGGCGATGCTTCTGCGCAGTGGCACGCGCGGAAACGATGTTCTCAGCGTCTCCTCCCGCCTGCTCGCCGAGGCCGGCTCGCTCACGCAACTCATCGCGTGGCGCGAGGCCGATTTTTCCCGGATCAAGGGAATCGGCCGCGTAAAGGCGCTGCAACTGATGACCGTCACCGAGATCGCACGGCGTATCCTCGATCAACAAGGCGGCGAAGCACCCGTTCTCGACCGGCCCGATCTGATCTTCCGCCATTTCCAGCCGGTGATCGCCGGTCTCGAGGTCGAGAAATTCTGGGTGCTTTGCCTCAACCGGAAAAATCGCCTCATCAAACGCGTCGAAATCACTTCGGGCATCGCCACGGCCAGCCTCGCTCATCCGCGCGAAGTTTTTCGCGAAGCGATCCGCGAGGGAGCCGTCGCCATCGTGTGTGTCCACAATCACCCGAGCGGCGATCCTCAGCCGAGCGCGCAGGACATGCAAATGACGCGCCAGCTGCGCGAAGCCGCCAAAACCGTGGCCATCGATCTGCTCGATCACATCGTTGTCGGTCGCGCCGCTGCCGATCCGCGCGGCACCGGTTACTACAGTTTCCGCGCCTCGGGCTTTCTCTAAAACATCGCACGTCGTTCATCGCATGCGACCGCGTTCCTCCGCCAGCCGGACGAGGAGATCCGCGATCGTCTGCACATCGTAAACATCCCGCGTGCCAGTGCGGGCAATCGCCGCGGCGGGCATCGACGCCATGACGGCTGATCCCGGATCCTGCACGATCACACGACCGCCCGCAGCTTGGACACGTGCCGCTCCCGCAGCTCCATCCGAGCCGCCCCCTGAAAGGACGACAGCGATCGTCCGCTCGCGACACCACTCGGCGGCCGACTCAAAAAGAACGTCGATCGAAGGCCGCGCGAAGTTCACGAATTCGTCGGCCTCGAGCGAAAAATAATCGCCGTGCAGCGTGAGGTGATAATCCCCAGGGCACACATAGACGTGGCCCGGCTCGACCGCGGTTTTATCTTCGGGCTCGATCACGGGCAGCGGACTCACGCGTTGCAGCACAGGCTGCAGCAATCCCTCGCTTTCGCGATGCCGGTGCAGCACCACGGCGATCGGCAACGCGAACCCCTTTGGCATCCGCGTCAGGATTTCGCCAAGTGCATTGGATCCGCCCCACGACCCGCCCACCACGATCATTTTATTTTTTTGAAGATGCGTTCGCGCGCTGCCACGACGTCGTAGTTGTCGCGATACGCGCTAAAACGCACCGCTTCGCTGCGACCAAGTCCAAGGTAGCCGAAGGTCACGAGACTCTCGTGAAAGAGCCGGTGCACCCGGTCCTGCAATTCCCGCTGGAAATAGATCAGCACATTCCGGCACAGGATGAGATGGAACTCGTTGAACGATTCATCCGACGCGAGATTGTGCGTTCCGAAGACGACGTTCTCGCGTAGTTTCCTGCTGAATACAACCGACTGGCTGTCCGCGGAAAAATACTCCGAGAACGGCTTCAGTCCGCCCGCGAGTTGATAGTTCCGCGAGTACTCCTGCATCGGCGCGATTGGAAACACGCCCGCCTTTGCGCGGTCGAGCACGGCGTCGCTCAAGTCTGTCGCATAAATACGGCAGCGACTCGCGAGGCCTTCCTCATGCAGCAGGATCGCCAGCGAATACACTTCCTCGCCCGTCGAACATCCGGCCACCCACACGCGCACGAAGGGATACGTGCGAAGCACCGGCACCACCTGCTCTCGCAGCGCGTGGAAGAACGATGGATCCCGAAACATCGCCGTGGTGTGCACCGTGATCATCCGGAGGAGGACGGCCAGCGTGGCATCATCCGTTTTTATGCGCTGATGCAGGCCGGCGATCGTGCCGGCGTCCACTTCCTGCGCTGCGCGCGCCGCCCGCCGCCGAAGCGACGAATAGCTGTACTGCCGGAAATCGAGGCCCGTGCGTTGATGAACGGTATCCAGCAACAGACGCAAATCGCGGAGATCGTCGCCATCGGCTGTTGTGACGACGTCTTTTATGCCATGCGGCTGTTCGCCGGGTTCGTTCATCGGTAGAGCCAGACTCGCAAAAGAGAAATTAGTTTCTCCGTATCCACCGGCTTGGTGATGTAGTCGGATGCGCCCGCTTCGATGCAGCGATCGCGATCTCCTTTCATCGCCTTCGCCGTCACCGAAATGATCGGCAGCCGCGCGAAACGAGAATCCTTTCGCAATCGTCGGATCGCTTCGTAGCCGTCCATCTCGGGCATCATCACATCCATCAACACCACGTCGCAGGCGGGATCTTCTTCGAGTGCGTTCAAAGCGCCCTGCCCGCTTTCGGCGAAACGCACAATCATGCCGTACGCTTCAAGACGCGCGGTGAGCGCGAAGATATTGCGCACGTCGTCATCGACCACCAGCACGCGCCGTCCGTTGAGCACCGAATCCTGTTTGCGCACCGTCTCCAGCATCCGGCGTTTTGCCTCGGGGAGTTTCGATTGCACGCGGTGCAGGAAAAGCGCGGTTTCATCCAGCAGTCGCTCTGGCGAGCGTGCGTCTTTCACGATGATCGACTCGGACAGCGAACGCAGTTCGGTCTCTTCCGCGGGCGTGAGTTCCTTGCCGGTATAAACGATCACCGGCGGCGCCTGCAGTCCGTGCAGATCGTTGATCTCGCGAATGAGATCCACGCCCGTCTTGTCGGGCAGCATCAGATCCATCACGACGCAATCGAAGCGCTCTTTCGCGAGAGCGGCCAGCGCCTCGGCGGCATTGCCCACGGTGATCGTTTTCACGTCGCCGTTGCCGATGAGTTCGCGAATCGTGTCGCGCTGCACCGGATCGTCCTCGACGACGAGAAGTCGTTTCACCGGACGTTCGATGAAATCGACGGTCTGCTGGAGGATCTCCGCGATGGCTTCCTTGGTGACGGGTTTCTGGAGATACGAAACCGCTCCGAGCTTCAAACCGCGATGACGCGCAGGCTCCACCGAGATCACATGCACGGGGATATGCCGCGTGCGTTCGTCGTGTTTGAGCCGGTCGAGCACGAGCCAGCCGTCTTCATCGGCAAGGCGCAGATCGAGCGTGATTGCCACCGGTCGGAAATGCTGCGCGAGCGCGAGGCCCGTGCGCGCGCTGCCGGCCACGATGGCCTTGAAGTTTTTCTCGCGAACAAAATCCAGCAAGATGCTCGCGAAACGCGGATCGTCTTCGATGACGAGAAACACGCGGTCGTCCGGCCCGATCGACTCGCGATCGTCCACGATCCCGAGTTCATCCTTCGCGACAGGCAGCGATTCGACGCTCTCCGCCGGCGATGGAGGCGCGGCAGGAGTTTCGATTTCGGGTGCCGGCCGTTCCTGCGCCTCGATCTCCGCCGGGATGTAGAGAGTAAACGTACTTCCTTTGTCCGGTTCGCTTTCCAAGCGGAGCACACCACCGAGCAGTTGCGCGATTTCACGACTGATCGAAAGGCCCAGCCCGGTGCCTCCGAAACGTCGCGAGGTGCCGGCATCCGCCTGCTGGAACGACTCGAAGACCAGTTGCTGTTTTTCCTTCGGAATGCCGATGCCCGTGTCGCTCACGGCAAACGCGATGACCGACGAAGCGCGCTCGAGCGAAGTCGCCGATTGCGGCCAGCCTTTCGTCGCGCGCCGGATATCGACGTTCACCGAGCCGTGCTCCGTGAACTTGAATGCGTTCGAAAGAAGATTTTTCAACACCTGTTGAAGCCGCCGCGAATCCGTGCGCATCGCCGGCGGCAACGCCGGATCCAACGAAACGCCAAATGCCAGTTTCTTCTCGTCGGCGAGATGACGGAATTGTTGTTCGATGGAACGCTGCAGCTCGGGAAGCCGTATTTCATCCACCTGCAGATCCACCTTGCCCGATTCGATCTTCGCGAGGTCGAGGATCTGGTTGATCATTTCCAGCAAATCGGCGCCCGACGACTCGATCGTCTGGGCAAACTGGATCTGTTTCGCGGTCAGGTTGCCGTCGCTGTTTTCCCCAAGCAAACGCGCGAGAATGAGCAGACTGTTCAGCGGCGTGCGCAACTCGTGCGACATCGTCGCGAGGAAATCCGACTTGTACTTCGATGTGACCGCGAGCTGGCGGGCCTGCTCCTGCAGCTCCGCCCGCGCCTGCTCGATCGCGGCATTCGATTTCTCCAGCGCGCGCTTTTGCTCCGCGAGAAGATTGGATTTTTCCGCCATCTCCTCATTCGACTGCTGCAGCTCTTCGTTGGATTGCTCCAGTTCCTCGTTGGTCTGCGTGAGCTCGACCTGTTGTTCCTGCAACAACTGCTCCGATGTGCGCAGACGATCCGCCTGCGCCTCGAGTTCGTTGTTCTTCGCCGCGAGCGTGGCGCTTTGCTGCTCCAACTGCGTGGCGAGAGCCTGCGATTTGCGCAGCAACTCCTCCGTGCGCAACGCGCCTTCGATCGTGTGCAAGGTCACGCCCAGCCCCGCGGCCAGCCGCGCGATCAATTCGAGCTGCAAAGGCGTGAACGTCCGCAACGACGCGATCTCCAGCACCGCCTTGGGCGAACCTTCGAAAAGCACCGGCTCCACCAGCACATCCGCCGGGTGCGCGGAACCCAGCGCCGAGCTGACCCGAAGGTAATCCGGCGGCGTATTGCGAATGTGGATACGACTCCGGCTCGCATAACACTGGCCCGGCAATCCTTCGCCGCGGGCAAAGCGATCTGGCGGACTCACCGCGGCATGCGAGGCGCAGAGCGTCAGGCCGCCACCGCCGGCCGTATCCGCGATCCGGTACAATGCCAGTGACTGCGCATCCACCAGGGTCGCGAGCTCGGTCAGCACCTGATTGCACAGAACCACCGGATCGCGCTGGCGCTGAAACATCGCGTCGAAGCGCGCGATGCCTCCTTTAAGCCAGTCCTCACTCTCAAGCGCCGCCTGCCGTTGCTGCACCTGTCCCGCCATTTTATTAAACACGGCGGCGAGCTGGCCGACTTCGTCGTCGCTGGTCACCGGCGCGCGATGCGCGTAGTCCCCTTCGCCGATGCGTGCCGCACTGATGCGCAGTTGCTCGAGCGGTTGTGTAATACTGCGGCTCGCGAGCATGCCGGCGATCGCCACGATGAGCACAGCGGCAATAGATCCATAAACGATGCTTTGCCGGGTCAGACTCGCCGCGGCCACCGCCGCGCTCTGACGTTCGATCAACAGGGATGCTTCTTCGTGATCGAGCTCCCGCTCCACCGTCCATATTTGCTCGGAAACCGCCTGCCCGCGTGTGACCAGCTCGATGGCGGTGGCGTCATCGAGCGTGCCGGCATCCTTCCGGCGGATGAGTTCGCGCGACATCTCTGCGCGGTGCGTCACCAAGTCCATCAGTACCTCGAAACGTTGCTGCTGACGCGGATTATCACGCGTTTCCTCGCGCAACTTTTGGACGGTGTCCAAGGCGAGCTGCCGGTGTGTTTCGAGCGAGAACTTGATCTGCTGATCCCCGGAGATCACATAACCGCGTCCGGCGGATTCCACGCCCGCGATGGCACTCGTCAACGTACGCAGACCGGCCATCAACTGCTCCGTATGGATCACCAGCGCCGACTCCCGCTCCATGTCGTCGAGGTTTCTCAGACTAAGAAAACCGATGAGGATCAGTGCTGAGAGGGGAACCGCGAACGCGAGCGCAATGCGGTGGCCGATAAAGAGACGTAGGGGACGCACGCGCCAGAGATGAGCGGCAGATGGAAGCTTATCAATACAAGGATGATGGAATGGCATTTTGCACTCCGCCCACGCATCGATTTTCTTTGCCCCGTGCTGTTGCGCGGGATTGTTGAGTACGCACCTTCACCCGCATTTCCCGCCCCTCGTTTTGCAATCAATCGTGAATTCTCCCGTCAACATCCTGCTCGTCGATGACGATTCACGAAATCTGGAAGTGCTGGAGGGCATCCTCTCGTCCGACGAACTCCGTTTGGTGCGTGCGACGAATGCGGACGAGGCCTTGCTCGCGCTGCTCCACGAAGAGTTCGCCGTCATCGTGCTCGATGTGCAGATGCCCGGCGTGAGCGGCATCGAACTCGCTCACCTCATCAAGCAGCGCGAAAAAACGCAGCATATCCCGATCATTTTTCTCACGGCGTTTTATGAAGACGAGCAACGCATGCTCGAGAGCTACAACGTCGGCGCCGTCGATTACCTCACCAAGCCAGCAAACCCGCAGGTCCTCCGCTCCAAGGTTGCGGTCTTCGTCGAGCTGTTCCGCACCGCTTCCGAACTGCGTCGCAGCAACACCGCGCTCGAACAGGAAATCCGCCAGCGCAAACAGGCCGAACAAGCATTGCGCGAAAGCCACGATGCGCTCGAAGCCCGCGTGGACGCGCGTACGGCGGCTCTGCGTCTCGCTCACGAAGAAGCGCAACGCGCAGGTCGCGCCAAAGACGATTTCCTCGCCGCGCTTTCGCACGAGCTCCGCACGCCGCTCAATCCCGTGCTGCTCATCGCCAGCGAGGCCGCAAACAACTCCACGTTTCCCCCGGAGGCGCGCGCGCATTTCCTCACCATCCGCAAAAACGTCGAACTCGAGGCGCGGTTGATCGACGACCTCCTCGATCTCACCCGCATCATGCGCGGGAAACTCACGCTTTCCCTGCGTCCCCGCGAGGTGCATGCGATCCTGCGCGATGCGATCGCGAACGTGCAGTCCGATATCGAACAAAAAAATCTCACGCTCTCACTCGATCTCGAACCTGATGAACCGCGGGTCATGGCCGATGATGTGCGGTTGCAGCAGGTTTTCTGGAACGTCCTGAAAAACGCGGTGAAATTCACCAGCGCCCCCGGATCGATCCACATTTCAAGTCGCGTCGGGCGGGAAAAAAACACCGTGATCATCGCCATCCGCGACACCGGCATCGGGCTCACGCGCGAAGAAATTGCCCGCGTGTTCGACGCGTTTTCCCAAGGCAATCACGCCATCGGCGGTCACTCGCATCGCTTCGGCGGACTCGGGCTCGGGCTCACCATTTCACGCAGCCTGGTCGATCATCACGAGGGCGAACTGACCGTGCACAGCGACGGCCCCGGACGTGGAGCCACGTTCACCGTCGAGCTCCCGCTCGCCTCCGCACAATCCGAGGGCGATGGCCAGCGCGCCACGCCGGCCGAGGACACCACGCCGCCGATGATGAGCACACCGGGCATCCGGCGCGTGCTGCTCGTCGAAGATCATGATCCGACCCGCCGCACGCTCGAAGCCTTGCTGCGGCGGCGCCAGTTCGACGTCGCGAGCGCGGCGACTTTCGCGGGCGCGCTCGCTCTGGCCGCGAGCCGGCAATTCGATGTGCTCATCTCGGATATCGGTCTGCCGGATGGCTCGGGCTTCGATCTCATGAAGGAGTTGAAACAAAGCTACGATATGCCGGGAATCGCGCTCACCGGTTACGGCATGGAGGAAGACGTCCAACGCAGCCAGGAGGCCGGTTTCTGCATGCATCTCACGAAGCCGATCCAAGTCCAGTTGCTCGATCGCGCGCTCGCCGCGTTACAGAAAGAGGCGGCTGCACGATGACAAAAAAATCCCCTCCGCGAGGGAGGGGAAAAATGGTGGTAGGTTCTGGATTCGAACCAGAGAAGGCGTAAGCCAGGAGATTTACAGTCTCCCCTCGTTGGCCACTTGAGTAACCTACCACGTTGAGGGACGCGGAAGTTCACGACTCACCGCAGCAAGTTCAAGGTTTTTTTCAAGCGCCCAACAGCTTGCGGACCGACTGCGACAAACACACTCTCCCGCCGCCCCGGCATGGAGTTTATTCACCACTTCATTTCTCATCCCGTCATCCCCCATTTCCTTACGGTGGGCAGCTTTCTGCTGGGCTTTTTTTTCGTGGCCCGCCTGCTCGCCGAGAAACGCCAGCCGGGAAACACGTTTGCGTGGATGTTGATCATCCTGCTCGTACCGTATGTCGGCGTGCCGCTGTACTTGATTTTCGGCGGACGAAAATTCCGCCGTCTCATCGAGCGCAAGTCGCGTCTTCTCCCCGAGCTTGAAGGTCTGCAAACGCTCGATCCCGCGAGCCAGATCCTGCCCACCGCGCAGGCCATCGATGCCGCCGGAGCGAGCCCTGCTGTCGGCGGAAACTCGGTGCGCCTGTTGATCACCGGCGAAGAAGCGTTTCGCGACCTGGAAAAACAGATCCTCGCCGCCAAATACTCGATTCACATCACCACCTTCATCCTCGGTCGCGACGAGACGGGACGTCGCATCGTGAAACTCCTCGCGCAACGCGCGCGCGAAGGCGTGAAGGTGCGCCTCCTGCTCGACGCGGTCGGCTGCGTATTTTCCAGTGGGCGTTTCGTGCAGCCGCTGCGTGACGCGGGCGGCGAGGTGCAGCGGTTCATGCCCGTGCTGCCGTTGTCCACACGCCACTCGGCCAATCTGCGCAATCACCGGAAGATCGCCGTCTTCGACCAGCACACCGCCATCATCGGCGGACATAATCTCGCCCGCGACTACATGGGCCCCGTCGCTTATCGAAAACGTTTTCGCGATTTCGGCGCGGTCATCAGCGGCCCGGGCGCGGCCTTGCTCAACGAAGTGTTTCTCGCGGACTGGGCCTTTGCCTCGGGCCAGTCGCTCGATGTCCTCCACGCCGAGATTCGTCCCGACGCCATCCGCACCGAGGGCGAGAGCGCCATGCAGATCGTCGCCAGCGGTCCCGACGTCAAAGGCGATCCGCTCTACGAGGGCATCCTTTCGATGATCCAGGAGGCGCGGACGAGCATCCTCATCGTCACCCCTTATTTTATTCCCGACGAAGTGCTGTGGCGCTCGCTCATGGTGAAGGCGCGCGCGGGCACGGAAGTCACCGTGATCCTGCCGGCGCACTCGAATCATCCGATCACCGACTTCGCCCGCCGCCATTTCACGCGCGAGCTCATGAAAGCCGGTGCGCAAGTGCGCCTGTTCGGCCCCGGCATGCTGCACGCGAAAGCCGTCATGATCGATCACCGCATCGGCCTCATTGGCTCGGCCAACTTCGACCTGCGCAGCCTCTTCGTGAACTTCGAAATCGGCGTCTTTCTCTACAGCGAAAGCGATGTGCTCGCCATGCGCGAATGGGCCAAGGAACTGCTCACATCCTGCCAGGACCTCAAGCCGAAGGCCGGAAGGCGTCCGCGCCTGCTTGTCTCGCTCGCCGAGGATATCTGCCGCTTGTTTGCCCCGTTGCTGTGAACGGGGCAACACGTACCCGAAAAACGGATACAGCGCCGGATCAGCCTTGGTTCAGCTTGTATTCGACGGAGTCGCGCAGCGCCTCCCAGCTCGCGTCGATCACGTTGTCGCTCACGCCAACGGTGCCCCACAGGGTGTGACCGTCGGATGTCTCGACGAGCACGCGCGTGCGCGCATTGCTGCCGGCCTTGCTGTCGAGGATGCGAACCTTGAAATCCGTGAGCGCAGTCGTGCGCAGTTGCGGGTAAACCGGCTCGAGCGCGAGGCGCAGCGCCTTGTCAAGCGCGCCCACGGGGCCGGTGCACTCGGCCACCGTGTGGTAGGCTTTGCCATCGACGGAAAGCTTCACCGTCGCCTCCGCGATCAAATCGCCGCCGTTGCGCTCGACGATCACCCGATAACTCTCGATCTCAAAAAAGGTCTTCCGTGTGCCCACCCATTTCGCGAGCAGGAGCTTGAGCGAGGCGTCGGCCGCCTCGAACTCGTAACCGCGGAACTCAAGTTCCTTCAGCTCATCGATGAGCCCTTTCATCGCGGGCGATTTCTCGTCGAGTTCGAAGCCGAGTTCCTTCGCCTTCATGGCGACGCTGCTGCGGCCAGCCATGTCGGAGACCAGTACGCGAGTCCGATTACCCACGATCGCGGGATCGATGTGCTCGTAGCTGCTCTTCACCTTTTGCGCGGCGTTCGCATGCAGTCCGCCCTTGTGCGCGAAGGCCGAAAGACCGACATACGGCGCCTTGGTGTTCGGCCGCAGGTTGGCGAGTTCGTCGAAGTACAACGAAAGGTCGCGCAAGTGCGCGAGGTTTTGCGCGCAGCGCGCCTGCTTGCCCATCTTCAGAAAAAGACTCGGGAGAATGGTCACCAGATCCGCGTTGCCGGTGCGTTCGCCGTATCCGTTGACGGTGCCTTGCACCAGCGACGCCCCCGCACGCACGCCGGCTAGCGACAACGCGACGCCGAGCCCGCTGTCGTTATGACAATGCACGCCGACTTTATCCGCGCCGAACTCCTTCACGACACGCGCGACGATTTCGGTGAATTCGTGGACCATCGTGCCGCCGTTGGTATCGCACAACGTGAGATTGCTGGCACCGCCTTTGAGGGCCGCGGCGAGCGTACGCAGTGCGTAGTCAGGATCCGCTTTGAAACCGTCGAAAAAATGCTCGGCGTCGTGGATCACCTCGCGGCCGTTGGCGACGAGATACGCAACGGAGTCTTCGATCATCGCCAGGTTTTCCTCGCGCGTCGTGCGCAGGATCTCGGTCACATGAAGCGTCCAGGTTTTGCCCACGATCGTCGTGACCGGCATGGCGCTATCGACGAGGAGCTTGAGCTGGGGATCGTCCGCAGCCTTGCCACCCGCCCGGCGCGTCGAACCAAACGCGGCCAGTTTCGCATGCTTCAACTTAAGCTTCGCCGCTTCCTGAAAAAATGTGATGTCGCGCGGGTTCGATCCGGGGAACCCGCCCTCGATGTAGTCCACGCCGAATTGATCGAGCCGCTCCGCAATGAGCAGTTTATCCGTCACCGAAAAGCTGATCCCCTCTCCCTGGGTTCCATCGCGAAGGGTTGTATCGTAGATTTTGACGGCGTTGCTGGTACTCATGAAGAGGGCGGACTTTGCAAGGATGAGGCAGCCGAGGCAAGGTGGCTTTTGGGAGGGAAAACACCGCAAAACCAACCCGCTTGAGCGCGTCACGAAGGAAACGCTTCGCGGAAACGGACACCGGGCGCGCCGTCGTGTTTTTGAATACGCGATATCGACGGCGTCATGCGGCCCAGCACAAAGCTCCGTCACAAAAACGCTGGCCTTCGTCGCACGGCTCTTTCGAGTTGATCGTCGATGTCTGCCGATTCCAGCCACGTCATCTGTCATGCGCTTCACAAGCGCTTCGAAGAGGGACCTCCGGTGCTGGACAACATTTACTTTTCCGCCGCACCGCGCGATTTCGTGAGCATACTTGGCCCCAGCGGCTGCGGGAAATCCACGTTGTTGCGCCTCATCGCAGGGCTCACGCCACCGACATCGGGCCGCATCGAGATCGCCGGTCGCGCGCCTTCAAAGCATCGCGAAAACCTCGCGTTTGTCTTTCAGGACCCTGCGTTGCTCCCGTGGTTGACGGTGGCCGCCAATGTGGAGCTGCCGTTGCAGCTCCGCGGCACGCCCGCCGCTCAACGTCGCGAGATCCGTGATCGTGTGCTGGCTCAAGTTTCGCTCACGGAAAAAACGACTGCGTTTCCCCGCCAGCTTTCGGGCGGTCAAAAGATGCGTGTGTCCCTCGCGCGCGCGCTCGCAGTTTCGCCGGATCTGCTGCTGCTCGACGAACCGTTTGGTGCGCTCGACGAGATGACGCGGCATCATCTCAACGAAGAACTTCTCGCCTTGCGCGAACGCGAAGCGTGGACGGCGTTTTTTGTGACCCACTCGGTTTCCGAAGCGGTTTTTCTCTCCAATCGCATCCTCGTCCTCGCCGCCCGGCCCGGACGTATTCACGCGGAGATTCCGGTGTCATTGCCCTTTCCCCGCACCGCCGCGACGCGCGAATCGCCCGCGTATCAGCAACTCGTGGCTGAGACCACGGCCACGCTCCGCTCCGCGGAAAATGCATCTTCCTGATATGCGCCACCGGCTCCAGTCATTGCTCGCGCCTTTCGTCACCGGCCTCCTCCTGATCGCCGTGTGGCAGGCCGTACACGCGTGCCTGTATCCGCAAAAGCAATACCTCGTGCCGTCTCCGGCGTCGGTCGGGCGCGCGCTCATCGACAATCACGCCACGCTTCTGCAAAGCGCGGCCACGACCGCGAGCGGCGCGGCGCTTGGACTCCTCGCAGCGGTCATCATCGGTTCCGCGCTGGCGGTCCTGCTCGCCTGGTCGCGGCTTTCGCGCGCGGCGCTGTTCCCCTATTTGATGATTCTGCAGATGACGCCCGTCATCGTCTTCGCGCCGATTCTGGTGCTGCTGGTCGATGCGAGCCTTCTCCGCGTGGCCTCGATCACCTTTCTCATCTGTTTCTTTCCGCTCGTGGTGAACACCACGCAGGGACTCATTTCAGTCGACCCGCAACTGCTGGATTTTTTCCGTCTCTCACGCGCCTCGCGCTTCGATGAATTTTGGCGGCTGCGCATTCCGTCCGCCGCACCCGCGTTTTTCACCGGTCTGCGCATCGCGGCGACGCTCGCCCCCATCGGCGCAATCGTCGGCGACTACACCGCCGGCAACTCAGCAGGCGGTGTCGGCGGGCTCGGGTATCAAATCATCCTCACGTCGTCGCGTTTCGAAATGCCGCAACTTTACGCCACCGCCATCGCGGGCTGCGTGACCGGCTTTCTCTTTGTCGCCCTCGTCGTGGGCCTGCAGTGGTTCGTTCTCCGGCGCTGGCATCCCGATTACGTGGGACGTGACCGGTGAGCGCCGGGCGCCGACGCTTGTAGTTAATTTCCAACTACAGCCATCGGCGAAATTCTCACAGAAGCAGGCGATTCCCGCGAACCACTCGCGCAGTGTCGCTCAGGGCTTCCAGCCGAGTTCGTCCACGCGTTTGCGCAAGGTCGCCCGGGTCATGCCCAGCTTTTCGGAAGCACGCACAAGATTGCCGCCTTCCGCATTCAGCACGCGCACGATCATCTCTCGCTCGAGACGCCCAAGGATTGACTCCCCGGCGCCGGATAATTGTTCGTGCAGAAAATCCAGCGCGCGCTCCACCGTGAGTTCCGGCGCGGGCGCGGCGGGCACGGCTTCGACGATGGAGGGAACCGGTACATCCGCGGTCTCGGCCGCGGCAACCGGTGTATCCACTTTTTCGTTACGCTCCGGCGCCCGCGCAATCGGAGTCGCTGCCGCTGGCGCGCTCGCGACAGGCTGGCCGCGAATTTCCGGCGGGAGATCCTTGAGCAGAATGGTGTCGCCCTGCGCGATCACAGCGCTGCGGTAGATCACGTTCTCAAGCTCGCGCACATTGCCGGGCCAGGTGTATTGCGTGAAGACCGACATCGCCTCGGGCGACACCTTCGAGACGCGCGTTTTCTTCTGCTTCGCGAGGTTCTGGATACAGAAATCGACGATCTGAGGGATGTCGTCCTTGCGATCGCGCAACGCCGGCATGCGGATGCGCACGACGTTGAGGCGGTAATAAAGATCTTCGCGAAAGGTCTTTGCCTTCACCATTTCCTCGAGGTCCTTGTTCGTCGCCGCGAGGATGCGGACATCGACTTTGATCGTCTCCACGCCGCCGACGCGCTGGATTTCACCTTGTTGAAGCACGCGGAGAATCTTCGTCTGAGTGGCGAGCGCCATGTCGCCGATTTCATCGAGAAAGATCGTGCCGCCGTCGCACAGCTCAAACTTGCCGAGACGCTGCGTGGTCGCGCCCGTGAACGAACCTTTCTCGTGACCGAACAGTTCGCTCTCGATCAGATTATCGGGAATCGCCGCGCAGTTGACCGCGATGAACGGTTTCGACGCGCGGTGGCTGTGTTTCCAGATCGAGCGCGCCACGAGTTCTTTGCCCGTGCCGCTTTCGCCTGTCACCATCACGGTGACGTCGGACGCGGTGACTTGTCCGATCACCTTAAAAACATCCTGCATGACCGGCGAGCTGCCGACGATGCCTTCCTTGTAGTCTTCGCTGTTGATGGTCGGCTTGTATTCGCCGACGGCGCGCATATCGGCGTGAGCCTTGAGTGCGTTCTCCGCGAGCGTGAGCACCTTCTGCGGATCGAAGGGCTTCATGATGTAATCGAAGGCGCCGTACTTCATCGCTTCGATCGCAGTCTGCGCCGTGCCGAAGGCCGTCATGAGCACGACCATCTGCTTCGGGTTGCTCGAACGAATATGCTGCAGCGCCTCGATCCCGCTCATGCCGCTCATCCGGATGTCGAGAAACACCAGATCGGGCGGGCTTTTTTTCACGATGGCTATGCCCTGCTCACCGCTCGGCGCCTCGATCACCTGATATTTTCGCGACGACAGCACGCGCGAAAGCGAATAACGAATCTCGGAGTCGTCATCGATGATGAGGATGGTGGGCGTTTTAGCAGCGGTGTCGGACATGGGCGGTCGAAAAAAAGGATTCACCGGCGTAGCATGGCCAAACCGGCAAAACAGGTTTTGCTTACGCGAAATGCTAGACTGGTCAATTTCGCTGTTCCGGATCCGCGGCATCGTTCTCACCGTTCACGTTTCGTTTCTGCTGCTGATCGGTTACGCTGCATGGGCGGGCTGGAACACGCGGGAAACCGGGTCGTGGCCCGGTGTAGCGTGGAGCGTGGGATACGTGATCCTGGTGTTCGTTTGCGTCGTGCTGCATGAACTCGGCCACGCGTTTGTGGCGCGCAGTTATGGGGTGCAGGTCCCACGCATCCTGCTGCTGCCTGTCGGCGGCATGGCGGAATTCGATCGCATCCCGCGCAGACCGCGCGAAGAGATCGCAATCGCGCTGGCCGGGCCCGCCGTCAATGCGCTGATCGTCCTGACGCTCGCGGCCTGCGCGCCGTGGCCGGGCCTCGCGCAACTGGCGACATTCGAGCTTTCAGTGACGGCCTTGTTGCAGCACTTGCTCGCGCTGAATCTCGCCATGGGATGCTTCAACCTCATCCCGGTTTTCCCGATGGATGGTGGCCGGGTGCTGCGCGCGATCCTCGCAAAACGCATGCCCTATGTGCGCGCCACGCGGCTTGCTGCGGCAACCGGAAAAATACTCTCCGCCCTCGCCATCATTCTCGCGCTTGCCGGGATGATGATCACTCAACTCTGGGCCGAAGGGCTCCTCCTCATCCTGCTATTTTCATTCATCTACTGGGCAGGCGAGATGGAGAATCGTCATGTGAAAAGCGAGGAGCAGGAAGCGCTCTATTGGCGGCGGCGCCTCGCCGCGCAGGCGATGCAGCGGGAGCAACCGCCAACGACCACGCCGGGCTGATATTCACCAAGTATGGAGAGAGAAACAGGAGGGCTTTGTGGTGGTCCTGATTTCTCAACTCACCGACTCCGAAAGAAGCGGTCTGGTGAGGATCAATTAAACGCGAGGTTCGTATCGACCGGCGTGTGGCAGCCTCGATTCTGTTACGCGCCGCTTTTCTCAGCTCGCGAGTTCGAGACCTGGCTCGATGCGCAGGTGGGCAGGCGAAGTGATCGATGTCGCCGGGTCGGCCCAGGCCGCAAAGGCGATCATACCGGCGTTGTCCCCAGTATGTTTCGGCTGGGCCGCGAGCAGCGGCAGACGATGTTTTCTGGCGAGCGATTCCAAGGTTGTGCGCAGGGTACGATTATTCGCCACGCCGCCCGACAGCCCGACGCTGGCATAGTTGCCCTGGTTCAGCGCGAGTCCCGTTTTCCGCACCAGTGCATCGATCACCGCTTGTTGATAACTCGCGCAAAGATCGTCCATGCGCGCGGTCACTTCTTCCGTCGTCATTTTTTCCAACTGATAACGCAGACTCGTTTTCAGTCCGGAAAAGCTGAAATCGAGATCGCTGCGCGGGCCGATGCCGCGGGGAAAATCAAAGGCGTCCGCGCATCCATGCACCGCGCGTTTCTCAATCAACGGCCCGCCCGGATACCCGAGTCCGAGCAGCTTCGCGCCCTTGTCGAGCGCTTCGCCGGCTGCATCGTCGCGCGTCGAGGAAATCACCGTGATGTGGCGCTGTTCGTCGAGGCGGAAGAGCAGCGTGTTTCCGCCCGACACGATCAAACCGAGATGCGGCAGCAGGCGCGCGAATTCACCGTCGAAGCCAGCCGGATTCGACGCGTGCAGCGCGATGAACGGCGAGAAGGCGTGACCGCGCAGATGATTCGCGGCGGCGAGCGGAACGCTCAGCGCCAGTGCCAGCGATTTCGCGGCGGCCGTGCCAATCGCGAGACAACCGGCGAGCCCGGGGCCGTGGGTCACCGCAATGCGCGTGATCGCGCGAAAATCATCGGTCACCGCTTTCGCACGCGCGAGCAACGGGGCGATCGTGCGCAGGTGTTCGCGCGTGGCGAGATCGGGAACCACGCCGCCAAAGCGTTCGTGCATCACCATCTGGCTGTGAATCCATTCATCCACGATGCCACGTGCTGGGTCGAAAACTGCGACGGCGGTTTCGTCGCAGGACGTTTCCAAAGCGAGGATCATGCCGTCAGGGCGTCGATGCCGTCACCGGCGGCGAACGGCGCTCGAACACCGCCACACCTCGCAGGACATCGAGCGCGGCTTCCAGTTGTCGATCGGTCACCGGCTCCATGCCGAAGCGTTCCTTGAACAACAGCGGATCCACCACATCGGGGCGGTCGCGCTGCAGGCGCACATTTTCATCTTCCTCGGGCGACATCACCACTTCCACCTGCGGATCGATGCCACGTTCGTGAATAGTCGCGCCGCTCGGTGTGTAATAACGTGCGGTTGTCAGGCGCATGCCTTCGCCGTTCTTGAGTTTGAAAACAGATTGGACGGAGCCTTTGCCGAAGGAGCGTTCGCCGACGATGACCGCCTTGCCGGTATCCTTGAGCGCACCGGCAACGATTTCCGCAGCGCTCGCGCTGCCCGCATTGATCAACACCGCGACGGGCACATCGATGGGCGCTTGCGAGGAGGTGGCGCGATATTCTTCGCGCGATTTCGGACCACGGCCCTGTGTGTACATGATCAACTCGCCTTTGCGGAAAAACGGTTCCGCCACGCTGACCGCCGCCTCGAGCAAACCGCCGGGATTATTGCGGAGATCGAGCACGAGACTCGTCACGCCTTGGTCGGCGAACTTGTTGAGCGCGTTGATAAATTCCTCCGTGGTGCGCTCCGTGAATTGTGTGATTTGCAAGTACCCGATCCCGCCCGGTAGCACCTGCACTTCGCGAACGCTTTCGGTTTTGATGAGCTCGCGCACGAGCGACACTTCGTATTCGCGCTTCTCTTCCGGACGCAACAAACCGACCAGCACGCGCGACTTCGGTTTTCCGCGCAGTCGCTCGACCACAAAATCCATGGTCGGATCCTCCAGGGCCACACCGTCGATGCGCACGATTTCGTCGCCGCGCCGGATACCCGCGCGATCGCTCGGCGTGTCTGCAATCGGGGCCACAATCACCACGCGGTTTTTCCGCAGTTCCACCTGTACGCCGATGCCACCGAACTGGCTGCTCATGTCCTCCTGCAACTGCTGGTAGGCACGCGATTCCAAAAACTCCGAGTGCGGATCCAAGGTCGCCAACACGCCATGCAGTGCCGCCTTCGTCAGGTCAGGCAGCTTGGCCTTTTCGCCGTCCACGTAGTTGTCGTTCACCAGCTCGAGCACGTTGCGCAGGTAGCTCGTGGACTTTTCCAACTCACGATTGGGAAACAGTCCCCACGCCAGCGCCAGTTTCGTCACGCCCAAGGCCATGATCAGGCCCATGACGACGCCGCATGCAATGGTGAGAGCACGTTTAAACATGACAGAAACCGCGTCACTGTGCGGATTGCGCGACGTTTGTAAACCGGATCGTCGGACAGATTCACGGGACAGTGCGAATGTCCCGAATTTTCCACCGCCCAGTGTGGCTCACGCCATGCGCGTGTCCCGTAAAACGATCTCGGTGCCGAGGGAAGAGTTGCGCCGGGCAACGCCTGCCTTCCAATCCACGCCGTCCATGTCGTCATTTTCTGAATACACGGCTTCGCCCGCTTTCATCGAGGCTTTCCGCGCACGCGCGCAAGAACTCGTGTATCCACGCGATGGAGACGTCGTGCTGCCTTTCGACGAATTCATGGCGCTGGCGCTGTATCATCCGCAACTCGGCTATTATCGACAGGATAGAACGCGCGTGGGACGCGACGCGCAGAGCGACTTCTACACGGCCACCTCGTCGGGCCCGATCTTTGGCGAACTCATCTCCGCGGCCTGCATCAACCTTCTCGGCACGCAGGACCTGCGAGACTTCACGTTTATCGAAATCGGAGCCGAGCCCGGTGGCGGCGTGCTCAAGGACGTCGCGCATCCGTTCGGCTCCGCGCATACGCTACAGCTCGGCGAGCGCCTCGATCTCTCCCCACACGGTGAACGCCTGATCGTTTTTTCCAACGAACTTTTCGACGCGCAACCGGTTCGCCGCGTGGTGGGCCGCGCGGGTGTTTGGCGCGAAATCGGCGTACGTCTGCGCGACGACGGGCGGCTGGAAGAGATGGAGTTAAACGCTGACAGGATGAGACCGCTCACACTTCCGTCCGACCACACACTCCCCTCGCCGGCGGCGGAAGGATACATCATCGACTTGCCGTTCGCCGCGAGCGTCCTCGCCGCCGATCTCGCCGCCCAATCGTGGAAAGGCCTCTTCATCGCCTGCGATTACGGCAAATCCTGGCGCGAACTCACCGAAGCCAGTCCGCGCGGCACCGCGCGCGCCTATCGGCGGCATCAACAGTCCAACGACTTGCTCGCGTTGCCTGGCGAACAAGATCTCACCGCGCACGTGTGTTGGGACTGGCTCGGCGGCACCCTCGCCACGCATGGCTTCGAGTCGCCGCAAGTCGATTCGCAAGAGGCGTTTTTCGTGCGTCACGCCGGCGATTTTATCGGTCGCATGCTCGCCGCCGAAGCCGCGCATTTCAGCCCGCGAAAAATGTCGCTCCTGCAACTCATCCATCCCGCCAACCTCGGCCAGAAATTCCAAGTGCTGCACGCCGTGCGAACCTGACCTGTTCGATACCAATCCTCAACGCGTGGTATCCGGCGGAAGCTTTTCGAAAATTTCGCTGATCAGCGCCTGCACTTTTTCTGCCTCTTTGGCCGCCACGTCGCCAACGACAAAAAAAATCACTTCCTGAAGCTCTCGGCGGAAAAAATCTTCCCTCAACTTATCTCTCTTCAGCAGCAGTGGATGCCGGAGTAAAACTTTTAACTCCTTCAACTCTTCCAGCGTGAAGTGCGTCGCATACCTTGCCGAGTATTCGTCCCACACCTTCCCGCTCGAAATTACCTTGTCCGAGACCGCCTCCATAGCCTCACGCAAAGTATTCAGATCGTCTTTTCGTTCTGCATCTCCGTCCAGTTTCTCGATCAACCACTGTAAAACTCCCTTCGCCAGTTCGTCCTCGATCTGCCTCGGGCTGATCTCCAGCCGCACGATTTGATTAGCGATTTCCAGCCGCTCCGTCAGATCGTTCTTCGGGATATTTTCCTCTGTTTTTTCCGCCTTCGTTCCTTGTGCGGCCTGTTCCTCCGCGGATTTTGAGAGCGGAGCATCTGAAGCCCATATTTTCGCAGCTATCGCAAGAGCGCACAAAAGCAGGATTTTTTTCATGGAAGGTCTCTTCCTGTACGAGGAGGACTTGGCGCTGTCAGGATTATTTTTGCCGTCCTCCACGCCGTGCGCAGCTGATCAGCCGCGCGGTTTACGTTCGCAGCGCCACCAGCGTTTCCACAATCTCTCGATACAAGCCGCGGAATCCAAGTTTCCCCTTGCTTCACGAGGTCGCCGCCCTTTACTCCCGACCCTTTAACCTACTCGAAACCATCATGGCCCGTATCTGTGCAATCACCGGCAAGCGCCCCGTCAAAGGTAGCTCCATCAACCGTAAAGGTCAGAGCAAGAAGAGCGGCGGCATCGGTACGCACGTGACCAGCATCACGAAGCGTAAATTCCGCCCCAATCTTCAGAAGATCCGCATCAAGACCGCCAACGGCGGCACCAAGCGCGTGCTCGTCTCGGTCAAGGCCATCAAGGCCGGCCTCGTCGAAAAGGTCTGATCGCACCGCGAGTCTCCTTCTTTCCCGCCCGCAGTTCTAACGACTGCGGGTTTTTTGTGCCCGGAGCGTTGAACTGAAAACCTCCCTCCGCATCCTGCGCTTGTTCGCAACCACCGGCGCGCCGCCGCGTCTTGCCTCTCACCCCCGCCCATGAAGTACACGCTCTCTGTCAATGGCCAGGCCCGCGCTGTCGATGCCTCGCCCGACACCCCGCTGCTCTGGATCCTTCGCGACCATCTCGACCTCGTCGGCACCAAATACGGCTGCGGCATCGGCCAATGCGGTTCGTGCACGATTCATCTCAACGGCCAGGCCGCCCGCGCCTGCCAGACACCCGTTTCTTCCGTGGGCGATCAGAAAATCGTCACGATCGAGGGTCTTTCAACCGATGGCTCGCACCCGCTGCAAAAAACCTGGTGCGAACTCGACGTGCCGCAATGCGGCTACTGCCAGTCCGGCCAGATCATGTCGGCCGCGGCGCTGTTGGCGCAAAACCCGCGCCCGACCGACGCAGACATCGACGAAGCCATGGCCGGCAACCTCTGTCGCTGCGCCACCTACGCGCGCATCCGGCAGGGCATTCATGATGCCGCGCAACTGCTCGCCGCGGGCGATGTATCCAAAAAACAACTTCAGGAATCCGGATCATGAACACTGCGTCACCTGAATCGCCTCTTCATGCCCGCGGTCTCGACCGTCGCGGTTTTCTCCGGCTCACCACTCTCGCTGGCGGAGGTTTCGCCCTGGGCCTTTATCTGCGTTCATCGCCACTCGGTTTCGCCGCCGATGCCGCGACGACCACGCCCGTGCGCGATTTTGTTCCCAACGCGTTCATCCGCATCTCGCCGGATGGGATCATCACTTTAATCGCGAAAAACCCCGAGATCGGCCAGGGCGTGAAAACCTCGCTGCCCATGATCATCGCCGAGGAGCTCGAGGCGCCGTGGGAATCCATCGTGGTCGAGCAAGCCGGCCTGGATCCGCGCCTCGGTGGTCAATTCGCCGGCGGCAGCACCGCCATTCCAGTCAACTACGATCAATGCCGCCGCCTCGGCGCCGCCGCCCGCAGCATGCTCGTTCGCGCTGCTGCGGAAACGTGGGATGTTCCGATCGACGAGTGTTTCGCCGAAGCCGCCACCGTCATTCACCGCCACTCCGACCGTAAACTTGGCTACGGCGAACTGGTCGCCAAAGCCGCCACGTTGCCCGTTCCTGATCTCAAGAGCGTCACCCTGAAAGATCCAAAGGACTTCAAACTGCTCGGCCGCCGCATCGGCGGAGTGGACAACGCGAAAATCGTCACCGGCCAGCCTCTCTTCGGCATCGATCAACGGCAGCCCGGCATGCTGCATGCCGTCTACGTACGCTCGCCGGAATTCGGCGGCAAAGTCACCTCGGCCAACGTGGATGAACTCAAGAAGCTCCCCGGGGTTCGCGACGCCTTTGTGATCGACGGCACAGACGATCTTTTCGGGCTGCTTCCCGGCGTCGCCATCGTCGCGGACGACACATGGTCCGCCTTCAAAGCCCGCGAAAAACTCCAGGTCACCTGGAGCAAGTATCCGGTTGATGAATACAGTAGCGAGGCCTACGCAGCCCGCGCCGCCGTCCTCGCCCGAGAAAAGCCGCACAAGGAAGTCCGCCACAGTGGTTCGGTCGATGACACGCTCGCTTCCGCTGCGCACACGGTCGAAGCCGCGTATCATTATCCCTACCTCGCGCACGCCACCCTCGAGCCGCAGAACTGCACCGCGCTCTTCAAGGACGGGCGTATGGAAATCTGGGCGCCGACGCAGAGCCCCGCCCCCGGCCTCGATCTCGTCGCACGCGTTCTCGACCTGCCAAAAGATAAAATCACGATCCATCTGACCCGCATCGGTGGAGGTTTCGGCCGCCGCCTCATGAACGACTTTTTGGTGGAAGCCGCAGCTGTCGCGAAGCGTGTACCCGGAAAACCAATACAAGTCACCTGGTCACGCGAGCAGGACATCCAGCACGATTACTACCGCGCCGGCGGCTGGCATTTTCTCAAAGGCGGCGTCGATGCTTCTGGTCGCCTTTGCGCGTGGCACGATCACTTCATCACGGTGGGCAATTCCGAAGACAGACCGGGCAATGGCGCCGATGTCAGCGGCGATGAATTTCCGAGCCGCTTCATCCCGCACTTTCGCCTCACGCAATCGCTGATCAAGACCAACGTCCCGACCGGCTACTGGCGCGCGCCCGGCAGCTGCGCGTACGCGTGGGTTTTCCAGAGCTTCATCGATGAGCTGGCACACGCGGCTGGTCGCGATCAGGTCGAATTCCGTCTCGAGATTCTCGGTGACGATCGCGAAGTGCCGCCGAGCGCGGGCAATCGCGGCCGCTCGTATCACGCGGGCCGCATGAAAAACGTCGTCCGCCTCGCCGCGGAAAAAGCCGGCTGGAAATCGAAGCCTCTACCGCGCGGACGCGGCCAGGGCATCGCGTTTCACTATAGCCACGCCGGTTATGTCGCCATCGTCGCCGATGTCGTCGTTGATCCGGATGGCACGTTGAAAGTTGAAAAGCTGACCTCTGCGGTCGACGTCGGTCCGATCATCAATCTCAGCGGTGCGGAGAACCAGGTCCAAGGCTCCATGATCGATGGCCTCAGCGCCGCGTGGTTTCAGGAAATCACGTTCGCCGACGGACGCGTTCAGCAAAGCAATTATCACGACTACCCGCTTCTGCGTCTGCCGGACACACCCGCGCTGGAAATTCATTTCGCGAAATCCGATTTCCCGCCGACCGGGCTTGGCGAACCCGCGCTGCCGCCCGTCGCGCCTGCGGTGTGCAACGCGATATTCGCCGCCACCGGCAAACGCATCCGCACACTTCCGATCGACAAGGAAGACTTGAGCTGGTCGTGATCTCCGCGGCGGCACACCCATGAAATGGGCGTCGCGCGGTCGTCGGCATGCCCCGCTCAGCTATTCGCCGCGCGGATCGCGTCGGCGAGGGCTTTGAGTTTGGCGTGATCTTTCAAGCCCGGCGAAGTTTCGACGCCGCTGTTCACATCGACAAAAGTCGTCGTGCTCGTGCGGATCGCCTCGGCGATGTTCCCCGGATTGAGGCCGCCGGCGAGAATCCAGGTCACTTTGGAGAAACGCTCCTTCAACCGCGCGAACTCGCTCCAGTTTCCGGTGATGCCGGAACCGCCGTATCCACTTTCGTGATACGTGTCGACGAGCACATGATCGGCGAGCGGGAAAAATGCCGGATCGATTTCCTTTCCGGGCGCAACACGCGGAGCGAGCCAGAGCTGTTGCGGCGGGATGATATCCGTCCACATCGCCACTTCGAAGAAAGGCGTGTCGTTGGGGAAATGAACCTGCACGAAGTCAAAACCCGCGTCCTTGTATTTTTCCAAGTCACCCATGTCGGTGTACACGATCACGGCCACCTTTTTGCGGTCCGGCAGATTGGGCCGCATCGCTTGAAAAGCCTCCATCGTCAGGAAACGCGGCGACTTCGGATGAAAAATGAACCCAAGGTAATCCGCTCCGATTTCGTCGGCGGCAGCGGCGTCCACCAGCGAGGTGAGGCCGCAGATTTTTACGCGGATTCCGTTGATCATATTACGCAGGCATCGCTCAACGACACGTCGAACGTTCCTATAAAGAAGATTTTCTTCAACCGCCCTGACTAGAACGTATTAATGGTTCGGATGACATGCGTCACTTGCTCGTCGGTGAGCTCGGGGAAAATGGGAAGGCTCACACAGGTCGCACAGGCTCTCTCAGCGACCGGCAGCGATCCCGGACCATAACCGAGACCGGCGTAGCACTTCTGCTGATGCAGCGGCACGGGGTATATAAGATCCGTGCCGATCTCTGCCGCCGCGAGGTGCTCGCGCAATGCATCGCGACGCGGATGGCGAATCGTGAACTGGTGAAAGACGCCCGCGCCGTAGTCGACATCGGTCAACGGCAGGATCGCATCGGCGAGTTCGATTTCATTCGCATAGCGTTTCGCGATCTCCTGACGCCGCGCGGTCCATTTCGCGAGATGCGGCAGCTTCACATTGAGCAACGCGCCTTGGAAACCATCCATGCGGAAATTGCCGCCAATAATGTCGTGATAATACCGGCGATCGGAACCGTGCACGCGGATGTGACGAGCTTGGGTGAAGAGCGCATCATCCTTCGAAACGAGTGCCCCGCCCTCGCCGCAGCCACCGAGATTTTTGGTCGGGTAAAAACTGAACGTACCCACATTTCCAATACTGCCGACGGGCGTGCCCTTGTACTTGGCACCGACAGCCTGCGCACAATCTTCGATCACGAAGAGACCATGCTTGTTGGCGATGGCCATGATTTCATCCATGCGCGCCGGCTGGCCGAACAGGTGAACAATCACGATGCCCTTGGTCTTCGGCGTGATCGCCTGCTCGAGTTTAGCCGGATCAAGATTAAATGTGGCCTCGTCGATATCGACGAACTTCGGCGTCGCGCCGACATAGCTGATGCCCCACGCCGACGAGATGAACGTGAAAGGCGGCACGATCACTTCGTCGCCAGGCCCGAAGCCCGCCAGCATGCAGGCGATGTGAAGCGGCGCCGTCCCGCTGTTCAGACCGAGCGCGCGCGGATAACCGAGGGTGGCCGCGAACGCTTTCTCGAAGTCCTCCACATCCTTTCCGAGACAGAAACGCGTCGCGTCGTACGTCGCGGTGATGGCTGCCAGCGCCTGTTCGCGCAGCGCCTGATGTTGGAGGGAAAGATCGAGAAACGGGACTTTCATGGGAAAACTGGCCACCACGAAAACAGGAACCGCGCCAAAACCAAACCTGTTTCGCGGCGGACGGCAGCAAACCGCGAAACCGCGCCGTGATCGGGTTAGGCCGGGAGTTCCGCGAGATAACGCGACAAATGACCGAGATGCGTGTCGAGATCGACGCCCAGATGATCGAGCCCGCGCATGTACTTATTTCTGCGAGTTAAAACTCGCGATCATGGCCTCGATCAATGCGTCGAGACTGGGTTTCTTCGCCTCGAAATCGACGGGCATGTCGAGCTCATCCATCGTCTCGGTCGTGTGCACGCCGATGCTGCCGCCCAGCGGTTTCTTCGCGCCCGGAGCGAGTTGTAGTTCGCTCGAGTGATCATGAAACGACTGCGCGGCTGACGAACTCGCGAAGAGGATCGCGTCGGCGCCCTTCTGGCGAAAATCATCCGCCACGGGATTATTCGTGAGATTCACCTTGAGGGTCTTGTAGAGCGGCAGGCGATCGACGATCGCGCGCGCCCCCTCCAGTTTTTTGACCAAGGTATCGCGGTTCAAATTACCCGTGACGACGATGACCTTCGCGCTGTCGAGACTGTCGGTGGCGATCAAGGCGTCAGCGAGCGACTCGCCCGTCGCCGTTTCCGGCATGCAATCGACGTTGATATGAAATTTGCGAATTTCGCGCGCGGTCGCCGCACCAACACACGCAAAACGCAGCAAGCCGAGTGCACGGATATCGGGGAAGCCCTTGAGAAAATCCTCGAAGAAAAATCGCACGCCGTTGGCCGACGTGAAAACGATCCAGTCGTAGGTGCCGAGCTCGGAAAGGATTTCCACCGCCGCATCTTTCTCGACCGATTTCACGATCGAGATCAGCGGCAGTTCCAGAACGTCGGCGCCCAACGCTTCGAGTTTATCGCGCAGCTCACTGTTCTGATCGCGCGTCCGGGTGATGGCCACGCGGCGCCCGTAAAGCGGAAGACGTTCAAACCAATCGATCTCCTGATGCACGCGGACGACGTCGCCCACGAAGATGATCGCCGGCGCAGCCAAGCCTGCAGCCTCCACGCGATCGGCGAGATCGGCCGCCGTCCCTTTCACGCTGCGCTGCCGGCCCAACGACGCCCATTGCACGACGGCAGCGGGCATATCCGTTGGCAGTCCGCCCGCGATCAGTTCGGAAAGAATGAAACGCAGATGACCCATGCCCATGTAGATCGCGAGCGTCGCATTTTTCAGCGCGCCGTACGCGCGCCAGTCGATCTGCAATTCGTGCTTTGTCGGGTCTTCGTGGCCGGTCAGAAAAATAACCGAGGAACTCGTGTTTCGCTGCGTCAACGGGATGCCTGCATATGCACCCGCCGCGAGCGCGGCGGTGACGCCCGGAACGACTTCGAACGGGATGTTATGTTTGGCCAGCGTGCGCGCCTCTTCGCCACCGCGACCGAAGACAAACGGATCGCCGCCCTTGAGCCGCACCACGCGTTTCCCGGCGCCGGCGTGTTTCACCAGCAATGTTTCAATCTCGTCCTGCGGCACCGAATGGAATCCCGCCTTCTTGCCGACATAAACTATTTCGCAGTCCGCGCGGGTCCATTTCACCAGCTCCGGATGAACCAGATAATCATACACCAGCACATCCGCTTGGGAGATGAGGTCCTTCGCGCGAAAGGTGACTAAACCAGGGTCGCCGGGACCGGCGCCTACGAGATAAACGATACCTTGAGACATGTGCAGTGGAACGCCCGCCGAGCAGTTTCGCCCTGGGCAAACGGGTTTTCTTGCCTGCGCGCCTTCGACCCAGCAAGACTATATCCACCCCACCGCAATGCAGGAGTGCGGTCCACCCCAACTCAACACGTCTCACCTCATGCTACGGTTTGCCTCCATCCTTCTGGTCGTCGCTCTAACCAGCTCGCTTGCTTACGCCGATAACTTGGTCGCCAATTACTCCTCCGCGACGGACGAGTACCTCGCCAAGCGCGACTCCGATCCGTTAGAGAAGCACCAGTCGTTTGTAATCATGCAGGGAGAGTTTTATGGCGGCGTTGTCCGCGATCGCGGCTTGGAACGCACGCCATTTAATACCATCGCTCACGTAGTTTCCCAAGGGCTGAAAAAAAGGAACTTTTATCCGGCCAAAACGCTCGCGACCTCGGACTTGCTGATAGTCGTTCATTGGGGTGTTACCATTGGACGTGACCGCAGCTATGAATTCGAAGACCGCGATCGGGAAGAGATGAGACAATTGGTCATAGATTATCCCCTCGCAGCCGAAAACCAGGCGGCCTTTTTTTCCTCGGACCAAGTAACAGGCCCGACGCAGCATGCGATTAACCAGGCATTGGATTATCAGCTACTCGCAAAATCCACCCGTAGTTTGAAAGATATCGCACAAGGGCAATCTGTCGCAACGCTGCTCGGTTTCGCCGGTGACCTTCGCAAAGAGGAACACCGGGCGTTTGCCTCAGAGCGTACGAAGACGCTCTACAGTCTGATGGAGGACGACCGCTACTTCATCGTTGTCTTCGCTTATGATATGAAACGGTTGCGCGAGGAGCAGCGCATTAATCCCGTTTGGGTTTCCCGTCTTAGCATTCGCGCCGCAGGCGTAAACTTTTCGACAGCCCTGGCGCGATTGAGTGAATCAGGATCACATACCTTTGGCATGTCCCCCAAGGAAGTGGTCTTCACCCGTGCCGATACAAAACTGAAACAGGCCGATGTAACGATTGGCGAAGCCATCATCATCGGAACCGAGCCATGATACAGCCACCATGCGCTCCGGAGCTGCAACGGCCCGAATCACGCAAGCTTGAACCCCATATAGCGGAGCGTCGCGCGGGCGAACTCCGTGGGGTTTGCAAAATCGTCGGGGCTGAGCGGAAGCGAACGTAGGCCGATTTCGTGATGGAAAAAGTATAAAGTGTCCGCCGTCGCATGCGCGGCGAATGCCGTGTGACATCCTCCGCCGAGCGCTGTTTGAAACGCGCGTTCGAGCGTCACGCGCACTGCGGTTTGCGCATCGAAAATCCCTGCATATTTCGCAACGTCGGCCGCCCGGCATTGCACCGCCACTGCCGCCTGCCCAACCGCAGGCACCATCGACTCAAAACCGAGTGCGTGAAACTCCACGCCCGGCCAGTTGCCAATCCGCAAACGATTCAATCCCGCGGCCGCGAGCAGCGTCGCGTCTGCCACACTTCCTTCCGCGATCTTGCGCAAGCGTGTGTCCACGTTGCCACGAATCTCCGTGAAGGTGGCATGCGGGAAAAGCATGCCGATCTGCAAGCGCCGGCGCGGACTTCCTGTCGCGATGCTCTTCGGGTCAGCGACGCCCGCCCGTAGCACCAGGATATCGCGCGCATCTTCCCGCGGCAGGTAGCCGCCGATACCGAGCCCTTCCGGCATATCGCCGGGAAGATCTTTCGTGCTGTGAACGGCGACGTCGGCTTCACCGCGCAGCAACGCCTGCTCGAGCTCGCTCGTGAAAAGACCTTTGCCGCCTTTTTTCTCCAGCGACCAATCCGTCTGGCGGTCGCCAGTCGTGACTAATTTCAGAAGTTCCGTTTCCACACCGAGTCGTTCGCGCAGATGCGCGGCGACCATTTCCGTTTGCGCGAGCGCGAGTGGACTTTTGCGGGTGGCGAGGACGAGTTTTTTGGCGGCAGACACAGGTCGAAAAACGTTTCGTAGTTAGGTGAATCGCAAAGACGCCAAGAGGCAAAGGTCGAACGCGAAGCCCGGCGTTTATTCTCTCAATAACCAACACTGCGAAGACTGCGTTCGCGTGACCGCATCTCCGACTCGGCGACTCTTCGCGATTCAACTCAATCGTATCAAAAGCAAACAGGCCATCCTGCCGAAGCGGGATGGCCTGTCTTTAAATCAATTCAGCGAATCGCAGCTTAGTAAGAAGCCTGCACGCCCTTGATGTTCTTCTTGGCCATCCAGGGCATCATGCCGCGGAGGTAAGCGCCGGTCTTTTCGATCGGGTGCTTTTCGCCAGCCTTAAGGAGCTTGTTGTAGTTCTTGAGACCACCCTTGTGCTCCTTGACCCATTCCTTGGTGAATTTGCCGGACTGGATCTCTTTCAAGATCTTCTTCATCTCGGCCTTGGTCTTCTTGTTCACGACGCGCGGGCCGCGGGTGATGTCGCCATACTTCGCGGTCTCGGAAATCGAGAAGCGCATGCCAGCGATACCGGACTCGTACATGAGGTCACAGATGAGCTTCAGCTCATGGAGACACTCGAAGTACGCCATCTCGGGCTGGTAACCAGCCTCGACCAGCGTTTCGAAGCCAGCCTGCACCAGCGCGGAAGCACCGCCGCAAAGCACGGCCTGTTCGCCGAAGAGATCCGTTTCAGTCTCTTCCTTGAAGGTCGTCTGGAGAACACCGGCGCGGGTCGATCCGATACCCTTGGCCCAGGCGAGCGCGGTTTTCTTGGCCTTCTTCGACTTGTCTTGAGCGACCGCGATGAGAGCGGGCATGCCTTTGCCTTCGGCGTAGAGGCGGCGGACCATGTGGCCAGGGCCCTTCGGGGCGACCATGATGCAGTCCACGTCCTTCGGCAGTTTGATCAGGCCGAAGTGAACGGCGAGACCGTGCGAGAAGAGGAGGGTCTTGCCCTTGGAGAGATTGGGGAGGATGGACGACTCGTAGATGTCGGCCTGCTTCATGTCGGGGAGACCGACCATGATCACATCCGCGCGGCGCACGGCTTCGCCGGTTTCGACGACTTCGAAGCCGTGCTTGACGGCGACGTCCTTCGACTTGGAGCCAGGATACAGGCCGATGATGACCTTGACGCCGGAATCCTTGAGGTTGAGGGCGTGAGCGTGGCCCTGGGAGCCGTAGCCGAGAACGGCGACGGTCTTGTTTTTGAATACGCCAAGATCGGCGTCTTTATCGGTGTATACTTTGGCGGGCATGATAAAAGTGTTGGTTGTTTATTGGGGTGGGAAAAATCAGCGCGTGAGGGCCAGTGCCCCCGTGCGGGCGAGTTCAACGATGCCGAATGCTTCCACGAGATCGAGGAACGCCGCGGTCTTCGCTTCGTCACCCGTCATCTCGACGATCACGGAATCGTGAGCGACGTTGACGATCTTCGCGCGGAAAATGTCGCAGATCTGCATGATTTCCGAGCGGGTCTTGCCATCGGCTTTCAGCTTCACGAGGAGCAACTCGCGCTGCACGGCCTGGCCTTCCTTGAAGTCCACGACCTCGACGACATTCACCAGTTTGCGCAGTTGCTTGGTGACTTGATCGAGCGCGGCGTCGTCGCCTTTCAGTACGACGGTGATCCGCGACAGGCTCGCATCATGCGTCGGAGCTACGTTGAGCGAGTCGATGTTGAAGCCGCGCCCGGAGAAAAGACCGGACACGCGCGCCAGAACGCCGAACTGATTCTCAACGAGGACGGAGATCGTGTGTCGCATAGAAGTTACGTGTGGATGCAGGATGGTGGACGCTGAGGGACTCGAACCCCCGACCTACTCGGTGTAAACGAGCCGCTCTAACCAACTGAGCTAAGCGTCCGGCGGAAAGGATGAGGAGAAAGCGCAGTGATGCGGGCTGACAAGGATTTATTCGCAGAGCCGCGCGCGGACGCGAAATTCTCGCGAGCCCGCGCGGCGTGTCGGGCGATAAAAATCGAGCGTGGATTCAAGCGGAGGCTGCCAGCGCGCGCTTCGATTTGAGCCAGCCCTCGCGCACCATCAGCTCGGCGTTCTGCACCGCGTTGAGCGCGGCACCTTTCCAGAGATTGTCGCCGGAAACCCAGAACGACAGACCGTTGTCCAGCGCCGTGTCGACGCGCAGGCGGCCCACGCCGCACTTCACCTTTTCGGCGAAGTCGAGCGGTGTCGGGTATTTCTTCGACGCCGGATCATCGACCAGCTCGGCACCGGCGAATTCCGCGATCGCGCGGCGCGCTTCTTCCACGCTCACCGGCTTCTCGAACTCCGCGGAAACTGCGATCGAATGCGCACGCACGACCGGCACGCGCACACAGGTCGCGGAGACTCTGAGCTCCGGCAGCCCCATGATCTTGCGGCTTTCGAGCATCATCTTGTGCTCCTCGCCGGTGTAGCCATCGGCGTTGAATGTATCCACTTGGGGAATACAGTTCTGCGCGATCTGATACGGATAAACTTTATGCTCCAACGGACGGCCTTGGACGTGCGCCTGCGTTTGTTCATCGAGTTCGCGCACAGCCTCCGCGCCCGTGCCGGAAACCGATTGGTAGGTGGACGCGAAATAACGCTTCAGGCCGAAGCGTTGATGCAGCGGCCAGAGGCCCATCAAGGTGACGGCAGTCGAGCAATTCGGATTCGCGATGATGCCCTTATGCTGCCGCAAACTCTCCGGATTGATCTCCGGAATAACGAGCGGCACGTCCTTTTCCATGCGCAGCGCGGAGCTCTTGTCGATGACGAGACAGCCGTCCTTCACCGCATCGGGGGCCAGCGCGCGGGTGACGGAACCGCCTGCAGCGAAGAATGCCACATCCACATCCGCGAAGACTCCAGGCTTGGCCTCTTCGATCACGTATTTTTTTCCAAAGCGCTCCACGGTCTTGCCCGCCGACCGCGCCGAGGCAAAAAGCCGCAGCGAGGCCATCGGGAAATTGCGCTCATGCAAGAGCCGGACGAGCTCTTGACCGACAGCGCCCGTAGCGCCGACGATGCCAACTGTGAGTGAAGTCTTCACGATAGATTCTCCTTGGGAGTCCGCCAATAAAGCCGCCGCCGCCCTCGGCATCAAGCCCGCAGAGCGATTGCTCTTCGTGCAAATCTCCACGCAGACGATGCAGTTTTTTTTCCGCGGAAAACTCGTGCGCAGCTTCGCCGTCTCCACGTCGAAACGTCCGCCCTCCAACGTGAAAAACTCCCTCGGTACACCGCGCAGGCTTCACGAAATCGCCGAGCGCATCGGCGCCGGCCAGCCGCCCGGCATCGTTTTTAAGGCGCGCGTTTCCACGGGTCACCATTTCCACGAACTCTCCCCCGCTGCCGACGACGGCAATCTCATCACCAGCCGCATCCTGTGGCTCCGGGGACTCGAGCCCGGCGTCAATCGCGGCGGCGATGTCGATACGTACGAGCGCTACATTTATATCCACGGCACGAATCGCGAAGATCGCATCGGCGAGCCGCAGAGCGCCGGTTGCGTGCTCATGCGCAACCTCGACATCGTCGAGCTCTACGAACACGTGCGCGCAGGTGATCTCGTGTGGATCGTGGATTAAAAGCGACGCGCCTCAACGATTGCGGCCGAACAATAATCGCAACGAATTCAAGCACACGACCACGGTGCTGCCTTCGTGCGCGGCAACACCTAACGCGAGCGGCACCGCGCCGATCACCGACGCGATCGCCATCACCACGACCACGCCCAAGGAGATCGCGAGATTTTGTTTGATGACGCGACGCGCGCGACGACTGAGCTGATGCGCAGCCAGAAAGTTCTCGATGCGATCGTGCATCAAAATCACCTCGGCCTGTTCGAGCGCCGCATCGCTGCCGCGCGCGCCCATCGCTACCGAGACATCGGCTGCCGCGAGACTGGGTGCGTCGTTCACGCCATCGCCGACCATCGCGATTTTGTGACCTTCGCGGCGCAGTGACTGAATAGCCTCGACCTTGCCCTCGGGCGTGAGCCCCGCGCGCACCTCACCAAGCCCGATTTCGCGCGCCACATTCTCCGCCGCATGACGCCGATCGCCGGTCAACATCACCGTGCGAATACCCACACGCGCCAAACGAGCCAGCACCTCGCGCGATTCTTCCCGGATCTGATCTTTCAATAAAACGCGGCCCACCAGATCGCGGCCGACGACCCACACTTCGCTCAACTCCGGCGCTGCCGGCGGCAACGTCCGCGCCCAATCCGCCAACGGACCGCGTTCCAAAAGCTCGCGTCGTCCGAGCAAGACTTGCGCGCCACTCACCAGCCCGCGCACGCCGTGGCCCGTGATCGATTCAAATGCCTCCGCATCGATCTCGCGCACGCCTTGCGCACGCGCATGACGCACGATCGCGCGCGCCAGCGGATGCTCGGAGTTGATCTCGAGAGCGTAGGCCAGTTCGACCACTTCTTTTTCGCGGCCCGGCGGAAAACTCTCCACGCCCGTCACCGCGAGTTCGCCGGTCGTGAGCGTGCCGGTTTTATCGAGTGCTACCGTATCGATTGCCGCCAGTTTTTCGATGGCTCCACCTCCGCGAAACAACACACCATGCTTCGCGCCCCACGCGATCGCCGCGAGGATTGCCGAGGGAATCGACAACACCAGCGCGCACGGACTCATCACCACGAGCAGCGTCATCGCCCGATAAAACGCAGAACTCTGCTCCGCCGTGTTCGCAAACGCGGGCAAGCCCAACGCCAGCCACCATACGAAAAACATCACGGCGCAGACACCCAGCACCAACACCGTGTAGCCGCCCCCGAATCGATCCGTGAAACGCTCGCTCGGCGCGCGCAGCTTCTGCGCGGTTTGGATGAGACGAATGATTTTCTGCAGCGTGCTTTCCGACGGCAGCAAGCGCACATCGAAATCCACCGCGCCCCAGAGATTGATCGTGCCGCTGAACACCTGCGCGCCCACGTCTTTTTCCACCGGCACCGCTTCGCCAGTCAGCGCGGATTCATCGCTCGCGCTGCGACCTTTCACGACCGTGCCGTCGGCGGGGAACGCCTCGCCCGGCTTCACCCGCACGCGATCGCCGATGCCGAGTTCGTCCACGTTCACGAGACGTTCGGCGCCGTTAGGCATCACCAAGGTCGCGGTCTTCGGTGCCGATTTCAGCAGCGAGCCCACTTCGCGCTGCGTGCGATCGAGCGCATAGTCTTCCATCGCTCCCGATGCGGAGAATAAAAACAACAACAGCACCGCTTCTCCCCACGCCCCGATGCACACCGCGCCGACCGCCACCGCGAGCATGAGGAAATGAATATCCAATTTTCGCGCGCGAAGATTTTCCCACGTGTCTTTCACGGCATCCCAGCCGCCCGCGATCAACGCCACGGAATACAGCGCACGACTGAGCCACGCTGGACCGACACCCGCTTTCTCAACCGCAAAACCGGCGATGCCAAACACGCCGCACACCGCCGCGAGCAGGGCGAGTTCTTTCCATTCAGATTCTTCGACGTTCTCCGGCTCGTCCAATTCCGGCCAGGCGAACTCGCGCCATTTCCAAAAACTCGGCGCGGTCACGCAACTGACCTCAGCCACTTCGGTCGTGCCGCCATCGCGTCGCAACACATAGCCGGCGGGGAGTTTCGCCGTATTGCTCAACTGCGATTCCACCGCGGCCAGCGTTTCGGCGAGGCGCAATTCCAACTGCGCCAAGTCCACGTCGCCGAGCGTGGCGACAGCGACTTTGCGCGCAGCCGGATCGAGCCGAACCGCCTCCACACCCGGTTCTTCGCGCAAAAATCGCGCGAGCGTTTCCGCCCAGTTTTCGGAGGTGCGTGCGTGCGTGGACATGCGGTGCAGCATGAGCGCAGAGACAACGCGCGCAAATCGCAATTGCGCCGCCCGCGCGTGCCGCATTGGGTGCGCATCCCTCTGTTTTCATGATCGGCCTGAACGAACACCTCGATGCCGCAGTTCCGCCTCCGCCGCCTTCGCGCGCAGGCGAACTCGCCGCGAAGATTTTCGCCGAGGGTGGCTGGCTGCAAAACGGCCTCAGTCTCGAACATCGTCCCGAGCAGGAACACATGGCGCGCGCCGTGGCGCGGGCCATAACGCATAATGAGCCGTTGCTTTTCGAAGCGGGCACGGGCGTGGGCAAATCGCTCGCCTACCTGCTCCCCGGCATCGTTCACGCCGTCGATCAAGCGCGGCCCTTGATCGTATCCACGCACACGATCGCGCTTCAGGAGCAGCTCGAAACCAAAGACCTGCCGCTCTGCCGGCGTGTGTTTTCGTCCACTCCACAACTCGAGCGTTACGCGACGTTCAAGAGCGCGGTGCTCGTGGGGAAATCCAACTATCTCTGCACCACCCGCCTCGCCAACGCGCTGCGCGACAAGCACGAGTTATTTTCCACCCCCGAACACGACGAACTCCAACGCATCGCTGCCTGGGCGGAAACTTCACTCCATGGACTTCGTCACGAACTCACGCCGCCAGTTTCGCCCGACGTGTGGGAGTTGGTGAATGCCGATTCATCCGCGTGCGCGCGCAAGTACTGCGATTGCGAAAAATGTTTCTACCAGCGCGCCCGCGCGCGGCTCGCGCAGGCCAATGTGATCATCGTCAATCACTCGCTGCTCTTCGCGTTGCTCAACGCCGGAGGCGCGCAGGCACGCGGCGGCTCGCGTGGAGTTTTATTTCCCGACGATTTTCTCGTGCTCGACGAAGCGCACACCGTGCCGGAGGTCGCGACGGATCACTTCGGTCTGCGGCTTTCGAGCTACGGCGTGGACCGGATGCTCAAGTATCTCTACAATCCGAAAACGAAGCGCGGATTGCTCCAGCGCCACGGTGGCCCCGAGGCGCGCCAGCTCGTCTGTGACGCACTCGAAGCCTCGTATCAATTTTTCACCTACATCGCCGAGCGCCTGCTCGACAAACAACCGGTCGTACGCGTCCGCGCCGAGGGCGTCGCCGAGCCGTGGCTCGATGGTCCGTTGCTCGCACTGATCAAAGCCGTGCGCACCGCTGCGGATCGTTTCGACGAGGGCCGCGATCGCGAGGAACTCCTCGAACAAACGCAGAAGCTCAAAGCCGTGCAGACCGGCCTGCGACAATTCCTCAGCCTCGCCGACGACAAGGCCGTTTACTGGCTCGAGCGCAGCGGGCGCCGCTACACCATCGTCACGTTGCGCAGCGCGCCGATCGATATCGCGCCGGAGCTGCGCGACGCGCTCTTGCGCCGCGACACATCGGTGGTTTTCACGAGCGCCACGCTCGCGATGGGCGGACGCATCGAACCGTTTCAACAACGCATCGGCGCCGAGGACGTGCGGTCCGCGGTGGTGAAATCACCCTTCGATTTCGAGCGCAACATGCGCGTATTCGTGGCGGGTGACATCCCGTTGCCAACTGCTCGCGATGCGCGGCTCGCGCTCGATGCGCTCATCGACTACATCCAGTTTTGCACGCTGCGCGTCCGTGGCGGGTCGCTGGTGCTTTTCACCAGTTATCACGACATGCGCCAGGTCGCGGCGGCGCTGGGTCCGGTTTATGCGCGGGAGGGCCGGCCGTTCCTTATGCAAGGCGCGGATCTCTCGCGCACCGAGCTCGCCCGGCAGATGCGCACCGCGGGAAACGCGATTCTGTTCGGCACCGATAGTTTCTGGACCGGCGTGGATGTGCCGGGTGACGCCCTTTCGCAAGTGATCGTGACGCGCCTGCCGTTTGAAGTGCCGACACAACCGATCCTCGAAGCCCGCGCCGAGTGGATCACCGCCCGCGGCGGCAACCCTTTCTCCGAGCTGACCTTGCCGGATGCCCTCATCAAATTCCGCCAAGGCGTCGGCCGGTTGATCCGCACCGCCACCGACCGGGGATTGATCACCTTGCTCGACAGCCGTCTGCTCGCCAAACCCTACGGGCGGGAGTTTCTACAGTGTCTTCCGCTCGCCCGTTTCGAGCGACTCACCCGCGAAAATCGCGACACGCGATTTATGCCTTTTGCTTAGCCCGCCGGGCTGCCTAACTCCGAGTCCACTTTACATGCAACTCCGCAGCGCCGCACTTTCCGACATCGGAAAACTCCGCCGTTATAATGAAGACCGCCTTCTCCATGACGAGACCCTCCACCTCTATGGCGTGGCGGACGGCGTCGGAGGCCTCCCAGGCGGTGCGGAGGCCGCCCAATGCGCCATCGAATCCGTCCACCACGCGATCCACATGGCGGACGGCGATCCCGACCTGACCAAGATCACGCTCGCGGCGAACAAGACGGTCGCCCAGCTCGGCGCGCGTTTGAGTCCGCATTACGGGATCGGATCGACTCTCACGTATGGTCTTTTCCGTCGCGGTCAGGTTCAGCTCGCGCATGTCGGCGATTCTCGCTGCTACGTCGCCATCGGCGGCGATCTCGAATGCCTGACCATGGATCATTCGGTGGAAAACGAAGCCCGTGCCCGCATCGCCCGCGGCGAACTCGTCTGGGTCAGCGAACAACATCGCAACGCCCTCACCCGCTGCATCGGCCAGACCACACCGCTTCAAGTGGACATCACGTTTCGCCCGCTCACGCCGGGTGAACGTTATCTCTTCTGCAGCGACGGTGTCACCAAACTCATTCGCGAACCCGAACTTGCCGAGATGCTGATGATCGATGCCTCCCCGGCCAAAATTCTCCGGTCCATCATCGATCTCGCCAACGCCCGCGGCGGCCTCGACAACGCCACCGGTGTGATCGTGTTTGTCGACGACATCGCATGAGCCACCCGCCCAAACGCTCCGAAAGCTTTGCCGCGCTCGTCGCACGCCAGCCGGAAAACGAGCTGTTTCGTTTCAGCCTCGCGCAAGCCTTGGTCGCCGAACACCGGTTGATCGATGCCATCGAGCACTACAAATTCTGCATCGCCAAAAAACCCGACTGGATGATGGCGCGCATTTTGTTGGGAAAACTCTACCTTGAGCTCGGGCAGAAAGCTCCAGCCGTCGCGGAGCTAAACGCCGCTCTCACCCTCGCCGTCGAGCAATCGCACGAGGATCCCGAGCGCGAACTTCGCGCCCTCCTCGCCTCCATCGCCTGAGCGTTTGCGATGCGCCGGACGTCGGTTTCACCGCCGAAAAAGATGAGCCCGGGCACGTTTCCATGCCCGGGCTTCCAGTGGACCTGCGACACACAGCATCGCTTGGTGTAGTCGGGCCCTGCGGCCCGAAATTTTTTAAACCATGTAGAGGTTGCGCTCGCTCCAGCGGGCATCGCTGCGCACCTCGAAACGCGATGACCACGTCACCGGCCCGGGCCGCTGCCAGAGTTGCAAGCGCGGTAAAAACGAAAAATCCGAAGTAGCGGCCCATCGACTGCTCCCATCCAGGGAAAGCGAAACCGCGGAAACGGTTTCCATCGCCGACCGCTCTGCTTGACCCGCCTCAGCCGTGCCCACCCAGAACAATCCCAAAAGCGCGCCAGCGCGGACGGTTTTGAAAATGGCGGAAATGGATGACATTGAGGCGTTTTCCCTAAGCGATATCACAAGATTCTTGCGATTATTGGGTGGTTAGTTGGCGGTTATTTTCTGTAGGCTCGATGCGGAATATTACGGCACGTTCTTGGCATTCACTCAGTTAAAAATGCGTAAACACCGACTGGAACCGCTCCCAACGACACTGCGATGTCTAGCATTGGTGTGCAATGTATTTTGCCGCGGATCCGGCAAAAACGCCCAAGTCCCCGCGTGAGCGAAACGTTGCACACGCGACCTCGCCTCCGCTGCCCATTCCCGCCAACACGTCCTCCATGCGCGTCATTCTCACGTCTCACGGTTCCACCGGGGATATTTATCCGATCATCGCCTTGGGCGTCGCCCTCCAGCAGGCCGGTCACCCTGTGCGTTTCGCGACCATGCCGCATTACGAAGCGGAGATCACCGCCGCCGGACTCGAGTTTTTGCCCCTTTGTCCGGACTGGGAGCAAGCCGACCTCAGCTATTGGATGGGCCGCCTCCAAAAAATCCGTACGCCGATCTACCAGCTCCGCGAGCTATACGTCAGCGCCCAAGCCTACATCCCGCAGATGATCGAGCGGATGGATGCCGCGATGCGCGACACGGACTTGCTCGTTTCATCCTACCTTTTCCCGATGAACAAGAGCATCGCGGACCGTCACGGCGTGCCGTTCGCGACTTACGCCTTCGCACATCAGGGGGTGCCTTCGCCCGATTACCCGCCCGAGAACCTGCCGTCGCCGCGCTGGTTGCCGAGCCGCATCCGGCATGCGTGGAATCGCTGGCTGTGGACCGTGGCCAACGCACTCGTGGACCGCGTCATCAACCACACCGTCTATCCACACCTGCGAGCGGCCGGGCTGTCCAAGGTCCGCCATTTTTTCTCCGCACCCGCGGAGCGTGTCCTCGTCGGTGTATCCGAAAAATGGATGCGCCCGCAAGATGTCGCCATTGATCCGCGGTTTCGCTTCACCGGCTACTGTCGCTGGCAGGCGCCCGAAGATGCCGAACTGGACGAAACACTCCAGCGATTCACCGCCGGACAACCGGTGCCCGTGCTCACCTTTGGCAGCATGGTTTACGAAAACGCCGGCGCCTGCATGGAGCGGTTGCTCCGCGCCTGGCCCAGCGACCGCAAACTCATCGTCCAACGCGGCTGGGCCCAGTTTCCCGCGCTCGCGCCGGACGGGCACATCAAGGTCATCGGCAAGGTCTCGCACGATCAACTTTTCCGCCACGCCTCCGCCATCATCCATCACGGCGGCGCCGGCACCACCGCGAGCGCCCTCCACGCCGGACGCCCCCAAATCGTCGTGCCCCATATCGGCGACCAGACTTTCTTCGGCCGCGAGGTCGAGCGCCTCGGTTGTGGTTTTCGCGTTTCGAAAAAACACTGGCCCGAGCGCCTGCATGCGTCGCTCCAACGCCTGCTGCAAACTCCGGCATTCGCTCAAAACGCCGCCCGTGTACGCGATGGATTGCTTCAAGAAAACGGCCCCGCGCGAGCCGTCGCCGAGCTCGAACATTTCGTGGAAGAATGCCGCAGCCGACCGAACGCCCGCAGCAATCTCGTCGTGAAATAATCGCGCGCCACCCCGATACAGTCTGCGTTTTTGGTGCGGGCAGAGGGAGTCGAACCCTCCTCTCATGCTTGGGAAGCACACATAATAGCCGATATACTATGCCCGCAGGGGATGGCGGGAAAATCAACGGGCAGGGCTCCATCCCGCAATCTCCATTTTAATGCCGAGAAGAAAATACCCAGGGGATTCACCCTATCTGCGAAAGTATCATGCCTCAATTAGGCACAGCCGCCATTGTCTTGCTTGATGAAGCACTTCGCTGAGCCGAAGCTTCGCTCATGAACATCACGTCCGCCAACCTTTCCTTGATCAACAATCCCAATCTGGAAGGCAGCGTCGCTCGTCAGGAGTACGGCATCGCGATCGCGGCCAAAATCAACGAACAGATCCAGCGCGAGGGAGAAGCCGTGGTGAAGTTGATCGACTCCACGCCCAACTCGGAAAACCCCGGCTCCAATCTCAACTCCTACGCCTGAGCCGCGCGTCCCGATACTTTCCAACGCACGTCCTCTGACGTGCGTTTTTTTGTGCCCCGACAAAATCAGGAATACTGGCGCCGGCCATCGAGCGCGCTCTTCAGCGTCACCGAATCCGCATACAAAACACCGCCGCCACTCGGCAGCCCGAAGCCGATTCGCGTCGTCTTCACCTCGCCGTCCGCGGGCAGTTGCTGCGTGAGATAATGACACGTCGCTTCGCCTTCCACGTCGTTCGACAGCGCCAGTATCAACTCTTTCACTACGCCGGACTCCACCCGGCTGATCAGCGATGCGAAGTTGAGATCGTCCGGCGTGATTCCCTGGATCGGCGAGAGTTTGCCATGAAGCACATGGTAAACCCCGCGATAGGCTCCCGAGCGTTCCAGCGCGACGAGATCCGGCACATGCTCCACCACGCAAACCAGCGAAGGATCGCGACGCTCATCGCGACAGATTTCGCACAACGGTTCCTCGGCGAGATTGCCGCAACGCGTGCAACGCCGCACCGATTGCGCTGCGGCCTCCAGCGAGGCAACGAGCTCGCGCAGCTTCGCCGGCTTCTCGACGAGCAAATGCAACGCGATGCGTTCCGCCGAACGATATCCGAGCCCGGGCAACTGCTTGAGCTGCTTCTGTAATTTCTCGAAGGCGGGTGTCATATCCAGAAATTGGATACGCGCGCAGGCGGCGCAGGCCGGGGCGCGCCCGGCTGCTGTCGGCGGCGAAAATCCTCAGAACATGCCCGGCATCTGGAACGCCGAGGTCACCTTCTGCATTTCGCCGTCATTGAATTCCTTGGCCTGCTTCGCCGCGTCTTGAACGGCAGCGAGAATCGTATCGGACACGAACTTCGCATCCTCCTTCAGAAACTCAGGATCGAGCGTGAGGCCGAGGAATTTCCCCGAGCCCGTAATCTTCACCTTCACCGCGCCGCCTCCGCTGGTGATTTCGAGTTCCTTCGCATCGAGCTGCGCCTGAAGGCCCTCGATCTGCTTCTGCATTTTCTGCGCCTGTTTCAAAAGTTTGCCAACGCCGGCCATGGTAAGAGTGGGTTAAGTTGAGAGTAAGGGTTTGGTGAGCCGTCCAGATGCGCGCAACCGTCCGCGCGCTTCAAGCTTCAAGTATCGCCGCATAACCCGAACGAAAATCTGGATGGCGCAAAGTCCACCCGAGGCGCTTCAATTTTTTGTTCGCGATTTTCCGGTCGGGCGTCACCGCGCGACGTCCCGAAGCCGGCAGGCCTGTGAAGCGCGGACTCGCCACGCCCAGGCGCTCCGCAAGCCAGGAAACCACATCCGCTTTCGGTGTAGGATGATCATCCGCAACGTTAAAAACCTCTCCGTCCGCGTCGCGAGTCATGAGCGCTGTCCACACTGCGGTGCAGATGTCGTCTCGGTGAATAAGATTGAGGTGATGCGCGCCCTCGCCCGCCACCTCGCCCGAACGCGTTTGTGCGAGCAGATGGTGCCGCCCCGGCCCATAAATTCCCGCCAGCCGCAAGATCGAGCGACGCCCGCAGGTGGGCGGCAGCGCGAGCAATGTTTCCTCCGCCTCGACCAGAATCGCCGGGCGCTCGTTTGTGCGATCCACGTCCGCACGCTCGTCCACGATGGCGCCTCCACTTTGTGGATACACCGAAGTACTGCTGGTGTATACGCACGCGGTGGCCGGATGCTCGCGCAACCACGCGACCATCGAGCGCATGCCATACAAATAACTGTGCCGATAACCGTCGGTTCCCGCGCCGCCACCGCTCACACAATTGATCACATAATCCGCCTGCGCGATCCGGGCGTGCCATTCCGTGCTCGCCAGGTCGGCCACCACAGTCGAGATGCCCCGCGCGCCCGACGCCGCAGCGGTCTGGGCGTTTCGCGTGAGGATGCTCACATTCGCGCCTGCATCCAACGCCATCTGCGCAAGCGTGCCGCCGATGTAGCCCGCGCCAAAAACCACCACATGCTTGCCTCGCAATCCAGCCGGTGCATCGGTGCTCATCAACATATCCCACCATGCCCACGGTCCTCGTTATTTTGCCAGAGAGTTTTGAAGAGATCGAAGCGGTTACGCCGATCGATGTGCTTCGCCGCGCAGAAATCGACGTGATCATCGCATCACTCAGTTCGGACATCCACGTGACGGGACGCTGCGGCTTGACGATGCACGCCGACACCACTCTCGCCGCGATCCCCGAAGACCGCGCCTTCGACCTGCTTTTTCTTCCCGGCGGTCCCGGCGTGAAACATCTGCGCGCCGATCCTCGCATCGCGAAGCGAGCACGCCAGCAAGCGGACAGCGGCCGTTGGCTTGCGGCCATTTGCGCCGCGCCCACCGTGCTGCACGACGCGGGTTTGCTCGCGGGCCGCCGCTACACCGCGCACTTTTCAGTGAAAGATGAGCTGACCGCGATTCTCGCCGACGAACCTGTCGTGATCGATGGTCGCATCATCACATCGCGCGGCGCCGGCACCGCCCTCGCGTTTGGACTGACCTTGGTGGAAAAACTTATCTCCGCGGACAAAGCGAAAGAAGTCTCGCGCGCCATCTGCGTTTGACCCGTCGAGGCGCGTCTTTCCTGCTTGGGCGCCCGATGAGTCAGCCTTCATCTCTGCCGCGTCTCGCGATTGTCCTTTCCCGCCCAACACCGGAACATGATTCTTGGTTCCGCTGGCTGCATGTCGCGGGCGCGCTTTCCTTTCGTGTCTTTTACCTTATCGAACCGCACGGGTCTCGCGATCGATCCGCCAACCAACCGAGTGCGTATTCACCAAAAGGATACGAGTGGGAATGGATCGAGAATCGCGCGCGCAATCCGTCGGAAACGCGCTTCCTCGGTCTGCGTAATCCCACACTTCGCACACGAATCGAGGACTGGGGTGCGCAAGCGATCCTGGTTTTCGATTACGCCCAGCTCGCTCACGTGCAACTGCTCCTGTGGGCCCGCCGGCGCGGGCTTCCCATTATTTTCGCGAGTCACAGCCGTCTGTCGGCCAACCCCAAAGGTCCGCAACGATTCCTGCGTTCCTGGATGCTACGTCGTTTCTCGGCTTGCCTGACGGACAACGACCACGAGCGCACGCAATTGCTCGCACAGGGCATCGCACCCGAGCGCGTTTTCACCGCGCCGCGCCCTGTCGATCGCGAACATTTCGACAGGACTTCATCGGTGCACCAAACCATCGCGCTGGCTTTGCGCGTCGAACTCGGGTTGCCGGCCGACACGCGCGTGATGCTCTATCACGGTCCGCTCACCCAGGAGAGTCGTGTCGAAGAATTACTCGAAGCCTTCATCGACCTGGCGCGCACCGATGCAGCCTTGGTGATTTGTGGTGAAGGCCCGGAAAAGCCCGAACTTCTCGCGCGCGCATCCCGGGCCTCCGACACGCTACAACTCCAGTTTCTGCCAGCACCGCAGTACACAGAGATTCCCTCGCGCTATCTGCTCGCGGACGTCGTCGTGCTTGCCACTGGATCCGTACACGCCGAACGCGCCGCTCGCAACGCAGCGCATCTCGGGCGTCCGTTACTGGTCAGCAACCCTATCCAGATCGACGCTACAAACATCAGCACCGTGTGGCGTTTTCGAGCAGGCGATTCTGGCGATCTGCGGAAGCAACTGCTTCACGCGATCGATAACGCGCGTTCGGTTTCGATCTCACCAGCTCCGGATACACATGCGCTCGCGGCAGAAGGTCTGTTCGCTGCACTGCGTGGCACCGCAGGCAAATCTCCACACTGACCATCGCGGGAGTTGCAGCGCACGTCCACGCGCGCATCCTCGCTTATCTCGCGCATGAAAACCTACGATTTTCTCGTCATCGGCGGCGGCAGCGCCGGCTTCAACGCCGCTCGTGTTGCACACGGTCTCGGCAAAAAAGTTGCCATCGTGGACGGCGCTTCGGAGCTCGGCGGCCTTTGTATTCTGCGCGGCTGCATGCCCTCGAAGACGCTCCTTTACAGCGCGGAAATCCTCCACCTCGCGCAGAAGGGAAAAACCTTCGGCCTCAAAATCCCGCGAGCCACCGCCGACATGAAGGCGATCCACGCGCGGAAGAAAAAGATCATCGGTGAGTTCGCTGCGTATCGCGACACGCAGATTCAGTCGGGCAAATACGCGCTCCACCGCAGCTACGCGCGTTTCCTCGATCCACACACCATCGAGCTCTCCGATGGACAGAAACTGCGCGGGAAAAAAATCATCATCGCGACCGGTTCCAAGGTCAGCCAGCCGCCGATCCCCGGCCTGGCGGAAACACCCGCGTGGACAAGCGACGATGTGCTCGACCTCGATTTCACGCCTGCAAGCGTGATCATCCTCGGCGGCGGCATCGTCGCCACCGAGCTCGCACAATTCCTCCACCGCATCGGCAGCCGCGTGACGCTGATCCAACGCAGCAAACATATCCTCCGCGACCACTCGCCAGAGGCCAGCGAGACCGTGCAGCAGGCCTTCCGCGATGAGGGCGTCGACCTGATTACGGACACCGCGCTCCAACGCATCTCGCACGACAAACGTGGTGTATCCGTGGAGTTCATACACGACGGCAAACGTGTCGTGCGTCGCGCGCGTTTCCTTTTCAACGCACTCGGTCGCGAGCCCAACACCGCAGGCCTGCACCTAGAAGCCGCGGGAGTGAAGCTTTCTCCACAAGGCCGCATCATCACCAACAAGTTTCAGCAGACCTCAGCCCCGCACATCTACGCAGGCGGCGATGTATCCGGTCCATTCGATATCGTGCACCTCGCGGTCGCGCAGGGCGAACTCGCTGCGCGTCACGCTTTCGGCGTCAAAGACCTGAAACCGATCGATCCGGCCCTCCTGCTCAACGTCGTCTTCACCGACCCGCAGCTCGCGAGCATCGGCGTGCTCGAAAGTGATTTGAAACGCGCAGGCCGGCCTTATCTCGCCGCCAGCTATCCGTTCAACGATCACGGGAAATCGATCCTCATGGATGCCAATTACGGCTACGTGAAGGTGATCGCTGAGCCGACTCGTGGCCGCATCCTCGGCGCGGAGATCGTCGGCAAAGATGCCGGCGAATTGATCCACTGCTTCAGCGGTCCACTCGCGATGCGCGCGACCGTGTTCGATCTTTTGCGAGCGCCTTGGTATCATCCGACGCTCGCCGAAATCCTCACCTACCCGCTCGAAGAAATCGCCGATCAGATCGAAGCGAAGCGATAGCCCACCGCGCGAAACTTTCTGCCGGAAGACGCCGGGACTGCGCTGCCCAGCTCAAGCCAGCACCGCAGCAGCTGCGTTGGCGGCGTCAGCAAAGAGACGCTTGCGCGTGGCCGCGTCGCGTTTGCGGTCGGTGCGAAGCTCGAGCACGCGAATGCCCGACTCCGGCAGCCGAGCGATGGATTCCGCGAAATGCCGCCAGTCGCGAATCACATCGTGCTGCACACCATGCGCCGCGCACAGCTTCGCAAAATCCACAGCCTGCGGCGTCGCGAAATACTTTTCGAAGGGCGGATTGAATTGCGACACCGGCAAGTGCTCGAAGATGCCGCCGCCCGCGTTGTTGATGAGCACGATCGTGAGCGATCCGCGCAGTTGGGAGCGAAGCAAGAATCCGTTGGCGTCATGCAGCAGCGCGAGATCGCCCGTGAGCAACACCGACGGCCGCGCGTTTCCATGCGCGATGCCGAGCGCCGTCGAAAGCGTGCCATCGATGCCATTCGCGCCGCGGCTGAAATGGATTTCCGCTTTTCGATCGTTCGCGGGCCACACGTACTCGAGATCGCGCACCGGCATGGAGTTCGCCACAAACAACGGCGTGCACTCGGGGACATGCTCCGCGAGCAAGCGCGTCGCTTTCGCTTCAAACACTTCATCCAACGCAGTGAATCGCTCCGTCAGTATTTTCTGCGCCGCGGATTCCGCGTTCGCCCAGGCCGACGCATAACTCGCGTCCACCGTGCCCGACAATTCTGGACGCAAGTTCTCCGGAGCGAGCGGCAGGTGCCGCGTTTTTCCGTGCAGGGCATCGCGATTCAGTCCGGTGGCCGACACCAGCACGGTCTCGGCCTGCGTGCGTTCGAGCCAGCTTCGCAGCACTTTGCTCGTGGGCCAATTTCCCAAACATAGCACGGTGCGCGGCGTCAGCGCCTGCGCGGCTTTTTCGTTTCGTAGAATCGCATCGTACGCGCTGATTCGCGTGACGCCCGGCATCTCATGATGGCGCGCAGGCGAAAGCACATCCACGAGCACCGGCCAGCCGAGCGTGCGCGCCAGTTTCGCCAGCGCATCGAGATAATGTTCATCATTTGCCGGCACATACGCCCCGGCGATGATCAATCCGCGCGACGTCACCGGGCGCTGTATCGCAGTTGTGGATACATCGACGGCCTTGCCCGACAAATGCTCGAAAAACTCCGTGCCGATTTTTCCATCGAGCGGACGCGCCGTGCCATCCTCGATCGGCGGCAGCGGATCGCGAAATGGTGCGTTCACATGAACCGGACCGGCTGCCGGGCGCTGCGTGCGTTCGCAAGCGTGGGCGATCGTCTGCCGCAGATAACGCAACCGATCGAGCGTCGCCTCGGGCACCGCGAGTTCGTGATACCACACGGGAAAACTGCCGAAGAGTTTTTGTTGGTCGATCGTTTGCCCCGACGCACATTCGCGCATCTCAGGCGGACGATCGGCCGTGATCACAAGCAGGGGCACACCGCTTTCGCGCGCTTCGATCACCGCAGGAAAATAATTGGCGCCCGCCGTGCCCGACGTGCACACGAGGACGACGGGGCTACGGTTTTGTTTCGCCAATCCCAGCGCGAAAAATGCCGCCGAGCGTTCGTCGAGCACCGGGATCGCTTCGATGCCTTCATGCCGCGCCAGCGCGATCGTCAGCGGCGTGCAACGCGAGCCAGGCGAGGTCACCGCCTGCCGCACACCGCAGCGGAAAAGCGTTTCGACGAGGACACTGCTCCACAGGCTGTTCGTGTTGCGAAAATCGAGTTCGGGCATGAGCGAAGCCGTCAACTTACGGTTCCATATGCCGCGATCAATGTCACTTATGCACGCCGTGGGCGAAAGCGCCGCTTCTGCGCGCGGTAAGCGGACACCATAAACGCTCGCCGCCGTCTTTACTCCACAAGCATCACGAGTAGCCTGTGATACACTTCCCATTCATGAAAAAGAAATCCCTCTGGAAAAGCTCTCATGATCTTCCCAAGTCCGACCGCCAGGAGCTGGTCGCACTGCTTAATCAACAGCTGGCGGAAGCGCTGGACCTCGGTTTGCAGGTGAAACAGGCGCATTGGAACGTGAAGGGCCCGACGTTCATCACGCTGCATGAGCTGTTCGACGAGGTCGCCGACGAGATCAACGAGTTCGTGGATGAGATCGCCGAACGCGCGGTCGCTCTCGGTGGGATCGCGCTCGGCACGGTGCAAACGATCGCGAGCACCTCGACGCTGAAGGCATACCCGCTCGAAATTCTCTCGGGCGAGGACCACTTGAACGCCTTGGTCGCTGCGTTTTCCCGCTACGCCAAATCCGTCCGCTCCGCCATCGATGGCGCGGGCAAGATCGGCGACGCCGGCACCGAAGACCTTTTCACCGGTGTCTCGCGCAAAGCCGACGATCTGCTCTGGAAAATCGAAGCGCATCTGGCGACGAAGTCGTGAGCCGGGTCGCTTCGCGATTCGCACGCTGACACGTCACGCATGTTCATTGGCCGCGCTTTGTTTTGCGCGGCTTTTTTGCGTCCGCACCCGCGACTTCCGGGCACAAAAAAAGCGAAGGCACACGGCCTTCGCTTCGAATGATTATTTCCGGCGAGGTGCCGGACCGCTCTTTAGTAGCGGCGATTGCCGCGGGCTTGGAAAGCGCCGGCGCGACGATCGGGACCGAAGTTGCGATTGCGACCTCCGCCGAAACCGCCGCCGCCCATTTCCTCTTTCGGACGGGCTTCGTTGACGGTGAGCGTGCGACCGTCGAGATCGACGCCGTTCATACGCTCAACAGCCTGCGCGGCTTCTTCAGCGGTGCCCATCGTAACGAAAGCGAAACCGCGCGGGCGGCCCGTTTCACGATCCGAGGCGACGAAAACGTCGGTCACGGCGCCGAATTGTTCGAAGGCAGCGCGGAGGCCGTCTTCGGTGGTTTTGAAGGAAAGATTTCCGACGTATAGTTTAGAGTTCATATCTTGTGATGTTCGTACCGTCTAAGTCAGTCCGTTCCCGAAAATCGGGTTTCGAATCATCACCTGAACTCAAAGCTCATCTGAAGACCCACCAGTCACTGTCAGCTAACGTATCTTACGAGGCGGCCACAGTCGCGCAGCCTCGCCAGATAGCAAGGAGCGAATCGATTTATTTGTCCAAGGCCGGCGCCAGCTGGCGCCGGGGCCTGCGCACCGCGACCTTGGAGCGGATTTGTTTGCGCCGGCGGGAAACGATCCTGTCGGCGAATTGATCGCACCAGCGGATGAAGAAAATCGGACGCGGGCTCCTGAACTCAGACGCCTCCCACTCGCCGCCGTCAGTGTAGAGCGTTTTCGGCGAGATCCAGGTGCCGAAGAGCAGATCGAAAACAGGAAAGGTGAAGAACCCGGAAATGGCTTCGTTGCAATCGATCACGGCGTGATGTCGCAGGTGGAAACTATAAACGTGGGTCCAGAATTTCCCGAAGCGTTTCGACTCCAGCAATGGCGTCCATTTTTCCAGCGGCCAGTGTTCGATCGCGTGGAAAACTTCGTAGATGATCAACGACGCCGCGAGCGCCGCATAGCCGGCGAAGAACCACGGAAACGTCGGCGCAAGCCATTGGCCCAGGGCCAGCAACGGCGTCACGATCGCCGAAAACACCGCCAGCGTGTACCAAGGGAAAAACGCCGCTTCGCCCTGCTCCGGCTCCGTCATCGGATAAATATTTTCCACGTAGGGAATGTCCCGTCCTCCCGGCAGACGCCGGCGCGCGATGCGCGTGAGGCTATGATGCAGCGTGTGCTGACGATAAAAGCGGCTCAGGAACGGCACCACCGGCTTATGCAACACGTAGCGATGGAAGAAGAACTCGATGCCGCAGTTGAACATTTTCATCGCGAGGAAAATCACCGCGAACTGCCACCACGCGGCGTTCAACTGCGCCTGCCAGACCGCCTCAGGAGCCAGCAACCAAAGAAGCCCTCCAATACCTGCCAGCGAGAGCGCGACAGTCGTTAAAAAGAGCCCGAGCGAGAACTTCTCGATGACCGGGACGCGCTTGGCGGGAAGAGAACACATTGTGATGAGACTTTCTGAACTTTCCCCGGTTAACAACCGCAGATCTTGTCGCACCCCCGATTCGACGGAAACTCCAGCGTGCAATGTGCGGCGCCAACCCACTTCGCGTCAGTTAACGCACGCCCACGCGCGCGAGGAAAAGGATGCGCCGTTTTTCCCATCGCCAAACCGGTCTGCACCCTGTTCGTTAAAAGCCTCTATTTTTCCACCATGCTGATCCTCCGCGGCTCTCCTGCCCTGTCTCCGTTTCGCCTGCAAAAACTCCAGCAAGACCTCGCCTCCGCCGGTCTGCCCGTCCGCAGCCTCAGCACGGCTTTCATCCACGTCGCGGAAATCGACGGCGACCTCACCGCCACCGAGCGCGAAGTGCTGGAAAAAATCCTCACCTACGGCCCGCGCCGCAGCGCTTCTGCCCACCCGCCCGCCGGCCTCCTGCAAGTCGTCGCTCCGCGCCCCGGCACCATCTCGCCTTGGTCGTCGAAGGCCACCGACATCGCCCACATCTGCGGCCTCGCCAAGGTGAAGCGCATCGAGCGCGCCATCGCCTACTGGATCGATATCGACAACGCCGCGCTTCAGCCGCCGCTTTCCGTCCTTTCGTCCGAGCAGATCGCCGCGCTCCGCGCGAAATTGCACGACCGCATGACCCAGGTCGTGTTCAACGAGTTCGATTCGCTCGACGTCCTTTTCCGACATGAAGCGCCGCGCGCGATGACCACCGTGCCGGTCCTCACGCAAGGTCGCGCCGCGCTCGTCGCCGCCAACCAGTCACTCGGCCTCGCGCTCGCCGAGGATGAGATCGATTACCTCGTCAAAGCCTTCACCACGCTTGGCCGCGACCCGAACGACATCGAGCTCATGATGTTTGCGCAGGCCAACTCCGAGCACTGCCGCCACAAGATCTTCAACGCCACCTGGGAAATCGACGGTTCCGCCAAGGACAAGTCGCTCTTCCAGATGATCAAGAACACGTATCAGCTGCACAGCGACGGCATCTTGTCCGCGTACAAGGACAACGCCGCCGTCCTCGCGGGCACCCGTGGTGGCCGTTTCTACGTCGATCCGAAAACCAGCGAATACGCCGCGCACGACGAAGACATCCACATCCTCTGCAAGGTCGAGACGCACAACCACCCGACCGCCATCTCCCCCTTCCCCGGCGCCGCCACCGGCTCCGGCGGCGAGATCCGCGACGAAGGCGCCACCGGACGCGGCTCCAAGCCCAAGGCCGGCCTGACCGGTTTCACCGTATCCAATCTTCGGATACCGGGTGCGATCCAGCCGTGGGAAAAGGACAACGGCAAACCCGGTCGCATCGTCTCCGCGCTCGACATCATGATCGAGGGCCCGCTCGGCGGCGCCGCGTTCAACAACGAATTTGGCCGCCCCAACATCAACGGCTACTTCCGCACGTTCGAGCAGGAGGTGCCTGCTCGAAGCGTTGAAAGTTCTAAGTTGAAAGTTGAAAGCCAGAAACCTGCTGCCGCCGCTCCGACTCCGTCCCCTTCAACTTTCAACCTTCAACCTTCAACTCCACCGGCCACCGAAGTGCTCGGCTACCACAAACCCATCATGCTCGCCGGCGGTCTCGGTAACATCAAAGCCGGCCACGTCAAAAAGGGTGAGATCAATCCCGGCGATAAACTCATCATCCTCGGTGGACCCGCGATGCTCATCGGTCTCGGCGGCGGCGCCGCCAGCTCCATGGCCAGCGGCTCCGGCAACGAGGATCTCGATTTCGCTTCCGTGCAGCGCGACAACGCCGAGATGGAACGCCGCTGTCAGGAAGTGATCGATCGTTGCTGGGCGCTCGGCGACGAGAACCCGATCTCCTTCATCCACGACGTGGGCGCCGGCGGCATCTCCAACGCCCTGCCTGAACTCGTCAACGACGGCGGACGCGGTGGTCGTTTCGACCTGCGCAAAGTTCCCAACGACGAGCCCGGCATGTCGCCACTCGAAATCTGGTGTAATGAATCGCAGGAGCGCTACGTCCTCGCCGTCCCGGCGGAGCGTCTCGACGTATTTGCCAAACTCTGCGAACGCGAGCGCTGTCCGTTCGCCGTCGTCGGTGAAGCGACCGAAGAGAAACGCCTCGTCCTCGAAGATCCGCATTTCAACAACACGCCGATCGACATGCCGCTCGAGGTCCTCCTCGGCAAACCGCCGCGCATGCATCGCACAGCCGAGACGCTGCGTCGCCCGCAAAAGCCGCTCTACCTCGGCCGCCATTCGCTCAACGATCTCGCCGCGCGCGTCCTCGGCCATCCCACCGTCGCCGATAAAACCTTCCTCATCTCCATCGGCGACCGCTCCATCACCGGCCTCATCGCCCGCGATCAGATGGTTGGCCCGTGGCAGGTTCCCGTTGCTGACGTCGCCGTCACCGCCGCCGCGTTCGACGTCTACACCGGCGAAGCCATGGCCATGGGCGAGCGCACACCCGTCGCCGTCAACAACGCCGCCGCCTCCGCCCGCCTCGCCGTCGGCGAAGCCCTCACCAATCTCGCCGCCGCGCAAATCGGCGACATCGGTAAAGTGAATCTCTCCGCCAACTGGATGGCCGCACCCGCCCTCCCCGGCGATGGCGCCGATCTCTACGCCGCGGTTCAAGCCGTCGGCATGGAACTCTGCCCCGCGCTCGGCATCACCATCCCCGTCGGCAAGGATTCCATGAGCATGTCCACCGTGTGGAACGACGCCGCTTCGGGTGAACAAAAACGCATCACCGCGCCGACTTCGCTCATCATTTCGGCCTTCGCCCCCGTCGCCGACATCCGCCTCACGCTCACGCCGCAACTCCAGCAGATCGACGACTCCGTGTTGCTCCTCATCGATCTCGGCCGCGGCAAAAACCGCCTCGGCGGCTCGATCCTCGCACAGACCCTTTCGCAGATGGGCGAAGCCACGCCCGATGTCGATAATCCGACCGACCTCAAAAATTTCTGGAAAGCGATCCAGCTCCTCAGTCGCGACAAAAAACTCCTCGCCTACCACGACCGCAGCGACGGCGGCCTCTTTGCCACCATCGCCGAAATGGCCTTCGCCGGACACACCGGCGTGGACATCACGCTCGCGCCCGCACCGCGCGGCACGACCACATCGCTCGCCGCCAACTCCGCTATCAGCCAGCTCTTCAACGAAGAGCTCGGCGCCGTCATCCAGATTCGCGGCGAAGACCTCGACGATGTTCTCCTCGTCCTCCGCGAACACGGCTTCAAGACCTGCACAACGATCGTCGGCGGACTCAACCCGCACTTCGCGATGCGCATCAGCCAGCCCGGTTCCGGCGAGCAGCACATCTTCAACGAAAACCTTTCCACGCTGCGCTCCGTCTGGTCCGACACCACCCGCCGCATCGCCGCCCTCCGCGACAACCCCGCCTGCGCCGAGTCCGAGTACCAACTCAAACTCGAGAAGGACAACCCCGGCATCACGCCAAAGATCACCTTCCCCTATCCATTTTTAACCACAGAGAGCACAGAGACCAAATCAAAGACCTCTTCGGGTCTGTCCTCCGTGCCCTCTGTGTCCTCTGTGGTTAAAAATTCCGCCGGTTCGAACTCCGACGTCCGAGTCCGTCCCCCCGTCGCGATCCTGCGCGAGCAAGGCGTCAACGGCCAGGTCGAGATGGGCGCCGCGCTCACCCGCGCCGGCTTCCGCGCGATCGATGTCCACATGACGGACATCCTCACCGGCCGCGTTTCGCTCAAAGACTTCCGCGGCGTCATCGCCTGCGGCGGTTTCAGCTTCGGCGACACCCTCGGCGCCGGCGAAGGCTGGGCCAAGAGCATCCTCTTCAACGAACGCGCCCGCGCCGAATTCAAAGCCTTCTTCGAGCGCCCCGACACCTTCGCCCTCGGCGTTTGCAACGGCTGCCAGATGATGAGCAACCTCCACTCGATCATCCCGGGCGCCGACCACTGGCCGCGCTTCGTGCAAAACCAGTCCGAGCGTTTCGAAGCCCGTTTCGCCTCCGTCAAAATCGAGAAAAGCCCCAGCGTCCTCTTCGCCGGCATGGAAGGCTCCGTCATCCCGATCGCCGTCGCGCACGGCGAAGGCTACGCCGAATTCCCGAACGCCGACGCCGCGCAAACCTTCAGCGACTCCGGCCTCGTCTCCGCGCGCTACGTGGACAACCACCACAACGTGACCGAGCGTTACCCGCTCAATCCCAACGGCTCCCCGCACGGCATCACCGCGCTCACGACGAAAGACGGCCGCGTCACCATCATGATGCCGCACCCCGAGCGCGTCTTCCGCACCGCCGCCATGAGCTGGCACCCCGAAAACTGGGGCGAGGACTCCCCCTGGATGAAACTCTTCCGCAACGCCCGCGCTTGGGTTGGGTGAGTGTCGACGCTTTCGGACCACTCCCCATGAGAACGAAAGTCGATGAATTCCTGACGGAAGAGATTCACCTTGTTCTCCAAAATTTTGCGCTAACAAGGGAAATTTGCCTGACCTTAGCTGTTTACTACCAAAACGAACTTCCGCCTCCAGACGTTACGGTCGAATTTCGCGGAGCCGGGCCATGTCCGATCGTGCACGGAAAGTCCGGCGGGCTCTTCGTTGATCCGGTGCTATTCAAAGCAATTGTTGAGATTCGGAAGCTAACTTCCTTTTTTGGATTCAGAATCGGAAAAACCAACAAGCTCATCGCAATCGAAGATAGAGGCGGTCGCACGCAGCAGAACCCAAATGACGACCTGACCATCGTTCACGTGATTGGCCGGAAACTTTCACTTAGTGAATTTTTGCAGGCTTGCGGCGGGAGCGAAGTAACTACGGACGAATTGGAGGCTTCACTAGTTCACACCATCACTTTCGCAAACAAGGCTCTGGCTCACCTGACGAGTATTAGCTCCTCCGCCGGGCCTGAGTTTAGGCATATCTTTCAAGCCACAACCGGTATCATCAGAGCGTTTCAAGTATTGGTGTATCCGGCGCTCAATCGGCCGTTTCCAGACTTCAAATTTAATAAGCGATAGGACCAACAAGCAGCCCGATGAACGGGCTGTCAGCAAAACGGGTCAAACTTTGCACAATCGGACTGCAGCCGATTCTGACGAGCACGCTTTTCCGGACGGCCCGTCTCGTCCGCCGCGCCACACATCCAGGTACCGCCGCTTGACCATGCCGGACAATTGTCCGACACTTCCGCCATCATGGCAGTCGATTTCGTTTCCTCCCGCGAACTTTCCAAGCAGCCCGGTCGCGTTCTGAAGGGATTAAAAAAAGCGCGGCGTCCGCAAGTAGTCACCCAAAACGGTCAGCCTGCCGCCTACCTCGTTCCGGTGTCGCCCTTGGGACTGGAGGCCGACCTCGAATCCATCCGTCGTATTCTTTTCGGTCAGGCGCTGAGCGCCATGCAACAGCAAGCCGCGGCTTCCGGCGCGAACGATCTCTCCGAGTCTGAAATCGAAGCCGAAATCGCCGACGCCCGCTCAGCCCGTAACAAGCGCAAGAAATGAACCCGCCCTCCTGGGTGCTCGACACGAATGTCGTCGTTTCCGGCCTCCTCAATCCTGCAGGCGCCCCGGGCCAGCTCCTTCTCGCGGTCCGCGACGGCCGTATCCGCGCCGCTTGGACGCCCTCGATTCTGTCGGAGTACGCCTCCGTGCTGCGCCGCCCGAAGTTCGGATTCCCCCAGCCGGTCGTCGCCAACTTCATCAGCTCCTTTGCCGAAGCGTGGGAAATAAAACACACGCCAAAGCTACGCGTCACGCTGCCCGACCGCAGCGATGAAATCTTTCTCACGGCGGCTTTGGGCACGACCGACAGAATTCTTGTCACCGGCAACGTTAAGCACTTCCCGCCTGAATCGCGCGTGGATGCCATCGTGCTGACACCCGCCGAAGCCATCAAACGGCTCCCTTAAACAAAGTAACTTTCAGCCCATGTCCTTCGTCCGCACCGAACTCGCACCGTTGCCCGCCCGCAAACGCATCGCGCTGGTCGCGCACGATCACGAGAAGGACTCGCTGCTCGCCTGGGCGCGCATTCACCGCGACGCCCTCGCGAAACACGAACTCTTCGGCACCGGCACGACCGGCGGCATGATCGCCAGCGAACTCGGCCTGCCCGTGCACAAGTTCCTCAGCGGCCCGATCGGCGGCGATCAACAGATCGGAGCCGCCATCGCCGAGCAGCGCATCGATGTGCTGATCTTTTTCTGGGATCCGCTCGCCGCGCAGCCGCACGATCCCGACGTCAAGGCGTTGCTCCGACTCGCCGTGCTTTGGAACGTCCCCTGCGCGATGAATCCCGCCTCGGCCGATTTCCTCTTCAACTCGGGTTGGATCGAAAAAGAGTACGCGCGCACCAGCGGCCGCCGCCCCGGCCATTGATCAACGCGCGCGT
>CAZNJG010000015.1:0-105987 GCA_964573305.1 uncultured Opitutaceae bacterium
CGTATCGTATTCGGGATCGAGCGTGAACGAAATCAGCTCGAGATCCTTCACGCCGGCTTCGCGCGCGAGGCCTTGCGTTTGTTGAAAACGCGCGACGGCGGCGGGACACATGCGGGCGACTTTACAGCGGGTGAAAATGAAATTGATCATGACCTGCTTGCCGCGGAAACGCTGCGCATCGACCACGCGGCCGTCTTGATCGTAGAGCGTGAAGTTCGGCGCGCGTTCGCCGATCTCGCGATAAGCGCCGCGACCGAGCGCGACCGTTTCCTGCGTGAGCGTTTTTGCCGCGGCGTCCACGCGGCTGTGTTCGGAAGGATCGGCGGACCAGATCTTTTCGAGGCGGAAATCGCCATCGGCGGCTTCGACCAGTTCGCCGCGGATGCGCTGCCCCGCGCGGGCGAGCCGCGCGTCGCCGAGCGACACCGAAAAATCCATCGTCATGGCAGGCATGTAGCCCTCGATCGCTTCGTGCTTCACGCGGAGGATGTTGTTCTCCGTATCGACCGACACGATCTCACCGGTCAGCGGGTAACGCTTATCGACAGGACCGGCCTCCGGTTTCGAACAGGAAGCGAACGCGACAAGCACGGAGACCAGCAGCAGGCGGACAAATTGCATGCGCTTACCGATTTGTCCGGAGAAAGATTTGTCAAAGGGTTTGCGAGCGGTAGCGTCCGCCTTCTTTTCTCCTGAAGCTTTGCTTATGCCGCTCCCGTCGCTCGCACATCGCAACACGCCCTACCGGCCCGCGCTCGCCTGGTTCGCCGCGCTGGGCAGCGCGTGGGTTTTTGTGCTGGTGACGCTCGGTGCGCTCACCACGACGATCGGCGCAGGCATGGTGTTCGACGACTGGCCTTTCTCCAACGGCTCGATCAATCCCGACGGCTGGCTTTCGCAATTGGATATGTTTGCGGAGCACTCGCACCGATTGAGCGGCATGATCATGGGCATCATCACGCTCGGTCTCGCGATCTGGGTGACCCGTGTCGATGAACGGCGCTGGATGCGCAAACTAGCCTGGTGGGCCGTCGCGATCGTTGTGATCCAAGGCATCATCGGCGGCAAACGCGTGCTGCTCGATTCGATCGATGTACCCGGTTTCGAGATGACGCTCGGTCAAATGTTGCGCATCCCCCACGGCATCCTCGCGCAGCTTTATGTCTGCATCTTGTTCGCCATCGCGGCATCGCTTTCGCACCGCTGGATCGATGCCAAGACGCCCGTTGAACCAACCGGTCGCCGCCTGCGCATGCTCGCGCGCACGGCCACGTTACTCGTGATTGTGCAGCTCACCATCGCGGCTGCGATGCGCCACAACAACGCCGGCCTCGCAATTCCCACGTTTCCGTTTTCCACAGCTGCGGGCGATATACTTCCTGCACACTGGGATTATCGCATCACGCTTCACTTCGCCCATCGCGTGATGGCAGTGGTGCTCGCCATCATGCTCGGCTGGCTCGCGTGGGCCGTGTGGAAAGACCGCGCGTCTTCGAGCGGCATCAAGAATCTCGCGACGACGATGATCTGCCTGCTCATCGTTCAGATCGCGCTCGGCGCCTCGGTCATCTGGACGCAGCGCAACGCCCACTACACCACGGCGCACGTGACCGTCGGCGCATGCGTGCTCGCCACCACTTTCCTGCTTACGTGGTGGCTTCACCGCGACGTCATCGAAGGCCGCACGAAACCGAAACTCGGCCAGCCCATCCACGCGGCAACGCCCGTCACTCGCTCATGAGCGTCGAACTTTCTTCTCTTTCCGAAAAAGTCGCGGCTCCGGGCAAGGCGAGTTTCCACGACTATCTCGAGCTGACGAAGCCGCGGCTCAGTTTACTCTCCGTCATCACGGCGCTCGTCGGTTATTTCGCGGCGGTGCCGCCGTGGGAAACCGCCGTTTTCTGGTATCTATTTCTCGGCACCGCACTCTGCGCCGGCGGCGTGGCCGCGCTGAATCAATGGATGGAATGCGATACGGATGCGTTGATGAAACGCACCGCCACGCGGCCGATCCCCGCGGGTAAAGTCACCACCGGCTCGGCGTTCATCATCGGCTGGGGCATGTGCGCGGCCGGGCTGGCGCTTCTGTTTGTGAAGGTGGAGGCGTACGCGGCTCTCTTCGCGCTTCTGACGATCATCAGCTATCTCGCGTTCTACACGCCGTCGAAACGCTGGTCGCGCTGGTCCACGGAGATTGGCGCCGTTGCGGGTGCGTTTCCGCCATTGATCGGATGGGCCGCCTCGGGAGCGCGTGAGACTGCGCTCGGCTGGATCCTGTTTGGCATTCTCCTTTTCTGGCAGATCCCGCATTTCATGGCGATCGCCTGGATCTATCGCGACGAGTACGCGACGGTGCGTTTCCCGATGCTGCCGGTGCGCGACGAAGCGGGCGGCAAAGTCGCCCTCTGGTCACTGATCAACACGCTCGTGCTCGTCGTGGTCAGCGCAGCGCCGAGCTTCACCGGGCTGACCAGCCACTACTATCTGGTGGTCACGCTCGCGCTGGGAGCGTGGTTCACGTGGCGGGCGATCGCCTTCCTGCGCCCCGAGGGTCGCGAACACACCGCGCGCCGCTTGTTCTTCGCCTCGATCGCGTGGCTGCCGCTGCAACTCGCAGCCTTGGTGGCCGACCGCTGGGTGTTCTGAGCGAAGCGCCACACGGCGCCGCCCGCGTGTATCCGTTTTCCGACTACGCCAATGACCGTACAAGATATTCCTGCGCTCAATGCGGCGCTCAACGCCCTCGCCACCGTGTTTCTGACCGCGGGATTTTTTTTCATCCTGAGAAAAAACATCCGCGCGCATCGCGCCTGCATGCTGACCGCCGGAGTGGTCTCGGCGGTTTTTCTCGTAGGCTACGTCGGCCACAAAATCCTCGTGAAGGGCGTGCACACCCCGTTCGGCGGCGAAGGCGCGATCCGGACGGTGTACTTCGTGATGCTGGCGACGCATATCTTGCTTGCGATGGCGATCGCGTGGCTCGTGCCACGCACTTTTTTTCTCGCGCTCAAAGGCGATTTTGAGCGCCACCGCGCGTGGGCGCGCTGGACATTCCCGATTTGGTATTACGTCTCCATCACGGGCGTGCTGATCTACTTTTTCCTCTATCGCTGGTGGCCCGCGCAGACTTCCTGAACAACGATAGCGCAATAAACGCGCAGCATTTTTGCCGCAGTTATTAACGACGCTATCTTATGAATTTGTTTTAGGACTTGAAATAGATGAGTCGCTGAAAACGCTGCCTGACGTGTGTGCGCCGCCATCGGCCACCTCATCGCTTTGCTGACCCTCATGACCGCCTCGCCCATTTCGCGTTCTCATATTCGCCGTGGTTTGACCGCTCTCGCTGTTGCCTGCCTGCCGCTCTTGATGGGCGGATGGTTGTCCGGCCCCCAGTCGACATTCGACACCAAGGGTCCCGTGGCGGAGGCGCAGCTCGGCGTTTTCTACGTCACCCTTTGGGTCACGGGCATCATATTCGTGCTCGTCGCCGGCGTGCTCACGTACGCGACGCTGAAGTTTAAAGCGCGCACCTCGGCCGACGAAAACGCGCCGGTGCCGCCGCAGGGTCACGGCAATCCCTTGATCGAGCTCGGGCTCATCGGCGCCTCGGTAATCGCGTTGATCTTCATCGCCGTGCCGACGCTGCACCACATCTGGTACACCTACGATGTCCCCGAGGAAGAGCGCGCCACCGCCTACGAAGTAAACGCGATCGGCTACCAATGGTGGTTCAAATTCGAGTACCCGCACGAGGAAGTGCAACTCCCCGACAACGGCGGCACCACTCCGCTCATCGTCGCCAATGAGCTTGTCATCCCCGCCGGACGCGCCGTGCGTGTGAACCTGCGTACGTTCGACGTCATTCACAGCTTCTGGGTCCCGAAACTCGCGGGTAAAGTCGACATGATCCCCAACCGCGGCAACCACCTCTGGCTCAAAGCCGACGAGCCGGGTTATTTCTGGGGCCAGTGCGCCGAATACTGCGGCGAATCGCACGCCGTCATGCGCTTCCGCGTGATCGCCCTCAACGAGGCCGATTTCGCCGACTGGCTGGCGAAACAAAAACAAGGGGCCGCACCCGTCTTCGACGAAGCCCGCGCCGAACCGATTTTCGCCAGCTACACACCGATTGAAAACAAGCGCAACGCACCGGGCTGGTCCCCAGAGTTCGACCAGTCTCCCTTCGAGGCCTGGCAGGCGCTTCAGCAGCCCTCCACCAGCTCCGCCGAGCGCGCATTGGTCGAACACGGTCGCGATCTTTTCCGCGCCAAGACCTGCAACACCTGCCACGTGGTACGCGGCGACCAGCAAGGCGGCGCGCCCTTCGCGCCGGACCTCACGCACATCGGCTCCCGCTCCACGATCGCCGCCGGTCTGCTCGAAAACACTCCGCAGAATCTTCACCGCTGGCTCGTCGATCCGAACGGCGTGAAGCCCGGCAACAAGATGTTCCGCGGCTTCACGGGTGGGATGAACGGTTACGTGTTGGTCAACCACGACAACAACACCATCACCGGCCACAACATCACCGTGAACGACGAGGAAGCCCGCGCCTTGGTCGCCTATCTCCAAAGCCTTAAATAAGCCGCGCACTCCGCCGCCCCCACTCTATCATGGACGCAGCCGCCCAAAGTCATTTCACCGGCAAGGAAGCCGGCCACGCCGTGGAGAAACGGTCGTGGATCTTCACCCGCCCCACCGCGAAGACCGGCCTCGTCAGCTGGCTCACCACGGTCGATCACAAACGCGTGGGCCTCATGTATGGCATCTCCGCGCTGATCTTCTTCCTCGTGGGCGGTATCGAGGCCCTCATCATCCGCATCCAGCTCGCGGTGCCGAACAACACGTTCATCTCGCACCAGGTGTACAACGAGATGTTCACGATGCACGCGACGACGATGATCTTCCTCGCCGTCATGCCGCTCTCGGCCGCGTTCTTTAATTACATCATGCCGCTCCAGATCGGCGCGCGCGACGTGGCCTTTCCCCGGCTAAACGGCTTCGCGTTCTGGGTATTCCTCGCGGGTGCGGTCATCCTCAACGTCGGCTGGTTTGTGCAATCGGGCGCACCCGACTCCGGCTGGTTCGGCTACGCGCCGCTGACGTCGAAAGCGTTTTCCAATGAATTCCGCGCCGACATGTCCACCGACTTGTGGATCATGGGCCTGCAGGTTCTCGGCGTTTCCTCGATCGTCGGTTCGCTCAATTTTATCGTCACCATCATCAACATGCGCGCTCCCGGCATGACGATGATGCGCGTTCCGGTCTTCACGTGGATGACGCTGATCGTGGCGTTTCTCATCATCCTCTCCTTCCCGGCCATCACCATCGCGCTCGTCGAGCTGATGATGGACCGCTCCTTCGGCACGAACTTCTTCGAGGTTTCCAACGGCGGTCTTCCGATTCTCTGGCAGCACTTGTTCTGGGTCTTCGGTCACCCCGAGGTGTACATCCTCATTCTGCCCGCGATGGGTATCGTTTCGGAAATCCTGCCGACCTTCTCGCGCAAGCCCCTCTTCGGTTATCCGATCGTGGTCTTCTCGGGCGCCGCCATCGGTTTTCTCGGTTTCGGCGTCTGGTCGCACCATATGTTCACGACCGGCATGGGCACCGTGGCGACCGCGGCGTTCTCGCTCGCAACCATGGCCATCGCCGTCCCGACCGGTGTGAAAATGTTCAACTGGATCGGCACCATGTGGAACGGCCACCTGCAGATGCGCACGCCGATGATGTTCGCACTCGGCTTCCTGTGGATGTTCATGATCGGCGGCTTCTCCGGCGTCATGCACTCGGCCGCCCCGGCGGACGCCCAACAGCAGGACAGCTACTTCGTCGTCGCTCACTTTCACTACGTGCTGATCGGCGGTTCCGTCTTCGGTCTGCTCGCGGGCATCCACTATTGGTTCCCGCTTATCTTCGGCCGCAAGGTCAGCGAATTCTGGGGCAAACTCTCCTTCTGGATCATCTTCGTCGGCTTCAACGTCACCTTCTTCCCCATGCACTTCCTCGGCCTCAACGGCATGCCACGCCGTACGGCCGTGTACGATGGCAACATGGGCTGGGACAGCGCCAACATGGTCGCCACCATCGGCGCCTTCGTGCTCGCGATCGGCATCGGCGTGTACTTCGTCGTGATGGTCTACACCTTCTTCAAGGGTGAAAAGAACCGCCGCGATCCGTGGGATGCCCGCACGCTCGAGTGGTCCATTCCAAACCCGCCGCCCGACTACAACTTCGCCGTGACGCCTACCGTCCACGCCCGCGACGCATTCTGGTACGAGAAACACCACCAGGAAGAAATCGCCCGCGAAAAAGCCGTGCACGCCAAGGAAGACGAAGCACACGGCGGCGTACACATGCCGAGCCAGTCGTGGTTCCCGATCATAACCGCAGCCGGCCTGCTCACCAGCAGCCTGTTCTTTGTGAATCACCGTATGGACGGCGCCATCGCCGGCGCGGCTATCATGGTGCTCGGCGTGATCCTCTGGGCATTCGAAGGCCCCGGCGGCTACCACGTGCATCCTCCCGCCGACGGCGCATCCCCAGACACCCACGGCAAACACTGACCTTTCGCGGTTCAGGTTCCCACTCCTCTCTCACGTCTACTTTTCCACGCTCATGAGCAGCCACGCCGGCACCATCGATCATCACCACGACCACACGACGTCGACCGGGATTCCCAACAAGAAGCTCTTCATGTGGGCCTTCCTGGCCTCGGACTGCATGTTCTTCGGTGCGCTGATCTCCAGCCATCTGATCTACCGGCTCCACCCGCCGCCTGGGTCGCCCGATGTCACGAAGATCTTCAGCATCGAGCTCACGTCGTTTTCGACCTTCATCCTCCTGATGTCGTCGTTGCTCATGGCGCTCGCCGTGAATTCGCTTCAGAAAGGCCAGGTCCAAAGCACGCGGCGCAATCTTCTCGGGACGATCATCTTCGGACTGATCTTCCTCGCCTGCCAGGTGTACGAGTTTTCCCACTTTGTGCATGCACAAGGCCTCACGCTTTCCAACAGCGTCTTCGGCTCCACCTTCTACACGCTCACCGGTACCCACGGCTGTCACGTCGCAATCGGTGTCCTCTGGCTCGTGCTGATGTACATCCGCTCCTTCAAGCCTGCTGATGCCGACCAAGGCCGCGCCTGGCTGATCAAGAGCTTTGTCCACCTCATCGCCTTTGCGGTCACCGTCGTTGCCGCGATGGCTTCGATGCTGGGCCTCGTCCACGCTTACCAGACGGGCACCGGGTTCGGCGGATTCGTTCAACACCATCCGCTCGCTTTTGGTGCCACCCTCGCAGGCATCCTCTCGCTCTGGTTCCTCAGTCGCTCGAAAGGCGCCGTGGAATTCGGTGAAGCCAACGCCATCGATGTCGAGTCGATGGGCCTTTACTGGCACTTCGTCGACATCGTCTGGATCGTGATCTTCACCGCCGTCTATCTCCTCGAATATCTCTAAGCCATGGCCTCCCACGCCGCGCATTCCCCCGAGCTGCATCACGCCGACAGCCACGCTCACGAGAGCAAATTCCACATCTTCGTTCAGATCGCGATGATCCTCGCGGTCATCACGGGTGTGGAAATCGTGCTGATCTATCTGCCGCTGTATCGCTGGCTGATCATCAGCTCGCTGATCATCCTCTCCACCGTGAAGTTCCTGCTGGTTATCTTCTACTTCATGCACCTGCGATGGGATAAACTTTTCTGCACGATCCTGTTTTTCATCGGGCTCATGCTCGCCGGAGGCACGACTTGGGCGCTATTGCTCCTCTTCGGTGCGGAAGCCAGCGCGCCGATTGAGGCGGTTCAAGCCACAGTCCGCCATCTGGCCTGATCGGCGGCGAGCGTCCTTCAAGACACCATTCAGTTTTCAAACGGCGGCCTTCGCGGGCCGCCGTTTTTTGTCGGTGCAGGCAAAGATCGCCCGGCCCGTTCCTATTTCCTTCCCCCGTCGTGCGCTTTCGTGATTCCTTCCCCTCCCGATGATTGACTGGACGCACTGGCACAACGAGCCCCACCTGATCGGCGGGCTCATCGTCCTCGGCTGGCTGTACGCACTGCTGACGGGGCCTCTCCGTTCCCGCATTGCCCCCGGCGCTTCCTTCCCGCGCCGGCAGGCCGTCTGTTTCTACTCCGCACTCGTCATCTTCTATCTGGCGGTCGGTTCTCCGCTCGATCAGATCGGCGAACGTTTCCTCCTCTCCGCTCACATGGTGCAGCACCAGCTGCTCACCTATCCGGCCGCCATTCTTTTTCTTCTCGGGCTCCCCGACTGGATGCTCGCGCCAATCACCCGCCGGCCCGCGCTGAAGCCCATGCTTCGCGTGCTCACGCATCCTTTGATCTGCGCCCCCACCTACATCCTCGTGATCAGCCTCTGGCACGCTCCCGTCGCGTACGATGCCGCGCTTCAAGACAAACTCATTCACGTGCTCGAACACGTCATGTTCTTCGCGGCATCGCTCTTCTTCTGGTGGCCGCTGCTCAGCCCCTCGCGCGATCTCCCGCCTATCTCCCATCCTTCGCAGCTGATCTATCTCACCGCCGTGACCATCGGGATGACCCCTCTTTTCTTCTTCCTGGCATTCTCGGAAAACGTCTTGTATCCGACCTATGAATACGCGCCGCGCATCATCGCGGGCTTCAGTCCGGCGCAGGACCAGCTCCTGGGCGCGGTCATCATGAAACTCGGAGGACTGGCCGTGACCCTCATCGCCATGGTGATCGCGTTTTACCGCTGGTATCAGGAAACGGAGAAACGTCCGCGCCCTTCGCGCGCCACGGCATGATCCTGCTCGATCTTTCCCACACCAGCCACACCCGCGCGCGCACCGGCGTGCAACGCGTCTGCCGCGCCCTGCATCGCTCGCTCGGCACCGGCGCCACGCCGATCACCCACGATCCCTACCGCGAGGCCTGGCGCCCCTTGCAGAACTGGGAACACGCCAACCTCGCCAGCATCGCGCCCGCACCCAAACGCGGCGCCCAGTGGCCTTTCGCGAAGCGCCTCGCCGGACGCGCTGCACGCTGGCTCGGCTCCTCACCTGCCGCCCTCCCGCCGGCGGACGCATTGGTGGTCCCCGAGATCTTTTCCCCGCACTCCGCGACGGCGTTTCCTCCACTTTTTGCCCACGTGAAAGGGCCGCGCGTCGCATTGTTTCACGACGCCATCGCCCTCAAATTCCCCGAACTCAGTCCGACCAAAACCGTCGCCCGTTTCCCCGCCTACTTGCGCGAGCTGTTGGTTTTCGACGGCATCGCGGCTGTATCCGAATATTCACGACAATCCCTTCTCGACTACTGGCGCTGGCTCGGCGTAACGAACACCCCGCCAGTCGTGACCATCCCGCTCGGGCTCGAAATGCCCGCCGCCGCACGTGCTGCCGCGCCGCAAAATCCTGTCCCGGTTGTCCTGTGCGTCGGCAGTATCGAGGGACGCAAAAATCATGCAGCTCTTCTCGACGCGTGTGAGCTGCTGTGGAACCGCGGAGGGCAATTCGAACTTCACTTGATTGGACTCGCGCATGCACAGACCGGGCGCGCCGCCTTGGAAAAAGTCCGCGCACTGCAAGCGCGCGGCCGCTCGCTTCGCTACGACGGTCCGCAAGACGACGCCGCGCTGGAAGCCGCATACCATCGCTGCGATTTCACCGTGTACCCGTCGCTCTGCGAAGGTTTTGGTCTGCCGGTGCTCGAGTCGCTGACGCATGGGAAACCGTGCATCTGCTCCTCGCAGGGTGCGCTCGGAGAGTCTGCAGCCGGCGGCGGTTGTCTCACGCTTGCTTCTCCCGACGCGACCTCGATCGCGGATGCGATGGCGCAGTTGCTCGATGCGCCCGAACGACGCGATGCGCTGCGGCACGAAGCCTCGTCCCGCGTCTATCGCACATGGGACGACTACGCGGGTGAATTGAAAAACTGGATACAAACGCTACGTCGCACGTAAACGCGTTTTCTCGCGCACGCTATTTCCACAAGATCACGAGCCCTTTCCGTGGTGCCGACGCCGACTTGGTGCACGCGCGGAAATAGCCCCACGCTTTTTCCGCCCAGAGTTTGACCCCGCTCCCTGAAGCCCGGAGATAATCTTTCCGATACACCGCCCGGCACAGCTCCTGCGGTTTTGGCAGAAACAATTTCCGGCGAAAACCAATACGCCGCGCGAGGCTCCACACATAAGCGGGCGACATGTCTTTCTCATGTACACCATACGTTTCAACCGCGTGCCGCGCGCCGGCACTCCGGCTGTGACCCTTGCCGGGCTCGAATGCGAAGAGGACACCGCCCGGCTTCAGCGCACGATACGCCGCCTGCAAAGCGGCCGCCTCATCCTCCGCGTGATGCAGCGCATCGTAGAAAAGCGCGTAGTCGAATAGTTGCGCAGGCTCGAACGATTCGTAGTCGCCCGACGAATACGCGACATTCTCCACGCCCTCCTCCTCGCTCACTTCGCGCGCAATGCGCACCGCGTCCTCAGAGATATCCAATCCCGTCACGCGATAGCCGGCCTTCGCCAAAAAACGCGACGTCCACCCCGTGCCGCAGCCGAGATCCAGCACGGTGCGCGGCGGCGCTTCCAGCATCAACAAGAGCGCCCCGATGTCGCAGAGATATTTGCCGCAATCGCCGTCAGAAAACGGCTTGGCCCGCGCATGACTGCGTCCCGCTTCATCGAGCTGACGATAATAAGTTTTTTCGCCCGCTTTCGGATCGTAGGGAACGGGAGGCGTCATGCGAAAATGTCACGCGCTCGCGTCCTGTTACGCAAGCACCCCGGCAGGCTTTCCAATTGCCAAAGCTCACCCCGGACGGCCATTTTTCGCGTTTCCTCTCATGGCGTTCTCTTTGTTTTCGAAAAACCCCAAGGCCATTCTGGCGCGCTGCCGCGACGACCACGCCACCAAGATGCGTCTGCGGTACGCGCCTTACTATCACGCCCTCCAGGCGCAAAACGGCACGCACATCCGCCACGACGGGCGCGACATGGTCATGCTCGCGAGCAACGATTACCTCGGCCTTTCTTTTCACCCGAAAGTCATCGAGGCCGGCCGTGCAGCCATGACTGTCTGGGGCACCAGCCCCACCGGCGCGCGCTCGGCCAACGGATCCCGCGCTTATCACGTCGAGCTCGAGGAAAAACTCGCGGCGTTTCTCGGTCGCGAGGCCTGCCATGTTCACGCGGCGGGTTATCTTTCCTGCATGGCGAGCGTCGCGAGCTTCGCGCAAAAAGGGGACGTCATTCTCGCGGACAAAAACCTCCACTCGTGCCTCTGGGACGGCATCCGTCTGTCGCATGCACAGGTCGAGCGTTTCTCCCACAACAACGTCGACGACCTGCGCGAGGTCGCAGCGACGCTTTCCACCGATGCGCCCAGAATGCTCGTGCTCGAAGGCGTTTATTCGATGGAAGGACACATCACAAAACTCCCCGAGTTGCTCGACGCCGTCGAAGGCCTCGGCTGCTTCACGGTGCTCGACGATGCGCACGGTTTTGGTGTTCTCGGGCGCGAAGGCCGCGGCACTGCCGATCACTTCGGACTCAGCGACCGCATCGATGTGCTGTGCGCCAGCATGTCGAAATCGCTGGCGAGCACCGGCGGTTTCGTGGCCGGATCGCGCGAAGTCATCGAGTACCTCCGCACGCATTCGAAACAAACCATCTTCAGCGCTGCACTCAGCCCGTCGCAGACCGCATGCGCGATCGCCGCGCTCGACATCATGCAGCGCGAACCCGAGCACCGCGAACGTCTCTGGAAAAACACGACGCGCTATCGCGATGCGCTGCATGCACTCGGCCTCGACACGTGGGGCAGCGAAACTCCCGCCATCCCGATCGTCCTCGGTTCGAAGGAGCGCGCCTACCGCTTCTGGCAGGCACTTCTTGAAAAAGGGGTGTTCACGGTGATGTCGATCGCACCGGCCGTTCCTCCCGGGAAGGACCTCATCCGCACCGCGATCTCCGCCCTCCACTCCGATCAGGACATCGACCGGATCGCCGACGCGATGGCCTATGCAGTGAAGAAACTCTAAACGCTGGACGTCGGCGCCGCGCCCAGGAGCGCGCGCACACGTCCGGCTGTTTGTATCCAGAGCGGAACTACACGCTCCGCAGCACCTCGCCGCCATTGCTCGCGCCACGTCGCGTCGGTGACGATGCGGCGCAGGGCGGCCTCCCATGCTTCGTGATCGTTGAGTGCCACCATTTCGCACCCCGGCCCGAGCGCGGTCTCGCGCAAAACTGGCAGATCGCTGCAGACACATGGCACGCCGAGCCAGAGCGATTCCAGCGGCGGCAACCCGCAACCTTCGGCAATCGTCGGGAAAACCGACGCTGTCGCGCGCTGATAAAGTTCGCCCAATGCGCGATCATCGAGCCCGACATGATGAGTCACTGCGCGACCTCGGCCTCGCAGCGCATCGATCCGCGCCTTCACCGGCTTGCCGAAATGCGGATTCACGCGGCCCACGATCGAGAGTTCAAACGAGAGCCCATCCGCCCAGAGCGCCTCACACACATCGAGCAAAAAGGTCTGATTTTTCCGCGGCTCCAAGATCCCCACGCACAACAACAGCGGCGGCTCCTGCGACTTTTCGGGTGCTTTCGCGCGATCTGTCTTTATCGCAGGCGAAAAATCCGCGCCCAAAAGAATCGTTTCCACCTGCGCGCGCGCGGCAACTTCCTGCCAGCGCCAGAAGCCAAGCAAATCCTCCGCACTTGTCTTCGACACCGCTAACACGCGATCGAACGACGCGAGCATTTTCATGTACTCCGGATGACGGGCCACGCTCTGCGGCCAGGTGATGTGCGGATGTTTTAGGGGAATCGCGTCATGAGAAATGGAGGCCGCGCGACAGCGTCGTTCCCGCAAAAACGCCCAAAATCCCGGGCGCTCTTCTTCACAAAACAGTTCTGCCGTTAAGAGCCAGTCGTCGGCAGTCATTGCCACACGCGCGCTTGTCACAGCTGAGACCCAGTCACCGTTCTTCCACACGACCGGAGCCGCCGCGCTGCCGAGCTCTTCCGACAAACGTGCGCTGACGCGGGTGAGCCCCGAGCGATGCCCCGCGCCGCCTGCCTTGGTGACGTCGAAATAGATCATCGCGCGATCACCTCCAAAAACCTGGCGTGCAATCTCGCGGCATTCTTGTGCGCATCGAAGTTACTTTCCACCCAAGCGCGCGCGCCGGTGCGTAGTTTTTCCGCGAATACATTATCCTCCGCCAGCATTCCCAGCGCTCCGATCCATGTTTCGGGATCGTCCACATCCGCGATCAAGCCGGTTTCACCGTGATAAACGGCCTCTGTCGTCGCCGCCGCGGGCGAGCTTAGCACCAGCACGCCGGCGGACATCGCTTCAGGGATCACATTAGGCAAGCCATCGCGATCTCCGCTCGGAGCAACGACGCCGGTGTGTAACAACGCGTCGGCCCACGCGAGCTGCCGCCAGACTTCCTCCAAGGGCAGATGGCCGCAGAGCGTCACCTGGTCAGCCACGCCCAAACGTTGCGCCTCCGCCTCAAGTTCCGCGCGAAGCGGTCCTTCTCCCACGATCCGCGCGGAGAACGACACACCCGCCTGCTTCAGCGCGGCGTAAATCCGCATCTGCCGTTTCAGTCCTTTTTTCTCCACGAGTCGCGCCACACACAACAACCGCCATCCCTGCACGCGCTCCGGTCGGAGAGCTTTGCACTCGGGAAAACGTTCGAGCCCGCGCCGGATCACTAGGATGCGCTCGGCAGGCAAACCCCGCTCGATCAAAGAGGCGCGGCCCATCTCCGTGGACGTGTGGATGAAACATGCGTCGCTCAGTTTCTCCTTCAACCACCAGTCCCCGCCGTATTCATAAATGTCATACGCATGGGCGGCAGCGCTGAAACGCAGACCGTTCATCCGGGCAAGACACCACGCAGCCGTCGCAGGCGCGCCTCCCCAGGCGGCATGAACATGGTCGGGCGGGTTTCTTCGAAACGCCGGGTAAAACACCGCGGTGAATCCCGCGCCGAGCATGTTTTCCCAAAAATTTATCCACGAGGGCGCACGACGCGTGAACAACCCGCGCAGGAGAATTCCGAATACATCCCAACGCGTCACCGCCACCCAGGGAATGACCCAGAAGAGCGTCAGCAATCTCCACTTGTTGAAAGTCTTCACCGGCGTGCCGTGAAAATCACCGCCCCCGCCCCACAAGGAATACAGCCGCAGATCCACACCCAGCCGTTGCATCGCGATCACTTCACGTTGGAGGAAGGTCTCCGTGCGATGTGGAAACCGGGTAAAGAGATAGGCGATGACGGGGCGTTTCGAGGACAATGCCGGAGGAGAGTGGGTCGCAGTTTTTCAGCCGGTGAAGTGACACATCATGCGCGGATGGCTGCCCGCACGCTCAAGTGGTTTTTGCGTCGGATAATTTGACGCGCGGCTGGTAAGGATGGCGATGGAGCGTGCCGCCCCCCGCCTGCCAGGCGAGGCCGACGAGTTCGTCGATCAAGACCGTGGGATCCTCTTCGTAGCGGAGCTGAAGAAACTTTTCGCGGTACGTTTGGTATTCCGAGGGATCGGTCATCCATCGATCAAATATCTCCGCGAAATCCTCCGCGCTCGCGATCTTGCGCGAGTCCGCGCCGTTGCGGAAAAATTTCCACGTGAGCGATTCCTGCGGCATGATTCCGCCGAAGGCGTTGAACACGATCGGGCATCGAAAATGGAGTGCCTTCGCGCAGGTGGTCGTGCCGCCGCGCGTCACGATCGCATCGCTGACCTGCATCAACAGGTGCACGACATCCGAGTATCCTTCGATGTGACACGGCAGCTCGGGATGTCTCGCGCGCCATTGGAGCACCTCGTTGTAGGTCTGCACATCGCGTCCACAGATGACGATCACCTGACATTTGTCCGCATGCGCCAGGAGCGTCGGCAACAATTCGAAATGGTTGTTCGCCCCGTTCGTGCCGGTCGCCAGAAACACGGTGAAACGATCGCTCTTCAAACCGAGCTTCGTCAGAAACACGCTGCGTTGTTCCGGTGAAAAAATTTCGCGGTGAGCACGGGGAAGCATCAGATGCCCGCGCACTCGCGCACGGTGGAGCGGCACGCCTTTTTTCACCGCATAATCCATCGCTGTCGGCGTGCGCGAAAAATAGAGATCCACGGTCGGCTCGATCCAGTTGCGGCTGTAGCCCCAGCCGCCCGAAAATTCGCCGCAATACGTCACGCATTTCACCTGATCTTTTCCGAGTATCTTGCGCGCGAGCTGAAAGTATCCGCGATTGAGACAGTCGTGAACGCTGAAGACCAGATGCGGACGATACTCTTTCAGCACCTGCATGTAGTAACTGCGGCCAAATCGCACCGTGCGCCGGTTAAGAAACCCCACGCCCTCCACGAGCGTGTAGAACAACGAATGCAGCATCGGCATGCGACGCTGTATCCAGTTGTAGATCTTCACGCCCGAACGGTTCACCACGGAGGATTTTTCGAGCATCTGTTCGATGCGCACATCGATCTGATGCCGGTAAAGTTCGAAACACCACTCCGCGAAGGCTTGGGCGCGCGCGTCGTGACCGCCGCCGGTGCTGGATGTGAGGACGAGTATCCGAAGTTTGGACACTAGGCGGCTCCTTGATAACGCGCGATGATCGCGCGACGAAGACCAGCAGGAGCCAGTCTCGCGAAAAGCGGCGCCACGCGCGCCTGGAACAATGAGCCCGAACGCACGGTGCCCGAACGCCCTCGCAGCAAAGCGCGGCGTAGATCGCGCGCGGCCGCCACCGGCAACGGCGCCGTCGCCAGATGCGCTTCCAGCGCCTGCCACGTCCGCTCGAGACGCGGATCGGCGGCCTTGGTAACGACTGCGGTCGGCTGCATGGCTTGGTTGAAGGCGGTACGATAATCTCCCGGACGAAAATCGATGACCCTGATGCCGCTGCCTTTGGTTTCGAATATCAAACTTTCACTTAACGCAGAAAGTGCGGCTTTGGCCATGTTATAGCCGCTCATGAACGGCAGCGGGAATTCGACGGCGAGCGACGATACGTTGACCAGGCAACCCCGATCCCGTGTGCGCATGCCCGTCAACGCGAGGTGCGACAGACGCGCCGTGGTCCCGAGTAGTGCATCCAGTTGCGACTGCCAGACCGCGTAGGGCGTGGCGGCAAAGGGCGCAAAAAGTCCGAAGCCCGCGTTGTTGATGACGAGATCGAAACCGGTATCGCCCGCGGCCTCGGTGAAAACGTTTTCCGCCTGCGCGGCATTGCCGAGATCGAGCGCCAGCGGCGTGAACGCCGCGTGTTTGGCGAGCGGTTTCAGCCGGTCGATGTCGCGCGCTGTACCCGTTACGTGGATACCTTCCGCGAGCAACATGCGGGCAAACGCGAGTCCGAGTCCGCCCGAGGCACCGGTGACGAATGCGCGCCGATAACGTGAAGAAATAGGCTGGGCGGGCACGCGGTTGCTTAAACTCGTTTAAGGACGAGGCTCACATTCGCCCCGCCAAACCCACTGCTGTTATTGAGCACTATTCCCGCCTGTTTCTCCTCCGTCGCCAGCGGGATCGCCAGATCGGCGCACGCCGGATCGACCTGCGTGATATTCGCCGAGCCAGGGATGAAACCTTCGCGCAATGCGAGCGCGCAAAAACCGGTTTCCATCGCCCCCGCCAACGATAGGCCATGACCCGTGAGCGCCTTCGTGCTGCTCAACAACGGACGCGCCCCCGAAGGCGAAAAGATCGCGCGAACCGCTTTGGCCTCGGAGACATCGCCAATCGGCGTGGAGGTCGCGTGCGCATTGATGTAGTCGACGTCTTCCGGAGCGACTCCGGTGCTTTTCAGCGCCCGCTCCATCGCCATCCGCAGACCCAAACCTTCCGGATGGGAAATCGCCACGTTGTGACCGTCGGAGGCCTGCCCCCAACCGGCGAGTTCGCAATACGGTTTCACCCCGCGACGAGCGACTTCGTCTTCACTTTCCAAAACCAAAACCGTTGCACCTCCCGTACCCACGAAGCCATCGCGCGCCGCATCGAACGGACGCGACGCTTTCGAGGGATCCGTCTGGAGCGATAACGCCCGCATGCCCGCGAAGGGCAGGATGCTGTCCACGTTTCCGTCTTCGGCGCCGACGACAAACATGCGCTTCTGTCGTCCTAACGCGATTTCGTCATACGCAAAGCCCGCGGCATGCGAAGAAGACGCACAGGCCGACGAAAAACCCGTGGACGCCCCCTTGATCCGGAAATGCGCCACGAGGTTAAAATTCACCGTGCCCGCGATGCCCGCGACGATGCCCAGCGGCGAACAGCGCATGACGCCTTGCGCGTGCATTTTTTGGATGAGATGCCCGAGCAGATAGGGCGAGCCGCCCGAAGCCGCATAAAGCCCGGTGTCGTCATTCGACCAATCCGGTTCGCTCAACTTCGCATCCTCGAGCGCCTGCTGCATCGCGCAATATGCGTAGAGCGCATTCGGGCCCATCCCGCGAAGGATCTCACGCTTCACCCGGTAGCGCTCGGGATAAGTCCAGTCTTCGCAATCGAAGGAGTCCGTCTGAAACCCTTTCACCGGCGCGGCGACTTTGACCGGGATTTCGGGTTTCTGGAACGGCTCGTAAACTTCGATGCCGTGGCGCAATTCGCGCAGGTTGCGCGTCACGGTAGCGACATCGTTGCCGATGCTGGTGATAAAACCGATTCCAGTGAGGTAAACTTTGGGCATGAGGCTGAAAAATACGGCACGGGCGGAAGCCGGGAAAACCGGCTCCACCTTTCCGCATCCCTCCCGTGCGTCAACGAATCAGCACATCAAGCGTGCGTGACGTTTTAAGCCGGCAGCTCGCGGAGCGTGGAAAACGCGGCCGCTTCTCCCGCGCTATTAGTGCGCGCCACGGTAGTTTGTCCCGCAGCGGGTGCTTCAGGCTCGACGGTCGCAGCCGTTTCCGAAACCGGAGGAGTCGCAACGGCCTCAGCATAACCGAAGGTCAGCGTGATCTCCTCCACGACGGCCGCCTTTTCCTGTCCAACGCGGATGGATCCCTCAAACGTCGCCAGCGGCACCTTGGCGCGTTTCGGTTTGATCGAGAGCGTGAGAACGTCGCCGGGCTTGCAAACCCGGTGGCAACGCACGCCTTCGCACGACGTGAAGAAAATGGTTTTCGGATCCACCGGCCGTCCGTCTTCGGAAGGGATGATCCCTTCGATCAACGCCAGCACCCCCAGTTGCCCCAGCGCTTCCAGCATCATCGACGCGGGCATCACGGGATTGTCCTTAAAATGGCCCTGCAGGAAAAATTCCTGTCCCGTAATCTTGTATTTCGCCTGGGCGCCCTGACCGCCGATCGACGCTTCATTCAAGAAAAGGAACGGGGGCTGGATCGGCATGACCGCAGCGATCTGTTCGACCGGCAGATGACGCGTGGGCTTCGGAACGGGGAGGCCGCGAATCTTGCAGTCGATAAAGGTCTTGATGTCGCCAACCGTGCGCAAGTTGCGCAGCTCATCGTTATTGATCTGCATCTGGAGGACATCCTCCACGAGGATCACGATCTCCATCATGGTCAGCGAATCTACGCCCAGATCTTCGACCAGCCGCAGCTCGTCGTCGCCGTCGCGAAGTTTCGGCCGGATATCAGGCTCTACAAACCGCTCGATAACACCGATTACCACGGTGGGGACCTTATCCGGGTCGCGCACCTTCCGGTACTCGATTGCCGCCTCGATAGTCGAGGGCGAGCAACGCTTCAGCGTTTCACGCAATGCCGATTCGTCGTCAGCACTGAATGCCGGGGGCTTGGCCAGCCCTGTTCCCGTGGGTTTCTGGCTCTGTTCTACTACGTCTGCCATGAGTGTGGTTGCGAGTTACTTTAGCCCCCCTGAATTGTAAATGGAAATGTTCCGTATTCGGTCCGCGGAACGGGGCTAATGTTCCACATCCCGACAACAACGATCAGCGCAAGATGCAGCCAATTGTTTCAGCTTAACGCGCGAGTTTTGCTTTTCTTGGAGCTTATTAACATACTCCATGTCGACGATGAGCGAGGGACTTAGTTTGAATCCGGTATTTCTGATTACTCACGAATTTTATCCGAAGCGCGGAGGCATCGCCACGTTCGCCGAGGAAATCGCCCGCGCGACCGCCGGCATCGGGAAGAACATCGAGGTCTGGGCGCAGTCATCGCCCTCCGATGCCGAAAAGACGTGGCCCTTTCCCATTCGTCGACTGACAGTCAAGGGAACGCATGGCCTCGGCTGCCAATGGGGCATCGCTCGCCAGCTCATCGCCGAGCGCCGCCGGCTTCGACGCGCCACTGTGTATATTCCCGAACCTGGCCCGATGCTGGGCATGATGTTCCTGCAGTATTTCAAGACTTTCCGCCCCAACCATCTGGTCCTCACGTTCCACGGCTCGGAAATTCTCAAGTTTGCGAACAATCCGCTGCTGCGTCCGCGCGCCCGCCGGTTGATCCAGCACGCGAGCCGCATCAGCACGCTCACCCAGTACACACGTAATCTGCTCTGGGAGCATTTCCCCGAAGCAGCGTCGAAAACCGTGATCACGCCCGGTGCGGTGCGCTCGGATTTTGCCGTGGTGACGCCGCGCGCAAACGCCCAACCCAAAGACCGGCTGGTGGTGCTGACCGTGGGACGTCTTCACCCGCGCAAAGGACAACGGCTCACCCTCGAAGCCCTCAAGTCGCTCGCTCCCCGTTTTCGCTCGCGCATCGAATACTGGATCGTCGGCAGCAGCACTGGAAACGCGCGTTACGAACGCTCGCTGCGTCTGGCCGCGACCGACGCCGGCTTTCCGGTGCGCCTGCTGGGCAACCTGCCTGACAACGAGCTCACGCGCGTTTACGAAGCGGCGGATATCTTCGCGATGACCAGCATCGACTATCGTCACAGCGTCGAAGGGTTCGGTCTGGTTTATTTGGAGGCCGCTGCGCATGGCTTGCCGATTGTGGCACATCACGTCGGCGGAGTAACGGAAGCCGTCGGTGACAATGTCACGGGGCTTGTCGTACCTCCGCATCATCCCGCGCAACTCGCCGCCGCTTTCGAAAAACTCATCAGTGACGCGTCGTTGCGCGAACGACTCGGTGCCGCCGGTTATTCATGGGCCCGCCGAAATCGTTGGGAGGAATCCGCCCGATTGCTTTTCGCTCCGGAGTCCGCCGATAGTCTGCCGCGATGATCCAGTCGCGCACCGCAATCACCGTCCGTTATGCCGAAACCGACATGATGGGCGTGGTCTATCACGGCAATTATCTCCCTTGGTTCGAAATCGGCCGCACCACCCTGCTCCGCGAGCAAGGTCTGCCTTATCGCGAGCTCGAGGCCGCCGGTTTTCTCCTGCCGGTTCTGGAAGTATCCGTGCGTTATCTACGGCCCGCGCGCTACGATGATACGATCACGGTTGTCACCACACTGCGCGAAAAACCCGTCCTGCGCATCCACCTCGAATACGAGCTATTCAAAGACGACGTCCTGCTCGTCACGGGTAAAACGACCCATGCCTTCATCGATCGCGAAGGCCGGCCGGTGCGCCCACCCGCGCATTTCGCGGAGCGCATGAACGCGCTTTTCCAAGGCTGAGCCGCGACTGCTTCCGCAAAAGTATACACGCGGAAACTAAAACGTCTCCGCGCGTTTTTTCGGTTTCGGTGCCACCCACAAACGCAGCCAATACTCGGCAAGATTGCGCAAACTGAGACGCCGGTTCGCGCGATCCTGGTACTCGCGAAATTCTGCGATCACTTGTGACCGCTCCTCCAAGTAGCGGCGTAACTCGGCATCCAGCAAGAGGCTCGCATCATGCACATCTGCGTTTGCCGCCGCGGCGGCACGAACTTTCTGCTGCCAATAATGTCTCTCCTCCGGATTTCGCTGCACATAATCCAGCAGCTGCTGCTCCGTGCGATTTAAACTCATTTCCCGCCAACCTGCTCACACCCTCCGCCTAAAACAACCGCAAACCCACGAAAATCATGGCATTGCATTCCGCACCTCCGCCGGCAGACTACGCCCGTCCAACTCCAAACCCCATGTGGCAAAAACTTAAAGAGCAGCTTCCCGCGATCCTGATCACGGTCATCGTCATCATCGGAGTCGCCTTCTGGTCTCATCGTAAAGCCCTCGCCGATGCCGCCCACCATCACGCCGCCATCGACTCCCTCCGCGAACAACACGCCGCCGAACTCAAAGCCTCTGCCGAGGAAACGCGTCGTCAGATCGATTCCGTCAACACGCTTCTCCGCGACGCCATCCAAAAACGTTCGGCCGACGCCTTCATGACGGAAGACGAGTTCGCCAAGGTGAACGAAGAAAAAATCAGCCAGCTCGCCGAGGCCATCGCCGTCAAAATCCAGCCGTTTAATCCGCTCCCCAAGAGCCCGGAGGATGCCGAGCGCATCCAGAACGAGCAGACCGACAAAATCTCCGCGCGCATGGCCGAACGCATTCAGCCAATCCTCTCCGAGATGTCCCGCGATCAGCACCTCACACGCGACGCGATCGCTGCTTACAGCCAGCGCATCTCCGACCAGATCGGCCTCGCGTTGACCTCCGAGATGGCAAAAAACCAGCAGCTCAACAACACGCTCATGAGCACGCAGATCGTCGCCCGCGATTCGCTTCGCCTCTCGCAGGAAGTCGCTGCGTTGTACCTCGCTTCATTCAAAGATCAGGGGCTCATCACGCGCTTGCTTTCGCTCCCGGCCAACGTCGTCAAAGACGCCACCAGCCTGAGTCTCGTGAACAGCTCCGAGCGCAAAAAGATGGAGGAGCGCCTCTTCGCCCAGCTCAACAGCATCGAGCAGCGTCTCAATGCCGAGCAGGCAAAAGCTCCGAAAAATTGACCGCGCCTGATCCTCCGGGTTTCTCTCTCGCCACGGGCCATTCTCCCCGTGGCTTTCTTTTGCCCGACCACCACGACACCCCTTCACACGATGACCTTTCTTCGATTCGCTTCCCTCTCTCTCTCGCTCCTCGCTGTATCCAAAATGTGGAGTCAGACCGCCGTCGAATCCGGCAATCGCAATCAGATCCTTCACCTCGGAAACATGTCCGAGCCCAACGATCTCGACCCTCACATTTCCGACAGCAACGTCACCTTCAATATCTGCATGGCGTTGTACGAAGGGCTCACCTCCTTCCACCCCAAAACCAACGAGCCTGTCCCCGGCGTCGCAGAGCGTTGGGAAGTAGCGGACGACAACATCACCTGGACATTTCATCTCCGCAAAGATGCGCGCTGGTCCAATGGCGATCCCGTGACCGCGCACGACTTCGTCACCTCCTTCCAGCGCATTCTTTCGCCCCGCTTCGGAGCCTATTACGCCCATCTGCTTTTCCCGCTCAAAAACGCCTCCGAGTACAACAGCGGCAAAATCGACGACCCTGCCCAGGTCGGCGCTCGCGCGACCGATGACCACACGCTCGTCCTTACGCTCGATCATCCCGTTTCTTACCTCCCCGCGGTCGTTTCGCACGCGTCCTGGTATCCGGTGCATCGCGCTTCCATCGAAAAACTCGGGCGCATCGATCAACGCGGTCTGCCGTGGACGCGTCCCGAAACAATCGTCACCAACGGTGCCTTCAAACTCGCTGAATGGCGTCCGCATCAGTTCATCCGCTGCGTGAAAAGCGACCAGTATTGGGATCGCGACCACATCAAGCTCAAGGAAGTGGTCTTCCACCCGATCGAAAGCGAAGACGCCGAAGAACGCGCTTTTCGCTCCGGCCAGATCCACGTCACCACCCGCGTGCCGACCTCCAAGCTCGCGGGCTATCGCAAGGACCGCTCCGACGTCCTTCACGAAGACCCCGCGCACATCATCTACTTTTATTCGTTCAACACCGCCCGCCCGCCCCTCGACGATGCGCGTGTCCGCCGCGCGCTCTCGATGGCCATCGAGCGCGATATCATCACGAAATTCGTGACTCGCGGCAATCAACCGCCCGCCGGGCACTTCACGCCTCCCGATGTCGGCGGCTTCACGTCACGCACATCCACGTTGACCGATATTCCGAAGGCGAAACAACTGCTCGCCGAGGCCGGCTACCCCAACGGCCGCGGTTTCCCGCGCGTGGAAATTCTCTACAATACCAGCGAGGGCCATCGCGCCATCGCCGAGGCAATCCAGCAGATGTGGAAAAAAAATCTCGGGATCTCCGTCGGTCTCTACAACCAGGAAGGCAAGGTCTGGAGCGACAGTCTCCGTCAGAAGAACTTCATGATCGCCCGCAACGGCTGGGTCGGCGACTACATCGAACCGAGCAGTTTCCTCGATCTCTTCGCGAGCGACAACGGCAACAACACCACCAACTGGTCTACGCCGGAATACGACGCCCTGCTCGTCGAGGCCCGCAACACGGTCGATCAGAAAAAACGCTTCGAAATCTATCAGCGCTGCGAAGACATTCTTCAGGCAGAAATGCCCGTTGCGCCGATCTATTTCTACGTACGCGCGTCGCTTCGCCTCCCCTCGGTCAAAGGCTGGTATGGCACTCCGCTCGATTACCACCCGCTCAAGGGCGTTTATCTCGAACCTTGAGCGGCGACCAGCGACTCACCGTATCGCAATTTTCAATACGCGCTCTTCGATCGAGACATCGGAGACGCGTTTCCACGCTTCGAGTCCCTGCGGCGGCAACGCGGCGCTGCTGTGCGCGCGTTTGACCACGAAGGCCGTCGCTCCGGGAATGCGGTGCAAAGGCAGCGAGCCGAGATAAACCGTCTGCGGGGAAAACACGAACTCGTCGCCGCGCTTCTCGAAACCGCCGCGAGCCTGCACAACCACCGGCACATCGAGCGCCACCAACCGCAGCGGGTTGAACGTCGCATGCGTCGCGACCTGCATCCGTCCATCCGCGATGCGGAAATTGGGAGCCGCCCATGTGATGAGCTCATCCGGAACCGGTTCATTCGCCGCGTCCGCGTCGCCCTTCGCAGGCGTCTTCTTCGCCGGAGCTTCGGGTGCGAACCACACGTTGAGCTCGTCTTCGATCAGTTCGATTTCGCCCGCGGTTGATTCAGCGAGCAGCTTGCGCTTGCTGCGCCACTGGCGCGCCTTCGACGAATCCGTCGAGCCTTCCACAAAATAGATCTGACCCGGCACGCGTTCGTCCTCCTTGGGCAGTTCGCGCACCGTCTCCACCGGTTTATAAACCAAAAACATCACGGCGACCACCGCACCGAGCGTGATGCTCAGGACCGCTCCCAAGGTCACTTCCCACAGGCTTGGTCCATACAGCGCGCGCTCGAGTTTTTTGTCTTTCATAAAAAATAGTCGGTGGCTTTGAGCCGCCATCCGTAGCTCCTTTTCGAACGTTCGTAAATGACGGGAAAGGCCCGAATGTCGCTTTTAATGGACGATTTACGGCGTCAAACTCCATGCGCCGGCTTGCACCCTCGGAGACCCCGCCGAAACTGTCCGTGTCTATGCTCTTCGCCGCCCGCCAACAAGCCTACCTCGCCCGGATCGAGATCGGTCTGGACTCGCTGCTGCCTGCCGCGACGGCGCGTCCTGCCCGTCTGCATGAAGCCATGCGCTACAGCCTGCAGGCAGGCGGAAAACGTCTCCGGCCCGTACTGGTCCTCGCCGCCGCGGACCTCGCGGAATCTCCAAGCCACGACCCGCTCGCCGCGGCCATCGCCGTCGAGTGCCTGCACACGTATTCACTGATCCACGACGACCTGCCGTGCATGGACAACGACGACCTCCGCCGCGGACGTCCGACGTGTCACCGCGCCTTCGACGAAGCCACCGCGCTGCTCGCGGGAGACGCGTTGCTCACGCACGCGTTTCGCATCCTCGCTGCCAACTACGCGGCGAGCCCCGTGTATGCACATGCCTTGATCCATGAGCTTTCTCACGCGGCCAGCAGCGAGGAACTCATCGGCGGACAAATGGAGGATCTTCTCGCCGAAAAACAATCGGGGACCGACGCGGACCAGCTGGAGTTTATCCATCTCAACAAGACCGCCGCCATGATCCGCGCCGCGCTCGTGATGGGAGGACTTTGCGCCGATCTTCCACTCGATGCCATCGACGCATTGCGCACGCTCGGACGCGAACTCGGCCTGACCTTTCAGATCGTGGACGACATCCTCGATGCCACCTCCGACAGCGCCACGCTCGGCAAGACCGTCGGCAAGGATGTCCGCGACAACAAAGTCACGTTCGTCAAACTCTACGGCCTCGATGGCGCGCGACGTTTCGCACGTGACCACACGGACGCCGCCCTCGCCGCGCTCGACCGGCTGCCCGGCGACACCGCCTTCCTGCGTGCGCTGATCAAGTCGATGCTCGAGCGAAAAAACTGAGTTCAACCCGCGCTCGCGAGCGCATCCTCCGCGCCATACTCCGCGAGCACCGACGGATCGCTCTCCGCCTCCCTCGCCGCAGCCAGCACCCGCGCGGCATTTTCGTATCCGTCGATCCGATACAACGCCCAGACCGCATGCGCACGCACCAGCGGCAGTGCGTGCGTGCAAAGCCCCAGCACCAGATCCCGGCAATCGTGCGCACGTGTATTGCCCGCGACAATACACGCGTTGCGCAGCAGGCCCGCGAGCTTCACACGTTTGATCGCCGTCTTGCGAAAAATCTCCGCGAAACTTTCCGGACCGAGTTCCAAAACCTGCCGCAAGCCCAGCTCCGCCAGATCGTGGCGCGCCGTCAGCAACACCCGCCGGCTTTCCTGCGCGAAACGATTCCACGGACACACCTCCGCGCAGATATCGCAGCCGTAGATCCGCGTGCCGATGCCCGCGCGCAGCTCACGCGGTATCACGCCCTTGTTCTCGATCGTTTGATAAGAAATACAGCGCCGTGCATCCACCACGCCGGCCTGGACAATCGCGGACGTTGGGCACGCATCGATGCACCGCGTGCATTTGCCACACCACAACCCCGTGCGCACATCGCGATTTTCCGGCACCGGCGTATTTGGCGACAGAGCTTGATCGGGCGCGATTTCCACCCGCGTCAAAATCGCCGCAAGGAAGAGCCAGTTGCCGAAATCCGGCGAGATGAGCATCGCGTTTTTTCCGGCGAAACCAAGTCCCGCGCGTTCCGCCCAGACACGCTCCTGCACCGGCCCGGTGTCCACGTAATAGCGGTAGTCGTCGCCCGTGAGCGTGTAGAGCTCCTCCAGGATTTTTCCCGCCGCCACCAGCGCCGGTTTAATCGTGTCGTGGTAATCCGCGTGCAGCGCGTAACGCGCCCAGCGTGGACGTCCCGAAATCTCCATCGCCTCCTCGACCGCCTGCCCGGGCCAGTAATTCACGCCGAGCATGATAATCGTTTTGGCACCCGACAGCACCGCGTCGGGACGCGAACGCTTTTCCACCGAGCGCTCCATCCAATGCATGTCGGCATGACGTCCTTCGGCGAGCCATGACTGCAGACCGTGGCCGATTTCAGTGTCGTCCACACTCACCACGCGGACCGCATCGAACCCCAGCTCGTGAAGCCTGCGCCGCAATTCCGCGACGGCTGTCATGCTCAACCGCGCGCCGCCGTGGACGCGCCTCGTTTTGCCGCGAACTCCGCCGCCTCGCGTTTCCAGATGCGCAGCACGTGCGCCACGATATCCAGCAAAGGACGGCCGTCGGTCAGCACCAAGGTGCCCGAGTTTCGGTAGACCGCTTCGCGCGCGGCATACAGCGTGCGCAACCGATCCATCGGATCCTCCACATTCAGCAGCGGACGGTTTTTATTTCCCTGCGTGCGCTTCAAAATCGTTTCCAGCGACGCGTGCAAACACACGACCACCCCTTTGCTCTTCAACAAATCGAGCATGCCCGGTTGCACCACGAGGCCGCCGCCGCAGGCAACGATGCAGCGCGACGAGGGATGCCCGTTCTCCACAAATGCGCGCTCGAGCACACGAAAAGCCGGTTCGCCCTCCTCCGCAAAAATCGTGGGGATCGTCCGCCCCTGGCTGCGCTCGATCTCCTGATCGCTATCCAGCAACTGAAACCCAAGACGCTGCGCAAGAGCGCGGCCGACGGTGGTTTTTCCGGTGCCCATAAAACCCACCAAATAAAGGTTAACATCCGGCGCGTGCATGAGTGAGCGGTGGAGTATTGTCCGCTCGCACTTGATGCCAAACACGAAAACGCCGGGCCGAAACGAGATGCTCCGCGCTTGCGGCAGGGGTCGGTTCGCGATGCATTGGCCGCGATGAAACTTCGCGTCACTCACCTCGCCCGGTATGAGTACGAGCAGCCGGTCACATTTTCAGCGCACGCACTTTATCTGCGCCCACGCGAGAACCCGCTGCAGCGAGTCACCCATTTTGCGCTCAACATCTCGCCAAGTTTCAAAATCACCCACAGCTGCGATCTCTACGACAACACGCTCAGTACGCTTCATTTGTGGGATCGCGCCCATGCGCTGAGCATCCGCAGCGAATGCGAGGTGGAGGTGGCGGACTTCAATCCGTTCGACTTCATCCTGCGGCACGACGTCACGACGTTTCCGTTCACCTACTCATCCACCGAGCAACTGGCGCTCTCGCCTTTTCTCGCGACGCCCTTCGACGAGCATCATTCCCGGCTGCTGCGCTGGCTCGACGAACACTATGTGGATCGCCCGGGCGAAACCGTCGCTTTCCTCACGGGGCTCAACACCGTCCTGTATTGTCATCTCAACTACCGCGTGCGGCCCAACGATCGGGTGCAATCGCCCGCAGAAACGCTTGAGCTGGGTGCGGGCGACGCGGCCGAGCAAGCGGTTCTGCTCGCCGAACTGTGCCGCGCGCTTGGTTTTGCCGCGCGCGTAGTCAGCGGATATCTCCACACCACACCCGACGACGATCGGGTTTCCCAAGGGATCATGCATGCGTGGACCGAGGTTTATCTGCCCGGTGCAGGCTGGAAAGCGATGGACCCTTCACACGGCCTTTTTTGCACCTCGTCGTACATCGCCGTCGCGCATGCACCGACCGCCGAAGAAATCCATCCCGTGCAAGGATCGTTCTTCTGCACCGGGCCGGCCAACGTGAACCTGACCACGCGCATCATCGTGGAGCCCGCGGGCTGATCTTGTCGATCCGCGTCCGGCATTGCCTGGGCACAACGCCGGATCTCCCGTATTCGATTTCCAACTACGCGCCGAGGCTCAGGACAAACCGCAGGCGCGGCGGGCACGCTGAAGCACGCTGGCCGCGGTCGCTTGGGCGCGTTGAGCGCCTTCGCGCAGAACCTGGTTCACATAATCGAGATTGGCCGCGAGTTCCGCGCGACGGGCGCGCGCCTCGGCGAAGTGATTCCAGTAGTGCTCGAACAGCGCTTTCTTCAGATCGCCATAACCGAGGCCGCCTTCGCGGAGACGGTTTTCGAAATCGGCGGCGACATCCGCCGGAGCCACGAGCTTGAGGAGCTGGATCGCGATGTTCTTGTCGGCATCGGGCTTGGCTTCCGCGGGCGTACGGCTGTCCATCACGATGCTCATGATCTTTTTCCGCGTCGCTTTTTCTTCGCCGAAAATATCGAGCGTGTTGCCGTAGCTCTTGCTCATCTTCTGCCCATCGAGGCCGGGCACGGTGGCGACGTCCTCGCGGATCTCAGCATCCGGCACAACGAAGGTTTCGCCGTACGTCTGATTAAACTTGATCGCGATGTCGCGCGTCATCTCCAGGTGCTGGCGCTGATCCTTCCCGACTGGCACGAGGTTGGCGTCGTAGAGGAGGATGTCGGCGGCCATCAGCACCGGATACGCGAAGAGTCCGAAGTTCGGCGATATGCCCTTCGCGGTCTTGTCCTTGTAGCTATGTGCGCGCTCCAACAGGCCCATCGGCGTGAGCGTGCCGATGATCCACATCAGTTCGCACACCTCCGCGAGATCGCTCTGGCGCCAAAAAACGCAGCGCTTGGGATCGAGTCCACACGCGAGAAAATCGAGCGCCACATCGAGCGTGTTCTTCCGGCGCTCGTCGGCGTTGGTGAGCGTCGTCATCGAGTGATAATCCGCGATGAAGTAATACGCTTCGCCGCGCGCCTGCAGTTCGATCGCGGGCTTCATCGCGCCAAAATAATTGCCGATGTGAAGGGTGCCAGAGGGTTGAATGCCGGTGAGGATGCGCATGGGAAAATGGACGTGTTCTTACTCGCTAGCGAAAGCGCGAAAGCCTTCCAAAGAGAACGAGAACGTGGGCGAGAACGAGACGATTTTGCACGCCGTCGTTCAATCCCGTCGCGGGAAAGTCGTCACCGCCGCGCGCACGCGCGCAATGGTCGCCTCGGGCAGGTACCCGGCAAACGCCATCGTGGGCATCACCAGCGCGCGTTTGCCCATGATCGTGCCGGGCTGAAGCACGGCGTTGCAGCCAACTTCCGCGTTGTCGCCGAGGATCGCGCCGAACTTTCGCAAGCCCGTATCCACCACGCCTTCTGGCAGGCGGATGCTGATCGTTTGTTGATCGAGTCGCAAATTCGAGAGGATCACGCCGGCACCCAGATGCGAGCCATTGCCCAGCACCGAATCGCCCACGTAGCTGAAATGCGGGACCTGCACGCCGTCCATGAGCAGGCAGTTTTTAAATTCGCAGGAATTTCCGAGCACGCAGTTCGCACCGACGATCACATTGCCGCGGATGTACGCACCCGGCCGGATCTCGGTATTCGCGCCGATCCAAGCCGGTCCGATGATCGTCGCATGCTGCGGAAGTTTTACCGTGGGATCGATGAACACCGCGCCCTCGACATGCACGCCGGGCGGTAGCGCGCGGGTGAGCGGCGGAAAACTCGCGGCCTTCAAGGCGGCGCCGATCTGTTTCAGCCACTCCCACGGCGCAGTCTCCGCGGGGAAATGGGCCGAAAACGATTGGAGCGATGCAGGCAGGGCAAAGAGTTCGGAAGCTTTCACGCGTGAAAAAAAAAAGACGAACCAACGCGGTTAACCAGTCAGGAGTTTGGCAAAACCAGATCGCCCCGCTGACGATCGCGCCCGGGGCACACCATCAACCGCGCACGATTTTCCAGATCGCGACGCAGGTTTCGATCAAGGCTGGCAGCTCCGCGAGCGGCACCATGTTGGGGCCATCGCTGATCGCCTCCGCGGGATTCGGATGCGTCTCGATGAAGAGTCCATCCGCGCCCGCCGCGAGCGCGGCCTTCGCCAGCGGCGGCACAAACTCGCGCTGCCCGCTGCTCTTGCCGCCGCCCGCACCGGGGAGCTGCACGGCATGCGTCGCATCGAAAACCGTCGGCAGACCATTGGTTTTCATGATCGGAAACGAGCGCATATCGACCACGAGATTTTGATAGCCGAAAGTCGTGCCGCGCTCCGTCTGCCAGATTTCGGCGGCGTGGCCGTCGCGCAATTTTCCCGTCACATGCACCATCTCTTGCGGCGAAAGAAACTGGCCCTTCTTCACATTGACTACGCGACCGCTCGCGGCGGCGGCGAGGAGCAGATCGGTCTGGCGGCAAAGAAACGCGGGGATCTGCAGCACATCACAGACTTCGGCGACCGGCTTCACCTGCGAGACATCGTGGATATCCGTCAGACAGGGAAAACCGTAGTCGCGCTTGATGAGCGCGTGGAGTTTCAAGCCTTCTTCAAGACCGGTGCCACGCGGGCCCGCGAGCGAGGTGCGGTTGGCTTTGTCGAACGATCCTTTAAACACGATGCGCACATCGGGCTGGTCGCGCTGGATTTTCACGAGCGCCTCCGCGACGGCGCGGCAGACACGTTCGTTTTCCAACGAACAAGGCCCGGCAATGAGCAGCAGTTTTTTGGGGTCGAAGATCATGCAGGCAATTTCACGAAAACACCGAAGAACGGAAGCGCGGAAAAAGAGAACTGACGTTCACCCGCGACAGGGCTGAGGTCGCGGACGCGTGAATGCGCGTCGCCGAAAGCGGCGCAAAAAAAGCGCGCCCGGGGCCGGAGCGCGCTTTGGAGATTATTTTTTCTTCGCCGTTTTGCGGGCGGGCTTGGCCGCACGTTTTTTCGCCGGCTTCTTCTTGCTGCCGCGGGCTTGTTTCACCGCCGCGCCGATGAAGGCCGCGAAGAGCGGGTGCGGTACATTCGGCTTCGATTGAAACTCGGGATGGAACTGCACCGCGACGAACCACGGATGATCCTTGATCTCGACGATCTCGACGAGGTTGCGGCGCGGGTTGATGCCGCTGATCACCATGCCGCCTCGCTGAAGCTGGCCGACGTACGCGTTGTTCACTTCGTAGCGATGGCGATGACGTTCGCGAATGCTCTCGCGACCGTAGGCTTTGGCGGCGTTGCTGCCCGGCGTGAGCGCACATTCGTAGCTGCCGAGGCGCATGGTGGCGCCCTTGTCGATGATCTTCTTCTGCTCCTCCATCATGTTGATGACGGGATGCGGCGAATTGACATCGAACTCCGTGCTGTTCGCGCCCTGCAGCTTGAGGACATTGCGCGCAAACTCGATGACCGCGATCTGCAAGCCGAGGCACAGTCCGTAATACGGGACCTTGTGCTCGCGCGCATAGCGGGCGGCGATGATCTTGCCCTCGGTGCCGCGGTCGCCGAAGCCGCCGGGGACGAGGATGCCGTCCAGGCCTTTCAAGAGCGAGGTGCCGTTCTTTTTTTCCAGATCTTCGGCATCGATGCGGACGATGGAAATCTTCGCATTGTTCGCGATGCCGGCGTGCGTGATCGACTCGTACACGGACTTATACGCGTCCTGGAGCTCGATATATTTTCCAACCACGCCGATGCGGACCTCGTGCGCGGGATTCTTCACGCGACGCACGATTTCTTCCCAGATGTTTTTTTCAGGCCGCGGGTTCTTGATGCCGAAAAGTTCGACCACGAGATCGTCCATGCCTTCCTTCTGCAACGCGAGCGGGAGCTCGTAGATGGAATCGACGTCGCGGCATTCGATCACGCCCTTCACGGGGACATTGCAAAACAGCGAGAGTTTGTCGCGGAGACTGTGATCGAGCTCGTGATCGCAACGGCACACGAGGATGTGCGGCTGGATGCCGATCTCGCGCAGCTTCGCGACCGATTGCTGCGTGGGCTTGGTCTTCAATTCACCGGCCGCATTCAAATACGGGACCAGCGTGACGTGGATGAAAATGCAATCGCGCTGGCCGACCTCGAGGGCGAACTGGCGCATGGCTTCCAAAAACGGCAGGCCTTCGATGTCACCCGTCGTGCCGCCGATCTCGGTGATGAGGATATCGACATCCTTCGCCGCTTGGTAAATGCGCTCCTTGATCTCGTTGGTCACGTGAGGGATCACCTGCACGGTTTTGCCGAGATAGGCGCCGCGACGCTCTTTTTGGATGACGGTCTCGTACACCTGGCCCGAGGTCAGGTTATTAAGCCGCGAAAGTTTTCCGCTGGTGAAGCGCTCGTAATGGCCGAGGTCGAGGTCGGTCTCCGCTCCGTCCTCGAGCACATACACTTCACCGTGCTGAAACGGGCTCATCGTCCCCGGATCGACATTGAGATAAGGGTCGAACTTCTGGATGCGCACCGTGAGCCCGCGCAGCTCGAGAAGCGCGCCGAGCGCCGCAGCCGTGAGTCCCTTGCCGAGGGATGAAACGACGCCACCGGTGACAAAAATATACTTCATCGCAGACGGATATGAACCGGCCGGCAAACCTGACAAGCCAAACGTGCCTCATCCACGCAAACCCTTGCCCCAAACGCCAATTTCCCCGCTTGCGCCGCCCTCCTCCCCGCGCCCACCATCCGCGCCTTCATGCAATCGAAACCCCAACTTCTCGCCTGGATCACCTGCGATGGCGTCCACGTCGATCCCGGCTCCGGTAAACACACGCTCCTCGGCATCTTTTCAAATATCCGCGCGCGGCAGTTCCCGGTGGTCCATCCCCACATGATGTGGTTCCTCTCGATCGCCGATGTGACCTCCGGCGACCACAAGCTCCGCATCTCCATGGGCCTCGATCCGACCAAGCTCGCGCCCTTGATCGAGCGTCCCTTCAAATCCGAAAGTCCGCTCCAGCGCATCAACCTCATCAACGACATCCGCAATCTCACCTTCGCGGCACCAGGAGATTACTCGATACTCATCGAAATCGACGACGAACCGCTGCTCATGACGAATATCACCGTGAGCGCCTGAGCGTCGGCCCAAGCCACGCAGCGCTCTCTGTTCTCCTCGAAAAAAACGTCCTGCCACTCGCCATGTCCGTCGCAACGCCCCCCGCATCCACTTCATCCACATCGCTCGATCTGATCGGCGTCGGTTCCCCAATCATGGACCTCGTCGTGAATGTTCCCGAGAGCTTCCTCGCCGAGACGAAGGGGGAAAAAGGCGGCATGGTCATGGTGGATGCCGACGAGATGGCGCAGCTTGTCGCCAAACTCCCCCAAGCGCCCGCTGTGACCACCGGCGGCTCTGCGGCCAATACGCTTTTTAACGTCGCCCGTCTCGGCCTCAAAACCGCTTTCATCGGCAAACTCGGCTCCGACGAACTCGCCCGCGTGTATGAAACGCGCTTCGCCGCCGCCGGCGTCGCCACCGGGCGCTTCAAACACGGGCCGGTTCCCAATGGTTGCTGCCTCATCCTCACCACGCCCGACACGCAGCGCACCATGCGCACGTATCTCGGCGCGGCCATGACGCTGTCGCCGGAGGAAATCTCCCCGGCCGACTTCGCCGGTGCGCGCCATGTGCACATCGAAGGTTACGTCGTTTTCAACCGCGCGCTCGCTGAAAAAATCCTCGAATCCGCCCGCACCGCCGGTTGCACCGTGGGACTTTCCTTCGCGTCCTTCGAAGTCGTCGGCGCCTCGCGCGACTGGCTGTTGAAACAACTCGAGCTCGGCGTCGCCGTGGCCTTCGCCAACGACGACGAGGCCCGCACACTTTTCCCTGATCTGCCCGCCGCTTCGCCCGAAGACTACGCCGCGCACGCGCGCCGTCTCGCCAGCTACGGCGGAGTCGCCGCGGTCACGCTCGGCAAACACGGTGCCTGGCTCGCCCAAGCCGACCTCGTGCATCGCGTCGCACCCGAGGTGGTGGACGACGCCATCGATTCAAACGGCGCCGGCGACGCGTGGGCCGCGGGTTTTCTCTCGGCTTGGTTGCGCGGAAAACCGCTCGCGACCTGCGGACGCGTCGCATCGCTCCTCGGCGCCGAGACGGTCCGCCACATGGGCCCGATCATCCCCGAGCCACAATGGCCGGCGATCGCCGCACGCGCACAGGCGCTCGCGTAAACGTCCGTCAATAAATTCACTCGCTACATGCCCGGGAACGCCGACGTCCCCGTCGGCATCCAGCTCACTCAGATCTCCGCGCGTTGCTTGCTCGACAGCTGAGCCGCGAGCGTGACGGGCAGCGGATTGATGCGCCGCTTGATCATTTTTTGGAAAAACAGGTTGTTCGGAATCTGGAGCAGCCGGCCCTCCTCGTCCTGCAAGGTCGTGTAAACGAAGTTCAAGTCGACCACGCGTCCCTTGATCGGATCGCCGGCGAACTCGATTTCATCGCCGATGTTGAACGGGCGCGCGATCAGCATGATCACGGTGCACGAGACGTTGCTCAACACACTCCACACCGCGACAAAGCCGATCGCGATCATCGCCAGCACGGTCGAAACCACCGTCCACAATCCCGTGATTTCGATACCGATGACGCTCAGCACCAAAATCAGCGCGATCAACCAGATCGTCCACGTGACGATTCGGCGCACCGGTGCGAGCGTGTTGCTGCTGAGATGGGCTGACGAGGACGCCCACTGAATCGCCCGGCGAAACACAAAACTCACGACCACAGCGCCGAGGAGGATGGCTGCGATCACCGGCAGCGTCGCCATGAACTGAGGAAGCGCTTCGCGCACAAAGGCCAGGTCGAGATTCATCATAGTCATAAAAGTAGGTTCGATGCGGACACTTTCCGAGGCCGGAGCTCACCGCTCTTCACGAGCGCATCCCGTAGGCCGGCGGCGAACTCTGAGGAGCCCGCGCTTTCTTTTGAAGGAGGTCTTTCACCAAGCGCTCCACCACTTCCCGCGGTGAAGTGCGCAGCGATGCCGGTCCGCTGTACACGGCGCTCGCGACCGGTTCGTCATGCCGCGCATCCTCGATCGTGAGTTCGAGACTCGTCATGTGCTTCTTGAAATCCCACGCCCAGCGATCGCGATAGTTCACCACGACCTGCACATTGTCGGGCTTCATCGTGAGCGGACCGCACTCCGCGGCAAATCCATGCGCCTGCAACACCGACACGATCAGTCGATCCAGTCCGTTGTTATCGTTGAGATTCGTCCGCACCCACCAGCGCTCGTAAGCCGCGATTTGAGTCCCGGGAGACACGCTCGCCTGGTAGCTGGCACAACCTGACCACACGACGAGCAACCAAGGGAGCAGCAACCAACGGAATTTCATGCTGCATCACCGATACGCAAATTTCGCCTCGCGCAAGTCCGCAACGTCGCGGGTCGTCCGCCTGCACCGTTGTCATCAAAAACAATCGCCCACCGCGGGCGGTTTGTTCACTTGCTTGAACGTATGCGCATCCCCCGCTTCCCCGCCATTCGTCCTGTCCTGATCGTCGCGCTGGCCCTCGCCGGCGCTTCGGTGGTTTTCGCCGCCCCGCCCACCGCAGTCGCGTCCGCCCAAGGATTCTCCGCCGAGCGGCTCGGCCGGCTCGATGCCGCGATCGAAGACGAAATCGCCCGTCACCAACTCCCCGGCGCCATCATGTATGTCGCGCGCGACGGGCAGCCGGCGCATTTCAAATGCTACGGATTTCAAGACATCGAAAACCGGCGGCCCATGCAGGAGGACGCAATCTTCCGCATCGCCTCGATGAGCAAGGCCGTCACCACCGTCGCAGTCATGATGCTCTACGAGGAGGGCAAATTCATGCTGAAGGATCCGGTCTCGAAATACATTCCTGTGTTCGCGAATTCCGTGGTCGCCGTACCCGCTCCCGACGGCAACGGCTACACCACTGAAAAGGCGCGCCGCAAGATCAGCATCCGCGATTTGCTCTGCCATACCGCCGGCCTCACCTACGGCAACGGGCTCGCGCACGAGGCGTATAAACAGGCCGGCCTCACCGATTGGTATTTGCTCGGTAACAACGAAACCATCGCGGAAGTCGTGGATCGTCTGGCGACGCTTCCGCTGCACGGTCATCCCGGCGACTCGTGGCAATACGGCTACGCCACGGATGTGCTCGGTCGTCTCGTCGAAGTCGTGTCCGGGCAACCGCTCGATCAATTTGTCGAACAACGCATCACCGGCCCGCTCGGGATGAACGATACCCATTTTTTCCTGCCGCCCGAAAAAGCCGGCCGCCTCGCGAATGTGTATGGCCTCGAAAAAGGCCGGCTCGTGCTCAAGGAAACCGCCGCCACCAGCGATTTCATCCATGGGCCGCGCAGATGTTTTTCCGGCGGCGCCGGCCTTGTTTCCACGACTCGCGACTACGCACGTTTTCTTCAAATGCTGCTCAACGGCGGCGAAATCGATGGCGTACGTTTGCTCGCGCCAAAGACGGTCGAGCTCATGCGCTCGAATCACACCGGCGATAAATACCTCGGCGAAGGCGATGGTTTTGGTCTCGGCTTTTGGGTCATCGATCAACCCGGCAAAGTCGGCGAGGTCGGTTCATCCGGCGCCTACGGCTGGGGCAGCGCGTACTTCCCGCAATACGCCGTCGATCCGAAAGAGCGGCTCGTGATTCTGTTCATGACGCAGCTTCGTCCCGCAGGCGGTTCAAATCTCAATCACCGCGTCAAACAGCTCACCTACCAGGCGTTGATCGATTGACGCCACCAGGTCCGTCGCGGTCCCTCGCAGCCTGGCGCGTATCCGTAATCTCAATACCGCCAGCGCCCAAACGGTCCCGGGTTCCACCCCAATCGGTAACGCGGCGGGCACCACCAGCCGTCGCCTTCCGCGACCGAATAGATGAACGAGAACGATGTGCCCGTCTTCGGATTGATCTGAGTCACGCCGACGGTTCCAGCTTTGTATTCGCGATCACCGCTTCCCCAGCCGTATTCGAGCTGAACAAATCCGTGCGTTTCCCAGATCGTCCGGTCCAACTTCAGGTCGCTGACACCCGGAACCCGCACCGCCGCCATGGGCGCGGTCGGCGGACGATTTGCCAGGGCGCGCGCAACCAGCCGGTCGATCTGATATTTCTCTGCCACACTCAGCCGCGAGAGCCCGGTTGTCTGCCGTTCCTCATCCGTGCGGCGACTGAGGAAAGTACCCGCAAAACCCGTCGCATCCCCTTCGCGCGCCAGGCGGATTTCCTTCGCAGCGAGCGCATCGAGCGCAGCGCGCTCATCCGCGGAAAGTTTTTCGTAGCCCACCGACGCACGCTCCTGCGGGCTCAGGCTCGTCCAAAATTTACCCGCCGGCACGATCTCGATCGATGCGTCCACAATCGTTTGCTCCGCCGCCGACGTATCCAGTCCGGCGATACAGGCAAAAAACGCGATGATCTTGAAGCGGCTCACGACAGGATGGACCCGAAACGCCTCAGGGTTGTTCCGCCACGGAAATCATGCGGCGCCTCAATTGTCCGCACGCCGCATCGATATCGCGTCCGCGCGGGCGGCGAAAATGCGCTACCACGCCGTGTTCGCGCAGCACCGCGGCAAATGTTTCGCCTGCGTCCGCCGTCGTCCGTTCGTAACTCACGCCGCGCAGGCTCAAACCAGTCGGATTGTACCAAAGCAGATTCACGTGCATGCGCCTTGTCTTGAGCAAGGCCGCGAGCATCCGCGCCTGCTCCGGCGAATCGTTCACGTCTTTCAGCAAACAATATTGTATCGTCACCGGGCGGCCCGTTTTCGCTTCGTAACGATCGGCCGCCGCGAGAATTTCCTCCACGCCGAAACGCCGGCCCATCGGTAACAACTTCGCCCGCGTCTCGTCGTCTGGCGCATGCAGCGACACCGCCAGATGGATGTTCAGATTCGCCGCCGCCATCGCATCGATGCCCGGCACGATGCCGACGGTCGAAACGGTGATCTGCCGCCAGCCGAGCCCGCCGATCTCGTTCGGAGCGATGCGTCGCACCGCTTCGAGAACGTTGTCCAAGTTCAACATCGGCTCGCCCATGCCCATGAAAACGAGTGTCTGCAATCGCTTGCCGGCCACGCGCGCTTCGCGTCGCAACGCAAGGAACTGCTCCACGATTTCACCCGCGGTGAGATTGCGTTCGAAACCCGTCTTGGTCGTCGCGCAAAAATCGCAGCCCATCGCGCAACCGACTTGGGACGACACGCAACCCGCCACGCGATCCGCGCGAAAATCCGTCATCATCACCGTCTCCACCGTGCGGCCGTCGGCGAGTTTCAACAACAGCTTCGTCGTCCCGTCCTCCGCGACCTGCCGGGCAACCTGCTCCGGACGTTGGTTCAAAAGCTCCGCGTGCAAACGCGTATCGAGTCCCGCGGGCAGACGCAGTTCGCTCCAGCCGCTCGCGTCGCCACGTTCGTAATACGCGCGTAGCAACGGCGCGGCGTGCGAGGGTTTCACATTCCATGTCGCCAGACGCCGCGCGAGTTCGTCAGGCGTCAGGTCGGACAATGTCGTCGCCAGCATCATAGAAACGAAAGCGGCAGATCGCCCGCGCGCAAAGGCCGGCCGAGATTGCGCTGCAAACGCGCGCACAGACTCAGGAACAACATCGCAGTCGTGAAGGCATCGCCTTCCGCAGTGTGGCGATCCACCGGCACGATCCCGCAATGCGAGCACACTTCATCGAGCGACGGCGTGCTCTGACCGGGATAGCCCGTTTTCGCAAAAGCATCGAGCGCGTCCATCGCGAGATTCGCCGTGTCGAGCAGCGGATTCCTCAACGACACGCGGTAGTGACGCTTCAACGCAGCGGTGATCATCGCCGCATCGAAGCCCACATGATGACCGACCAGCACCGCGCCTTCCAGCCGCGGCACGAGTTCGCGTAACACCTCGGCTTCCTGTCGTCCCGTCGCTGTCTCCGCGGGCAGGATGCCGTGCACCGAGACGGCGTTGCTCAGAGGCGCTTCGGGTTGATAAATGAGCCACGCATGTGAACTCGAAACGCGGAGTCGTCCACCGACCACTTCGATAAACGCGAGCGACAGCATGCGATCTTTCGCGAGATCGAAGCCCGTCGTCTCCGCATCGATGGCGAGGAAACGCAGGTCGGAAACGGGAATTTTTCCCGCAAGCCGCGGCGACGTTTTGCCGAGATACTCCTCGATGAACGGCTCCCGCTGCTGGCGGCTGAACCACCACTTCATAAGCGTTTCGTCTCCGTGTGGAATTCGAGCTTCACGGCCTGCTGCACCGTGCGGACGACGTCGAAGACGTTCGCGAGCTGCGCGCGCTCGAGCTTCGTCAGGCTTTCCGGATCGAGATGACGGCCTGAATCGCCACGTCTCAATCCGTTAAGCGTGCGGAGACGCAGCAGAAAATCGTACGCCTCACGAGCGAGACCCGCGACCTCCGCGCGCTCGGGCACCGTGCGTCGCAACTCATCCCAACGTCCACCGGTCGAGTGACGTCGATTGAGCCGGTAATGAAGCGCGAAGAGTCGCGCGGCATCGCGCAGCGGGGCCATGCCGCGCGACTTGAGATCGAACTGTTCGTCGCCTCCACCAAAGGCTTCGACCACCAGGCGGCCGATAAAATTGAGCGGCGGAGTCGAGTCGATGACCAGTTCCGCGAGGCGGTGCTGCAACGGCATATTGGCGCCGACGCTGCTGTAGATTTTTTCGCGCAACCGGTCACAGAGCGCGCGCTCGCCCGCAACGAAGCGCAGGTCGAACAAAACCGTCGCCCGCAACAAACCGTTGCCATCGGTAAACGCGGTGACGCTTTCGATCTCGTCGATCCATTCCTTCTCCGTGCGACACCAGCGGGGATTAAGCGCCATCACGCCGCCCTGGCAGCGCGCGAAACCCGCGGCGACCAGCTTGTCGATCACGAGGGTTGCGAGCTTCACAAAAATCTCGCGCGCACGTTCATCGCTTTCCGGTGAACCTGTCGTGGCAAACACCATCGCGTTGTCCATGTCGGTGCGAAGGATTTGTTCGCGACGTCCATCGCTTCCGACCGACATCCACGCCCAGTCCGTCTTGGGAAGTTTCATCCCTTGATCTTCGAGTTCGTCGATCGAGAGCGTGAGCAAACGCTGCAGCAACTCGTCGTAAAGCTCGGCGCACATCTGCCCGAGGTAGATCGCGGATACGCCGGCTTCGAGATAGCTCTGCGCGATCGTCTCGAGTTCATCGCACAACTCACGGAAACGCGCCGGTGATTTCGCGAAGCGGATCTCGCGCAACAAACCCGCCGGATGATGCCCGCTCTGAGCGAGGAGATCCTTGTGCGTGCATACGTCGAGCGCCTTGGTTTTCGGGGTGCCGTCCTCGGTCACGACCACCTGGCCGATGCGTTCGCGAAGCATGGTGAGGATGGCCGCGGTGGCGGACGAATTCGGCGACACGGTGTACACCGGTTTCGCCATCACGCGCGAGACAGCCGTCTGTTTGTCGAGGTTTTCGACGATCACGTGTTTCACCAGCGCATTGCTCGTCACGATGCCGAGCGGGCGACGTTCCGCATCCACCACGAGGATCGAGGGCACGCGCTTCGACGCCATCAACGCCGCCGCTTCCTGAATGCTCGCCGTCGGCTGGCAATACAGGAGGCGATCGAGCGGCCGAGGCTGGACCATCTGCGCGCCGTCGAGATGCGCCTGGAGAATATTTTTCGCGCGGCCTGCCACGCTCGATTCCGTAGGTTCGGAGTACTCGATCTGGCTGCCGACGCGAACCGCCCAAAACATGTGGCGGCGCGCGTAGTTGCGGGCCGCGTCGTTCTGGTCGAGCAACACTTTGAAGCGCGGCCACGGCAGACCGTAGAAGAGACTGTCCTCCACCGCCTGCGCCGTCACGCGATACGGCTCGGACTTCATCATCGCGGTCAATCCGAGCACATCGCCCACATCGCGCACATCGACGCGTTCGCTGCGTCCTTCATTGGTCCAGATGTATTCGACGCGACCCTGCGCGAGAAAAAGCACATCGGCGCCCGGGCGTTCGCCTTGTTTCCACACGGTGTCACCGGCCGGCACGACCCACACCTCGGCATCGGCGGCCAGCACCGCGACTTCGGCGGCGGTGAACATGGAAAACGGCGGGAAACGTCGCAGCGCGTCGGCGATGCGATCGGGAATGACATTGCGGGAGGGACCCATGGGAAAAGGAAACACCGGGTCTATCACCGCTGCCCGGTCGGGCAACCGCAACTTCGCCAGCCGGTGCGGGAAAGGTTATGCCGTTTGCGGAGAAATTTTTCCCGCGCGGTACCGAGTCCACAGCCGCTTGCAGGGCGTTTTGATGAGGCCGTGATAAATGCCCAGAAACACCGCCATGCCGATCAACGCGTAGAGCAATCCCTCGAGCGTGGTCGGCACCGCCGGCTTGAAGATCGACCAGGTGGCGTTCGCGATTTCGCTGTCGACGTGGCGAATAAACGCAAAGGGCCGCGTGAGTGGCGACGCGTGCTGGATCGCCGCCTGCGCGGTTTCCAGATGTTCGACGCGCGCGCCCGCCTCACTCATCACCGTGCCGAGCTTGGCGACGGCGGCATCGGCGTTGGCATTGGTTTTTGCGATGAACTGCTCCAGCGAAAGACCCGACTGCGCGGCCACGCGGCGGAATTGTTCCAACTGCCGGCGGGCTTCGTCGAGATGTCCGCCGAGCCGCTGCAGATATTGCTGCATGAACTCCGGCGCTTGCGAAAACACCACGGCGCCGGCCACGCACAGCGCGCGATCGAATAATTTTTCGCCAGTGCCGAGAAATGCGCGACCGATTTTCATGCCGGCGAAGCGTGGCGCGAAGTGCGCCGACTTCAAGTCGCGCGCGGCGGGAGCGACCGCCGTTTATGCACTCAGACTTCCGCGCAAGGCACCAGTTGCACCAACGTGCAGGCGGGCGCGTCGCCTTCCTCGGTTTTCACACCGGTCCAGAAACGCAGGCGCCAGCGATCGCCGCCACTGATGGCGGTGCCGCCACCTTTGGCCGGAAGACCGTGCAACGGCATGCCGCGCAGATGAGGGAAACAGGCGACTTCGACGTAAGCACAACGCGACGCGATCTTGTCTTCGGTGAAATGCTTCACGCACAGGCCGCGATCGCTTTCCTCGAGCAGGAGATCACGAACGCCGTCCTGAGTGGCGCGCCACAAGCTCCATGCGATCACCTCGGAAAGAGGCGAACAAGCGGTCGGGCGGGCCGGAGAAGCAGCGAAAACGAAGTGCAGATTTTCCATGTGAAGAACCTCGATGGCGGGAAAATCGACCCAACACTCCGGCGCCTCAAGCAGCCATTGCTCTCCGTTTGCAACTGAACACCTTTTTAACCACCCGCCGCATTTTCCTCGCGGTATCGCGCAAAAAAGCGCGTCGCAAAAGCAACGCGCCGATGGTCACCGAAAAACTGTCCGCGCTCAGCGCGATCACTCGCGGGCCGGCTCAACACCTTCCGAGGTCTGGATGACGCGCTTCATCGTACCGTCGGGATTGTAGTACAGATAATCGATACACACCGAGCGACGGAAGCTGCCGCCCTGCAAGGTGCCGCCGTTGTGATAGATGAAGTAATCACGACCTTTGTACGTGATGATCGCCTGGTGGATCGTGTTGCTGTTGCCCGCCATCTCCGCGAGCAGGCCGCGATATTCCCACGGGCCGTGAATGCTCTTCGAGGTGGCGTACGCGATCTTCTCCGGAAAACTCGTGGCGTACGTGAGGTAATAAATATCCCCGCGTTTATGGATCCACGGAGCTTCGGTGAATTCATGAAGCGGGATGTTCTGAATCGGCCCGTCCATTTCGATCATGTTGGGTTTCAACTTCACGTAACGGCACCGCTGGTTGCCCCAGAAAAGATACGGCGTGCCGTCATCATCGATGAACATCGCCGGATCGATGTCGTCCCAACCGATGCTCACATCCGTCGTCATATCGTTTGTGATCAACGCCGATCCCCGCGCATCCTTGAAGGGCCCGAGCGGATTGTCCGCGACGGCGACGCCGATCGCGAAGCCGGGAATCTCTTTGTGCGTCATGGGCACGTACCAATAAAATTTGCCGTCCTTTTCCGCCACATGACCGGCCCACGCATCGCGGCTCGCCCAAGCAAAATCGGTCACGGCGAGCGGCGTGGGATGTTGTTTCCACGCCACCATGTCGGTGGAGGAAAACACCTGCCATTTTTTCATCACATAACCGTGATGCTTTTCCCCGGCCTCGTCGTGGCCGGTATAGAGATAGACGGTATTGTTATGCACCAGCGCCGCAGGATCCGCCGTCAAGGGATCGACAATCGCGGGATTGGCCGCAGGAAGCGAAGCGGGCGCGAACGCCGCGAGAAACAAGGGTAACGCAAGACGAAGACGTGATAAGCCGGGGTAGGTTTTCATCGAGCGCCATTCAGCGCGCGCGAATTTTGCGAGCGAGGCGCGTTCTACTGGTCCGTCAACCGCCGCGCGCTCTTTCGGCATCGAGCGCAAGCGCCAGCGCGCGGTTTCGCTCATCGCCGAAAAACCGCCCTATCGAATCGATTTGCGCCGGCCCGAGTCCGCACGCCGCCAGTTCGTCACGCGTCGCTTCGGCTATTTGCTGCAAACTGCGAAACGATCCTGCCAGTTTTCGCGAAGCTCCCGCACCGACTCGCTCGATGCCGAGTCCATTCACAAAACGCCACAACTCCGCGCGACGACTGGCTTGCACCGCCTGCCGTCGTTTCGCGGCCAGCGGTCCACTCTCTCCCGAAACCGCCAGCCAGTCCTCATCGCCCAAGCGGTAGAGATCCGCCGGCATCCGTATCCGCTTTTTGACTACAAGAGCGGTCAAGGTCGCCTCACCGACTCCCTGGATGTTCACGCCTTGCCCACCTGCAAAGTGTTTCAGTTGGGCCACCACCCGCTCTGGGCAGGCGGCATTCGAGCAATACACCAGCCCGCTTTCGTTCGTCCTCGCCAGCACCGCCGCCCCGCATGCCGGGCAATCCTCGGGCACACTCAGGCACGCGGCCGTCTCTTCGCGTCGCACAAAATTCACCCCGACAATCGACGGCACCACGTCCCCTGCCCGTTCGACGCGCACGATGTCTCCCGCGTGCAGCTGAAGCCGCTCGACCTCACCCGCGTGATGGAGGGTGACGCGTCTCACCGTCGCACCGCCGACCATCACAGGCTCCAGTTCAGCCACCGGTGTGAGCACACCCGTACGCCCGACCTGCCAGACGATCCGCAACAGCCGCGTTTCAGCCTGTGCCGCGCCAAATTTATACGCCACCGCCCAGCGCGGTGCGTGATTCGCTTCGCCCAACTGCCGCTGGTCTGCGGTCGCATCCAGCTTGATCACGATGCCGTCTGACGGAAACGGCCAACGCATGCGCTCCTGCTGAGCTTTCTTTACCGCCGTCCACAACGCCACCCCATCGCTTGTCACCAACAAGGGTTCGACCGACGGCATTCCCCACGTCTTTAGGCGCGAAAGAAACTCTGTCTGCGAAACCGGCCGCTTCGCTTCGGGCATAAACTCTCCGCAGGAGAAAAATACCACACGCAACGCTCGCTCGGCAGCCTCCGACGTCGAAGCGAGTTTCAATCCGCCCGCAGCCAACGAACGCGGATGCGCAAAGGGCTCGTCGCCCACCTCCACGCGCTGCGCGTTAATCCGCTCGAAATCACCGGGCGACACAAACACTTCTCCGCGCAATTCGATCCGCTCCGGCAGGTCGTCCCCGCTGAGGCGTACCGGCAGATTCGTCACCGCCGAGGCATTGACGGTGACGTCATCGCCCTCGCGACCATTGCCACGCGTCACCAATCGCACCAATGCGCCACGCTCGTACACGGCGCTGACCGCAACTCCATCGAACTTCGGCTCTATCACCCAGGTTCGTTGCCCGCCGAGCTTGCCTTCGACTTTCGCCACGAATGCCGCGAGCGCTTCTCCGTCATGGATTTTTTCGAGGCTCAACATGCGCGCGCCGTGCGCCGCCACCGGAAAGCGGCCGCTACGGTCATCCCCGGGCGGTTCGTCCGCTTGCGTATCCACGCCATAACTACGCTCAAGCTCCCGAAGTTTCCGTTTCAGTTTGTCGTACTCAGCATCAGTGATCTCCGGCGTCGCCTGTTTGAAATATAGATCGTCGTGTCGCGCGATTTCCGCACGCAGGGCATCGATTTCCGTCTGCACGGACAACCCGTCATCTCCGGCACATAGACGCGCCATTACCATCCACCAAACACCCAACGCCACGGCTACGCGCCAGGCAGCCCTCCCTCTCCGCAGGATTTTCGCCATGTGCGGATTTCAGCGCGTCCGCCTGACCGGGCAACGCAATTTCTTCAGCACCAGCCCCGCACTTTGACTAAACGCGACTTCCGCTCCCATGTGAATTCATGGCCTTGCCCGCTCGTCTCTTCGTCGCCCTCAACCCGTCCGCGCCTGTGCGCGATTCGTTGGCAGAGCTTCAGACGGAAATTCCCCGCATGCAATGGACGCCGCCAGAGCAGATCCACCTCACCATTCGTTTTATCGGCGAACAACCCGCCATCTTGAATGACACGATTGCGGACGCACTCGGCTCCGTACGCGTGAAACCCTTCATGCTCGGTGTCGAGGGTGTCAGCGGTTTTCCGGAGCGTGGAGACTGGCACGTAGTTTGGGCAGGCGTCGGCAAGGGTCATCCGTTGCTTCATCAGCTCCGCCAGCAAGTGGACAACGCCCTGCTCGCAGCGGGCATTCAGTTCGAGCTGCGTCCGTTCGTTCCGCATCTCACAATCGGTCGCTCCCGCGAAGCGCCGGCGGCGATGGTCCGGCACTGGGCCAGACAACATCGCGAGTTCGAGGGGCCCGTGTGGCCGGTTTCGTCTTTCGCGCTCATGGCGAGCGAACCATCGCCGAACGGGCGTATCCACCGGTTGATACAGACGTATCCACTTACTTGATACCCGTGTGAACTTGCGTCGCGACGATGTAGCGCTGCAGCCAGCGAAACATCAGCAGCACAGGCAGTGTCGCGATCACGGCGCACGCGAGAATATCCCCCCACTGCACCGGTGGTTGTGTGAACAAATTAGCGAGCCCGATCTGCACCGTGCGCGTTTCTTCGCGCGTTCCGATCAACAGCGGCCACAGGAAATCGCCCCAATGCGTCAGCACGTCGAGCACCACCACCGTCGCGAGTGCAGGTTTTATGGAAGGCAGCGCGATGCGCCAGTACTGAGCCCACACGCCGGCGCCATCGAGCACGGCGGCCTCTTCGAGTTGGCGCGGCAGGTTGAGAAAATGCTGTCGCAGGAAGTAGATATTAAACGCCTTCGCCATGAACGGCAGCGTGAGGCCCGCGAGCGCCGGGCCGATTCCTCCCGTGAGTCCGAGATCGCGCGCCGTGAAGAACATCGGCACCGCGATCACTTCCACGGGTAAAATAATCAGCATCACCAACGCCGCGAAAAGCGCATCGCTTCCCCGAAATCGCAGTCGCGCAAACGCGTAGGCCGCGAGCGTGTTCACCAACAATCCGCCCGCCACGATGAGCGCCACTTGCGCGACGGAAACGGCTAGCGCGGGTCCGAGTGACGCACGCCGCCAGGCGTCGCCGTAGTTCTCCATCGTCCACATCTGCGGTTCGATCAGGCTCGCGACATCCAATCGAAAAATCGCCTCTTCGAGGCGGAACGAACCGAGGAGCGTCCACAGCAACGGAGCGAGAAACAGCAGCGCCACCACGACGCTCGCGCTCCACATGAGTGCGTGTGCCCACCGTGTGGCGTGATTTCGCCCGCGCGTGCTCATGATTTCTCCTCCTTAAAAATCGTTCGCTGCAACCACGTCAGAAATCCGACCCATGTCAGAAACAACAAGGCCGCTGCGCAGGCGCGTCCCAGTTCCAGATTCAGGAACGTGGTTTCGTAGATGTACTGCACGAGTGACAACGTGCGATCGTCCGGGCCTCCGCGCGTCATCAGGTACGGCTGCACAAACAAACGAAACGCGAGAATCGTGGTCACTGTGACGACAAAGACGATCGTGTTGCGCAGCGATGGGATGACGACGTACACGAGCCTCTGCCACGCAGTCGCACCGTCGAGCTGCGCCGCCTCGATTTGCTCGCGCGACACACCTTGAAGTCCCGCGAGAAACACCATCATTTGCAGGCCCGCTCCTTGCCAGACCGACATCGCCGCGAGCGACGGTAGAGCCAGCGATGGATCGCGCAACCACGCACGATCTTCGAAACCCAACACACTCGTGAGACGATTAATCAGGCCCGTCTCGCCTGCCTGCTCCGGTTGATACAGCAGCGTCCATACAACGGCCAGCACCGGCAGCGACACCACCACCGGCAGGAAAAACACCGTGCGCAACCAACGCCACGCCGGCTCGGGACGATTCACCCAAAGTGCAAGCACCAGCGCCAGCATGGTCTGCAATGGCACGATCAAGATCGCGAACAACGCTGTATTCAAAAAAGCATGACGGAAGCGCGGATCGCGCAGCAGATCCGAGTAATTTTCCGCGCCAACCCAGTGTGCATCCTGCGTCGCGAGCAGATCCGCATCGGTCAAACTCCACCACGCCGCACGAATCAGCGGCCAGGCGACAAACACCGCGAGCATCCCGAGCGCGGGCAGCAAAAACCAAATCGCGCGACGCGCGGCCGATTTTTCCCACGCAGTCATCTCCCGCTCGCCTCCGCAGTTTTAGTCGGGCGCTTTCGATCGATCACGCGCTGCACCGCCTCTTCTGCTTTGCGCAATCGCGACTCGACGTCCGCCCCGCGCGAGATGTCGCGCAGTGCCGCGGCAAACTGCTGCGTGAGTGTGGCATAAAACGGCGTGCGTGGACGCGGCCTCGCGCTTGTTTCGAGCTGCGTGCGAAACAAGGCGTAGGGCATTTGTTCGTATTCGGGAAAGTGCGCAAACGCCGAGCGGCGCGCCGGCACCGCACCATTCGCGCGCACAAGCGGCACCACGCCCGTTGCGACTTCTGTAACCCAACGCAGCCACGCGACCGCGGCTTCTTGTTGCTCTGTTTCTGCCGAGATCGCCCAACACCAACTGCCACACGCAGCCGATGGAGCGCCGAGCGAGGGAAGCGGCATCACACCCAACCGCTCCCCTTTCGCCTCGAGATGACCGCGGACCATCCAGTGCCCGCTCCAATCCATCGCCACACGCCCCAGCCCGAACGGATCCGGCTCGACGGGATCAGTCGCCGCGAAGCCGCGTGCAAAAAGTTCCTGCCACGCGCGCGCGCCACGCACCGCCGCTTCGCTCGTGAGTTCGCCGCGCACACGAGCAACATCGTCCGCGATCAGGCGACCGCCGGCCGACCAAACCACCGGTGAAAATGCGTAGGTAAACCATTCGTCCGCACTCTCGTTCATGTGCAACGCGACAGGCTCGATGCCCGCGGCCTTCAATTTTCCACAGGCCGCCAAAAAATCGTCCCACGACCAGCCTTGGCCTTCCGCGGGCGGCGTCACATCTGCGCGCGCGAGCAGTTCGCGATCGTAATAAACCACCAGTGCCGAATCGAAACTGCCGAGCGCGTACAAACGTCCGTCCACCGTGCCTTGCGCGAGGATCGTCGGCAGGAAATCAGAGCGGTCCGCGTCACCCAGAAATTCATCGAGCGGTTTCAACAAACCGACGTCGGCGAATCGGGCGACCAAGGGTCCGTCCAGATCAAACACATCCGGCAGATCGCGCGCCGCGGCGGCGACTGCGAGTTTTTCCGTGTATTGAAAATCGGGAAAAAATGAGAGCTCCACGACCCAACCGCGATCGCGATGCGCCGCGTTGAAAGCATCGGCGATTTCGCGAACCGCACGGTTTTCCGACTCCTGCCCTTGATGACTCCACACGCGAAGCCGCACGTCTGGCGCGGCCTGCGCGCTGGCGCAGGCGATGAAGATCCCCGCGCTCAGGAAACGCCTGAAGTATTCGGAGATTTTCAAGAAACGCGGAATCATAACCTCACAAGCGACTTCCCGGGCAGACCTCGCCGGACCTAAAAGTTCCGGCAGCCACTGAGGTCATCCGCGAGACTCCCTCGCTGACAGGCCGCTCAGAACCAAAGCACAGGATACGGAGCCGATGCGCGGGCGGACATCGGCACCCTAAGCAAACGATTAACCTTCGATCATGCCCGCCACGATCTTGCGCGCTTCGTCGCCCTCGGACTGCAGTTTTCCATCCGGGCCATAGATTTTAAAATGCGGGACAGATTTGATCTGGTACTGCTTCGTGACCGGCGACGACCAGTCGATCCTCTTCACGTCGGGCCGGTTGATATCGACCTTCACGACGACGATGTCTTCGCGCGAGGCGTGAAGGGCGTCGAGCAGCGGGGCGATGCGGCGGCACGGCGGGCAAAAATCGCTGGTAAAATCGAAGATGGTGGTTTTGCCCGGAACGGCAAAGTCCGCGATATTCACTTCCTGACCTTGGGCGATGCGAGCGGGCTTTTCAGGCTTGGTCTGGGCATCGGCGGCAAAGGCCGGCACAAAGCCGACCGCGAAAACGACGAGCGAGGAAACAACAGCACGTAGGGATTTCATGATTGGGAGTTGATGCGTGAAACGCGTCCTTCGTTTCGGCCCAAACTGGCGTCATGTCAAATCCGCCACCCGCCCGCCCCGATTTCTGAAAAACAAAAAAGCCCGGCGCGAGGGCCGGGCTTGAAAGGGAGTTTTTCTCAATGCGATCAGAGCGCGGCGGTGAGCCAGGCGATGACCGGCTTTTGATAGAAGCCGAACAGGACCGAAGCCAGCGCGAGCAGACCGAGAATGGTCGCGAGGCCCAAGGTGACCGGTGTGCGCGGCGGACGAGATTCGCTTTCATTTTCGATCGTTGGCTCCGGCCAGGTCGCAAAGAAGGCGGCTTTGATCCAACCAAAATAGTAATAGATCGAAATCACCACACCGACGATCGCGATGCCGAGCAGCCAGTAGAGGCCGGCTTGAAACGCGGGGATGAAGATCAGCAGTTTTCCAATAAAACCGGCAAGCGGCGGAATACCTGCGAGCGAACCGAGTCCCACGGCCAGCACCCCGCCGAGGAAGGGATTTTCCTTCGCGAGATTCGTGTAGTGCTCGAGCTCCTGATCGGCGTCGTTCACACCGGCGACATGCGTCATCACGCCAAACACGGCGAACGACGCCAGGAGGTAAGTGACGAGGTAGAAGTAGATCGAACCGGCGGCATTGGGCACCGAGAGGATCGCGATCACGCCGATGAGCAGATAACCCGCGTGCGAGACACCGGAGAGACCGATGAGGCGTTTCACGTTGTGCTGGGTGAGAGCGGCGAGATTACCAAAAATGATCGTGGCGGCAGCCATCAACGAGAGCAGCGGGATCACGATGCCTTTGTACGGCGCGAAGACCTGCACGAGCGTGATGAGCACCGCGAAACCCGCGGCTTTCGAGCCGACCGCGAGGAAGGCCGTCACGGGCGTGGGCGCGCCCTGATAAACATCGGGCACCCAGATTTGGAAAGGAACCGCGCCGATCTTGAAGGCGACACCGGCGAGCACGAGGACGACGCCGAGCTGCGCGAGGAAGTTGTCGGGATTCTGCGCGAGGAAATTCGCGAGCTGGTCGAAATTCATCGCATCTGTTTCCGCGCGGCCCGGCAGCAGCGGATTACCCGCGGCGCCGTAAAGCATCACGATGCCGAACAAGAGCAGCGACGAGCTCAGCGCTCCCATGATCAGGTATTTGAGACCCGCTTCGAGCGAGAGCGGATTGGTGCGCACGTACGAGACGAGGATGTAGAAACCGACCGTGACGGTTTCGAGCGCCACGAAGAGCATCACGAAGTGGTTGCTCTGCGCGAGGAGCATCATCGCGGCGGAAATCACCAGCACGATGTGGAAAAACTCGATCTTGGGCATGCGCTGCTTCGCGAGCGCCACGCTGCCGAGAGCGCAGACAAGGATCGAAGTGAGCAGGAAAAACATCCGCATGAACTGCCCTTGCGACGTGTGAACGAGCAGACCGTTAAACGTGTCGCGCATGCTCGGATCGAGATACGGCGTCGTGTAGGTCAGTATCAGCCCGACCAATACACCGATCTGTCCGAGGATGGCGACGCCGGGGATGAGGTCGTGTTTCGATTTGGGCAGCACGACTTCGAGGACCAGCAGCAACAGGGCGATGCAGCCGAGCATGAGCTCCGGCATGATCGCGAGCCACTGGTTCGAGTTCGCGGCGGCGGTGAGAAGTTCGAGATTCATCGCGGCGGAAAAAGATTACTTGCTGACAACTTCGGCGGCAGGCGCGGCCGGGTAAATCGACTGGAGCGTTTGGTTGAGCGGCGTGGAGAGCGATTTCGGCCAGAAGCCAATGAACAGGAGCGCGGCCAGCAGCACGAGGGCGGGAATTTTTTCCGACCAGCGGAGATCGGTCGTGGGGTTGGCCTCCGCCACGCGGGCGAACTCCTCGGTTTGCGGACCAAAGAAAATGCGGGCCGCCGAGCGCAATCCGTAGATCGCCGAGATCACGATGCCAGCCACGGCAGCGACGGTGAAGCCCGGAGAATAGTCCCACAGCGCGATAAAGATCGTGAATTCGCCCCAGAAATTCGCAAAGCCGGGAAGACCGATGCTGGCCATGGTCGCGGCGACAAAGAAGGCCGCGAGCACGGGCGCTTTTTGCGCGAGCCCGCCCATCGCCTGCATGTCGAAGGTGTGCGTGCGGTGATAGATGCTCGTCGAAAGCAGGAACAACAAGGCGACGGACAGACCGTGCGCGACCATCAACAACACGACGCCGCCCGCGCCCATCGCGGAGAACGCCGCGATGCCGAGGAACGCATAGCCCATGTGCATGACCGAGCTGTAACCGACCATCTGTTTGAGGTCGCGCTGCGCCATTGTCACAAAGCCGATGATAAGGATGTTGCCCAGCGCGAGCCACGCGAGGATGCAGGCCCAGTGAGCGGCGCCTTGCGGCAGCAGCGGCAGCGCGATCTGGACGAGACCGTAGAGACCGAACTTCTTCAGCACGCCGGCGTGCAACATCGCCGCGGAGCTCGGAGCGGCACCGTAGCCGAGCGGCGCCCACGTGTGCAGCGGCCACAGGGAAACGAGAATGCCAAAACCAAAGAGCAGCAGCGCGAAGATGTTTTGTTGCGCGACTTCCGAGAGACCTTGCTGGCCGAGCATCGTGCGCAGCGCGATCAGATCAAAGGTCTTCAGCTCCGTGCCGCTCTTGACGTAGAGAGCGATCAGCCCGAGCAGCGACAACATCGCGCCAAGCGTGAGATAAATCGTCATCTTCATCGCCGCGTAGCCGCGATCGCGGCCGCCCCAGATGCCGACCATGATGAAGGTCGGGATGAGCGCGAGTTCGTGGAAGAAATAGAAGAAGAAGATGTCGATCGACGCAAAGACGCCCATGAGGCCGGCCTGCATGATCAGCAGGAGCATCAGATAGAGTTTTAGACGTTCCGCGCCCGACTGGATCGCGTACAGACCCGCGGCGAGACCGACGATGCCCGCGAGCACGAAGAGCGGCAGCGAGATGCCGTTGAGACCAAGCGTGAGGCGGATGCCAAGGTCCCAAAGGCCGGTGTCGTAGCGCGAATAATACGCATACCCCTCATACGCGAGGGCGGACGCCTCCGTGTAGTTGCACCACAAATACAACGCCGCCGCTGCCGGAACGCCGAAGCCCAGGTAGGCGAGCTTGACGGAGAAGCGCTTGGGCAACCCGAGCGCGATCGCGAGAGCGACACCCAGCGGCGTCAGGATGGAGAGGAGGAGAAAATCAACCGGCTGATTCATTCGGAAAGCGGATTGCGGAGAGAAGCGGCGGAGAGAGGGCCGAAAAGGTTAGAGCAGACCGGAGGCGAAACCCCACACCAGCACGGCGCCGATGAGGAACCAGTAAACGTAAGCGTGGAGACTACCGACGTGGAGCGCACGCGCGCCCATGCCGAAGAGCCCCACCACCCCGGCGATCCCGCGCACGATGAGGCCGGCGAGGAAGATCTGCTCCAGGAAATTCACGAAGAGCGCGAAGCGCTGCTGGATCTTGGCGACGTAGTAATTGTAGAGATCGTCGGGGAAGGCCTTGAGGAACGATAGGCCGGAGAAAGCCGCCGGGCTCTTCACCGCGAGCGTGTCCACCGAGTCGTTCTTGTAGAAGAAGTACGCGACGAGCGAACCGAGGAGCATCACGCCGATGCTGGTCGCGAAGACGACATTGTGGGCGTGATGATGATTGTGGCTGTCCGGGACGTCGTTGAAGACATTGCTGAAAACAGCGTTGTCCAAAATGAACGAATAACCGCCGACGACCGCGAGCACCGCGAGGACGAGCAAAGGCAGTGTCATGCTGAAACCACCTTCGTGCGCGTGCGCGGCTTCGTCGCTGCGGGGTTTGCCGAGGAAGACGAGCTTCCACATGCGGACCATGTAGAACGACGTGAGCACGGCGGTGAACGCGAGCAGGCCGAAGACGAGGGTGTTTTTCTCGAACGCGAGCAGCAGGATCGCATCCTTCGAGAAGAAGCCGGAGAGCATCGGGAAACCGATGATGGCGAGCACGCCGAACGTGAAGGTGATGAAGGTGAGTTTCATCCGGCCCGCGAGGCCTCCCATCTTGAAGATGTTTTGTTCGTGGTGGCAGCCGTGAATGACGGAACCCGAACCGAGGAAGAGCAGCGCCTTGAAGAAGGCATGCGTCATCAAGTGGAACATCGCGATACCCGCACCGGCGCTGAGGAGATAGGTCTGTGTGTTGCCTTCGACCGTTTGCGTTTCCGCGAGGCGGCCGAGGCCGAAGGCGGCGACCATGTAGCCGAGCTGGGAAAGCGTGGAGTACGCGAGGACCTTCTTGATGTCGTTCTGCGTGATCGCGCAGAACGCGGCGTAAACGGCGGTGATCACGCCGATCCACATGACCACATCCAGCGCCGCGGGCGCGGCGACAAAGAGCGGTTCGAGACGACACAGCATGTAGATGCCGGCGGCGACCATGGTGGCCGCGTGGATGAGCGCGGAGACCGGTGTCGGGCCTTCCATCGCATCCGGGAGCCACACATGCAGCGGAAGCTGGGCGGATTTGCCGACCGCGCCGCAGAAGAGCAGCAGCGGAATGCCCGCGATGATCGTTTCGCCCGCGGTGAACTTGGCCTGGGCGAGCGCGCCGAGTTCACCAATGTTCACGGTGCCAAAGGCGTGGTAACACCAGACGATGCCGAGCAGGAAACCGAAGTCGCCGACGCGGTTCGCGATGAAAGCCTTCTTCGAGGCATCGGCCGCGGATTGCTTGTCGCAAAAATGATTGATGAGCAGCCAGGAGCTGAAACCGACGAGCTCCCAAAAGATGAACATCATGAAAAGATTGTCGGCAAAAACGATGCCGAGCATCGAGAACATGAAGATCGAGAGACCGCCGAAGTAGCGCGCCTTCGCACCGTCGTGCGACATGTAACCGAGCGAGAAAACGTGCACGCAGAGGCCGACGATCGCGACGATCGCGAGCATGAGCGCCGCGAGATCGTCGAACTTGATGCCGAGCGTGATGTCGAGTCCGCCCAATTCGAGCCAGCTGAAGGAGCTGGCGAAACGCGCATTGCTGAAAACCAATTGGAGCGCCACAGCGGCAAGACCGGCGCACGCCGCAGTCGAGAGGATCGACGCGAGCGTGCCCTGACGGCGCAGGAACAGCGCGATCACGGCGGCGGAGCCGAGCGGGAGCAGGAGGACGAGGATGGCGAGTTGGACGGGTGTCACAGTTGGAAAGTAGCGGGTAGCGGAGAGTGAGGAGCGAGTAGATCGGAGTGTAGGAGCGGTGAACGCATTTCAGAATCTTGGGCTTGGGATGCTCACTACTCGCTACTGGTTTAGTTTTTCAGCGCGTTGAGCTCCTCGACTTGCACGGTCTGGCGGCGACGGAAGAGCGCCACGATGATGGCGAGACCGACGGCGACCTCGGCCGCGGCGACCGTCAGTATGAAGAAAACGAATACATTGCCATCGACCGTGCCATTGAAGCGCGAGAAGGCGACGAGCGCGAGGGTCGTGGCGACGAGCATCAACTCGAGGCACATGTAGATCACGAGCGTGTTTTTGCGCAGCAATACGCCGAAGAACCCGATGGCGAAGAGCAGCGCGCTCAAAACGATGAAGTGGTGCAGTCCGATGTTCATTTGACGTCCTCCAAGCCATCAAAGCGTTTGCTGAGCAGGATCACGCCGAGCATGGCGGTGAGCAGGAGAAAACCGACGACCTGCACAGGCAGCAGATAGGTGGTGAAAAGTTTCGCACCATAGATCTTGAGATCGAGGAGGATGCTCGAGGGCTGGCCGGCATCCGGGAACTGTGAGAGCTCGGGCCGCTTTGCGAGCAGGTACACGCCGGAAAGCAGCAGCGCGCCGGCGATGGTGCTGGCGACGACCGTCATCTTTTTGAAGCGCGGGCGATCCCCACCCTGCATGTCGAGCAGCATGATGATGAAGAGGAAGAGCGCCACGACCGCGCCGGCGTAAACAAGTACGAGGAGCACGGCGAGCAGCTGCGCATCGAGCTGGAGAAACAGACCGGCGACGCCGCAGAGGCTGAACAGAAACGCGAGGGAGGCCCCCACGGTGTTCCGCTTGAAAACGACCGCCAGCGCCGAGGCGACGGTCATGGCGGCGAAGATGTAGAAATAGGTGTCGGACATTTCGTCGAAGGAAGAATTATGAATGAGGAATTATGAATGAAGCAGGAGCGGAAATCCGGGGTTCTTAATTCTTCATTCCTAATTCTTAATTTGGTCGCGTGGTCTTAGTGGGCGTTGCCGTGCTCCTCGGCGGCTTTTTTCTTGTCCCACTTGAAGTGCTGGTCGGGAAGCGTGCCGCCGAGTTCGTAGAGTTTCTGCTTGTTGTTCACCATCTCGGCGCGGGTGTATCCGCTGAGCGAATACACATTCTGCAGCCAGATCGCCTCTTCCGGGCAGACTTCCTGGCAGAGGCCGCAATAAATGCAGCGGAGCATGTCGATCTCGAACTCCTGCGGGGCCTTTTCCACGTGGGCCTGCTCGGAATCGGGAGGGATCTCACCGGGCGTGATGCGGATGGCCTTGGGCGGGCAGACAAATTCGCAGAGCTGGCAGGACACGCATTTCTCGCGGCCGTTGGGATCTTTGACCAAGGTCGGCACGCCGCGATAGCCCTGCGGAATCGGCGGGCGCTCCTCCGGATACTTCATCGTGATGGTGGGCGCGACGAGGTGCTTCCAGGTCGTTTTAAGACCGGAGAGGATCTGCGGGATGTAAGTGCGTTCCGCGAGGGTGAGCGGCTTGCGTTCGACTTCGATGACGGCCATGGCGCAGGAAAAGGAGTTCGGGTTAATCGATGACGGCGATCGCGAGCGCGTAGATGACGACGTTGGCGATCGAGAGCGGGAGGAGAACCTGCCAGCCCATCTTCATGACTTGGTCGTAGCGGAAACGCGGCAGCGTCCAGCGCACCCACATGAAGAAGAAGATGAAGAAGAGAACCTTCGCGAGGAAGATCAGGACGGAGAGCACACCAACGAAGGCGGGATGCGTGGCCCAGTCGCCGAGACCGGCGAGCCAGCCGACCACCATCTCAAGCGGCACCCACGGCAAGGGATTCCAGCCGCCGAGGAAGAGCAGCACGAAGATGCCCGAGCCGACGGTCATGTGCGCGTATTCCGCGACAAAGAACAGCGACCATTTGAAGGAACCGTATTCCGTGTGGAAACCGCCGACCAGATCCGCCTCGGATTCCGGCATGTCGAACGGCTGGCGGTTGGTTTCCGCGAACAGCGCGACGAGGAAAAGGAAGGCCGAAAGCGGCATCACAAATACGAACCACGCCCCGCCCCAAAAACCGGGCAGGCTCTGGAATTCCACGACTTTCGCCAGACTCAGCGTGCCGGGCTGGCCGGGAGCATTGATCCAGAGAAAAACGGGAACGACCGACAACGTCATCGAGAGTTCATACGAGATGAGTTGCGCGGAGGCGCGGACACCGCCGAGGAAGGGATATTTCGAGTTGGAAGCCCAGCCGGCGAGAATCAGCGAATACACGCCGAGCGAGGAAATCGCGAAGACACCCAGAATACCGATATCGAGATTGGCCAGGATGAGCGGGATGACCTGCCCAGCTTGATCGAGATAGCCGCCGAACGGCACGAACACGATCGTCGTCAACGCCGGGATCACCGCCACAATCGGCGCGAGCACGAAATAGAACTTATTCACGTGCCCCGGGATCGGGTCTTCCTTGAAGAGGAGTTTGCCGCCGTCGGCCGCGAGGTGGAAGAGGCCGAGTTTTTGCAGGATCGGGCTGATCACAGGGATCCACGCGATCCAGAACGGCAGCGCGCGGCTGGGGCCGGGACGACCTTGGATCCAAGCCGAGACTTTGCGCTCGGCGAGCGAGCACGCGCCGGCGATCGGGAAGATCACGGCGATGGCGGCGAGTCCTTTGAGGGAGATTTGAACCCAGAGCGGGAGGTTGAAGAAGAAATCCATTTTGACGGGAAGGTCGCGGCGGCGCTGCGCGTTAAGGGAAGCGGATGGCCTGGGCGGTCTTGGTGAAAAGGATCAAACCGTCGCGACGGCGGCGGCGGGCTTGAAGTGGAGGGTTTCGCCTTCGGGGAAGGCCAGTTGGGCGAAGGCCGAGGCGTCGAGCACGCGGCCGGCTTCGGGCACCGTGGCAAACGAAAGACCGGCGAGCACGGCGATTTCCGCGGAGAGCAGTTGCCAGACGGCGGCGAGTTCGGTCGTCGCGGCGGTGCCGGCGAGCGCGCCGAGCAATTTGCCGAGGACCACGAGGTCGTTGTGCGTGCCAGCGATGGCCGGGATCGCTTGGTGGAATTTCTGGAGGCGGAACTGCTGGTTGATGAACGTGCCGCTCTTCTCGAAAACCGTCGCGGTCGGGAGGATCACGGCGGCGGCTTCGCTGGTGGCATTGCTGTGCGTGCCGGCGTACACGATCGTGACCTTGGCAAGTTGCGCCGCGGTGAGGCCGGCGGCGGTGAGGTCTTCGTTGATCGCGAGAACGGTCTTCACTTTGCCTGCGTCGATCGCTGCGCCGAGTTCGGAGAGCTGCGTGGAAGGCAGTTGATTGATGAGGCCGGTGACGAGCGCGCCGCGGACATTGGGATTGCGGTCGGCCGAGATGAGGAGCTTGTCGCCCTCGCCCACCCGCGCGACGAGCGACACGGAAGCGTTGAGCGCGGCGGCGATTTTTTTGGAGAGGAATTGTTCTTCGACCGAGCTGCGGCCCGAGCCAACGACGGCGACGGCGCCCGACTTGAGATGCGTGGCGGCGGCTTCGATGGCAGCGTCGAGCGCCGCGGGTTGTCCGCCGACCTTGGTCGCGGTGAGGCGGGACTCGTCGCGGACCTGTTTGTAGAGGACGCGGGCGGAATCGGCGAGCCAGGTGTCGTTCACCTCGTCGTTACGACGCGGCGTGATGCGGTAAATGATGCCTTCGCGCGACCAGACGACGGTGTTGGCGCCGACGGAGGATTCGGTGTCGATGCTGTTGGTCTGTTTGAGGAACCAGACGCGCATCTTGAAACGGAAATCCGTGCTCGTGAGCGCGCCCACCGGGCAGATGTCCACGGTGTTCAGGCTGTAATTGTTCGCGAGCTGTTTGCCCGGGTAACACGTGAGCGTGGAATAACTGCCGCGATCGATGAAGCCGAGGACGTCGTCCTTCACGATTTCCTTGGAGAAACGGATGCAGCGGGAGCAGAGGATGCAGCGCTCGTCGTCGAGCGTGACGCGCGGCCCGAGCTGGGTGCGTTTCGGTTTCACGTTCTTCTGTTCGACAAAACGCGAATAACCGCGGCCGTAGCCGGTGGCCTGTTCCTGGAGTTTGCATTCACCGGCCTGGTCGCAAATCGGGCAATCGAGCGGGTGATTGATGAGGAGAAACTCCATCACGCCTTCGCGGGCGTCTTTGACCATCGGCGAGGTGGTCTTGATGTGCATGCCGGGAGCGACATTGGTGCCGCAACCGATCTGAGGACGCGGGATCCAGTTGATCTTCTGCTTGCCGGTGGCCGGATCCATGATCGGCGCCTTGGTGGCGGGATCGACGGCGGGCATGCCCATTTCGACCAGACACATGCGGCAGTTGCCGACCACCGTGAGCTTCGGGTGGTAGCAATAATGCGGCACGTCCACGTTCAGCAGGCGGGCGGCTTCGATCACGTTGGTGCCTTTGGGCACGGCGATCTCTTTGCCGTCGATGTTGACGGTGACGAGGTCGGGTTTTGGCGCGGGCTGGCTCATTGCGAAGGATGATTGAACCACAGAGGCACAGAGGACACGGAGGGAAATCCGGCGGCTGTATTCTCTGTGTACTCTGTGTCTCTGTGGTTAAAAATTAAACGAGTTCTAAAGCGTTATCGGCTTTCGGCTGGTTCTTGGTGGCGTGGTAGGAATCGAATTCGTCCTTGAACTTCAGGTAGAAGCTCTGGGTCGGCCACGAGCAGGCTTCGCCGAACGCACAGATCGTGCGGCCGGGAATCTGGTCGGCCACGCTCTTGAGGAGCGCACCGTCCTGCGGGCGGGCGTCGCCGTGGACCATGCGCGTGGTGATTTTTTTCATCCACAACGAACCTTCGCGGCAGGGTGTGCACTGGCCGCAGCTTTCGTGGGAATAAAACGCGTTAATGTTCGCGAGGGCTTCGACCATGTTGACGGAGTCGTCCATCACGATCACGCCACCGGAACCGCCCATCGAGCCGATCATCGCGAGCGAATCGAAGTCCATCGGCACGTCTTCGACGCCCCAGTCGTAATCGACCATGTCGGTACCGACCTTGCGTTTGCCTTTGTAGCGTTCGCCGAAACGAAGCACTTTCGCGGACGAGCCGCCGGGGATGACTGCCTTGAACTTGCGCCCGGGAAGCGGGCCGCCGCACACGTCGTAGAGAAGCTGACCCATCGTGATGGTGCCGGCGGGAAACTCGTAATAACCAGGGCGCTGCACATGGCCGGAGACGCAGAAGATACGCGTGCCGGTGTTGCCGGGCGTGCCGATCTTGGCGTATTCGGCGCCGCCGTGCTCGGCGATGTACTTCACGTGGCAGAGCGTCTCGACGTTGTTCACGATCGTCGGGCACTGATAAAGACCGAGGACGGCCGGGAAATACGGAGGCTTGATGCGCGGGTTCGCGCGTTTGCCCTCGAGCGATTCAATGAGGCCGGTTTCCTCACCGCAGATGTAGGCACCGGCGCCGCGGTGAACGAAGATGTCGCAGGAGTAACCGGTGCCGAGGATGTTCTGGCCGACGAAGTTTTTATCGCGGGCTTCCTGGATCGCTTTCTCCAAAATACGCGCGCCGTGCGGCATCTCGCCGCGGATGTAGATGTAGGCCTGCTTCACGTTGTTGGCGAAACAGGAGATCATCGTGCCCTCGATCAGCTGATGCGGATCCTGGTGCATGATGTAGCGATCTTTGAAAGTGCCGGGCTCGGATTCGTCGGCGTTGACGATGAGATAGATCGGCTTGCCGCTCTTGCGATCGACGAGGCCCCACTTCACGCCGCAGGGGAAACCCGCGCCACCGCGTCCGCGCAGGCCGGACTTTTTCACCTCATCGATGATCTCCTCGGGCTTGCGGGTGACCGCTTTTTTCAAGACCTCGTAGCCACCGTGGCGGAGGTAACAATCGATGTCATTGGTGTAGCCGGGCTCGTCAATGTGCTGAAAGATGATGCGGCGTTGTTCGGGAGCGGGCATGGCGGAAAAAAGTAGCGAGTAGAGAGTAGCGGGTAGAAGATGAGTCGTGTTTTCGCGAAGGTTCGGATGCTCGCTACTCACTACGCGCTACTTTCGTTTTGGCTTCGGCTTTGATCTGGGCGGCGAGTTCGCGGGCTTTGGCGCAGTCCACTTTTTCGTGGAGATCATCGTCGATGAGGACGACGGGAGCGGTGCCGCAGCTGGCGAGACATTCGACGAATTCGACGGTGACTTCGCCGTCCGCGGAGGTTTCGCCGAGCTCGACATTGAACTCCTTCTTGAAGGTGTCGCAGGTTTTGTAGCCGCCCAGCAGCGCGCAGGAGAGCGTACGGCAGACCTTGATGTGGCGGCGACCGATCGGCTTGCGGCGGAACATCGGGTAAAAGGTGACGACCTCGTACACATTGATCGGCTGCAGCTCGAGCTTCGTCGCGACCCACTCAATCGCTTCATCGGAGATGAAACCGGCATCTTCCTGGATGAGATGCAGCAGCGGCAAGGTGGCGCTGCGCTTCACCGGGTAATGCGTGATCACCTCGTCGATGCGCTGGAAAGTTTCTGGCTTAAGATTCATTTTTGAACCACGGAGACACGGAGGGCACAGAGGCTGAAGGATGAACGGGAAGAATCGGTTTTCATTCTGTGTGTTCTCCGTGCCTCTGTGGTTGGATTGATTTGAAAAATTAGCGGTCGCACTCGCCCATGACGAAGTCGAGCGAGCCGAGGATGGAAACGACGTCCGAGATCATGGCTCCGACGCACAACTTCGGAAGAATGGAGAGATTGCAGAACGAGGGGCTGCGAATCTTCAGGCGCCACGGCACACCGCCGCCTTTGCTCACGACATAAAAGCCGAGCGCACCCTTCGGGTTTTCCGCTTCGAAATACACTTCGCCGGCGGGAATCTGCGGACCTTCGGTCACGATCATGAAGTTGTTGATCAACTCCTCCATCGAGGTGAGGACCTTTTCCTTCTTCGGCGCGAAGATCCGCACGGCGTCCTTCGCATACCAATCGCCGCCGGGCAGCGTCGCGATGACCTGGCGCACGATGCGCACCGACTGGCGCATCTCTTCGCCGCGACAGAGATAACGATCATAACAATCGCCAGTCGTGCCCACAGGAACGTCGAACTCGTATTGTTCGTAGCCGGAGTACGGCTTGTCCTTGCGCAGATCGAGCGGCACGCCAGAACCGCGAAGATTCGGGCCGGTGAGTCCGTAGCGGATGGCGTCCTCTTTCGAAATGACGCCGATGCCGACCGTGCGATCCATGAAGATCTTGTTGCGCGTGAGCAGGCCGAGCATCTCTTCGAGGCGCGGCAGGAATTGATCGCAGAACGCCAGCACCTTGTCGGTCCAGCCTTCGGGAATGTCGCGCGACACGCCGCCGATGCGGGTGTAACTCGTGGTGAAACGCGCGCCGGTCAGTTCTTCGAAAAGCCGGTAGAGTTTTTCGCGTTCCTCGAACGAATACATGAACACCGTCCACGCGCCCGTATCGATGCCGAAGGCGCCGAGACCGAGCAGGTGCGACGAGATGCGCGCCAGCTCGCAGCAAAGCACGCGGATCGCCTGACAGCGCGCGGGCACTTCGAGATTGGCCAGACGCTCGACCGCGATCGCGTAGGCGACGTTGTTTGCCAGCGGCGCGAGATAATCCAACCGGTCCGTGTACGGCACGAACTGGTTGTACGTCATGTTTTCGGCGATCTTTTCGTCGCCACGGTGGAGATAGCCGATGACCGGATCGCACTTGGTCAGGACCTCGCCATCGATCTCCATCTGCAGGCGGAGCACGCCGTGCGTGGACGGGTGCGACGGGCCCATGGAGAGCGAGAGACGTTCGGTTTGAAATTCCTGTTCGGCGGCGGCCGTCTTGGCGGCGCTATCGGAAAACTGGTACTCGGTGGCCATTCGGGAAAAGGTGCTTGGGCGGGCGTTGGGCGCGCGGGTTATTCGGGTTTCTCGCGTTTCTCGTTCCAACTCTCATCCTTCGCGCGCGGTTCGGCATCGGTGAGATTCATCTCGCCCGTCGAGGCGACAAACGGACCGCCGGCCATGGGCGCGGCGATGACTTTGGTACCGGAAACTTCCGCCACTTCCTCGTCGGGGAGTTGCGTCTCGATGCCGGCCAGCGGGAATTCTTTGCGCAGCGGATGGTAGGGATAACCTTCCCACATGAGGATGCGGCGCAGATCGGGATGATCGGTAAACTTGATACCGAGCAAATCCCACGTCTCGCGCTCATGCCAGTCGGCCGCCGCCCACAACGAGACGATGCTCGGCGCCGACGGCTCGGTGTCCGACGCGCAATCCGCGGCGATGCGGATGTATTCATGACGTGTGGTCGAGAGCAGGTGCCAGACGACCGTGAAGCGCGGGCTGGCGCCTTCGGCCCAATCGATCGCGGTGACATCGACCAGCATGTCGTACGCGAATTCGTCGCGCAGCGTTTTCAGCACGGCGACCGCATCGGCCATCGGCACATTAAACGCGGTGATATCCGCGGAAGCACGGGGCGTGATCTGCGGGAATTTTGCCGGGAGGGCGGTAGAGACATCGACAGGCGCGGTCATCTTGGAAAAGGAGGGCCGTTACGTGAGCAGGCGGGAGATCGGATCGGCGATCACGCCGAAGCGAGTCGTTTCAAAGAACGTTCGTTCTTAACTTTCGCCTGCAGTTTCACGAGCGCATCAAGCAGCGCTTCGGGCCGCGGAGGACATCCGCTCAAATACACATCGACCGGCAGGATGCGGTCCACGCCCTGCAGCGTCGCATAACTGCGATACATGCCGCCCGAGCTCGCGCATGCTCCCATCGCGATGACCCATTTGGGGGCCGACATCTGGTCATAAATGCGGCGCACATGCGGCGCCATTTTGTAAGTGACCGTGCCCGCCACGATCATGCAGTCCGACTGGCGCGGCGAAAAACGCATCACCTCCGCGCCGAAACGCGCGATATCGAACCGGCTGCCGCCGACGGCCATCAGCTCGATCCCGCAACACGCGAGGCCCATGGGCATCGGCCACATGGAGTTGTTGCGGATCCAGTTGATCGCGGCATCGAGCTTCGTCGGGACGATATTCCCTTCGATGCTCCGGTCGTAAACGAGTTCGTTGTTGGCAGAAACCATGACGTTGAGCGTCGGTGCCTTCGGTCAGCTAAAGGCAAAGACCCGTCGCAAAGTAGAGTCCGTCAAAGGTCCTGCAAGGCGCTTTTCGGGAAAACCGCGATGACTGCGATTGCTTTTGTTTCAAGATAGCGACAGCGATAACCTGCGTGTTTTTTTGCGCAGTCGATCAACTGCTGTCTGACGAGATTCTGCCGACGCGAAATCAATACGGCAAAGAGAAGAGCGCGAAGGACAGCGAGCGGGATAAGCGGTCCAAATGGAACCACTACTAGGGCCACCCATACACACAGATAGGCACTGATGAGAAAGGATCGCGGGCAGTTTGGAGCGTGATCCTCAACTCGTGGGGTAGGCGCAGAGTCTCAAGACGGTGATTCAATGTTTCGAAGCGTAAAGGCGCACCACCTCAGAGGCTTCTTTGCGCAAAAATGTGGAAGCGCGTTTTCTGCACGGATTTTCCGTTGACCCCGCCAATCGTGGCAGCCTTAGTTCGGCCCCTTCGATCTCGGAAGGCCGTTTCACCACGGCACTCCGGTACACCTAGGAGAGGTGGCAGAGTGGTCGAATGCGCATGATTGGAAATCATGTGTACAGCAATGTACCGAGGGTTCGAATCCCTCCCTCTCCGCCAGTGTGTCACGAATGAAAAACCCCGGTTTCTCCCCTGAGAACCGGGGTTTTGCGTAGCCAGAGCTGGCGAGCCTCGGGCGCATGCTCCGCCCGGAGCCAGTAGGGACAATGCTTCGCGTTGCCCACCTCGTCATCACGAGTGGCTCTCAGCGCCCATCAGTGGTTAAATCAAAACCCAACCATTAAGTGTGCGTCAGTGGTCACCCGGACCTTCACGCGGAAATCTGCCGGGCCTCGCGCCAGACGCTTTCCCACAACTCCGCCTCGCCGGCATGGCCGTGCGCGACGAGTTGTTGCTTAATTAAGTCCGGCGTCGGCTCGTCCACCGCATGCTTCGGGTCACCCGGCAGATGCGGCAGGATCTCTCGCGCCAGCGCCCAGCAGGCCCAGGCACGCCAGCGGCGTTGCTCGCGACGCGGTTCGTTCATGCGCCCCGCAAAATGCTGAAAATGCACGCGCGGATTTCCCATAAAAACACCCGCCGGCGTGTGGCGGAGAAACCACGCCATCGCCGCATACGGCAGCGGCCACTCGCCCAAAATTGGTTCATCCCCGCGCAGATCGGCACCGAGCGCGCGATCCAGGCACAACATCGCCCGAGCCGACAATCCGCGCCGCCATAAGTAATGCCCGTATTCGAGCATCGTCACATAAAACGCCGCGCCGCGATGCTCGCCATGCCCGTCGATGTCGCGCCAGTCCATGTGTGTACGCGGCTCCGGAAGAAATGGACATGGAGGCAAACTCGGCATGGTCGCGCTTGCTGCCGTCAAAACGCACGCGAGCCAAGTTTTTTGCTTCGGCATGAAACAACAGCTCGGCGCAATCATCCGCTCCGCTCCGGGCTTGGCGAAACCGCACGATTTCGCCAACAAGCCCGGACGTTGAATTCGACATCCGCCGACCTTCCCGCTGCAGCCCCAGTGCCCCGCCCCACCGTCCACGCCATCACCGGCTGGCGACGCGCGTTGCTGTTTCCCTTCGGCTGGATCTTGCGCATGTGGGGCGCGAGCCTGCGTTTCGAGCTTTCGCCCGAAAGCCGGCGCGCGCTGGAAAAAACCGACGAGCCCATCGCCATCGTGCTGTGGCACAACCGGTTGTTTCTCGCCTCGGAAGTTTTTCGCCGTTACCGAAAGGGCCGGACGCTTTACGGACTCGTCAGCGCGAGCAAAGACGGCGCCTGGCTCTCCGCTTTTTTCTCCCTCGTGGGCATGAACACCGTGCGCGGCTCCAGCAGCAAGCTCGGCCGCGAGGCCGTCACCGCCCTCGTCGAAGTCATGCGCGCTGGTCATGACATCGGGATCACGCCCGACGGCCCGCGCGGTCCGCTCTACGACTTTAAGGCCGGCGGGTTGATTGTCACCCGACGTGTACGCGCTCCCATCGTTCTCCTCGGCGCAGCGTTCGACTCTGCCTGGCAGCTCCGCAGTTGGGACCGCTTTTATCTGCCAAAACCTTTTTCACGCATCCGCGTTTACAGCCGCGTCATCGAAAACGCCGCGCTCCACGACCGGGAACAAGCAGCGGAAAGCCTGCGACACCAGTTGCTCACCATGAGCCCGGATGTGCATTCCGCAGGTTCCGCCGATCTGACGGGGCCGGCGATAGTCTGACCTGACCACACGATCTGTTGCCGGCAGCGACCGGCGCCTCACGGCGACAGGGAACAAATGCTCCGCATTGTTCGCACTTCGATCGCAACCATGCTCACGCGCTACGCGATGCGACGGCGGCGGCGGAGCAACCGCCCCGCCGAAATCACACGAGGGCGCGCCGGATGCGTTAGAAGGTGGGCTTAATGACCAGTTTCTCGCTCGGCTGCACCACGTAGTCATCTCCGGCCGACCACGAGAGATCGTTGACGAGGACTTTGAACAATACCGGCGTGGTCACTCCGCCCAATGTGGTCGCCCACCGATCGTCGGCGATGCACTCCATCCGGACGCCCTTTTCCCAGCTCAGTCCCGGACCATCGCCACGCAACCACAGCGAATTGCCGAAACCGATGTCGATCATCGCGGTGATCGTGGTCGGACTCGCCGGCGCAGTCTTCACGACCGGAGCCGCTGCAGGCGCTTGCGGAGCCGCTTTCGTCACCTTGGCCGTCTTGGATTTGGCGGGACTTTTGACTTTTTCCGGAACGCGCGCCGGCTTCGCTGGGGTAGTCTTGGTCTTCGATGCGATGGCTTTTTTCATAGAATAAATCCTCCGTGGAACCGTCTTTGGAAACGGAATTCTCCAACGCGATTCACCACCGGCAATAGCAAATTGAAGGCCACGCAAACGCTCCGTGCGTTTTTTGCCTGATCGACACAGACAACAACATCTTTTTCCGGTGGATTGCCGGCGCAGCCGACTGGAAGGACGCCCATCGATCAAACCCATCGATGTCGCGAATCGCATCCGGACCACTTCGTTGAAAAATGGTATTTACTCGCGCGCAGCCATGTCCCAAAACCACCGGCCCTGCATGGGGCAGTAGCTCAGTTGATAGAGCGCGTCGTTCGCAACGACGAGGTCGCCGGTTTGATCCCGGTCTGCTCCACCACTTTTCGTTTAGCGCAAACCAAGCGCTGAACAACCGTCATACCCTGCTTTCCCCTCTTAGGACAGTAGGTTCAACGTTTCGCGGTGCTTGCTCCGGTTTGCAACCGCCTTCATGACATGTGTGGTTTTCAACACAAATTGGCTGCCCGCCCGAGAAGCGCTAAACACCGGCGACTGCGCGGTAAAGCATCCGAAGCGGCCCTTGCCTCGGAGCAGAGTAAGCTAGTCGCCGATTTCAAGGGTTGGGAGCCTGAGGTCATTGCACTGCGACTGCTCGTAAAGAATGGACTTTCGTTTGAACAGGCCAACGGACTACTCGCCCGCTTGCTAAAGGAGCCGTTGGCCTGCCAAACGACAGCCGCATCGCTCAAATCATTAGAAGCTGGCCTGAGGGACAACGCCGGGAGGCTCTTGGATGTGCCGGCCTACGGGTTAATGACCTTTATCGTGAGGATACCACTTTGCCGGCCAGCAGATATTGTTGATCGCGAGATTTTGCGAGCAGTTCGCCAAGCTCGATCAACAATGGGAGGCAATTTTCTACCCAGCCGAATGCCACGCCATGCGCCCAAACTGGCAAGAGACCTGATCGCCTTTACATTTCGCGCCTTGGACATTGACCAACTCGAAAGAGCTCTAAGCGACCTCGGACTACCTCCCCTTGCACGCTCTCCAACTGCGGATCCTTGGGCAAGACGCAGGCGCTTGGCCTCTGACATGCGCAAGATTCTTGCCCTGGCCAAAGAATGGGAGCCTATGACTGAATTCGAGTTCCAAGTCAGAAAGCTAGGTGCCGAAGAATCGGAATGCCACCTGCACATGCAGCGTTTTTTGGCCGCAATAGTTGAACGCAAGGACGCAGAAACCTAGGACCTCCGTTACGTGTTTCGCGCCGCAAACTAGGGAACGCTGTCAGCCTTTTCAGTCTACGCATCCCATGGCACTCACTTGGTCATGGTAAGCGAAGCTAATCTCACTAAGAGCCAGGGATCGGTCGATGGGCTGAAGAAGTGCGCAATCTATACGCGCGTCTCGGCTGACGAGCGTGCCGCCAAGGAACACAGTTCCTGTGATGTTCAGGAGGGCCTTTGTCGCGAACTGATCGAACGCAATCGCCGCGACGGCTGGGTTGCGATCGAAACGTTCAGTGACGCCGGTTACACTGGCGCCAATATCGACCGTCCCGACTTTCTCCGACTGCTTGATGGTGTAAAGCGTGGGACAATTCAAGTGATCGTGGTGTATCGACGGGACCGACTTTTCCGCGATACCCATTTGAGCGCGGAGCTGCAGGCCTTTTTCGATCTACACAATGTCATCGTAGCGTCGGTTCAGGAAGGCATCACTGATCGAGCACCACATGCACGCTTCGCCAGGGTGATGATTGACGGTGTTGCCGAATTAGAACGGCTAGTGATCTTGGGTAGAGTTCGCGACGCAATACGCGCTCGCGCTGAGCGAGGCTGGTGGAAGGCAGGGATAAGTCCGCAGTATCGCCGATCCTAAGCCGGAGGCTTTGGTGGGCGCAGGCGGCAGGAGAAGGATGGCGTCACCGTTCCTATCTGTAACCGAATGAGCGATACCATAATTTTTCATGACATAAGGGCCGCTGCCGCTACAGATAAACGCCATGCTCGATGGCGTTCAGAACCCTGCGAATCGCATACGCCCCCTCCGGAGTATGTGCTATCTCTACCGGACTTTTTCCTCCAAGCGCTGCCAGTGGGGATATCAGCCACCTGACGGCGGAAGCCCGGTCCTCCAACGTTTTCGCGGCTATCTCTAAGAGAGTATCCTCAGTCCCGCGCAGCAATTCTTGGGCGCGCCTAAGGGATACTATGTCCGCCTCAATTGCGGCATACATTTCTTCGCGTAGGTCCATGGGGAGTGCCTTTTTTAAGAGAGTTAGTCAGCCTCAGCGGATGGGACTGCTAGCGACGGTAAACCCGATTAAGGGAGTAGCGCGGGTAGCTCGCATCCCTCTGCTAGGAGATACCCGCATTTCCCGCGAGATATCTCTTAAGATATTGATGTTTAGATTCATAAGAAATCATACTGTGCCAGATTGCCAATGGGCTTCAACCGCCGAATGGCGCTCACCTGAGGTCGCGAATATCTGGTATTCCGGTATAATTATTGGTATTTATGTATTTAGTGTTGGAAAACCGGAATACCGATTCATGGTGATTACATGAGCATCCAACTTGAAATCCCCGACGCCCTGTTCGAGCGCATCAAAAAGAACGCCATTCCGTTTGTTGACCATACGCCCGTGGCCGTTCTCGAGAGATGGGCGGACTACTTCGACAAGACGCCTTCAGCGTCGAGCGCCACCTCTTCGGTAACGCCGCCCGCCACCATAGCCCCCACCGGCCGCACGCTCCCCCCCCTCTCACCACCCAGCCTGCTGCATACCCGCTGCCGCGGCACTTTCGGCACCGCCTTATTCAAGAAGTGGAATGACCTGGTTCGCATCGCCCACACGCAGGCCTATGCCAAGGCAGGCAGCTTCGAGGCACTGCTCGCCGTTACCCATGCCCAGATTCGCAAAGGCGATCACTCCGGAGACAGCGGGTTTCATTTCGTGCCTGAGATTGGCCTCTCGATTCAAGGGGTCGATGCGAATAAAGCCTGGGAGTATTCTCTTCGCCTAGCGCAATACTTAAAGACCCCCCTCGTCATGAGTGTCGAATGGCGTAACAAAGAAGGCGCGGAGTTCCCCGGCGAGACAGGTCTTCTCGAGTGGAAACCTTAAAGCAGTTTGCAGTGGTAGGGCTGAGCGTGAATTGGCCTCCCGATATGAGCGAATGGCGAACGAAATGGATGCCGCGGGATTTCTTCGAGAGGCGAAACTTGAGGAGCATTCAGACGGCGAGGATGAATAGTGTTCGAGATTCTTCCAAAGTGAGTGCTCTATTGCCGGTGGCGCTATCTTAGAATGACCGCCCCACCCGATCTTCCCTCTCCTCACCCGCAACCTCAGACCTTCCGGGTTTTCCGGAAGGATCCATTTTCGGAGAAATCGAGTGCTCTGAAAGGGCGCTCCAACGTCTCTATGGATATTGGCGAGTATCGCCTGCGCCGTTACCACCATCGCCCCTCCGACTCTCCGAAGGTTCTCTCTGTCTGCGTATCAGCCCGCATCGACGGCAATGTCGTCGGCTATCTCGATGCTTACGTGCTCGATCTGCGTCGATATACCAGCACTGACGGTGTCATTCTCGCCATGGACGCGATTTCACAGACCACCTACGATGCAGCGGAAGCGATCGACGCGATGGGGGCCCGCTATTGGCGCAACCGTGGCATCCTCTGCTTTTTGGATACAGCAGAAGTGGCGATGCCTCATCGCCGTCGTGGCGTCGCCCGCGCCATGGTCTCCATGGCACTTGATTCCGCGCGATCAAAGAACGGCCCTGTTGATGTGCTGGTCCAACCATTTCCTTTAGCCATGGAAACCGTTGTAGAGGACGAGCTGAACGGCCGTTCAGTAATTTCGCGGGAAGAGTGGGACGCGGAAACTTCGCGCGTCGTCTCTTTCTGGCAAAAGATGTTCCCTTTCCTTGTTCCTTCCGTGCCCGGCGGACTACAGGGCGATCGCATGTATTATTTTGGCCGCTATCCTGGCGCTTGAGTCCTATTTTCGCTACCCGAGCCGTCGCGCGGCGGAGATAGTCGCCTATCTAAACCTGCACCGGCACAGCGATGGCGGCTTGGATCGGGGTATACACATCTATATCCGTGCCGAGGGTGTCCAGCGACAATGCCAAACTATATCGGATTCGCTTCCCGAACCGATTGTGCTGCGGACGCAGCTTCCACCATCCGTTCACAGGAAATACGGCGATGTGTTCCATTTGCGCAAGCTGCGCTGCAGAGCCGGTCCAGTAGTCGCTGTGGACAGATCCGCGGCGGCGGAGCTTATCCCCAACCATCCAACCTTCCGTAGCATCGTCCGGCGCTTCATACCCAGCCCTATCTTCCTCGCTGATCGCGTCGGTCATCCGGGCGATAAAGTTGTTCAGCGTCTCGGTAGGCGTCTGGACCTGGAACCTCAAGTTGCACCCCGCGTAGCGATATTTGGTGGTTGGCACCCGTGCTCCGGGGTTCGGGTCGATGAAATACGACAAGGTCACGCGCAGTCGAACGTCGATGGCTCCATGATCCAGCAGAAGTTGGCGTGGCCACGGCAGCTTGTATAAGGCCATGTCCCGAGTGACTACTCTGGTTCCCTTTTTCTCGAAGGGCTGAAGTGAGTCTTGTGCAACCAGAGTGGCACGATTCCGAACGGAGGTGAGCGCTTGTGCTACATCAGGCACGCCATAGCCGAAGCGAGCCAAGGCTTGGGCGATCGTTCCTTTATCAGCCGCATCGACCCCGTGACGCATTGCCGGGGTCCAGTTTGCCGCGTGAACCATTAGTCCTCGGATAGTCTCCGGCCAGTATTCGGGATACCGAGCGCTGATCGACGCTGCGGCTTGTGCAGCAAGTGCTGTTGCTGCGCTGGTGGCACCGAAGGTGGTGAGAAGCCGCTGCTGAAACTGCGCGTTGGTGGAAAGCACAGACAGGGAATCGTGAGTCAGGGCGAGGTCCGACCCGTCGTAGCCGCGGTTTCCTCCCTCGAAGACGACATCAGGCTTTAGCGGCCAGTGGCGAGATTCTCTCCCCGACCAAAGCACGCTCGTTCGGCTTTCTGGGCTGAGACCGCCTCGTGGAGCAAGCGGGGTCCATCCTTCCATTAAGTTGCCGTCGTTATCGCGTAGCACATCCTTATCCGTGTAGGCTCCAATCGTGAGGGCGTTCCACGATTGCGCCGGGTCCTCGATGGACCGCAGCTCGTTCAGATTTGGGTATTCGTGGCGTTTTGTGAGATCCCGGACATTGCCCGCACTGACGCAGATGAGCCTCTTGGTATCTTCAGCTTCGAGGAGACCTGAAGAGTAACTATCGAGAGCAGATGACCAAGCACTCGGCCGACCATTCTCATAGAAGTCGGGTGCATCACTGGCCGTAACCGCGAGCGCGAAAACCCGTCGCCTATTCGGTGCGTTCGTCTCAGCCGTCGCCATCGCCTGTTGGGTAATGGGACCGTAGTGCTCGGGCTCATTGTGGCCCACACGCGGGAGAATTTTCACCGACTCCAAATGATGCGTGAGCTGAACAGGCGGACCTCCAGCGAGTAGCGGAGTAAGGTCGCCGTATGCCGCGAGCCCGGCCATCTGGGTGCCATGGCCGAATTGCTCGTGATCGTCCTTCCCCCACTCAGGCTTGACGGTGTCATGATGATCCGGATGAAGCAGATCGCTCAGCAGCGGATGGCCCCGGTTTACGCCTGTATCCAAGAGGCAAACCGCTGTGTTTCCGTCTGGAGGTGGGTTGAGTCGCTGCTTCAGCGCCTGCACCAACGCATGCTGGTCCGCGGCCGACTTTTCGACGAAGTCCGCAGCAGTCAGCGCCGGGTGTCGAAGCTCACTGGTGAAATTAAGCAGTGGGATCGACCCGGCGAGCTTCTGCCGCGTCGTTTTGATCAGGAACACCGAGTGTTCAGGAAGCACCAACTTGCCCGGTTTCACCACCATGTTGCTCTGCTGCGCTGCCGCGAGGACTGCGCTCTCATGTAACGCGCGCTTCGCCTCGTTCGCCCCCGCCCTGACCCATACCTCCCACCAGACCTCGTCATTCAGGCCTGGAAGCGGATGCTTGGAAGTCCAATAGGCCTCGATCGCAGCGAGGGCGATGGACTCGATATTCCCTATAAGCCGTTTGTTGTCCCTCTTGGCGGCTGCTTCGTAGGCCTTGATACGTTCCAGGAAGAACGAGAGCTTCCCATCGCGAACAAACACAGTGGCCACCTCGAGCGGTAACAGCGCGCCCCCGTCCTGCGGGATCATGACAGTCCTTGTGTTCTTCAGCACGATGCCGAACTTTGGGGAATCAAGGGACTCAAGTTTAAGCGGCCGACCCGGCACGCCGCGGACCTCGATGTCGATTCCGGCGGCGTCTTCGTAGGCAGCCAATTCACCGGTCAAACGGATTCGATCCGCCTCGATCTGGACCACTTGAAGTTCCTGCCGGAGCTTCTGTGCGTGAGCGGCCCTGTTTCGTGGAACCATATCGAACCGTCCACCACCTCCTCCTTTCGCGGTGTATGCGCGCTGACTGCCCCGGCCGGAGAAATCGAGATGACGAAATATGACCGGAACTCCGTTCGCCATAACTTAACCGTGGCGCTTCTCCAGGAAGAGCCGTCGTTGGCTTATGATGTCGAACAACGCGCCGACACTAATACCGGACTTGTTGTGTAGCAGCATATCCTTCACCGCCTCTTCGCAAACGCGGGTAATTTCGGCAAAGCTCAGGCCCGTTGATGCTTCGGCTAGTTTCTTGAAATTGAGTCGAGGGTGCTTGTGGCCAGCCAGCCTCTCGCGGTAGGTCTGCTCAGCAAGAGCAGGCGTGGGCAGGCCCAATTCGATTATGTCGTCGAAGCGCCGGAACAGCGCCCGGTCCAGGAGATGGCCGTGGTTAGTAGCTGCGACGACTACGCTGTTACCACGATGATTCTCCACGAAGACCAAGAAGCTATTTAGCACGCGGCGCATCTCACCAACGTCATTTTCGGCCCCGCGAGCGATGCCGATCGAATCGAACTCATCGAACAAGTAGACGGCGCGAGTCTTCTCTACCGTCTCGAAGATCAGACGCAGCTTGGAAGCGGTCTCACCCAAGAACCGAGTCATCAGCGCATCGAGGCGCACGATGAAAAGTGGCAGCGCGAGTTCGCCGGCAAGGGCCGACGCGGTCATGGTCTTGCCGCAGCCAGGCGGGCCTGTGAGCAGAACCGTCTGCCGTGGGCGAAGCCCATGCGACTTCAACTTATCCAGTTGCCTTTGTTCGGTGAGTATCCGGCGGATGTGCTCGTCGGCGACTTCACTCAAAATGAGATCCCCGAGCTTCGTGGTTGGCTGCCGAATCGCCAGTAAATCGGCGACTTCGCCTTGGGGCTGGGCGATGTGCAACAAGTTCTGTTGCGTGGTCTGTCGAGATTCACGTTGCTTGATCCGATCGACTATATCCCGCAGTTCTTTGGCCAGTTCTGCATGCCCCCCGCGTGCCTCGGCGGCTGCGACCTGAAGTGCCACTGCATAGAATTGAGAGTCATCGCCTTCGGCGTGACTTTTCAGTAAGGCTTTGATCTGTGCGGCACTGGCCATGGGTGCTGAAGGGTAGTCAATTACACCGTTGGAACAAGCGGTAGGACCGGCAATGCAAATCCCGCAAAGCGGCACTTGTATCCGAGATGGGTATAGGGCGGAGAGGCAGGACTCACTTCACATATCTTCTGCCGCAGGGTGACGGAGAACGTCCCCGCGTTCACGAGAGCTGCTGAAGCTGTGGCACGGCGGCCCTAGGATCTTCGCCCTTGGTGCAGGGCAGGCTATGGTGGGGTTTAACACTCAAGGACAATGTTTAGCACCCTCCCTGAAGCCATGTTTAGCACCCAAGAAGTTAGTTCGCAGAAAAAGTTTAGCACTCCTTAGTTCGTGCTAAACGGTCTTGTGCTCCACCAGTTTTAAGGGGGAAGAGATTAGGCGTAAGGGGGGAATGGACGCGCGCTCCGCGGTTCGCCGGCAGGGTTTTGAGGATTCAATCGTCCCTAGGTTGTTCAAGGGCGATACTTTCGCATCCCGACCTGCGCGGGCGGTGGCGCTGCGGTATGTTCCCCCTCCGCGTAACAGCAGTGCCCATCAGTGCGCATCAGCGGTTAAAATGAATTCGGGACGTATTGCCGGCGGGGACGCCGGCGCTCCGGGATGAACCAATCAATAATCGCGCGATGCCAACGTGGTCCGACGCTTCGCTGTGAAACGTTTCCTTGCGCGATCAGCACGGGCGTGTACCAGCAACGCCTTCAATCATGTTTCGTCGTCTGGCCCCATTCCTAGCCGACCTCTGGCAACATCGGGAGCTGTTGTGGCAATTCACCCAGCGACGCATCGAACTGCGGCACAAGGGCAGCCATCTCGGCCTCGCACTCTCGTTTCTGAGTCCATTGCTCATGCTCGGGCTCTATGTATTCGTTTTTGGATACATTTTCGGCGGCCACTTCGGCGTGCTCGCGGAGGAAACCCCGGTCGACTACGGGCTCGGGATTTTTCTCGGTCTCACGCTGTTTCATTTCTGCGCGGAAGTGCTCAACACCGCGCCCACACTCATCCTCACGCACCCCAATTTCGTGAAGAAAGTGGTCTTCCCGCTCGAGATCCTGCCGGCGGCCGCAGTCGGTGCCGCGGTCTTTCATCTGCTCATTTCGCTGGGGCTGGTGATGATCGGCGTCATCGCGTTCGGTAATGGACTCGGCTGGGGCATCCTCTGGCTGCCGCTGGTGTTGATTCCGCTGATCCTGCTCGCACTCGGGGTGTCGTGGCTTTTCGCCGCGCTCGGCGTTTTCTTCCGCGACATCACCCAGATCACCCATTTTCTCACCGCCGCCCTGATGTTTGCCAGCGCCGTGTTTTATTCCGCGGCCAAAGTCGCCCGCGACGCTCCGATCGCGTGGGATATTTTGCGCTTTAATCCGCTGCTCCTCGCCATCGAGTCCGCCCGCGACGGAGTCCTCTGGCATCGCACGCCCGACGTCGCGCAGGTGATTTATCTCTGGGCGGTCGGCCTCGCCGTCTGCTTCGTCGGACACCTTGCCTTCCGCAAAATGAAGCCCGCGTTCGCGGACGTTCTCTGATGCTTTCCGCCGTGCACGTTTTCCCATCGCTTTTTCCGAGCACTGACGCCCACCGCTGACCATGGAAACGTCACCCGTTCTCTCGCTCGACGGCGCCGGCAAAGCCTACCGCATCTGGGAAAAACCCGCCGCCCGTCTGATCTCCCCCTCACTCGAAAAACTCGCCGGTTTTCTCCCGGAAAACTCCGCTGTATCCAATTGGCTGATACGCCGCGCGCGGCGTCACTACCGCGATTTCTGGGCGCTTTCAGACATCTCATTCAACGTTCGTCGTGGCGAAAGCATCGCACTGATCGGCCGCAACGGCTCCGGCAAAAGCACGTTGCTCCAGCTCATCGCCGGCACCTTGAAACCGAGCTGCGGATCGGTCCGCGTCAACGGACGTGTGGCCGCACTGCTGGAGCTCGGCGCTGGCTTCGACGCCGAGTTCAGCGGCCGCGAAAATGTGTACGTCAACGCCAGCATCCTCGGCCTGACCCGCGAACAAATCGACGCGCGCCTCGGCGACATCCAAGCCTTTGCTGAGATCGGCGACTTCTTCGATCAACCGGTGAAAACCTACAGCAGCGGCATGGTCGTGCGCCTCGCCTTCGCCGTCGCCGTGCACGTGCAGCCCGACATCCTCATCGTCGACGAAGCGCTTTCCGTTGGCGACGCGCGTTTCCAGCTCAAATGCGCCCGCGCGATCGACCGCTTCATCGCCCAAGGCGTCACCCTGCTCTTCGTTTCGCACGACCTCTCGCTGGTGAAACGTCTTTGTCAGCGCGCGCTTCTTCTCGATCACGGCCGACTGCTTTACTCCGGGAAACCCAACGACGTCGCCAATCTCTACTCGAAACTCATCGCCGATGGCGGCTCCGCCGAAACCATCGCGCCCGACATCGCGGCGCTTCGGAATGGCAAAACGTCAGCCCTCAACGCAACGAAGCAGGCGCCCGACGCGGATGTTTCCGCGGAGCCGATTGAGCCTGCGCCGCCCTCTGTTCCGACGATTTCTTCCCAGCGCGCGGCGGCGCTCCTCGGTGAAGCCGCCAGCGCCGGACAATCCACGCCCGTCACCGGAAACGAATTTTCCTACGGCGGAGAATGGGGGAAGATCACCTCGTTCGCCGCATTCGGCGCCGATGGACGCGCACGCGAGGCTTTCGATTCCGGCGAAACGATCACGCTACGCATGCGAGTGGAAGCGCGGGAACACTACCCGGAGCCGATCTACGCGTTTACGCTGAAGAACGCGCAAGGCGTCGAGATCTACGGCACCAACACCTTGTTCGCCCAGCAACCCGCCGCACCCATCGGCGCCGGGGAATCCTGCGAGGTCGATTTTGTATTCAAATTATCCCTACCGGCAGGCGCCTATTTTGTCTCCTTTGGTTTCACCCACTTCGTCGGAGACAATCTGGCGGTCGTCCATCGTCGCTACGATGCGTTGCGTATCGATATTCACCATACACGCCGCACCGTCGGTCTGGTCGATCTTCGCGCGACCATCCACACGCGTGCAGAAAACTAACCACGAAACAGACGAACGATCAGCAATCCAGATATCAGGCGGCGCGTTCCCCACCCCACCGAATCAACGAACTCACTCACCTTCCCCGATTTTTTTTGTGACTTTCGTGCCTTTCGTGGGCGTTCCCCAAAAAAAATAACCACGAAAAATACGAAAACGACGAAAGGATTAGGAACGCGGTTCCCATGTCGGGACAACACTTCACTCCATCCAATCAACGAGAAACCCCCACTCGGATTTCTTTTCGTTCGTTTCGTGCCTTTCGTGGTTCTCCCCTAAATTCAACCGCGGAAAACACGAAACTCACGAACGCTGGAGAGACGTAGCAAAATCCCGTTCAGTGCCCTACAACGCGTCACTCCATTTGGTTTTTCTTTCGTGCGTTTCGTGTTTTTGGTGGGCTTTCAACAATGTCGTTCAGGCTGAGCGCCGTTCTCGCTTTTCATGATTTCGTTCACCGCTCACCGCGAATCCGTCTTCCTCCCGCCCGGCCAACGCTGGACCGCCCCCGCGCCGGAGAATCCCTATCGCGACACCGCTGCCTCGGATCTATGGACGATCGTGAAAGCCGTGCAGGCAGGCACACCCTGGCGCGAAGCCGTCGTTGCGCGTTATGCGGAATCCAACGGCTGGCTGCACCGCGTCGTCACGAGCCCGCAGCGCGATCTCTTTTTCCGCCTGCATCCCCCCGCCCCAAAATCGTGCGTCCTTGATGTCGGCGCTGGCTGGGGACAAATCTCCCTCCCACTCGCACAAGCCGGCCACTCAGTGACCGCGCTCGAGCCCACGCCCGAACGCCTCGCTTTCATCGAAGCCGCCGCCCGCCAGGAACGCCTCGATGGCCGCATGCATTTTATCCAAGGCGATGTTTTCGAAGTCGATTTCGCGACCCGCTTCGATCTCGTCTGCTGCATCGGTGTGCTGGAATGGGTGCCGAAGTTTCGCGCCGGCGATCCGCGCACCGTGCAGATCGAGTTTCTCAAAAAGCTCCGCGCCGCCCTCGCTCCCGACGGACAACTCGTGATCGGCATCGAAAACCGGCTCGGCTTAAAATACCTGCTCGGCGCCCCCGACGATCACATCGGACTGCCGGATATCGCCGTGTACGATGCCGCGCTGGCGACCGCAAGATACCGCGCAAAAACCGGACAGGAGCTGCGCAGCTTTACGTTCACCGAAACCGAGCTTCGCGAACTGCTCAAAGCCGCAGGTTTCGGCGACGCCGATTTCTATGGCGCGTTTCCCGACTACAAGTTGCCCGAGGCGATCGTGCCGCTGACGGAAATCAACCAACGCCTCAGCAACGCAACTCCACCGCCGGAACACAACGGCACCGACGGCACCGCGCTTCCCAATCAGACGGAGCTCGCGTCGCATTATCGCTCGCTCGCACAACTCGGCGTCGCGCATGCCTTCGTGCCGAGCTTCTTCGTCACGGCGTCCCGTTAATGGGCCGGCGATTCTTCAACTGAGCGCGGTTTGACTAAACCATAGCCGCATATCTGCGTCATTGGACACGAGCCCACGACCACGCCCTGCTGGGTTTCCGGGGATCACACGCGGCCCGCCTGTGGTGTCCGGCGGCCCGCCGAGCACGGCTCGATCCGGCTACGGTTTAATCCTTAACCGCTCTCAAGCGGGCGATGGCGAACAACGCGCCGGGACGGCGCGTTCCACCCGCTCACTACGCGCTCGCGGGTACGCTTTTGGCGCTTCCGCTCCCCGTATTATCAGTGACCATCAGCGTGCATCAGTGGTTAAAATCGGATCGAGACATATTGCCGTCGAGGACGCCTGCGCTCCCAGGTTCTTCCACTTAAACTTTTCACTTCAACCGGCGCGCAGCGCCCGTCGCAGCGCTCAGTCCAAATACGGCGTGTACTCCGGGACCACCGACTTCACGAGCGCTTTGAGCTCGTTGTTGGTAACGGCATGCAAACGCGGTTCGATGTCGTTGATCGCTCGTGCGCTCAGCGCGCGACAATCGTTGCCCGGCACAAAACGCATGATGCGCGGATGCTCGGTCGGCACGTGTTGCTCGTCGTGATGCTGCAGCTCCTCGAAGAGTTTTTCGCCCGCCTTCAAGCCCGTGAATTTGATCTCGATATCGTCGCCGACTTTCAAACCGCTGAGCTCGATCAACTGCTTCGCCAGATCGACGATTTTCACGGGCTTGCCCATATCGAGAACAAAAATTTCGCCGCCCTTGCCGAGCACGCTGGCCTGCAGCACCAAGCCAGCCGCCTCGGGAATCGTCATGAAATAACGCGTCACATCGGGATGCGTCACCGTCACGGGGCCGCCCGCGGCAATCTGTCGTTTAAAAATGGGAATCACGCTCCCCGACGAACCGAGCACGTTGCCGAACCGCACCATGATGAACTTCGTGGCCGTGTGATTATTGGTCTGGATCGCCTGCAGATGGATTTCCGCGAGACGTTTGCTGGCGCCCATGATGTTGGTCGGATTGATCGCCTTGTCGGTCGAGATCATCACGAACGTGCCCACGCCATGCGCGGAGGCGAGCTGCGCGAGTATCCGCGTGCCCACGCTATTGTTATACAGCGCCTCGGCCGGCTGGCGTTCCATCATGTAAACGTGTTTGTGCGCGGCGGCGTGGAAAAGAACGTTCGGCTGAAAACGGTTCAACAAATACGCCATGCGCTTCTCATCGAGAATGTCAGCCACCAGCGGCTGGATAAGTGCGCCCATGCCCGCGCCGATCAGTTCCTGCTCGATCGCGAACAAACTTGGCTCCGATTGATCGAGCAGCAACAGACGGCTCGGATTCAACTGCGCGATCTGCCGGCAAAGCTCGCTGCCGATCGAACCGCCCGCTCCCGTCACCATGACCACACGTCCTTCGACGAGTTTGCGGATGGCGGTGGTATCGAGAGTAACCTCTTCACGCCCAAGCAAATCCTCGATCTCGACCGGACGGATGCGCGACACCCGCGCCCGACCCGAGGCCAGCTCCTCAAGCGACGGAAGCGTTTCGACCTTGTAGCCCTTTTGGGCCAAAAAGAGCACGATCTCCCGCACACGTTTCGCCGGTGCCGAGGGCATCGCGATGATCACGCTGGTGATATCTTCCGCCTCGGGCAGTCGCGGAAGGATTTCCGCCGGCCCCGCGATACGCACGCCATGGATGAGTTTGCCGCGTTTGCTCATATCGTCATCGAGGAAAACGACCGGTTTGAACCCGCGCCCGGGCGTGTTGAGCAGATCGTTCGCGAGGGAAGCTCCCGCATCACCCGCACCGACGATGGCGATTTTTTCGCCACGCCGTTCGCCAAGTTTGCGCCCCATCATGATGCGCTCGCGATAAAGCCGCAGCACGATGCGAAACGCGCAGAAGGTCGCGATCGAGAGCAGGAGATCCACCAGCAGCACGCCACGCGGCGGCGTGAACTGCGGATAACCGATAAACCGCGGCACAATCATCACCACGCTCGCAAAAAACAGCGCCAGAGAAAGCCGGATAAAATCCGGAATGCTGAAATACGTGAGCATGGTGCCCGCCTGCCCAAACAGGACCAGGGCAAGCAATTTGACGCCGATCATTACCCCGATGATGCGCAAGCGTTCCTCTTGATGAACGAGCGGCACCGTGAAATCGAACCGCACCTCGTAGGCCACATAAAAGCAGGCCGCCGCCATCAACGCATAGATGCCGAGAGTGATGATGAAGCGATAGCTCCAGAGAGTCCGCGCCGCCTGTAGAAAGTTCTTTTTCACGAAACTGAAATTGACGTACCGAGATAAGCGCCCTCTTCACACAAGTTCTCACCGGGACTGTCAAACCTACGTTCCCGCGTGGAAAGGGAGAGGGGCGAAGAGTGAAGGGTGAAACTCGGGAGCGCCGATCTCCCGGTCGGCAACACATCTCGATCCTTTTTTAACCACTTATCCACACTGATGGGCACGGATACTGCGGGGCCAGAAAAGACCGACAGCGTGGCCGCGAGCGCGGTAGGGCGCTGCGCGCCCGTTTAAGTGGGGAGTTTCAGAGGATGAAACGCCGCGGGAGCGCCGACCTCCCCGTCGGCAACTTCAACTTACCTTTAACACGGCTCGATCCGGATCCGGCCACAGTTCAATTAGGCCGCTCTTAAGCGGGCGACGGCGCGTCCTACCCGCTACGCGCTGGCTCCCGCCGGACACGGGCTCCTATCATCAGCGCCCGTCAGTGCACATCCGTGGTTAAAAACCGATCGAGGTGCCTTGGCCGGCCGGGGCGCGGCGTGAAGCCGCTCCTACAATTGGCGACGGTTTATTCGAAATGTAAGACCTCCGCAAAAAACGTGGTTCAATTCCGGCGTTGGCTCAGACACAGAGATAAGCCCATATCGCGACCCGTTTCGATTTTCATGCGACTCCCCGCCCGTTTTCCCGTGAGCCCCCACCACCTCCAGCGCTATTTCGCGAGCGGCTGGGCCTTCCTGATCCCGTACCTCGCCGCGTATCTGCTCTATTACGTCACCGGCTGGCCCGCAAATCCGCCTACCGACGCCGCCGCCCCGTTCTCCGCTCCTTCACCCTTCAACCTTCACTCTTCCCCCTTCCTTCCCCTCCTTCACCTCTACTGGATACTCCACGCCGTCCATCTGGTCCTGGCCGCCCTCGCCCTCCGCACCTGGTGGCGAGATAATAGGACCGCAGCCCGCCCGACAGCCACCTCCGACCAGCCTCCCCCCTCCGTCCTTCAACCTCAACTTTCCCACATCAACTGGCGCATAGAAACGCTATTGCGCCTCGCCCCCTGGGCGATTCTTGCGCTCATTTTCTACATCCCCGGTGTCTACCTCGAATGGCCCTCAGACCCCTGGGAACACCTCCGCCGCATCAACGAATGGAGGATTCTCGACACCGTGGGAGCGCACTCGTCCTGGCATAAATCCTCTTACTTTATCCCCTATAGCCTGCTCAGTTGGTGTACGGGACTGCGCCAGCTCTTCTGGCTAGATTTTTATTATACGGGCATCTGCCTGCTACTCTGCTGGCAGTATTATAAATTCGCGCGTGCCTGTGGACTCGGAGAGCGGGCATCAATGGTTTTTGTCATCGTCCAAGCGCTGCTGTTTGGGAATAATATATTCTCCTTTTACCGCTACTACGGCATTTCGAGCAGCATCTACGCCCAACTCGGCGCCATCGCCCTCACCCGCATCGTCCTGGAATTCGCCGCCCGCGGCACTTCACTCGGTGCAGGCTTACAGGAGGAAACGAAGGAAACGGACACACCGGTGGCCCATGGGATAGCTTCAACCATCAAGTCTCCCCTCCGTGCGCTACTCGCTACCCAATACTCGCTACTGATCAGCGTTCCCTCACTGATCGCCCTGATTGCCTTCAACCACATTCAAGGCATCGGCATCGCCGGAATCGGCATCGTCGCCATCATCGTCTGGCGATTGATCGAATGGAAACGCGCCATGCTCTTCTGGCTGGTTGGAGCAGCGGTCATCATGAGCATCGCCGTTGTGCTTTGGTTCCCTCGGGATCCTGCGCTCGATACGATTTTCCGCCCTGAAGGTTGGCTGAACGGGTGGTATGGCTTCAATTTGTTTGCACCTTCCGCACCGGCTTTCGAGCGATCCCTGCACATCCTCGGTTTTCTCGGCCTCGCGAATGCTTTTCTCGGGTTCTTGCTTATAGTGCGACGAAACGACCTTGCTGGATGGTTACCCCTGATCCCGCTGATAGTATTGGCGCTGCCGTGTTTTGCTTTGCCCATCTCATCGCTGCTCGCGAGCGAGAAGTCGATTGAGAATATCATTACCTTCCAGCGGCTATTGTTTGCTGTACCTCTCCCCTTGGCGCTGGTCGCGACCAGCGCTGACCTATCGCGGGTTTGTAGGCTGAGGGCGCGGGATACGACGGATGCGCGCCTCGCCCGCACACGCGCCCACTTACTTGCATCGTTTTCACACTCGGGATTACTTGTTATACTGGTTGGCCTGCTTGCCCTCGTTACTTTAGCACCCGATGTTCGCAGCTTCAATCGCTTCTGGCAGGCCATCTTGATACCACCAAAAGACCTGCAACTCGATCTCTACATTGCGACCGACACCATCCGTAATGCTGCGAGGCAACTCTCTGACGACACATTGCTTGTCAACACTCCCTTGGATACGGAAGCCAAGGAGGCGTTCGTGCCCAATTTGCCATCCCATCAGTTTCGGCAGATTCATGCGTCGGACTGGGAGACAGAAATTGCCTCTCGCACAGAGAAGCTAATCCAAGCTCTGTCCAGTCTAGGTGTTCACAACCTTGATCCAACTATCCTGTCCGGGGGATCTCCCGCGCACATGTTGATCCGTAGAGCGGAAAGGCCAGTACGGAGTAAAAACCGACTGATCGCCGACCTGACCGCAATAGATGTTCCGTGGCTTACCCTTGGCGGGCACCAACCCCATTCCCACCAACGAGATGGTAAGATCGTACTTGGCAACGCTGTCGGAAGGACAAGCCATGTTTTTAATGCCGAGATGATTCCCGTGCAAGTTGGCAATCGATATCTGCTTTCAGCCACAGTCCGACAGACGAGCGGCACGGGAACTAACTATCTCGCGGTGGCTTGGTACGACCAGACAGGCCGGTTCCTCGTTGCTAGTGAGCCCCTGCCGGAAGGCGCCGGCCGCCCGGACGGCTGGGCAGCCGGCACGTATAGCTACTATGGATTGGTAAACCAAACCGCGGCCCCGGAATGGACCCGCTACACTATCTCCTTTGGACTCGGAGAAACAGCTGAAATCCCACGCAATGCCGCCCTCATGCGTGCCGGATCGCTGCTGAACGAAACGCATACCCCACACACCTCCGCTGAACTCACGCAACTTATTCTGTGGGAAAAACCCGGTTACCAACAGGTTCAACTGGTCGCGCCTGATTTCCGATCTCTGGTCACTTCCAGATCACAAGCTGCGTTGCTGTCAGGTCATTGGTCCCCACAATACGTCGCCGTGCAGCAAATGGGCACCAGAGAACTCCGCGCGCTTTTTCAGGGCGGGCCTCACCGACACATGTCCCTCAATCCTGTTTCGGATTAAACTCCGGCATGGTCGAATGGTCGCGAGCGGAGACCCCGCGACGACTGAGCACACTGCCGATCGTGAGCACAAGAATCCTGAGATCCAGCCAGAGTGAACGGTTGTCCACGTACCACACGTCAAGAGCGAAGCGCTCCTCCCAAGAAAGTGAATTGCGTCCGTTCACTTGCGCCCACCCAGTCAACCCGGGCGGCACCTCGTGCCGCCGCCGCTGTTCGGGAGAGTAACGAGATACATATTTAACCAGAAGCGGCCTCGGCCCGACCAAGCTCATTTCACCCTTCAGCACGTTCCAAAGCTCCGGAAGCTCGTCCAGGGAAGATGCTCGCAACCACCGGCCAAAAGGCGTCAACCGCGCTTCATCCGGCAAAAGCTTTCCCTCGGGATCGCAATCGTCACTCATGGTGCGGAATTTGATCAGCTCGAAAACCCGATCATGCAGGCCCGGCCGAACCTGCCTGAAAATCACTGGCGCCCCCACCTTGATGCGGACCATCACCGCAATGAAACCCAATAGCGGCAGCCAGATAGGAGCACTGCCGCCCACCAGAACGAGGTCCATCACGCGTTTTACACTCAACGGCTTCATGTGGTGCCAAAACAGCGACGAACGCTCTTCACCACCCGATCCAGATCCGCCTCGGTCAGATTGGATCCTGAAGGGAGACAAAGTCCGTCCCGGAAAAGTGCCTCCGCAACCGTACCGCCATAGCACCGTCGCCCCGAGAAGATTGGTTGCAGATGCATGGGTTTCCAAACGGGACGGGCTTCGATGTTCTCCTCCGCCAGCGCAAGCCGCACCCGCTCCCGGTCTGTTGGGGCGCGAGTAGGATCGATTGTCAGGCACGACAGCCATCGCGTGCTGCGACCGTACGCTGCTTCCGGCATGAAAACCACACCCGGCAAATCCCCAAGAGTGCGTTGATAGTAGGCGAAGTTGTTCCGGCGCGCATCCACCCGTTGCTGCAGGACACGAAGTTGGCCGCGACCGATCCCGGCGAGCACGTTGCTCATGCGATAGTTGAAGCCCACTTCCGAATGTTCGTAATGGGGAGCGGGATCCCGAGACTGAGTGGCCCAAAAGCGCGCCTTCGCGACAATCCGGGGATCGCGGCTGACCAGCATCCCCCCGCCTGAAGTCGTGATGATCTTGTTACCGTTGAATGAATAGATCCCGCACAGCCCCGCCGTGCCCGGAACAATTTCGCGCCGACCTTCGCTCGCACCATTCGTCCCGCGGTTTTCAGATCCCCCGCGCCTACTATAGTAAACCGCCCCCAAGGCTTCGGCGGCATCTTCGATCAAAGGAATTTCATGCCGGGCGCATAAAGACACGATCGGATCGAGGTCGGCACTCTGGCCGTAAAGGTGCACCAAGATGACAGCCCGCGGCTTCCGGCCACGGGCAATACCGTCGGAAATTGCCTCGGCGAGCAACGCCGGATCCATGTTCCACGAGCGCCGATCACTATCAACAAAGACCGGGGTTGCCCCTTCATAGAGGATCGGATTTACGCTGGCTGAAAACGTCAGAGTCGAGACGATCACCTCATCGCCAGGTTGCAATGCCAGCCAATGCAAAGCCAAATGCAAAGCGGCGGTCCCGGAAGACAATGCAGCCGCCTGAAGCGGGGCATCGGCCGCAGCGTCTCCGCCGACCTGCGCCGAGAGCTCGCGTTCGAACGCATCGACATGGGGTCCCAAGGGCGCGATCCAGTTCGTGGCAAAAGCTTCCTGCACAAGGGGCAATTCGTCCGGACCAATGTGAGGCGAGGAGAGGTAGATTCGTGGTTGCGTCATGCGAAAGGGATTCGTCGTGCTGGAGAGAGGACAATCTGCTGCGTGCGAAACCGGCGTCATCCCAGTTCGCCAGCTTCCGGGCGCGCGCGCGCTGGCACGCCCGTCACGGTTGCATGCGCCGCCACATCGCGCGTCACTATCGCACCGGCGCCAATCACCGCGCCCTCCCCGATTCGGACCCCAGGGAGGACCGCCGCATGGCTGCCTAGAAAGACCGCGGGGCCGATCACCACCCCGCCAGTGATGTCGCAATGTGCCGAGACCTGTGTCCACGGACCCACTACAGCATCGTGGTCCACGCTGCTATGGTAATACACCGCAGCTCCCTCCCCAACGCGGGCATCGACCGAGACGAGAGCGAACGGACAAAGCAGCACCCCCTCTTCCAGTATCGCCCCCTCCGCAACCAACGCAGTGGGATGGACCAAAGTTTGAAACCGCCCGCCACGTGCCTTGATCATAGTGGACAAGGATCGACGCATCCGGGGATTGCCCACGGCACAAATGAACCGGTCGTCGGGTTGCGGCTCGTAAGCCTGCACTGTTGCGACCACCGGAGCACGCAAGCGCTTGTCAGCAGCCGCCTGCGGATTGTCGTCGAGGAATCCGATCTTCTGGCAATTTAATGCAGCTTGGGCCCACGCCCATATCTCGCGCCCAAACCCGCCCGCACCGATGATCAAGAGGCGAGGCATGTAACCTTTCCTTCCAGCATCATTTTGCAACGCTTACGGCGAGACGCTAACAGTGAAACGGCGTCACTCATGCGCAGCCTTCTTCGCAAGGCCGGCCAATCGACCGACGTATTCCCGAGCAAGAACCTCGTACGAACGATGAGCGCGGATCCACCTTTTGCCATTCTCGCCGATTCTCCGCATTTCGTCGCTCCCGAGGTTAACCAACTCCGTGATGGCGTCTCTTATCTCCTCCGGGCTGCCTCCCGAAAGAAATCGACCGCAGCACGCCTCGTCGATCATGGAAGGATACCCCGCGTACGACGCCAATATCGGTTTCCCGGCGAGCATGTACTCTACAATTTTGTTCATTGACTGGCCGTATCTCCATACGAGCGAATTTTTCGTCGATAAATAAACGATGTCGCACTTGGCCAGAAAGTACCTGACTTCCGCTTGACTGATTTTAGGCAGGAAAGTCACATTGTCGCAACCAGCCAATTTCTTCTCGAAAGCTGGTTTCAAGTCGCCTCCTCCGACCAGCATGAAGTGGATGTCTCCACGGACCCGCAGCAGCTTAATTGCCTCAACAAAAGGTTCTAGAGCGTTGGTTATACCCATGCTGCCCGCGTATCCAACGATGATCTTGCCCTTGGGGAAATCAGCATCAAACGGATTGCTCTCTGCCGGTAATTCGCGGTAGCTGTCCAAGTCGAATCCCAGCGGGGAGCATAAGAACGGCCGGTCGCGCCCCAGAATGTTTTTTACGTGCGCGTCGAGCCGCGGCATCGTACCGACGATTAGGTCCGCATGCTGGTAACCAAGCCGTTCCAGCAGTCCGATTAACCCGACCAGCGGATGCCACTTCGAAAAACCGCCCTCCTCGGTCATCGTTAAAGGCCAAATATCCCTCACTTCGAAAACGAGCCGCGCACCTGTTTTCTTCTTCAGGTAGATCCCGTACAGCACGGTAAATATGGAGAGCGAAGAAACCAAAACCACTTCTGGTGTGGGCAGTTTCGTCCTATCTAGAAAAAATAACCGCCGCTCAAAATCCAACCAGCTTAGTAAACGGGAAATCGACGCGGTTTTTTTGTATTTTAACGTCTTTATCCAACAAACCGAAACGCCGTCGGCATGCTCATAGTTATATGTTTTTTTTGTTTTCGGGTATTTAGCGAAATGATTCGCATCGGAGGTAAGTAAAATTGAGGTATGGCCCAGCCTAGTAAATTCCCTCGCTAAATTGAATAGCCGGGGAGCCGTGCCGTATTTCGGCAGGCTGGCATATTTCGAGATGCACCAGATTATCAATTTAATTCCTTCCGGTAGAGCTTCGGCATTGCATTCACGACTTTAATGACCTCTCGAAAGTCCATGCCTAGTGTATCGAGATACCAGCGGAGATTCTGGTAGCGGGGGCGATTTTCGTCATCCACCAGCTCTAGCGCCCTTTCCCGCGTCATCTGACCTTCGCGTATCTGGTTGCTTCGGAAGGTATCGTGCTCGGTAAATCCCGCCACGGTATAGTATATGTAATTGTAGAAAGCAGCCGTGCCGTCGCCGATGCGCCACGTGGTGTTGGTGTCGACCGCTTTTTCCCATTGATAGGCTGCAAGCGCCTGATCCACCACCTCCTCATCCCAGCGCCAATAGTCGAACACATGATAATAGTCCTTCTTTTCCGTAAAACTGCGGTAGTATTCGCCTGAGAGCGTGTCCCATAGCGAACTATTGAAGTAACCCGGGCTTGCCAGCATCGCGCGTAACCGGCGGCTGTGATACCTGAGCTGCTTGACCATGCCATGGGTGTAGACGCGCTTCTCTTCAAAATCCGGACCGATTCCAAGGAAACCGGTTTTGAAGTGTGTCACTTCAAGGGGATTGATCCCCCAAAGGTTCAAGTTGACGCCGGTTTGCTTCTTCACCGTCTCCACATGGCGAAAGAAGTGCTTATCGCCGGCGGTGAAGATGCTGATCATGCCGAGATGGGGAGACTTCAGCCAAGCCCGTAAATTCATCGCGATGTTCCTGCGTTTTTCTTCAATGTTGGCAGCGACAATGATGTTTTCGACTCCGAGCTCTGCGCACATCCGGCTGATATTCCGCCGGCCCAAATCGGTCACCATTCCCCAGTCGTAGGTGTACGTGATGGGCTTCAGTTTCAGTTCGTTTACGATCAGGTGCAGTGCATAGCAGCTATCTCGACCGCCTGAGAACGGAACAATACAATCACTGCCGACTTTCCGTCGGTACGGCTCCACTAAAGAGAAGATCTCGCTCTTGGGCTTGGTTTTATTCCGCAGCTTGTAGTGCCGACAATAATTGCACACGCCCTCATGGTCGAAATTAATGAAAGGCATAGTCTCCGGCAAAATGCAACGCGTGCAACGTCGTAGCCGAGGAACATGATGCTCCAGCAGGGCCTCTTCCTCCTGATTGATCCTGAATTCCGGAATCAAGTCGTGTCGCTTGATCGCGTCGTCGCGAACGTCCAGTCCCGCCGTTGAAACTGGAATATCGATGATGCGCGCCTCGTGCGTAATCTGATCGATTTCGTGACACCCGATTTGCGACAAAGCATAGCTCTCCGAAGAGAAGTACACGTCGGTTTCCGTCCGGCTTAAGTATAAACTCCCGTTGTTCGAGAACAACAAGAGCTTCCCTTGGGCTGGAATCGTCAGGGCGCAGGCAATAACTCCCTTGCAAAGCCCAAACACTTTCCCCGGCAGGTCCATTAAGTTTCCCGCCTCCTTCAGGTGCTGCTCGGCGATCGCAACGATGAGCTCGGAATCGATCTTGTATTTTCTCGCTACCTTGAGCCTCCCCCACGCCTCGTCCTCATTGACGATAATTCCGTTGTGGATGACGCTCAGGTCGTGCCGCACCACCGGTTGATTGTCTCCAAGTCCATTGGTTATCAGCCGGCTGTGACCCAGCACAATTCGAGAATTCCACGGCTGCTCCTTTTTTAGAAGCCGCTTGATTCCATAATCCGCGCGGCTGACGCAATATTTCTCGCCTTCGCGATAAATCAATCCGCTCGAATCGCGCCCCCGCTGCTGCGCGTGCGAGACAAGTACCTTGAGTTTGCGTTTATCAATGTTCGTCCTGGACGAAACGATGCCAAAAATGCCGCACATGGTTTGTAGTTATGATTTAGAGTGTTTAACAGAAAGAGCGATAGACAGGCTCTCCTGCGAAGAGAAAGCTCCCCCGCAGACCACTTGCGTCCGGGTTTTGCGATCCACTCCAGCTACGCAAGTTTCCGCGGGCGGAAATCGTTGAGGCGGTAGACTGGCCGGCCCGATTATCCTTCATGTTTGCTAAAACACGCGATTCAGGTGTCAGGCGCCTTTGAAGTCCTCGTACGACGTGGTCCCAGTGTTGAGGGCTGGCGGCAATGACTGTTCTTCGGGGAGATCCAAGCAATACAATGCCCCCCCTGGGGACAACCGGTAACAATAACCGGACTCCGGGCATCGCATCTCGCCCTGAGCGCTGCCTTTTAGGATATGTCCATGACGGCTCATCCAACCGGCCTGGCGCCCCGGCACACCTTGGATCAGAGCGTAGTCGGGCACATCTTTCGTCACGACAGCCCCAGCGGCTATAAAGCAATATCGGCCCAGCGTAATGCCACAGACAATGGTCGCATTGGCGCCGATTGTCGCGCCACGTCTGATAATGGTCTTCTCGTAGAGGCTATGGCGATTGATCTGTGATCGCGGATTGGTGACATTGGTCAGCACACACGACGGTCCGAGAAACACGTCATCCTCGATCGTTGTACCCGTATAGATAGCGACGTTGTTTTGCACCTTCACGTTATTGCCAATCATCACGCCGTCCGCAACGAAAGTATTCTGTCCGAAGATACAGTTCTCTCCGATCCGGGCGCCGGAGCTGATATGGGCAAAATGCCAGACCTTGGTGCCGGCACCAATAGTCGCCCCGTCGTCAACGACTGCTGTCGGATGCGCGAAATACGAAGTATTCATGAGGAAATGAACTCAGTTGCCCCGTTGTTCGCCAAGCTGGATTGCGCCGCCTGAAGAACCCGCAACACGCGCCCTCCTTCATTCCCGTCGGTCCGAGGAGTCTTACGGCTTCGACAGCATTCGATGAAATGCTGACACTCGGCCTTGAGCGGCTCAGATTCAGGCAAGACCGCAAACTCGGCCGCCGCTTTACGCGGTACCGGACCCGCAGGTGAATCCACCGCATAATCGCTATAAAGCGCGAGCTTCTCGGTCCACGGTTTTGTGTCGTCAAAAACAGCCACCGCTTTCCTGCCTACCACCGTTAATTTTTGCTCTTTGAAGGGACTTACCCAGCTGGCATGTACGTGCGCACGCAAGCTGCCCGGAAAGGTCAGGTTCACGAGAACCACATCCTCGATTCCCGGCGTCAAAAGTCCCGTGCCTGTACAAACCACCTTTTCAGGCAATTGGTTCTCCGCCAGCGAAAGAATGACGGAGAGATCATGGGGCGCGAAACTCCAAAGAACATTCTCCTCGCTACGAAACTTCCCGAGGCTCAATCGATTCGAGGTGATATATTGCACCGCGCCAAGTTTGCCGGATGCAACCCATCCCTGCAATTCGCGAACATGGGGGTGATATTGAAGAAGATGCCCCACCATGAGGATCCTTCCACGCTGTTGTGCCAGCCTTGTGAGTTTGTCCGCATCCTCAATATTCAGGCAAAGTGGTTTTTCGACATAGACGTCCTTGCCCGCAAGAATCGCTGCCTCCGCGATTTTATAATGGTGAACAGCGGGAGCCGCAATGGCCACCTTCGTAATCGTGGAATTCGACCAAATGGACTCCAGCGAACCGGTCTTTTCAACACCTGCATATTCCGCGCCGTAGGAATCAAGGATGGCGGGGCTGAGGTCGCACAGTGTGTTCAGAACTCCCAGTGCATGGAAGTTCCGCGCCAGATTCTTCCCCCAATAGCCAGCTCCGATAAGAGTAAGATCACGTGTTATAGTCATCGAGAAATTGGTGACGCATGTTTTTTCACCACATCGACCACCTTGTCCTGTTCTCCTTCGGTGAGATAAGGATGCATGGGCAGACTAATGACTTCGCGCGAGGCGCGTTCGCTCACTGGAAAATCGCCCCATTTATAGCCAAGCGGAGCAAAGACAGGCTGCTCGTGCAGGCACTTGGGATAATAAACCGCACTGGGGATGCCCGCCTCCGTTAACTTGACGCCCAGCTCGTCGCGATTGCCAACCCGGATCGTATATTGGGCATAGACATGGGTGTTTCCGTCCGCCACTTCCGGAACACCGACGGCGCCGCGCAGTAATTCTGTATAGCGGGCTCCTATCCGTTCGCGCGCCGCCACTTCCTCCGGGAAATGCGGCAACTTTGCCAGAAGAATACCGGCCTGCAATGTATCGAAGCGACCGTTCATACCGAGAAGCGGATGATGGTGCCGTTTGATGCCTCCATGCGTGCGGATCGCCCGCATCGTTTCGTTTAGCTTGTCGTCATCCGTGAACAACGCACCGCCATCGCCATAGCACCCCAAAGGTTTAGCCGGAAAGAAACTCGTGCTCGCAATGGTGGTGACTGAGCAGCTTTTACGCCCGCGTTGGGTCGCCCCCATGCTTTGCGCGGCATCTTCTATGACGGTGATGTTTCGGGCAGTGGCGATCCGGTTTATCGCTTCGTAATCCGGCATCTGGCCGAAGAGGCTCACCGGCATGATCGCCTTGGTGCGCGGCGTGATTGCCCGCTCCAGCTTCGCCACATCCATGTTGTAGGTCGCCGGGTCAATATCCGCAAACACCGGAGTGGCGCCAACGAGCCCAATTACTTCGCAAGAGCTGATCCAGGTAAACGGAACCGTGATTACTTCATCCCCCGGCCCAATGCCCAGGGCTCGCAACGCAATTTCCAAACTGTCGGTGCCACTCGCTACAGTAATCGCATGTTTAACGCCAACATACTCCGTCAATACTTTCTCCAGCTCCGCTATTTCCGGCCCCATAATGAACTGGCCGTGTTCTAGCACGCGAGCGATGCTGGCATCGATCGCGGCGCGATGCTTCTGGTATTGGGTCTTCAGGTCGATGAACTGCATAGCGGTAAGGTTAGGCTTTCCAGACTTGTCCCGGGCGTGTGGCGATCGATGCTAGGGCATTGCGCGTATCGACAATCAATCCGCACCATTCCGCCAACCGTCGATAATCGATATTGTCATGAGCCGTCGCGATTACGACCGCATCGAATTTGGCGATCTCCGCTTCGCTCCACTCCACGGATTTCTTACCAGTCCAATGCCCATGCTCCCGGGTGGGCGGAACGACGGGAACATAGGGATCGTAATAATCCACATCTGCTCCCCGGCGTTTTAACTCATCCATGAGGACAAATGTCGGGGACTCACGCATGTCGTCCACATTCGCTTTGTAGGCAAGCCCCACCAATAGTACACGGCTCCCGTTCACGGGTTTACGCGCTGCGTTTAACGCCTCCGCCACGCGATTGACCACATGAAGGGGCATGGCTGTATTCACTTCGCCAGCCAACTCGATGAATTTGGTCAACTGGCCATATTCGCGCGCTTTCCAAGTCAGGTAGAATGGGTCGATCGGAATACAATGCCCGCCCAAACCCGGCCCCGGATAGAACGCCATAAAGCCGAAAGGCTTTGTCTTCGCCGCGTTAATAACCTCCCATACGTCAATGCCCATGGCGCCGTAGACCAGCTTCAACTCGTTAACCAAGGCGATGTTCACACTGCGGAAAATGTTCTCCAGAAGTTTGGTTGCCTCCGCCGCCCGGCACGAAGAGACCGGCACCAAGCGCTCGATCGCGTGGCTGTAAACCCCTATTGCCTTTTCCAAGCATGCGGGGGTAAGGGCGCCCAGTACCTTGGGAATCGTTGCCACTTTGCTGTCCGGATTGCCCGGATCTTCGCGTTCCGGTGAAAAAGCTAGGTGGAAGTCCGTACCGGCCTTGAGGTCTGAACCGTTTTCCAGCACCTGACGCAAATCGGTATCGGTGGTGCCGGGATAGGTACTGGACTCCAACGCCACCAGAACGCCGGGTTTCAGGTGCGGAGCGAGCGCTCGACCCGAATTGAGCACATAAGAGATGTCAGGCTCGCGATTCTTATTCAATGGGGTCGGTACGCAGATGATGATCGCATCCACCTTCGCGACCTCGGCATGGTCAACTGTCGCCCGAAATTTGCCGGCGTTCCGCTGCGCGCGGATGTCGGCGGCGGCGATGTGTTTGATGTAGGACTCATTGCGATTGATCGCATCCACCTTGGCTGGATCCGTGTCCAGTCCTAGGACAAACACCCCGCGGCGCGCGAACTGCAGCGCCAAGGGAAGTCCAACATACCCGAGACCGACGATTGCGATGTTCATAGGTAAAAGATTTTGTAAAGCGGTTGGGAGGGTTGGCGTCGAGAACCGACTTACTCAGAGCACGTGCCAATTCCGATTGGGCCCGCAAAACGGTGCTGCGCATTGGGCAAGCATGGTGAATTATATCGGGGAAAGACCTCAGGTCGACCTCCCCAAATGGGGCAAGGCGGGAGCCTCTCTTGCCAGAACGACCTGCCTATCGCTCCTCGTTTCGGCTGACGCCCTCCTCATCCATTGGAAGTATGCGGCCCAGCAATCGGACATAACCACAAACCAAGCTGAGAAAAGCAGCCCTTTCCCGCTAAACCAAAGCTGGGTCAAAACCATCGGCATCAGGCCGAATACCACCACAGCGATCTCTCGCGCCGGGCGCCAGCCTAGCACTGTTTTCCTCATTCGCCAGATCGCCATCAAGGGCCTAGCAATGACATAGGAGTACAGCAAGAGGCCGATCAGCCCATACTTGAAGGTGAAATGAAATAAGAAGTCGTGGACACGGTAGTATCGCCCGGTGCGCAACGATTCTTCATCGAACGCCGCCTCCGTCAGATTGAGCATCGATGAATAGGTGTCCGTGTACCAACTGCCATAACCCATCCCAGTTGCCAAGGCATGCCGATCCCAAACCAATCGGAGAGAATTGTAGATGGCCCCGGTTCTCGCGCCTTCGACTTCCAGTAAATCACCTCCTTGCCTGATTTCTCGGACGAACTGAAAGCGGATGGCGGTAATCTCCCATACTTCCGGGAAAAAGCGCTGCAGGAACGGCAAAGTGGCGAAGGAAAGCAGTGTCCCGGCCAGCATTAGGACGACCACGCGCTGGAAGCCCAGAAGCAGAAAGACCAAAAAGAATCCCAGCGCCAGCGCCACCACCAGCCAGCGCGTTTGGTAAGCGAACATCACGCTTAGTGCCACCACCACCGCCAACGGACCGATCACAAGGTTGCGCCCCCCGATGATACGCGCGACCAGCCAGAATATCACCCCCGCGATCAGACCCTTAGTGGAGTCGAGGCTCAGGTTGACATAACTCATGAGTTGGGTCGTGGGCACGGTCGCGCCCAGCAGCAGCCGAACAGCATCGAGCCCCACAACACCACCCACCAGTCCCAGAAGAAGCTGGCCGCCCCGCCAGAGCTCATCTGGATAGCGTCGGTAATAGCTGCTAAAAACCAACAGTCCGGAGCAGAAGAAACCCGCCATCTTGGCGTCCGTCGCAAACCGTCCCGGCACGTCAAAAGCGTACCCGAACCATAGCGAGGTCGCCACCGGGACGACGCAATAATACAAAACTACCAACTGGTAACTGCGCGTTAGCTTTCCGTCTAGCAGACGAAAAAACGCCACCAACAGCGCCCCCATGACGATGAAGGCGGGAGACAGGGGACCAAGTCCAATCTGCCACGCCGTCGCCACCAAGACGATGCCTCGTTCATGAACGTCCTCCGCCACCTGCGTCATGTCTGGCATCGTCACCATCAATAGCATCAAGGGCAGGATCGTCCACCGCCGGGGGAGGAAAAACACCGAGGCGACCACACCGAGCGCCAGCAGACGCCCAAGGAGAAAAAGCAAGGGGCTCGTGCTCTCGGCTCGAAACAGAACCGCGAGCCCGATGCCGGCGCCGACCAACTGCAGCATGGCGCGCGGGGAAAAGGACTTTTGCTCAGGAAGCTTCACACATAGAATGGACGGCTGGGCGGCCGCGAGCCGCATTACACACGGGCTGCACGGACGTCATTCCAGCACCGCCGCATGGATCGCGCGTTCGTGTTCCTGAAAGTAGGACTCCGCCAAGTCCAATTTGCACACTTCCTGCGCTGCGGCGTACCAACCGGTACCGGTGGCGGCCTCGCGGAGCGCGTCGGCGATCTTGTCCGCCTCCAGACAGGGCACGCCGATGCCGATTCCCGATTTACGCACCCGGCTTTCTAAATAAGTTCCCGCCGCAACTACGATCGGAATGCGGGCAATGTGCGCTTCGTAAAACTTGTTGGGCATCGCATACCTCACATTTTTCTGCCGCGCGTCGTAGACGGAGTAGATCAAGTCGAGATCCGTGTAGATCCGCTGCACGGCCTCCGAATAGACGAAAGAACCGGTGAATTCGAACTCTGGCTCGTTGCGACAATACTTGCGCAATGTGTCGATGTCGTCCCCTCCCCCCGCGAAACGGACAGCGACCGGGAGTCCTTCCGCGCGCAACTGGCGAACCGCATCGACCAGCGCTACCATGCATTCAAAATAGCGGATTACGCCCACGAACCCGATCCGAAACACTGCGTCGGGTTCCTGTCGGGTAAAGCCTACCCATGGATCCCTGCGAGGCACGTTCTCCACAACAATATGATTTGGGGGAGCATACTTATAGTAATATTCGTTCCAGAATTTTTCTGAGGTCAGCACCAAGGTGTGCAACTTCGGTATCGCACAACGTTCGGCCAGCCTCGTCAGGAGAGAAAGCGGTCCTCGACCAAACTGCACGTCGTGCAGGTCGCGCGCCTCGAATCGGTGGCGGAGGCTCCGTCCGCGCCCCGCGAGCAGGGCAATGAACATCATGTCGAATGTTTCGCTGTAACAATCCGCATCCCTTTGGATCTCCGTGCACAGCTTCTTGCGTAGCCAGCGCTCAAACTTAGCCAGCACTATGAGGCGCCGCGGCGAAACGCCTGTGAAATGGACGGGGTATGCGATACAAACGCAATCCCCGGGCAAGTCCGGCTTCAACTGGTCTCCTTGACGGCAAAAATACACCACCATCGGCTTTCGCCCCGCCTCTAGCGCGATCCTCACCTTGGCGAGCATGGCCGGTGCAGGGACGTTCGACGAAAGGAACAAGTAATCAATCATGAAGTAGCGGGGCCCTCTTCGCCGGGCCGTCTGCGATTTTGGAAAGATGAAACGAGCGCAATCCCGCGCCCGAAACCGGATGAACCTGTCATCGCAGGTTCTTACGCAAAAGCTGCGCGATCTGCCGAGACGCCGTGCCGTCACCAAACGGGTTTACCAACGCTGCACGGCGGCGATATTCCGCGTCATCGCTCAGTAGGAGAGTCGCTTCCTTAAGTATCCGCGCCGGGTCGGTGCCGACCAAGCGGCTCGTTCCCGCCTCCACGCCTTCCGGGCGTTCTGTGGTGTCGCGCAAAACGAGCACTGGCTTGCCCAAGCTTGGCGCCTCCTCCTGCACGCCCCCTGAATCGCTGAGCACGAAATGGCAGCGATCCAGCAGCCAGATGAAATCCTCATACCCCGCCGGCGACGCCAATGCTACCTGTAAATTATTGCCTAGCAATCGCCGGACGGGCTCCTGCACGCGGGGATTGAGATGGACGGGATAGACAACGCCCAGTGCCGGAAATGCGGCCGTGAGCGCGTTGATCGCGGCACAAATCTGCTCAAAGCCAGCGCCGAAGGACTCGCGCCGGTGACCGGTGATCAACACCCATCGTTTTTCCGTACCGCCCAGAAATTGCTCGGCGAAGGCGGGTGCAATGCCGACTCGGGCGGCTACGTCCTGCCAAGGTACCTCTTGGCGGCGCAGGCGGCCGCGCACATCGAGCAGGGCGTCGATCACAGTGTTTCCAGTGATGTGGCAAGTCTCGGGGCTGACGTTCTCCCTCAACAAGTTCTCCCGGGCACCTGCAGTAGGACAAAAATTCCATGTGGCGATCGGCGTTGTCAGCCGCCGGTTCATTTCCTCCGGAAATGGCGATCGCATGTTGCCGGTGCGCAATCCGGCCTCCACATGGCCCACCGGAATCCCCTCGTAAAAGGCGCTGAGTGCTGCTGCCAGCACGGTGGTCGTGTCCCCTTGGAGCAACACAGCAGCAGGGTTGGTCTCCCGCAAGACGTTGCCGATGCTTGTGATCGCCCGCGCTGTAAGGTCCGGTAGCGCCTGGCCCGGTTGCATGAGCGAGAGATCACGGTGGGGCTTAAGACCAAACACTCCCAACGCTTGGTCTAGCATTTCGCGGTGCTGTCCCGAAGATATCAGCATGGGCTCCAAATTCTCCTCCCGAGCCAGTGCGTGATACACCGGCGCGAGCTTGATCGCTTCCGGTCTAGTTCCGACGATTAACACGATGCGCTTTTTGCTATTCATCTGCGGCCTTGCCATTGAGTTAGTCTCTTGGAAACGCGGGGCGTTTCAGTTGGTTTGTATTTCGAAGTCAACCGGCGAGATCGTGCCAGCTACAGAGTGCCTCATGACGGGGTGCCGCGCCCCGTACAACCTTGGGTGAAACGCAGCAGGCGGGGCGTGAGGAGTCGCAAGGAAGGCAACCGCAGCCACAAGCCAAGGCCGAGCGTGATCGCTCCGTACAATACACCCGCCAGCGACAAGCCCAAAGCCGTGCGTCCGAGGCCCGACAGTGCTCCGGCAGCAGCGGCGGCGGCGGCGGTCGCCACCGCCACCGCCCGGGCATCAAGCAACAATTCCCGGATTCCGCCGGCGTATTCGCGTGTAATCAGGTGCAGCCCTCCCACGAAAATGGTATTGCCGACAATCAGGGCCCCAGCGGCCCCCACGGGGCCAACTGCGGGAATGAGCACACAGAAAGCAACGAGGGACGCGATCGCCGCGACAATCTTGGTGGCGAGGCGGGCACCAATCCGGTTGATCGCTTCGGCCAGCATGTAGTAGGGATAGTTTAGAAAGACTAGTACGTTGCCCAGTGCGAGAACGATCAGCGGCCACGCCGCACCTGCGTATTTTTCACCGTAAACCCAGCCAACTATTTCCGGAGCGAACACGGCGATTCCGCCCGCCAGCAAAAGTGATGCGTCCAACATAGCCCCCCTCAGCGAACGAAAGTTGCGCACCAAGGCCTCTCGATCGTCAGCGCTGCGATGAAATTCGGGTAGCTCGGTAAGGTGAAAGGAACTGGGTATGATCTGGAGAGCCCCGATGATGCGCTGAGCGGCGGCATATACGGCAAGGGCTGAGGGCCCGAGCAAGTACTGCAGGGCAAACACGTCGAGCCGCGCGCTGGCATAGTCGATTGCCTGCGACGACGCAAAAGTTAGGCCCAACCGCGTATCATCGCCCAACCGGGAGAAATGGAGCTTCGGGCTACCCAAGGCGCAGACGTCGGGTAGTATGATCACGGCCGTCAAGACGTGCGAAGCCAGAAAACCTACGGCCGCCATTTGAAGGGACATGGCTTCCCGCCCCCCCCCTCCAATCACTGCCAGATAAGCGATGAACGACAGCGGCCCAATCAATCCCAGCAACCAAGGGCGAAGATGCACGCCATGGACACGGTAAACCCCCAAATACAGGGGGTTCGGAAACGCCGCGATCGTCGCTCCCACAAAGATCATTACCAAGGCTAGGGCATCCGGCGCCTTGGTCGTAAACCAGAAAGCGATAGCCCCGATTGCCGCAACCAGCACCGTCCCCGAGCGCACCAAGAGAGCCTTGCCGAAAAGAACAGAAACGTCCGACCCAGCGCGGCTGCCGCGCATCACCAACACGTGCTCGACGCCCAGCCCCGCAGCCAACGGAATCAGCGAGGCTATGGTGATGAAATATACGTAGCGGCCGTAATCCTCTTTGGACAGGAATCGAGCCAACAGCACCACGGTCAGCGTTGTCGCTGCGGCATGGACAAGCTGAAGCCCCCCGACTGAAATGGCGCGGCGACTCATTATTAGCGCCAGTGTTGAGGAACGCGCTTATCCATGGTCACCTGCCGCCCTTTTCCGTCCGCCGGGGTTTGGTCGGAACAACACCATTCGCGGGCCAATCGCTCAAATGAAAGCGATTGGTCTTCCAACGCTTGGTAAGGGCATGCGAGAAGATCTCCTGCCGGCAGCAGGCGATCCAGAGCGGCAACGAGCTCCGCTTGCGTCGCGTAGAAGGGGTTGTAGCGAAATTTTGCCTCGAACGCCCTGAAACTCTCGATGTTTGAAAGCAGGCATGCCTTTGCATTGGAGAAGCACTCGATCAGAGTCGCGCTGACTCGATAGGTAAAGGAGGGCGGATAGTGCAGCACAAGGCAGGTGCAGGCGTGGAAGAGCGCTCGATATTGTGCCGTGCTGAGGTGCTTGGAGAGGAGGACAATGTTACGCGCAGTGCTTTCCAACTGCTGCGCCTTCACCACTAAGAGAATGCCGCGCTCGCGCAGAAACTCTTGAAACCCGGCATCCGCGATGATCGTCGCGATGAAACCGTCCGCATACTTGGCCCCAGAGGGCACAAAAACCAAGTGCTGCCACCCGGCCTCGCTCAAGCGCGGATCAATCGACCTTAACAACGCTTCGGGATCCGCAACCGGCGCATACCTCTCAACCAGCCCTTGGGGCATCACTTGCACTCGTTTAATTCCGTGAAAGCGCGCGCGCTGGCCGATAAAATCCGCATATACCAGTCCAGTCGAATTGCTCGCAAGCCGGCGGGCAAACCAACGGCGGAGGGGATGGTCCAAGCCAGCCACGTTGGCGTGATTTACCATCACGCACGGCGTCTTGAAGCCGGCGGCCCACAGAGATAGCTCTTCGTAGCTCGAAAGGAAAATGATATCATAGTCAGATTCATTGATCCGCTGTCGGATGTACCGCAACGCCCGCCATGTGTTTATGCGGGACCGTATCTGTTTCGCCAGCTCGTCATACCAACGGGCGGGTACCGCGACTTTCAGGGTGCCTCCAGGTGATCCGAGCGCTTCGTAGTAACCCTCCTTAAGTGCAAGGGACACCGCGAAGCCTTCCCGCACCATGGTGGCAATATAGAGCCGGTTGAGCGCGCGGTGCCCGTACGGGCAAAAAGAATCAATGTAGAGGACGCGCATTACACGTGATGCTGTTCGCGGGCCAGCTCCTCCCGATCCCGGGCGATCATCTCCCGAATCATACCCTCGAAGCTCACTTGGCGGCGCCAGCCTAGTTTTTCCTCGGCGCGGCGGGGATCGCCGACTAATACCCCCGCCCCATCCCGTAGCGGATTATCCACTCGGGTATGAACCTTCCAATCCATACCTACCTGCCGGAAGGCCACATCCAAGAGTTCTGCGACCGACCGGGCTTGGCCCGACCCCAGTACGTAGTCCGCTGGTTCATCTGCGGCTAGGATGAGCCGCATGCCTTCGACAATGTCCCGCGCGCTCGACCAGTCCACCATGGCACTCGCATCACGCACCTGCAAATCCACAGCGAGCTCTGCAGCAGCTCGCGCCACCGCCAGCGTAATCTTGCGAGATAGGAAACTCAGCGGTCTCTCTGGCGACTCATGGTTAAACAGAATCGCCGTCGTTCCAAATACGCCGTATTGCTGCCGGTAATGCGCGAGTAATTCCCGCGCCCACGCTTTCGTGCGGCCGTAGAAAGTGGACGGGGCCATCTTCGTATCCTCATCGACCAGAGTCGTCTGACCTTCTGTGCGACGATACATCTGACTGGAGCCGGCGATTAGCAGCCGGCAACGGGGACGGATCCTTATAATCGCACCAAGCATCGTCTCCACCGCCATGAAATTGGTCCGTACCATCTCCTGATCAAGCGCGGGATTGCCCGCTTGTTCTGAGGAATGGTGGCAGGCCGCGAGGTGGTAAATCTGGTCTGGCTGGAAAAAGGTCACCATTTCCTCCACAGTGGAGCGATCGCAGAGATCCAATCCTACCGTCGCGGTGGAAAGCGCACGTCCCGCGCTACTCCGAGGGCGCACTACCCCCAGCACCTCGTGCCCTTCGGCCTCAAGAGAGGCCCGCAGTAGCTTGCCGTCTTGACCTTGTGCACCTGTTATAATTATTTTCATCCGAACTCACGTTGGTGGGCATGGATGCCACGGTTAGCCACCCACGATTTCAATTTCGGGGAATGGAAATATGAGCTTGCCACCTTGGGCTAAATATTCCTGCTCCCGCCGCACGATTCCGTCCTTGAAATGCCAAGGTAATACAAGGTAATAATCAGGCTTCATCGTTGCCGCTTCTGCATCCGATATAATCGGAATCCGCGTGCCTGGTGTGAAAGCACCAAATTTATCCGCATTGATCTCTGACACGAATGGAATTTCCTTCGGAGTGAACTGGCAAAATTGAAGCACCACGTTTCCTTTAGTAGATGCGCCGTAGCCAAAGACCTTCTTGCCGTCAGCGTTGAGCGCCTCGATCAGCGAGCGCAGTGCCTTGCGGTGCGCAAACACTCGAGTTTCAAATTCTCGGAACGGCGCTGGCGTATCAAAGCCCATCCGCAGCTCCTGATCAAGCAGCCAGTTGATTATGGCTTGGTTAGCCGGCAGCGCAGCGTCGCTATGCGCAACGGTAAGTGCGAAGCTACCGCCGTTCACTCCATTCATCTGGACATCTAGAATCTTTAGCCCGGCACGCTCCATGATATACTGCATGTTGTGGAGGGAGTAGTATTCGAGATGCTCGTGACAGATCGTGTCGTACGAATTCAGCCGGATCATCGACGGCATATAACTCTGTTCCAGATGCCAGACGCCATTGCGGTCAAGCACGCCAGCCACCGCTTGGGCGAAAGCGATTGGGTCCTCTAAATCGTAAAACATCGAAATAGAAGTGACCACTTTGACCCTAGAGTTACCGATCGCGGCGGTGAGCGCCGGGGTCGGAAAGAAATCGGGAATCAACTTAATATCGTCCGTGTAGAACTTCTCGAACTTTCTGCCGGTCGGGTCGACGCCGATGCGCTTGATCCCTTTGGTGCGGTACGCCTTGAGAGTTGTCGCATCGTTGCTGCCCACATCGATCACGCAGTCTCCTGCCGCAAGACCGTAGTTCCTCTCGAGATTCGCCACCTTACCTGTAAGGTGGGCCACCATCGACTGGTTCAAGCCTGATCGATACCCATAATTGTCACCATACATTTCTCCTAAGTCAAATGAACAACCAAGCTGAAGTAACCCAGACGTCGCCGACCAAACGAGTTCCAACGGTCCACTAGTCACTCTCTCTATAGGCGAGCGCGGAAAAACTCCAGTCAGCTCCTGATTGCCAAGATTCAATACTGATATTAAATCGGCACTTCCCGATATCCGGCATTTTGATATGTTTCTCATATATTTATATAATTAGATTTTTATCCCGTAAAGCGTTTAGCATGAGCCTCCCTCTGGGCGAGATCCAAATCGTGATCTACCATAAGACGCACAAGCTCCTTAAAGCCAATCTTGGGCCGCCATCCCAACTTTTCCCTAGCCTTGGTGGCATCGCCCAGCAAACAATCCACCTCCGCGGGGCGAAAATACAACTTATCGATTTTGACGAAATCCTTCCAATCCAGTTCGACCAGGGAAAAGGCCTCTTCTAAAAAATCTCTTACGCTATACGTTTCGCCCGTCGCCACCACGAAATCGTCTGGTTGGTCTGCCTGCAGCATCAGCCACATTGCTTCAACGTAGTCGCGCGCGTGTCCCCAATCGCGCTTGGCATCGAGGTTCCCCAGATACAAATTCTCCTGAAGGCCGAGCTTGATGCGCCCTACTGCGCGGGTAATTTTCCTTGTCACAAAACTTTCCCCGCGGCGCTCGCTTTCGTGGTTAAAGAGCACTCCGTTGGAACAAAACATATTGTATGACTCCCTGTAATTAACCGTGTGCCAATAACCAGTCATTTTGGCCACGCCATAGGGACTTCGCGGATGAAAAGGTGTACGCTCGCTTTGGGGAGCGGGAGCAGATCCAAATATTTCCGAAGAAGAAGCTTGGTAAAAACGTATGGGACGCCCCTCATGATCCATAAACTCCCGAATAGCCTCCAACAGTCGCAAAACCCCCATCCCGGTCACATCGTTAGTATACTCAGGCTGATCAAACGAGACTCTGACATGCGCTTGGGCCGCAAGGTTATAAACCTCGTCCGGCTTATATCGATTTAGTATACGCCTTATCGATGAGCCATCGGACATATCCCCATACTCAAACAAAAGATCACCGCTATTATGAGACTCTCGAGCTAAGTGATCAAGTCGCGGTCGTGCAATCAAGCTATTGCGGCGCACCATGCCCACTACTCGATAGCCTTTACTAAGCAATAATTCACACAGGTAGGATCCGTCTTGTCCGGTGACTCCAGTAATCAATGCAGTTTTTTTCATATTCGATTATTTATCTGGTAATTGAGTTGTTTTTACAGCTTCGCCCCGTCGCGTCGGGAGGGCGCAACCACAGGGAGGTAAACGATCGGGGATCGATCACGTTTTTTTGGGTTTTTTCTTCGGGCCGAGCAGGGCGGACAAAAGCGGCAGCACGGTGTTGAACCGTTTACGCCAGCCTTCGAGTTGCTTCGTTCGTCCCAAATAAAAGACTTCGTTCGCAGGCGATTCCGCCGCGAGCTGCTTCAACCGCTTCACGCGCTCCGTGCCCGGTGCCGCCATCGGTGCGATGCGCTCCCGCAACACCCCCGTGACCAACTGCCTCAGGCTCAGCTCCGGCGAATACACACGTGGTCCACGCGTCTGCCCGGCCGCACCAGAACCGTTTAAGCCGGAAGTTGAAGTGGAAGTGGAAGGCGAGGCTGGATCGGACTCGACGATCGCGCCCAACGAGCGCAGGAGTTGGATGCCTTGGCTGACCGAGCCTTTGCTGATCTCCAAGCGCCCCATGATCTCCGAGAACCCCAAGGCCTCGGGCGAGGCATACAAGAGTCCATAGATCTGGCCGACCGACTTTGGCACACCAAAAAGCTGCACAATCTCTTGAAAAAAGAGCACGCATTCCTGCTCAAAAGCAGGATGCCGGGATGCCTCCACTGTGTGTTGAGTCGCCAAGGTAACCAGAAAGGAAGCGCGGAGACCAACGCGACCCGAGCGGTGGTTCAAGAAAAAATGAACCATGTGCCGGGAAAAGAAATAAACTGTAAGCCGCAAGAGATAAGAGGTGAAAGGGGGAGAGGTGAAGGGCGAAGGGTGATGGGTGATGGGTGAAGGGGCCGCTGGCTTTTCTTCGACGCAAACCTCCAACTTCAACGGGCGCGGAGCGCCCACCGGCCAGCCGCCGGCGCTCGCAAGGCCGTGCTCCAAAGACAAAAACGAGGAGGGAATCACTTCCCTCCTCGGCTCTCCCGCCCTCACCACGGTTCAGGGCAACACTTTGCTCTCACGCGTCGGGTGTCCCGGCAGGTCCGTCGCGACGACTTCCACCGTCGCCGGACGTCCCATCGGCAGCGTCGCAGTCGTGGTATAACGCCACACGCCTTGCTCAAGACGCGCCGCACCCTCCTCCACGGTCGTGCCGTTGTCGTCTTTGACGGTCACCGTGACTCCTGCCACGAGGAAGTCGTCGCTGGCGCGTACCGTGATAGTCTGCCCGATCTGCCCGGTATAGCCCGACAGATCGATATAGTCGATCGCCGGCGGGCGCAGGAAGTCCGATACCGCCACCGCGAACGATGGTTTCCCGAGGCTCTTACCGCGCGCACTATACAACGCCTTCTTATCGGGATCGGCAAACACCTCCTTACCATACGCAGCGGCCTGGCGGAAACGCAACCGGGCGTTCGCCTGCCCCTCCGTGGTCGGCAATCCATCGCGATCGGGTTTTCGCGCCACCACCACACGCCCTTCATAGCGACGGAAAACCAAGTCGCCGATTTTTCCACGCATCTGCTCCATCACCGGATTTAGTTTTACTTTAGCCATGCTTAGAAGGTTCTTCCCTGCCTCATGTTCCGCCCTGCCCGCCCACATGCACCGGAGGTGCGCCGGCTTCGTTTCAGCGTGTACGATACGTAGATCAGACGTACTCAAGACCTAGCCCGGATATTTCATGAAGCGGATTTTGCCGGGTCATCTCTGCTTCGATA
>CAZNJG010000016.1:0-103725 GCA_964573305.1 uncultured Opitutaceae bacterium
AAAGAGTACGCGCGCACCAGCGGCCGCCGCCCCGGCCATTGATCAACGCGCGCGTCACGCCTTTCTGCTTTCTCGCTCTTTTCCCCAGCCCCAATGTCCACTCCAGCGCTCACCGCCAAGCCGCCCGTCAACTCCCCCGGCCGCGTCCTCTTCGCCAGTCTGATTGGCACGACCATCGAGTTCTTCGATTTCTACATCTACGCGACGGCGGCCGTTCTCGTTTTCCCCAAACTCTTCTTCCTCGCGTCGGATCCGGTCGCAGCGACGTTTCAATCGCTCGCCACCTTCGCGCTCGCCTTCTTCGCGCGTCCGATCGGCTCCGCGCTTTTCGGGCACTACGGCGATCGCATCGGACGCAAAGCCACGCTCGTCGCCGCGCTGCTTACGATGGGCATTTCCACCGTCATGATCGGCTTGCTGCCGACTTACTCGAGCATCGGCTGGCTCGCGCCCGCGTTGCTGGCGCTGTGTCGTTTCGGACAAGGTCTCGGCCTCGGCGGCGAATGGGGCGGCGCCGTTTTGCTCGCGATCGAAAACGCTCCGCCCGGCAAACGCGCCTGGTACGGCATGTTCCCGCAACTCGGCGCGCCACTCGGTTTCCTCGCGTCGGGCGGCATCTTTCTCCTGCTCTCGCAATATCTGACCAACGAACAATTCTTCGCGTGGGGCTGGCGCGTGCCATTTCTCGCCAGCACCGTGCTCGTTTTCATCGGACTGTGGGTGCGCCTGCAAATCACGGAGACGCCGGTTTTCCAACAGACCATCGACCGACAGGAGCGCGTGAAGGTCCCGATGCTCGTCGTCTTCCGCAAACATCCGCGCGCGCTCATCCTCGGCACGCTCAGCGCGCTCGCGACGTTTGTGCTCTTTTATCTGATGACGGTTTTTGCGCTCACGTGGGGCACGACCGAACTCGGTTACACGCGCAATCACTTCCTCATTCTTCAGATGATCGGCGTCATCTTCTTCGCGTTCACGATTCCTTTCGCCGCGAAATTCGCCGATCGTCACGGCCGCCGTCGCACCATGCTGTTTGTCTCGGGATCGATCGCGCTTTTCGGCTTTTTTATGGCGCCGCTTTTGACCTCGGGCACGGCGGGCGCGCTGACCATGCTCGTCATCGGTCTCGGTCTCATGGGTCTCACGTATGGCCCGATCGGCACGTTGCTCTCGGAGCTTTTCCCGACTGCCGTGCGCTACACGGGCTCGTCGCTCACGTTTAATCTCGCGGGCATTTTCGGCGCGTCGCTCGCGCCTTATCTCGCGATGTGGCTCGCGAAAAACCACGGCCTGCAATTCGTCGGTTATTACCTCACGATTTCCGCGCTGCTCACCGTGCTGGCGCTCTGGTTCACCCGCGAAACGCGCGACCAGCAATTTGCCCGTAGCGAATAAGTCGCCGCGACGTTCCGCTGCCGTCCGCTCAAACGCCGTGCGTCAACCAAACAACGCCGATGCCCGCGATGAGTCCGAAGAGATGGCCTTCCCATGAACTGCCATCGCGCGCCGGTGCCACGCCAGCGAGCATGCCTCCGTAGAACAACAACACGCCGCAAGCCACGAGCCAGTCCGTCGTGGCGTGCGTGAAATACGCGAGACCCACCAGCCAGCCGAGAAATCCAAAAATCACACCGCTCATGCCCACGTGCGCCGCTCGTCGTCCGCACAGCCAGAGTAGCGCGCCTTGCGCCAACGCGATCATCCACGCCGCTTGCAGGAATTCACCCGCGCCGTGGCGGAGAATCAAATAACCAAGCACCACAAACGGCGGCAGATTCGCCAGCAAATGCGCGAGGTTTGTATGCACAAACGGCGCCGTCACCAAGCCCGCCAAACCCGTGAGCGTTCTCGGTGTGTTCGCGAGTTTGGTCGCGGTCGGCGGAGAGATCAGCGCGAGGACCGTTCCCACCACCATCGCCACCGCGGGCCACGAGAGATAAATGTGCGGCGCGTCAGTAAACAGTCGGCTCAGCGAGTGAAGAAAGTCGTCCATGAAGAAGACACGCACTCATGCACGCCGCTCGCCGCAAACGGAAGCTGGATTGTCCGCGGCGGCGGACATCGCCGGGTCGTTCCGCGAAGCTGTCGCAGGCGACACCGCTCAATTTTTGGCGGTGCTTTCCACGAGCGTCTTCAGGCTCGCGAGACCTTCTTCGAAAGGCCCGCCGATCATTTCGTCCTGATCCATGAAGAGGCAAAACGCTTTCGAGATGAATCCGTTTTCGCCGCTCATGCTCCACGTCACCTTCGTCTGATTGCCTTGCGGCGATAACGTGAGCGTCGTCGCGCAGGTGGACTCAAACGGCTTGATGAAATCGAGCCGGATACCGACCGCTTCATTCACGCGGCTCTCGACGATCGTCTGTCGTCCCTCGCCGGCCTGGCTGTTTCCTTTCCACGTCATCGTCGCACCGACGCCCGACGATGGTTCGGAGAACGTGTACGCTGCGTTCGGATCGAGTTTTTTCCACGGCGTCCACACCTGCATTTTCTGAAAATCGCTGACATGCGGGAAAACTTCCGCCACCGGCGCCGACACAACGGCCGAACGTTCGATGTGGAAATGCGCGGGTTGCAACGCGACGACGACGCAGAAAGCGATCACAAGGAGCGCGAGACCGAGGATGATTTTAGTACGCATGGGGAAAAGCAGGACGCGGCGATTGATGAGATTCGATCAGGCCGGAGTCGCGCGCGCCGTGAGCAACGGGCGGTAAGCCGCGCGATAGGCCCACGCGAGATAGAGTTCGAGCGCCAGAAAGAGGAGCGACATGCCGAGACCGGAACGCTCCAGCACGAGGTGAAACGCCACGCTGTTCACCATGAATGGCGCGAAGATCACCACCGCGAGCGGCACGAAACGATTGGTGAGCAAGAGCACGCCAACGATCAACTGGGTCGCGCCGATCAGCTCCATCATGTAACCGGAATTCACCAGCGCGATCGTGAAGGCCATCGCCCCCTCCGGCAGTTCGACCTCCGGCTGAGGGATGAAGTTGAGAAATGCGTTGAGACCAAAAATCGCGAGCGGCAGTCCGAGCAAAACACGGACAACGGCGGTGATGATGCGGAAAAGTTTCCCGTGAGTGGCAACGGGGGCGAAGTCCGAGGAGGTGTGGGCGGTCGTGTTCATAGGCGTGAATACTGAGTTAACGAAGCAGCAACTCTCGTTCGGACAATGGGCCTGCTTTTTTCACGCTTCACCTGCTCTGCCGAAAAAGAACCCACCGCGTTTCATCCTCTCGACGCAACCACCTGTTTCCCGCCAGCGCCCAAGCACAAAAAAGCACCTAGGTTTTCTCCTAAGTGCTTGTTTATAAAGTGGTGCCAGAGGCCGGGATTGAACCGGCGACCAAAGGCTTATGAGTCCTCTGCTCTACCACTGAGCTACTCTGGCGGCGATCTCCTCAAGAGATGCGAGGGGCATAATTACGGAGCTCCAACAATCTCGGTCAATGGAAAATCTGGGTTCTCGTGGGCGACTTTTGCGAACGCGTTTTCTCAGGAAGATCGGCGCACGCTTACTTTCCCGCCGCGTTCTCGTGTTCCGGATTCGCGCGCAGCCACGCGATCAGCTCCGTCATGTTGCGCAGGTAGGTCTTGATGGAAATCCCCTCGATCGGTTCTTCCGCGCCGAACGGCGACGTGTCGGTCTCGTCTCCCACGAAGGTCGCGGAAAAATCGCCCGCCGCGCGTTCCTGCGTGCCGTCGCGTCGATAGGGATGACTCGTGCTTCCGAGCGGACTCAACCAACGCCCCCGCTCGTCGAGCGTCTCCAGAATGCGCGCAACCTGGCTCGCCTGCCCCAGCTGCCGGCTGGCGTTCCTTTCTCTGGTGGGCTCCGCATCGCCAATCAGGGCGTCCCATTTCCAATCTTCACCCGGCGCTCGTGCGGGCTGTCGCAACGCCTGTTCGTAACGAGTCTGCAACGCACGGGTATCGATCGTGCGGAACGAGGAATAATGTCCGATCAATTTCTCCGGCGTGCCGTCCGCAAAATAGCGGCCGTTCACCACATTCGATCCTTCGCGGTGAAGATACAGCGGTTTGCCCGTACCGATTTCGATGAACGTCGGATGCGTCGCGTACGCGCGCGTTCCCGCCGTCAGCCGACACGACTCCAACCACTCAAGCGCCGCAGGAATCGGCTTAAGGTAGTTCGCATCACCGGTGACTTCATGGAAGCGGATCAGCAGCTCGATGACGCGCGCGGTTGTGTGAGTGACGACTGCTTTCGGCTCATAGCTCCTCGCACCCGCCGGCTGCAGATCGGGCGTGTATTGCAGCGCCCATCCCGCTTGCGGCTTCGGCAATTGCAGACGCACAAAACCATCCATGCCGCGCTTGATCGCCTCCTGGAATCTGCGATCGCCAAACGCGCGATGACACTCGGCCAGAAACTCCATCGCCTCCGACGACACGTCGTCATTGAGCGTCAAATACGACGCGTAGCTCACGCTCTCGCCGGCTCCGCTCATCTCCGGAAAACGCTGTGGCCACAATCCCGATGTATGCTGGCTCTCCAGCACAAACGCGATCGCGCGATCCAGCGCCGCCTTCACGTCGGGATCTTTTTTCGCGAGATAGAGATTCAAGAGAAAGCGCGCCGCCGCGACGGTTGTTTGATCGTCGAAGGTCGCGTTGCCGAGGTAGTGATGAAACTCCTCGAGCCGCCACGCGTTGCGGCCCACGGTCGCGTACCATTCGCGCAACGAATCCTCGCCGGCAAAATCCACCACATAGTCCCAGCCGCCGCAGGGCAGTTGTCCCGCGATCAACGCATCGCCGGCTTTTCGCGCCGCTTCGTAATAACGCTCGTCTTGCGTCACCGTCCACGCCTCGAGAAAAAGCGCGCCCACCGTCGGCGTTCCGGGCGGTTGTATCCAAATCATCGTCGGCCGCGCCTCGATTTCTCCCCAGCGCCGTGAAAAATCCGGCAAGTAGCTCCACAGATAACCGCCGCGATAACTCACGTCCTCCACGATGAATCGCGTCGCGCGTTCCATGGTCGCAAGCACGGATGCGCGCTGGGGTTCGCCAGACTGACGTTCTTCGCCGTGAGTGATCTGCACCCAGGGGCCGAAGAATAAAACGATGATGGAAAAAAGAAGGGGGCGGCTGGAGAAACTAGAAAACCTCATCTGGGGAAATTGGCCCGCTTCTCTAAACGGCGATCTTCCAAAAAGAAAATCCCGCACGCATCGGACAGTCGCGAACGTGCCGATAAAAATGAGAACAGCGTGTCCCGCGCTTTCGTCTCACGGTCCGTATTCGTCGCTCTCGCGAGTCGCATCGATCGATGTTGTGGGGATCGTTACGCAAAACCGAAACCGCCCGCGCCCGCCCACTCTCTCATGCGCAAACAACTTCCCGTCATTCTTTCCGCTTCGCTCTGTCTCGCGTTCGCATCCCTGAAGGCCGCGGCGTCCACGCCTGTCGTCAATTCGCTTGGCATGCGGCTCATTCCCGTCGCCGCCGGCGAATTCACCATGGGCTCCGTGACCAAGCCCGCCAATTGGGACGAAGCGCCGCTTCACCGCGTCACCCTTTCGCAAGATTTCCTGATCAGCGAAACCGAGGTCACTTCCGAGCAGTTCCGGCAGTTTAAGCCCGATGCGCCGCTCAACGAAAAGTACGCGCCGTACGCTGCCGGTGTGAGTTGGAATGACGCCGTGGAGTTCTGCGCCTGGCTCAGCAAAAAAGAGGGCCGTCACTATCGTCTCCCCACCGAAGCCGAATGGGAGTTCGTCGCGCGCGCGGGTCGCGATGACGGCGCCAAGTGGGAACTCGATCACACGCCAAATCCGTGGGGCGTGCGCGGTCTCTTGAGCGGGCCGGTCGAGTGGTGCGCCGATTGGTTTGGCGAATACACGCTCGCGGCCGAACGCGATCCCGCGGGCTATGCGGCAGGTCACACGAAGATCGTGCGTGGCGGTTATCTCGACAAAGCCGAAAAGTTCAAACCCGACGACTATCGCCGTCCGTCCAATCGCGCCGGCGCGCCACCGTCATTCAGCCCCAACTCCGGGCAGGAGCCCGACCCGCAAAACTACGGTCTGCATCGCATCGGTTTTCGCATCGTGGCAGCACCGCCGATCACCACTTCGCTCAAACCGTATGTCGCTCCGTACGCGATGCAGGGCGTGAAACAAACCACGGCCGCAGCCGCGCTCGGGCCTGATTCTGCGAAGCCGTATTTTCGCCGCCGCCCGCATCTGCCCATGCCGCTCGAAGGACCACTTGAGTATGTCCGCGAACACCGCGCAGGTCTTCACGAGTCGTTTCGTCATCACAATCACAGCCCCGGCTTCGAAGTTCTTTCCAATGGCGACACGCTGCTCGTGATTTACTCGTCGAATTGGGAGTACGAACCCGAGGTCACGCTCATCGGCGCGCGGCTGCGTTTCGGGGCGGATCAATGGGACATGCCGAGTCCGTTCACCGACACTCCCGGCGCCAACGATCACGCGCCGTTGCTCGTCGCCGAAGGAAACACGCTGCGCCTTTTCTGGGGAAATCCGCAGATGGAGGGTTGTTTTCCTTTTCAATTCATGACCTCGACCGATCACGGCGCCACGTGGTCACCGGTCACCTACCCGCGCATCACCGGTCCGCTCGGCGCCGACCTCGAGTTTCCGCAACCCGTCAACACCGCCATTCGCGATCGCAAAGGCATGCTCTATCTCGCCGTCGATGCCGCTGACGGCGGGCCGCTCAACTCGCAATCGATGCTGTGGGCGACGGACGACAACGGCGTGACCTGGCGCGACACGCTCGGTCGGACGTTCGGTCGTCACACGACCTTCGCGTTTCTCAAAGATGGCCGCATCCTCGCCATGGGCGGAAAAAATTCTCACATCGATGGCTTCATGCCCAAAGGCATCAGCGCCGACGGCGGCCGTACGTACGAGTTGAGCAAAACGCCGTTCTCCGCCGTCAGCAGCGGTCAACGTCCGTCCGTGCTCCGTCTCGCCAGCGGACGTCTTTTCATGGCCGGCGATTTTTATCCGTCGAAGCGCATCGAGAAAGCCGCCTCGATCAAGGAAGACGGTTCCTATGTCGCGCTCTCCGACGACGACGGCGAATCGTGGCGCATCAAACGCCTTCCCGGAAATTTTTCGGTCAAACGCGGCAAACCCAGCATCGGCTACTCCGTCGCGCGCCAGGGTCCCAACGGTCTGATCCATCTCGTCACCTCGAGCAATCATCCGGGGCTGCACTACGAGTTTAACGAGGCATGGATTCTCAGCGACGAGACCTTCGCCGATGACGACGACGCGATGAATCAAAGCCGCGCCACTTCGATCACCGACGTGCGCGAGCATCGCGAAAACTACGCCGACGGCCAACCTCGCATCATCTGGAGCAGCGGACACGCCAACGATGGCCGCGTTTTGCTCCACGGCACAGAAACGTGGTTCTACGCAAACGGCACGAAACAGCGCGAAGCCGCGTACAAACTCGGCGTCAAACTTGGCCGGGAAACGTATTGGTCGCCGAACGGCGCAAAGGAATCCGAATGGGATCACCGCGGCGACGGCACGAGCGTGTGGCGCACGTGGTGGAGCGACGGTTCACTTCGCTCCGAGTCCACGTGGAAAAACCATCGGCTCATCGACGGCACCGATCGCCTTTTCGAGCCCGGAAAAAAACGCGACTGAGCCTTCGCAGCGCCCGGCGAGATCCGCCACGCGGCGTGGTTTCCGCGCGCCGTTTCGGTTGGTTCGAATCTTCGAGCAGCCATCCTTGCGCACAGCAGGGATGGCACGGACCTCACTCAGGAGAACGCGGGATATGTTTCCAATCGAATGGCGACGATGTCGCGGCGATAACCAGCTGCCTGACAATCTAAAGGCTTCCCGCGTGGAGCGCTGCGATGGGGTATTAGCGCAACGCAACGCGCAACTGATCGAATTTTCTTCCTGAGCCGGGAAAAGAAATAACCCTTGTCCGGCGTCCTGCGCGCTCGCTACGTTGCGACCTCGCAACCACATCGCCTATGATCGTCACCACTGCACAGCTCTTCAAACACGCTTACGGCAAATACGCCGTCGGCGCCTACAACATCAATAACGCCGAGCAGGCGATGGGGCTTTTTAAAGGAGCCATCGATTCCAAGGCCCCTTTCATCATCCAGATTTCCAAGGGTGCCCGTAATTACACCGACAAGAAGATGCTCGAGGCCATCATCCGCGCCGCCGACGACATCTTCCCCGAAGCGATTTTCGCCGTGCACCTCGACCACGGTGACGAAGAAACCTGCTACGACTGCATCAACTCCGGCTTCTACAGCTCGGTCATGATCGATGCGTCGCACGATCCGTTCGAAAAGAACATCGAGATCACCAAGCGCGTCGTCGAAGCCGCTCACGCCAAGGGTCTCTCCGTCGAAGCCGAGCTCGGCATGCTCGGCGGCGTCGAAGAAGACATCAAAGTCGAAGACGGCCACGCCACGCTCACGAACCCGGTCGAAGCCGAAGAATTCGTGAAACGCACCGGTTGCGATTCCCTCGCCTGCGCCATCGGCACCTCGCACGGCGCATTCAAGTTCAAGGGCAAACAGTCCCTCCACTTCGATGTCCTCAAGGACATCCAGGGCCGCCTCCCCGGATTCCCGCTCGTCATGCACGGCTCGTCCTCCGTCCCGCAGGACGAAGTCTCCCGCATCAACGCCGCCGGTGGTCAGATCAAGGATTCCGCTGGTGTGGACGTAAACGAGTATCTCCCCGCCGCCAAACTCGGCGTCACCAAGATCAACATCGACACCGACGGCCGCCTCGTCTGGACCCGCGTGCACCGCGAATTTTTCCGCGACAAGCCGGGCGACTTCGATTTCCGCCCGCCGGGCAAGATCTTCATCCAGGAGTACGCGAAGTTCATCGCCTCGCGTAACCAGCTGCTCGGTTCCGCCGGTCAGCTCGACGATCTTCGCAAGAGCCTCGGCAAGTAAGCCGGCCAGGCGTCGTCCCGCTCATTTCAGCGCGATCCTTTCGAGGGTCGCGCTTTTTTTGCAGCCGCGTTTTCACGTCCCGTTGACAACGGCTTCATTGCGACCGTACACGCGCGCGCAAAAATCGGCGGCACCCCGATGAAAACCTCCCGCCGGCTTCCCACGCTCCTTCTCGCATCCGCGCTCCTCGCGCACGGTATTCACGCAGCGGATACAACACCGCCGGAAACCGCCCCGCGCTTCGTCGTGGGCCAGACACTGGCGACTCTCGAGACTGGTGATAAAGTTTACCGCGAGGTGCGCATCCGCTCCATCTCCGCCCAGACCGCCATCATCCAGCATGCCGATGGCCTCGCCTCCCTCCGACTCGAACAACTGCCCGCGGAGCTGCAGGAGCGATTTGGCTACAGCGCTTCCGCAGCCGAAGTCGAAGCCCGTCGCCAGCAAGCGGCCGCCGAGACGGCCAGACGCCAGCGCGAAGCGGAGCGCGCACGCGCGGAACAGCGCCGGGCGGCTCAGGCGCGTGTTTCTGACGACGCGTCTGAAACCCCACTCGACCGCGTTCTGAAAAATTTTGGCCAGTCGCCATCCGTCGAGCCCAAGGTCGATCTGCGAAAACGTTTCAACGTGCTCGGACTCTGGATCAAAAACCAAGGTGCGCGTCCGAGTTGCGCAGTATTCGCGATCGTCAGCGCGCTCGAGTTCCAAGCCGCCGAGATCAACGGAAGCTCCGAACGCTTTTCCGAGGAGTATCTGCTGTGGGCTACGCGCCGCTCGCTCCGCCGCAGCGCACCCGTGGCTGAAATTGAGCAGACGGAAACCGAGGGCAAGGAACCGGGAGACGAAGGGTTTTCACTCACGGAAGTTGTCACCGCGCTCCGCGCCTACGGGATCGTCCCGCGCGACCGCGTGCCCAATCGATTCTCCGGAAGCGTCATCCAGGATCCGCCACAGGAAATCATCGAGGAGGCTCGGGCCACCCGCCGTGTATCCATCCATCCACTACCGGGCCGCGACGGTCCCACCCAGGTCGCCAACATCGTGCATGCGCTCAATGCCGGACTGCCCGTCCCCGCCGGGGTCCGCTGGCCGGTCGAATACAACTGGCGCACGGGTTACCTCGACCGCCAGCGCGTGTATCCAGATCGTGGACACGCGATCACGCTGGTCGGTTATTCCAGTCCGACCGGCCGCATCGAGGATGCGGTTTTCACTTTCAAAAACTCATGGGGCGTCCGCTGGGGCATCGACGGTTATGGAACCGCGACCTACGAATTCCTGCGCAACAACCTGCTCTCCGCGATCGTCCTCGAAGTGCATCCGCGATGATCGCACCGGGCATCGACTGAATTCAGCTCAGGTCGCGAATGCTTCCAAACTCCGGATCGAATAACCTGCGGTAGGTGCGCACGATCATCCCGTCCGTGAGCCCCGCGAGCCAGTCGCAGATGCGGCGGGCTTTTCCATCCACCGTCGTTTCGCCCTCGATGAGTTTTGCCACGCGCGGCGGAAGAATGCCGATCATGCGCTGCTGCGCTTCGACATAATTTTCCCACGATGCCTGCCAGAGGCTGAACATCACGCGTCGCGCTTTGTACTCCACCTGCTGGAGCTGCGGACTTTCAAAAATGATATCGTTCGCCATGCGCTTGAAGAAGCGCGCCTCGCGCACGGCTTCCGGGGAAACGACGAGTTCGAAACGATAGCGATGCGTTCGATCCGAGAGGAAGTTTGTCCGTTCACGCAGCCGGCACGAAGTGATGAACGCTCCCGTCTTCGCCGCAAAAACCGGCTCGATCCGATCGCTGCGAATCGCGGCGATGAGCATTTCCAGATAGCGCTGTTGCTCGGGATCCACACCCGTTTCCGCAGCCCACATCTCGACGCGATCGATGGTCAGGAAACCGGCCTTCACGCCGTCCACGATGTCGTTGAGCGAGTACGCCGCGTCGTCCGCCCAATCCATGATCTGGCACTCGACCGACTTGAATTGGTTGAACTTTTTTCCCTCGTGCAGCTCCGCGGGAATCGCGGCGCCATCGAACACGAAGTCGCGATACTGCACCTGCGGATCGTAGAGAAAATGTTTCTGCGGGGTCTCCGCGTACTCGCGATACAACTTCTTGTATTTGAGCACACCATCGAGCAGCGCGCGTGTCGGTTGCATGCCGCGCACCGCGGTTTCATTCTGATAAATCGTTTCCGTGAGCAGATGCAGCGTCTGCGCGTTTCCTTCGAAACCGCCATACGGCTTCATCAGTTCTTGAAGTGTGCGTTCACCGGAATGCCCAAACGGCGGATGGCCGAGATCGTGCGCGAGGCAAACGGCCTCCACCAAATCCGGGTCGATAAAAAAATCGTCGCTCAATGGCCCACCTTGCGAGCGCAGCCACTGGCAGATCGAACGACCGATCTGCGCGACTTCCATCGAGTGCGTGAGGCGCGTCCGGTAGAAATCGTATTCGCCCGACAAAAAAACCTGCGTCTTCGACTGGAGCTTTCGGAACGCGTGCGAATGGATCAGGCGATCGCGATCGATTTGAAAAGCGCTTCGGTAATCACTTTTTCTCGGAGCCTCGAGGGTCGCTGTGTCGAAGACTGAATAGAAACGGTTCGCCGTCATCGGATAAATTTCCGAGACACGATGGGCCGCCCCTGCCGAATGCCAACCTTCATGATTCGCACCTCTCTTTTTCAGCGCCTGTTTTGTCTGCTCGGTTTCGCGACGCTTATCCATGCCCCGCTCGCCGCCTCCGAGAATTTCATCGGCGCCAAGGATCTGCTTCAGCTTAAGCAGCTCGGCGGTCCCGCAATCTCCCCCGATGCCAGCCGCGTCGTGTACACCGTGCGAAGCATCGAGGAGAAACCCGACCGCCCCGGCGAACACAATTACCGCACGCAGGTTTGGATGGTTGCTCTCGATGGCCTCAGCAGCCCCATCCGTCTCACTCGCGGCGACGGCAACGCGCACTCCCCTGTCTGGCATCCGAAGGGCGAGAGCATCGCGTTTGTGCGCACCGAGAAAAACGTACCACAAATCTGGATACTTCCCCTCGCGCCCGGCGGAGAAGCGTTTCGCGTGACCGACATTCCGACCGGCGCAACGCATCCGCGCTGGTCGCCCGACGGCGACTTGCTGCTGTTTCACTCCACGCTCACCCTCTCGCAAGTCCGGCGCGAACTCGCCGAGCATCCGTCGGCCGCCCCCGCTTACGTGTGGCCCGATGAGCGGCCAGGCCGAGGCCTGCCCAGCATCAACACGGACGAAAAAAACGACTCCGCCTTCAGCGGAGATCGTGCGGGCGAACGTCGCTGGCTTGATCGTCGCGAAGCCGCCGGCAACCCCCGCGTCTTCACCCGCCTCGAATTTATCGGTGTCAGTGATCTCGAGGCCGAGGAAACCTTCGTCCATCTCTACGCTGCAGCGCCCGAAGAGAACGCGACCACACGCCTGCTCACTCCGGGATTTTTGAGCGCGGAAGGTTCCGAATGGGTGCGCGCCGAGAGCGGACCGCGTGTGATCTTCAGCGCCGAATCTCCGGGCGCCATCCATCCCGACCGCGTCCTCGAACGCGCGCTTTGGAGCGTGGGTCTCGACGGCGCGCCGCCCCAGTTGCTGCTGCATACGCCGAAATTTTCCTACACGCGGCCCACTGCCTCGCCCGACGCTCGCACCGTCGCCTTCCTCATCGAGAACCTTCCGGAACTCACTTACGCCCAAACTCAACTCGGGATCATCCCGGCGGATGGCGGATCGCCGAAAGTGCTCACCGCGCAGTTCGATCGCAGTGTCGCGCGCCCGAAGTGGTCAACCGACGGCAAATCCATTTACTTCACCGCCCCGTCCAACGGCGGCCACCCGCTCTTCCGCGTGAGCGCGTCCGGCGATGCCGAACCCGAGGGTCTTAGCGGCGCAGCGCTTGGCATCCGCTCGTACGATCTCGCCGCCGATCAAGCCGTCGTCGTGCTCACCCGCTCGTACAATCCGTACGAGTTGTTTCGCGTGAACCTCATCACCAAAGAGCTCCGCGTGCTCACGGCGCATAACAGTGAATGGCTGCGCACGAAAACGCTTTCCACGCCACAACGCATCCAGATCGAGACCTTCGATAAAACCAGCCTGGATTTCTGGTTGATGCGCCCGGCAAACTTCGAGCCCGGGAAAAAATATCCGCTGCTCGTCATGCTTCATGGCGGCCCGCATGTCATGTGGGGCCCCGGCGATCCCTCGATGTGGCACGATTTTCAGTTTTTCGCCGCACGCGGTTATGGTGTGCTTTATTGCAACCCGCGCGGCTCAACCGGCTACGGTTACGAATTTCAACGTTCGAGCTATCAAAACTGGGGGCCCGGGCCCGGCTCCGACGTCCTCGCCGTGACGGATCGCGCCTGCAACGAGCCGTGGGTCGATAAAAACCGCCTCGTCATCACTGGTGGCAGCTACGGCGGTTATCTCGCAGCATGGATCATCGCGCGCGACAAACGTTTCAAGGCGGCCATCGCCCAGCGCGGCATCTACGATCTCGCCACCTTCTTCGGCGAAGGCAGCGCGTGGCGCCTCGTGCCGTATCATTTCGGTGGATACCCGTGGCAGCCGTCGATCCGACGCCTGCTCGACGCTCAATCGCCGCTGTCGCATGCCGAACACATTCACACGCCGCTCCTGATCGAACATGGCGATGACGATCGCCGCACCGGCACCGTCCAGAGCGAAATGTTGTTTCGCGCGTTGAAGGTCCTGAACCGCCCCGTCGAATACGTGCGGTATCCCTACGCGACGCACGAGCTGAACCGTTCCGGCGATCCCGCCCAGCGCATCGACCGGTTGCTTCGCTTCGATGAATTTTTTCGCCGTTTCATCGGCGAATAAATCACCCGGCGATCACGCCTGCCGCCATCAAGATCGCGTACAACGCGAGCAGCTTTCCGGTGTCGCCCAGCAGGGCGATCAACTCCGCGGGCGTGCGCGCCGCGCCGAGTCGCGCCATGTGTCGCACCGCCAGCGGCAGGATCGCCAGCGGCAAAAGGACGAGCGCCGAGTATCCGCGCAGCAACAGGTGCACCGGAATCGTGAAGGCCACGGCGAGCGACACGCCGAACTGGATGCGCGCGAAGCGACGCCCGAACCGCACGACCAATGTGCGTTTACCGGCCTTCGCATCGGTCTCCACATCGCGATAATTATTCACGAGGAGGATGTTCGTCGAAAGCAGGCCGATGGCACACGCCGCGAGGAAGACATCAAAGGTCACGGTGCCCGCCTGGACGAAGTACGTCGCGCCGACCGCGACCAGTCCGAAAAAGATGAAGACAAAGATGTCGCCGAGTCCGTTGTAGCCGAGTGGATAAGGCCCGCCCGTATAAGCGATGCCGCACAGGATGCTTGCCACGCCGATGATGAGCAGCGGCCAGCCTCCGTAATTGAGCAACGTGAGCCCCACTGCAAATGCCACCGCGAAAACCACGATGGTCGCGAGCTTCATCGTGCCCGGAGAAACCAATCCGGAAGCAACGGCGCGCCGCGGACCCACGCGCTCCGCCGTATCCGCGCCTTTGATGAAATCAAAATAATCGTTGGCGAAGTTTGTCCCGATCTGGATGAGAAGCGCGAAACCGAGACAGGCCAGCGCGGCAGGCCAGATAAGCGCGTGATCCCGCCAGGCAAACGCGGAACCCACCAAGACCGGCGCGAGCGCGGCCGGCAAGGTGCGGGGACGTGTGGCGGAAATCCAGACGGCGAGAGACATGGGAGCCGCGGTTGTAGCGAAATTCGCGCGGCTGAAAATCTCCGAATGAAAACACCCGTCGCGCGTCATCGACGACGATGCGCGGCGAGTCGTTCTACACTCAAAGAATCATGCCCGCGGCCACGGTGGCATTGGTAAACTCGTCAACGAGGATGAGGCTGCCGGTGTTGCGATTGCGCTTGTACGAATCGAAGAACAAGGGCGCCGCAGTGCGGATCTGCACGCGACCGATGTCGTTCATCGCGATCTCGGCGTCGCCCTCGACTTTGTGAAGCGTGTTGATGTTCACCTTGTAGCGGATGGCCTTGATCACGCACTTCACTTCGCGGGTGGTGTGGCGGAGGATGTATTTGCCGTTTGGATTCAGCTTGGCCGCGGAAAACCAGCACACCATCGCCTCGAGATCCTGGCTGATTTGAGGCTGGTTGTTGGGCTTCACGATCATGCCTCCACGCGAGATATCGATCTCGTCGTTGAGGGTCATCGCGACCGACATCGGCGAAAAAACCTCGGAGACTTCGCCCTGCGGCGCGTGCAACGATTTGATGGTGGACGTGAACCCTGAGGGCAGCGCGAGCACCTCGTCGCCGACCTTGAACACGCCGCCGGCAACGCGCCCGGCGAATCCGCGGAAGTCGTGATGTTCATCGGTATTCGGACGAATGACCGTCTGAACGGGGAAGCGGGCATCGATGTGGTTGGCGTCGCTGCCGATGTACACGGTCTCGAGCGTGTAGAGCAGCGAAGCGCCTTGATACCACGGCATGTTCGCCGACTTCTCGACCACGTTGTCGCCGTGCAGCGCGCTGATCGGGATGAACTTGATGTCCGGCACTTCCAGACGCGAAGCGAACTCGCTGTAACGCGCGACGATGTCGTTAAAAACCTCCTCCTTGAAATCGACGAGGTCCATTTTGTTCACGCATACGACGATGTGCGGAATGCGCAGCAGCGAGGCGATGAACGAGTGGCGGCAGGTCTGCTCGATGACACCTTTGCGCGCGTCGATGAGGATGATGGCGAGGTTGGCCGTCGAGGCGCCCGTCACCATGTTACGCGTGTACTGGATGTGGCCGGGCGTGTCGGCGATGATGAACTTGCGCTTCGGCGTGGCGAAATAGCGGTAAGCAACGTCGATGGTGATGCCTTGCTCGCGTTCGGCGCGCAGACCGTCGGTGAGCAAGGAAAGATTGAGATGCTCTTCGCCACGTTGCTCGGTGGCTCGCTCGATCGCGTCGAGTTGGTCCTCGAAGATGGCTTTGGAATCGTAGAGCAGGCGGCCAATCAGCGTGGATTTGCCGTCATCAACACTGCCCGCCGTGGTGAAGCGGAGCAGATCCATAGAAAGATAATGGGCGTCGGAATGGGACATGATTTGAAAATCCGAAATTCGAAATTCGAAGGCCGAAAATCAGAAGGTGCCCGCGCCTCAGGTCATCTGACCTTCGGCATTCAGGCCTTCCGATTTCGGGTTTGTTTTTAGAAATACCCCGCCTTCTTGCGGTCTTCCATGGCGGTCTCCGAGCGTTTGTCGTCCGCACGTGTTCCGCGTTCGGTCTGCCGCGCCGCGGCGACTTCCTGGATGATATCCGCGAGCGACGACGCACGCGATTCCACCGCGCCGGTGCACGTGGCGTCGCCTACGGTGCGAAAACGAACGATGCGTTTCTCCACCGTTTCGCCGGGCAACACGGTGATGAAGGGGGTGTTCGCGAGCAATGTGCCGTTGCGATTCACCACTTCGCGTTCGTGCGAGAAATAAAGCGGCGGGAGCGGAATGTTTTCGCGGGCGATATACTGCCAGATATCCATCTCCGTCCAATTGGAGAGCGGGAATACGCGGAAGTGTTCACCATGGCTTTTGCGGCCGTTGAACAGATTCCAAAGCTCGGGGCGCTGGTTCTTCGGGTCCCACTGGCCAAACTCATCGCGATGGGAAAAGAAGCGCTCCTTGGCCCGGGCCTTTTCCTCGTCGCGACGCGCGCCGCCGAGACAGGCATCGAACTTCAACTCTTCGATCGCGTCGAGGAGCGTCACCGTCTGCAGACCATTACGCGAGGGATTCGGGCCCTTCTCCTCGACCGCGCGGCCCGCTTTGATGGAGTCCTCGACATAACGCACGATCAGGCGGGCGCCGATGTCCTTCGCGAGCCAGTCGCGAAAGGTGATCGCCTCTTCGAAATTATGGCCCGTGTCGATATGCACGAGCGGGAACGGGATCCGGGCGGGCGCGAACGCTTTTTGCGCCAGCCGCACCATCACGATCGAATCTTTGCCGCCCGAAAACAGCAGCGCGGGCCGCTCGAATTGCGCGGCGACTTCCCGCATGACAAAAATCGCCTCGTGCTCCAGTTGCGCGAGATGGGTCAGGTTGTACGAACTCATGTATGAGAAATTTGAATACGGACAGCCGCGTGCAGGCTGTCCAGCGACGTCTCGATCGGCCCGGCCTCCGTGTCGATCACCAGCGATGATTCCCCGGCCAGCGGTTCCTCGAAGGCGGAGTCTTTTCCCGTGAATTGCGCCACGCCGCCCGCCGCGGCTTTGGCATACAATCCCTTGGGATCGCGACGTGCGCAGGTCTCGTAAGAAGCCTTCACGTAAACGTCGAAAAAATCCTCCGTGCCGACAATCTCGCGCGCCAGTGCCCGCAGACTGCGCATCGGAGTGACAAATGAGCAGATCGTCACCACGCCGGCTTGCACGAAGAGCTTGGCGACCTCGGCGACGCGACGGATGTTCTCCGCCCGATCTTCCTGCGAAAAACCCAGTCCGCGATTCAGCCCGGTCCGTACATTGTCACCGTCCAGCAGATGGGTGGTAAAACCCTCGGCATGCAATCGACGCTCCAACGCAATCCCGAGCGTGCTTTTGCCTGAACCCGACAACCCGTATAACCAGATCACCCTCGCACGCTGCCGCAGGCGCGCCTCTTTGTCGGACCTGCTCAATACGCGATCAAAGATGGGATGAAGATTGTCGGAAGGCATTATCCTTAGTTTGTTAATAAACAAAAGAAACTAAACCCTGATCGCTCAAGAAAATTCCCCAACTATCTGATAAAACTCTGTCACGAAGCTGTTTATCACAGCATCGCTTGCGACCACCTCAAACCGTGAATTAACTGCCATTAGGCGATCACGAAACCTGCATACTGCGGTTCGCGTTTTTCGCTCGATCGCTCCACCCGCCGGATAAAGCCGTGCATGCGCTCCTCCACCGCTTTCACGAACGCGGCGACCTCTCCCGTGCGACCTTCCGCGTCCAGTTGAACGCGCCCGTCGTCGAGGTTTTTGACGAAGCCGGTGACCTCGAACTCTTTGGCGATCTGGAAAGTCGTGTATCGAAACCCGACACCTTGTACTCGTCCGGTAAAGAACACCGTCTCGTGATGGATTTCACTCATAAAGACGTTGTGCAACCTACGGCGTGGCACCGCCGTTTCAATGCGCAAAAATTCTCGGTCCGGGCTCGCGCCCGCGGGGCTTTTGCGTTTGCATTCTCACCAGTCGGGTCGCACGGTGCGCCCACATTTTTCCAACCACACGAATGAGTAACTTCAACCCTGACGGCCCCTCTGACAACGAGTGGGATGAACGCGGTGATCTGGCATGGAACGAATTCGATTGGGAGCAATATCTCCGCCATCAAGATGAAGTCGTTATCCGTTACCTCGCGTTCTACGAGCAGTTGAAGGAACACCCGGATCGCCTCGACGAGGTCGCCCATGTCATGGGCTGGGATAAGGAAGATTGGAGCTCGGAAGGCACCACGCTCGGTGACGACAGCGACGATCAAAACGACGAGCTGCGCGAAGCCGACGATACCGCCGAAATCGATTCGGATCCCTACACGCTTCATAAAAACCCGATCTTCATCGCCCTAAAAGCGATCCAGCTAAGCCTCAAACGCAGCTGGGAAAGCATCGCGCACGACCCCCAGAAGGTGCCGCAATCGCTTGCCCTCACCTTTCAGACCGCGCTTCACCGCGGCGACGAAAACGCCACTCTCGCGATTCAGGCGCTCGATTTCGGCGACTACGCGATGGCAATCAGTCTCTTCAAGCGCGCGCTCCGCGACCTCAATCGCACGCTCTCCTTGATCGACGAAAAGGCCGCCACCTTTTCCCGTTCGCTCGCCAGTTTCCGCGAAGACGCCCTGAACCGGCTGTTCGACCTCCGCGAAGTTTACCTTCGCGTCATGAACGAATGCCGCGACGAACTCGAACGCCCCGTGGACGGCGAGGACGGCGAAAAGTAAGCCGGCGCTTCAATCCCTGCTCTTTAAACGCGCGACCTTTCGTCGCGCGTTTTTTTGTTTTCCTCAAAAGGGATTCGAGCGCTGGCAGAACTGCAGCGCCACACCCCACGGATCGCGCATCATGATCAACGACGAGCCATCGGGGTTTTCTTCGATGATAAACGTCGCCCCCGCCTTCTCGAGGCGCTCCCGGTCCGCGCGTGCATCGGTCGAAACAAATGCGACGTGAAACACCAGCTGATGCTGGCTCGCGTAAGCCGGATACGGAGCCGCAGGATTCGAATACAGCTCCGCAATCACGCGGCCCGTTTCGTCAGCGAGAAAGTGAGTATACGGAGCATCCTCGCGGTGCCGCGCGACCGTCAGGCCGAGATGCTGCACCCACCACGCCGCTTGCGCCCGGGCATCGGGCACGTTGATCGCAAAATGTTCAAATTTCATGGATGGTTCGAAGTTTCGTTGAGCAAAAACGCGCGGATTTCATCGCGGACCGCGGGGCCGCCGTCGTCGAGCACATAGTGCCCCACCTCACGCAAACGGCGCACTTGCGCGTCGGGATAAATCTCCCGCCAGCGATCGAGGAAATGATCGTGAAAACAGAAATCGCGCGCTCCCCAGACGATCATCTTGGATTTACCTGCAAGCGCGGGCAGCGCCTCCTCCACCGCCGCCAAGGTCGCACGGCTGGGATGATCGTTTTCGAGCGGGATATCCGCCACGAACCGGTGCACCGCGATGCGATTGCTCCACGAATCGTACGGGAAAAGAAAGCCACGCGCCTCGTCCGGCTTCAGCTTCCGTGCGTGCATTGACATCCACGTCGCCGGCCAGGCGAAGGCATTGAACGCACGCACGAGAAACTCGCCGACCGCCCCGGCGCGGCAGATCGATATCCGGCCCGGAATCCGGTCGGAACAATATGCCGCTGTATTCAGTATCGTGATACGCCCGACCAGGTCGGCATGACGCGTCGCAAAACCGAAACCGATCGCGCCGCCCCAATCATGCACCACCAGATGCACTTTCTTCAGTCCGAGCGAGGCGACCAGCGCTTCAACGTCCGCGATGCGCGTTTCCAAGCGATAAGGATAATCCGCCGGCTTGTCGGAAAGGCCCATGCCGATGTGGTCCGGCACGATACAGCGCATCGTGGGCGAAACTGCACGGATCAGGTCGCGATAAAAAAACGACCAGGTGGGATTGCCGTGCAGCATCAGTACCGCCTCGTCCCCGCGAGGACCTTCGTCCACGTAATTCATGCGCGCGCCAGGAGGCGTCACGAACGTGTAGGTCTGAAACGGATACAGCGCTTTCAGCCATCCGGGCAGGTCGTGGTGCGAAGGGGTTTGCATCACCATTCCAGTGCGAGCATCAGGCAGTTCAGCCCGCTCCCGATGCCGAGCAGGCCGACATGATCGCCTTCCCGCACCGCACCCGCTTCGAGCGCGAGCGCGAGTGTCGCCGGCAGCGAAACCGAGCCCATGTTGCCGAGAGTCTCGAAGGTCGAAAAATCCTTCGCCAGATCCAGCCCGAGCTCTTCGTAGAGTTTCCTGCGATGCACCGAGCCGACTTGGTGGCAGATAAAGCGCTGTGTGTTCTCGGCGGTGAAGCCCGTTTGGGCGTTGAAATCGGTCCACGTTTCCCGCGCGAGCTGCACACCAGCGATCAACAGCTGCTCGGAATCGGTCTGCATCGCCAGAGCTTCGGTGCCATGACGATCGCCCTGGCAAAGATCGTTGAATTGCGTCGCCGCACGCCCCGCTCCGCCCAGGAGGCGATGCGGCCGGCCCTTCACGAGCGAACGATGACAGAGAATCGCCGCCACCGCGCCGGAGCCGATCGTGAGATTCGCGAAGAAGGGTTTGATCTCGTTACGCGTCAGCGGCGCTGAGGTGAGATAATGGAGCGTCTGCTCGATCAACGGTCGTCCGTTTTCGCCCGACACCACCATCCCTGCGAGAATCTGTCCCGATTCGATCATGCCCGCGAGCACGACCATCGAGTTGAGGAACCCGAGGCACGCGTTGGACACGTCGAAAATCTGCGCAGTCGGCGGAAGCCCGATTTTGCGATGTGCAAACGAGGCTGTCGCCGGTTCCAGCATGTCGCGGCAAACCGCGCCGTGCATGAACATCTGGATTTGATCCGCGCGCAAAGCCGACTTCGCCAGCACCGCGCGTCCCGCCGCCGCACTCGCATCCGATGGGCGTGTATCCAAAGACCAATGACGTCGCTCGCGGATGCCGGTCATCAATTCCAAGCGGCCAACCGGCAGCTTCAGTCGCTCGTAGAGCGGGCGCAGACGTTCCTCGATCGCCGCCGAGGTCATCACCTCTTCCGGAAGCGCAATCGCGAGCGACTCGAGACAAACGTTTTGAAACCTCATGTAGATAAAACCCCAGAATTCAAAACTCCAAACGCCAAAGAAATCTCAGAGATCAAACGCTTCATTTGGCGTTTGCTCCTTTGTCGTTTGAGATTTCCGGCGGTTGCGCCGCCGGCCGCATAGCGAGACGGATGATTTCTTGATCGAAATAGTTGGAGCCGAGCCCTGCATCGACAGTGAGCGTCGTACCATTGAGACCGCTGCTGCGTGGGCTGAGCAGGAACACCGCGCTGTCGGCCACCTCCTGTGTCGAAAGATTCCGTTTTCGGAATGTAAGTTTCTCCGCGTACAGATAACTCTCGATGTAGCCGGGAATGCCGGCCGAAGCGCTGGTCTTGAGCGGCCCCGCGCCGACAACATTAAAGCGGACTTCGCTATCGGCGCTGAACGACTTCGCGAGGAAGCGCGTGGTTGATTCCAACGCCGCCTTGATCGGCCCCATGTAGCCGTAATTGTCGGGCGTCACGAGCAACGACGAAATGCCGATCGTGACAACCGAGGCGTCGCGCGCGAGATGCGGTTTGAACGCGCGGGCGAGTTCCACCAGCGAGAAGGCCGAGATCGCAGTCGCCTGCAAAAAGTCGGCGCGCTTGGTTTCGTGAAACGCTTTGAAACCCTCCGCGTAGTTGGCGAACGCGATCGAGTGAACCAGACCGTGCAGCGGGGCGTGACCGGCGGCGGCGATCTCGGTCGCGAGACGCTCCGCCGCGCCTTCGTGTTCGACGTCGCACACAAACACGGGCTTTCCCGCGAGCAGCGTTTCGAGCGATTTTTTGCGCGCTTCCGAACGCACGCTGTAAACCACCTTCGCGCCCTGCTCTTCCAACGTCCGCGCGATGTGCCAGGCGACGCTCTTGCGATTGGCGACGCCAAAAACCACGAAGGTTTTTCCCGCGATTTGGAGAAAGTCGGCCATGATCGCGTTACTGTTGCGCCTGCTGTTGTTGTTGTTGTTGCGCCGCCGCGGCAGCTCCGCCCTCGGGCGTTTTCCACGCCACGGTGAAATCGACATTCAGCACGCGCGTACCGTCGGCTTTTTTGATCGCACCGCTCATCATCGTGAAGCCGGCGGCGACGTCTTTTTTCTTCACTTCGATCACGATCTGATCGCCTGGATAAACCGGATTACGAAAGCGCACATCGCTGATCTTTGCCATGAGCGGCACGCCTTCGCCGGGTTTCGCGCCAGCAGCCTGCGCTTGTCGCGCCATGTAAAGCGCGCCGGTTTGGAAAACCGCTTCGCACAACAAGACGCCGGGGGTAATCGGCGCGCCGGGATAGTGCCCCCGATAAAAATCCTCCTCCGCGCGCCACGAGCGTTTCGCCATCAGACTGTCGGCTGTTTCGGAGACGATTTCGTCCACAAAGAGAAACGGCGGACGATGCGGGATAAGGTCGGTGACGGCAGGAAAGCTCATTTTAGTTTCGGAAATTACACAGAGGCCACGAAAGGATGCACAGAGATCACGAGGAGGCGGAAATCGTTTTGGCCGATTCATGGGTGTCGGCGCCACCTGCGTGCTCGCTGTGCAACTTCTGTTTTTGCGCGCGCACGTACTGGTCGATTTTATTGGCTGTGATCACGCCATAGTTAATCGTGCCGAGCCAGCCCGACATGATGATGCCGACGCTGCCGGCGTGATACAGACCGGGAAGTTTCTCCGAGAGATTCATCGAAACCGGCAACCCCTCGAACTTGGTGCCAAACGACGTGCCGTTCATGTGCGTCGTGTAGCGCTCGATCGTGCGCGGCGTGGCAGCTTCCGTCCAATCGATCTTCTCGCGCACGCCGGGGATAAAACGTTCGAGAGACACGATCGCCTCCTCGATGAGGCGCTTCTTGTGTTTCTCGTAATCCTCGTCGGAAAGCGCCTGCCATTCAGGATAACGACCGTTGAGCGAAGCGACCACGGTGTAGCGATCCGAGCCAGGGCGAGTGTCGGGATAATAAACTGAGAACGTGCGGCTCGTCGTGTGAAGATCCGTCAGCTCCTGGTTGCTGTAGCGCGGTGCGTCCGAGGTGAAGACGAGATCTCCGATGTGCGGGATCGTATCCCCTTTTCGGATACCGAGGTAAACCTGGCAGGAACTCGTGTTGATGCGCACCGCACGGGCCTCCTCCACGAAATCCGCGGGAAAGTTATCTTCGCCCGCCAGACGGAAAATCGTGTTCTTGATATTGGCGTTGGAGAGCACGGCTTTCGCGCGGATCACGCGGCCGTTTTTCGCAACAATCCCGCACGCGACCTTTCGTCCATCGCGTTCCTCCACGAGGATTTTTTCGACCATCACTTTCTTGCGCAGCTCGACGCCGTTCTTGCGCAGTTCGTCGGTCATTTTTTCGATGAGCAAATCCGAGCCGCCGCGAAACGTGTACACGCCGGCTCCCATGAAATTGCTGAAGACGATGCCGTAAGTGATCGCAGGATCGTCAAAATTCGAGCCGTTGGCGTAGGAGATCGGCTCCATGAGCAAGCGGTGCACATCTTCGCGCCCTGGGAAAAATCGCTCGAACATCTGGCCCGTGGTCTCCGGGTTGTTGTCGTAATAATTCATCGAGCGGAGGTGCTCGTAGAAAGCCTCCACTTGTTCACGCGGCAGCTTGAACTGCTCGACCAGTACGCGGGTGTAGTCCTCGCGCGTGAACGTCGTCCAGACATCCATCTGCGGGTTCACGAAACGGATGTCCTTCAGTTGCACGATCGAGTCCGCGATCTCTCTGGTCCAGTATTTGCGGCAGGATTTGATCATGCCGCTCGGAAAGCCGTGCAGCGAAATGTCGAAGATGTGCCCGCCTTTGCGCGTGAACCACGTCGCCAGTCCACCGAATTGATAGTGGTGCTCCAGCAACAGCACGCGATGGCCCGCTTTCGCGAGAACATTGGCCCCGGTAAGACCACCGAGACCGCTGCCGATCACGATAACATCGTACTCGTCGGCGACACCTTTCAACCAGTCGTAAGCCATGAAAAAGGAACAAAATGAAGGCCCGCCCCGCGCAAGCGCAAGGGCGGTTTTTCCCTCTCCAACCCGCTTCGCCAGAAAATTCCCTCGACGCACCCGGTGCTGCCCGCGACTTCTACTCCACCTCTTCAACACCCCGTCCCCCACCATGGATTGGTATTACGCCGAAAACGATTCCCGCAAAGGCCCCGTCTCCGAAACAGAAATTCGCCGCCTGACCGCAACCGGGCAGATCAAGCCGGCCACGCTCGTCTGGAACTCCACGATGACCTCCTGGATGGAAGCCGTCACCACCCCGCTCTTTTCCGGCGTCAACCAGCCGCCATCAATCCCCAGCGCCCCGGGCCGTCACGTGTGCATCATCACGGGAAAACCATTTCCCGAATCGCAGCTGATAAAAACCGAGCACGGCTGGGTCTCTGCCGAGGGCAAAGATCATTACTATCAAGCCCTGCATGAAGGCGCTCCCATCCCCATCGCCGATGGCCAGACCAACGCCCGCGCCGACGGCAAATACATCGTCATTCCCGTCAGCGGCGGAAACCTTCCACTTCGCTGCGTGAAAACCAACCAGCCCGTAACCGAAGACCGCGCGATGCGAAAAACGCTCTACTGGTGCACGCCGTGGGTGTTCCTCGCCCTTCTGGCCAACCTGCTGATCCTCGCGATCCTCTATTTCGTTCTGCGGAAAAAAGTCATCATCGACATTCCGTTGAGCCTTGAGGGACAGCGCATCGTCACCCGTCACAAGACAATAACCTGGCTCAGCTTCTTCAGCGGCATTGCGGTCATCATCTGGGGAATCGCAACCGCGATCTCCACCGCCACCGGTCCTATCATCCTCATCGCCGGATTTCTCATACTCCTCGCGGCACTCGTCTACGGCGGTCGCAAGGCGCATGCTTTACGCGTGGCCAAACTGCGAAATGGCCAGGCCTGGCTCGTCGGCGCGACTCCCGCCTTCGTCGGATCACTGCCCAAATACCTCTAACCTCTCGTTCCGGGATTAGCGCTTTTCGCAGGTTGGCACCGTTCAGCTCTTCGTCAGGATGTGATAATTGGCCATCGAGATGCCGCTGAGCATCGCGCCGATGATCCCGAGGAAACCTTGGTCAGTGCCGCAGAGATACACGTTCTCCAGCGCAGTGCGGCCTTGGCGGTTTTTCACCGGCGATCCGTAGATCGCGCCAGCCGCGTGTCCGGTGAATTTCGTGATCGTGCGCGGGGTAAACATATCTGTCGCAATCGTCGCGCGCTCCAACGCATCGGCGGACGCGAGCGGCGGCAGGAAACGTTTCGCGCTCTGCGCGATCGCCGCGTACCAGCGTTTTTTCTCCGCTTGGTAATCCGGCTCCGCGAGGTACGCCCAGCGATCGTAATTCGCGAGACAAGTGCAGCGGAAAAGACCTTCGGGCAACGTCTCTCCTCCAGGGTACGCAAAGTTGTTCGGGATGCAGATGACACCGCTGCGCACATCCACCGCGTCTTCCGGTCGCTCGTAGGAGAAACGTTCAGAGTCGTTGAAAAACACAATCGTGTCATCGCCCCACCCGAGGTCTGCAGGCTGTCGATCGAGCACGGTGATCGTTTCCGTGTAGCTCAGGCGCCCCGCCGGCTGCGCGGGCAGATCCGGTCGCACCACAGGCTGCGCGAGTTGGAAATGTGTGTTGGAGTCCAGCAGCGCGGCGGTCTCCGGACCACCCGCGGAACTGATCACGTGGCCGGCGGTGATCTCGCTGCCATCATCGAGGATGAGCGCGCTTGCGCGGTGGCCATCGCTCACGATCTGCCTCACGCCGCACTTCATGCGACGCTCGCCGCCCGCGGCGCGATATTTCTCGAGCAACACACGCAGGATCACGCGCACGCCATCGAGCGGGCGCGCGAAGCCTTCGAGAAAGAGCGCCTTGAACATGATCACGAACTGGCCGAACTCCATGTCGCGCTCGCTGGCACTGCCGTAATACATCAGCGGGCAAAACAACATGTCCTCGAGCAAGGGATCGCTGATATGCTGGCGAACGGCCTCGCGCGCAGAAACGGGTCTCGCATCGAGCGACACATCGTCGTGAGTTTTCACCGCGTCCACCAAGCGGCGGAATCCGTCGATTTGCGCCGGAAATTTCGCGGCGATTTCGTTTTCGAAAACCGAAAAATCGTTGGTAAACGCGAGCGACGTTTCGCCGCGCGGGCCGAAGGCGATGCGCGAGCGCTTCTGTTCGCAGAGTTCGAACTCGTCGCGATCGATGCGCAGTTGCCGGAGCAGTTTTCCGAGTGGCGTGCCTTTCACGCCGGGACGCACGTAGTTCGTCAACGCGTGCAGACCCACATCAAACTTTCGTCCTTTGATGCTGTAAAAACCGTTGAGTCCGCCGACGGCATTGTGGCGTTCAAAGATGCACACGCGTTTGCCGAAATGCGCGAGACGGATGCCTGCCGCCAGCCCGGACATCCCCGCGCCGATGATGGCGACGTCGTAGTGCGTGTGAGAGTTCATTTTCTATCGTCGGACAAGTTAACCACAGAGACACAGAGAGCACAGAGAACAAGTCCGGGCCCTTCAATTCAGACTCTGTGCCCGCTGTGTCTCCGTGGTTAAATAAAAAAGCCGGGAGTTTTTCCCGGCTCGATGCGCACGCGAGCGGAGCCCGCGTTGATCATTCAATTATTCCGCTCACTTGCCCGCCGCGGTGAATTTCGGCGTGAGGTATTCGGCGCAGCTGTCGAGCGAGGCGAGCTGCATGTAGTCGGCCTCGGGCACTTCGATGCCGTGGCGTTTGCGGAGCTCCATGACGATGTCCAAAAAGTCCATGCTATCGAGCTGGAGCTGGTCGCGCAGACGGACGTCCGGCTTGAGATTCGAGAGATCTTCGTCGGGGGCGATGTCAGCGATGATATCGAGCACCACCTGTTTGCATTGGTCTTTGGTCATGTGTGAAAAGCTGGTCGGGAACGCAGTTCAGGCAACAAAGCGCTTCACAATGAGCGTGGAATTGATGCCCAGCATACCGAAGGAATTGTTCAAAATTGCGTCAACCCGTTTTGCCTTCGCCGGTTGGTTGATCACCAAACCGGGCAACGCGCACTGCGGATCGAGATCGTCCACGTTGATCGTCGGATGAACGGTCAGATCGTCGAACGACGGCAGATTTCCCGCCAGCTCCAGCGCGCCCGCCGCGCCCATCGCGTGACCGATGAAGCTCTTGGTGTTGTTGACGAACGTGTCGGGACAACCCTCGCCAAACACCGCGCGGATCGCCTCGCACTCCTGGATATCGCCGAGCGGTGTGGCCGTCGCGTGTGTATTCACAATGTGGATATCCTGCGGCGAGAGGCCTGCGTGCGCGATGGCCTTGCGAACGCACTCCGCCTGGCGGGTCGGATTCGGCAACACGTAGTCGGACGCATCCGAGTTTACATGATAACCGGCGATCTCGCCGTAAATCTTCGCGCCGCGTGCCTGCGCATCTTCGAGACGCTCAAGCGTGTAAAGGCAGCCGCCTTCGGAAATCACGATGCCGTTGCGCGCCTTGTCGAAAGGACGCGAGGCCTTCTTCGGGTCTTCGTGCGTGGCTAGTGCGTTCTGCGATTTGAAACCCGCAAAAATACCAAAGGTGTGAATGCTCTCGCTGACGCCGCCGCAGATCGCGAAATCGACTTCGCCCAAGCGCAACATCTGCGCCGCGTGGATCAACCCCATGTTGCCCGCTGCGCAAGCCGCGCCGATCGTGTACGCGGGACCAGTGACGCCGAGATTGAGCGAGGTTTCGCCCGCGGGGTTATTCGCGACGGTGCGCGGGTTGTGGTAGTGCGACCAGAACTTCGTGTCGTAGTTAAACTTCGAGATATTATAGATTTCGTTCTCGGTCTCGACGTTGCCGTGTTCGGTGCAGCCGATGTAGATGCCGACGCGGTCTTTCGGCATGGACTCGAAATTCACCCCGCTGTCCGCCAGGGCCTCGCGAGCGCAATAGATCGAGATCGAACCCGCACGCGTGCCGACGCGGACCTCTTTTTTCTTTTGGTACTTCAGCGGATCGTAGTGGCAGACACCCGCGAGGAGCGTGCCCATGTAGCGAACGTCGAACGTCTCGACTCCGGCCACGCCGGAGAGCAGGTTTTGCCGGAATTCGGCCAAGGAATTACCGTTTGGCGCGGTGAGGCCGATACCGGTGATGACGATGCGAGCGGGCTTCATGGAACTGTTGGAGCGAAAACTGCTAGCCAACCAGTCCTCGGACGCAATACAAGCCTCGCCCGCATGAACGTACTCGTTGTTGGAGGAGCCGGCTACATCGGCTCGCACTGCGTCCGTCAACTGATCGCCGCCGGCCACCGTCCCGTGGTCCTCGACAATCTCGTCTTCGGCCATCGCGCCGCCGTTGCGAAGGAAATCCCCTTCTACGACGCGGACTTGGGTGACGAAGCCGCCGTCGGCGCGATCCTCGAAAAAGAAAAAATCGAGCTGGTGATGCATTTTGCGGCCTTCGCGTACGTGGGCGAATCGGTGACCGATCCGCTGAAATATTACTTCAACAATGTTTCGGCCACGCTGCATCTACTGCACGCGATGCTCGCGAAAGGCGTGAAGAAGTTCGTGTTCTCGTCCACTTGCGCGACCTACGGCATCCCGGAAAAAATGCCGATCGTCGAAACGCTTCCGCAGGCGCCGATCAATCCCTACGGCCAGACCAAACTCGACATCGAAAACGCGCTCAAATCCATCGCGCACGCGCACGGCCTGAGCTTCGCCGCGTTTCGTTATTTCAACGCCGCGGGCGCCGCCGAAGACGCTTCGATCGGCGAGGATCACGATCCTGAAACCCACCTCATTCCGGTCGCCATCGCTGCCGCGCAAGGTCGCGCCCCCGCGCTAAAAGTTTTCGGCACCGATTATCCCACGCCCGACGGCACCTGCCTGCGCGATTATGTGCATGTGGACGACCTGTCGCGCGCGCACATCGCGGTGTTCGACAAACTTTCCGCGCCCGGCACCGCCCTCTTCTACAATCTCGGCACGGGCACGCCCACCTCCGTGCGCGAAGTCATCGCAGCGGTTGAAAAAGCAAGCGGTCTCAAAGTGCCGTTCACCGAAGCGCCACGCCGCGCCGGCGATCCGCCCGCGCTCTACGCCGATTCGTCGAAGGCGAAAAACGAGCTCGGTTGGAAAATTCAATTCACGTCGATCGACGACATCGTCGCGACCGCGTGGAAATGGCATTCGGTGCACCCAAACGGATACGGCGATTAACGCGTTTTGCGTTCGCCGCGCATCAAAATCATACGTGCGCCGTCGGAGCACATATGACGACGGTTTGACCTAGTCGCAGCGTCGAACAAACGACGCGACTCCGCCGCTTTCGCTCTCGTCATTTCACGATCTCGCCCGCTCTGAATGTCATCTAATGGATGACATTCGTCGTCCGCGCTCTGCGTTGGTTTTCCTGTCCACTTGGTACGTGCACCGAGGAAAGCGTCCTCGGCGATCACCGCGCGGCGGTCGCTTATTGCGCCGGCACGCGCTGACGGCAAAACGCGTCGGCCATCGCGTAAATTTCTTTCGGCGAACGCGACGCGAGCGCTTGCTCGGCCAGCGCCTTCGCGTCGGCCATTGTCATCGCGCGCACGAGATATTTCACCGCGGGCAGCAGCGGCGGCGACATGCTGAGTTCGTCCACGCCGAGACCGAGCAGCAGCGGCACATAAATCGGATCGCCCGCCATCTCGCCGCACACGCTGACCTTGATCTTCTGTTTGTGCGCCTCGGTTACGATCTGGCGCAACGTCCGCAATACCGCCGGATGCGTCGGTTCGTAGAGATGCGCGATGCGATCGTTCACGCGATCGATCGCGAGCAAGTACTGGATCAGGTCATTGGTTCCTACGCTGAAAAAATCGCATTTCTCTGCGAGGATGTCGGCCGTGCAGGCGGCGCTGGGGATTTCGATCATCGCGCCCACCGGCATTTTCTCGTCGAACGGCACACCGGCTGCGCGCAATTCCGCGCGGCATTGTTCGAGCACGTCGTTTGCCCGCTGCAGTTCTTCGACGCCGCTGATCATCGGATACATCAGTCGCACCGGACCGTGAGCGCTGGCCCGCAAAATCGCGCGAAGCTGATCTTTGAAAATATCGAGATGCTCGAGGCAGAAGCGAATCGCGCGAAACCCGAGGAACGGGTTCGACTCTTGCGGAAATAAATCCGGATTGCCCGCCATCGGTTTGTCGCCGCCGAGATCGAGCGAACGAATCACCACAGAGTCCGACGGGAAGGCCTCGGCCACCGCCTTGTACGCGGCGTATTGCTCCTCCTCGTTCGGCACGGTGGTCCGGCTGAGATATAAAAACTCCGTCCGAAAAAGTCCGACGCCCGAGGCATAATGATCGCGCACGAGCGCGACTTCCTCGCTCTTCTCGATGTTCGCGCGCAACACCACGTTCACACCATCCAGCGTCACCGCGGGCAATTTGCTGGCGTCGAGCATGCGCTGCTCGAAGCCGCGCTTTTCCTGCTCGATCTGGCCGTAGCGGAAGAGCGTTTTTTCCGTCGGGTTAATAATCACCACGCCGCCGTAACCATCGACGAGGATCCAGTCGCCGTTGCGAATGCGACGGCTTAAATCGCGCACACCGACGACCGCGGGGATTCTCATCGAGCGCGCCACGATCACGGCATGACTTGTCTTGCTGCCCGAGTCCGTGACGATCGCGATCGCCTGGCTGCGGTCGATGCTCGCCGCATCGGAGGGAGAAATATCGTTGGCGACGACCGCGCGCTTGTCGGCGAGTTTGCTGAGATTCTGCCCGGCCTGGCCGAGTAAATTTTGCAGGACGCGTTGCGCGACATCGCGGATGTCGCCGGCACGTTCGCGCAGATACTCGTCGTCGATCTCGTCGAACGCCTTGATGTAACGCTGCGAGACGCGGTTGAAGCACGACTCGATATTGAGGGCGCTGGTTTCGAACTCGCGGATCGTCTCGGAAATGAGCGCCTGATCCTCCAGTACCAGCAGATGCGCGTCGAAAATTCGCGCCTCCTCCGTGCCGAGGTTTTTTTCCACCTCATCCTGGATTTTCTGGATCTGCTGACGCGTCACCAAAAGCGCATGTTCCAGCCGTGCGATTTCATCGACCCGTTTATCCTCATCGATGTGATACGAAGGGATTTCGATGTCGCTCTGGATGTACAAAAACACCTGCCCATACGCGATGCCTTGAGAGGCGGCGATGCCTGGAACTTCAACTTCGTTTTGGGCGCGGGCTTCCATGTACTCGTAGGCGGTCCGCCGGTTTTTCGCGGAACGGTGAAAGTCGGCAGCGACGCAGGATAACGCGCGCCACGCTGGCAGGGTCAACACGCTATTCTCGTCTCAACACAGAAAACTTCGGCGCCCCACGCGCCGCGGATGCGCGCGACGATCGGCTCGGCGTTGGTTTCTTCGCGCAACAACGCGAAGCACGCACTGCCGCTCCCGCTCATACCCGCGGCAAAACCAAACTCCGTCCGCAACTGTTCGAGCAATACCGGCAGCGCCAGGTATTTTTCGAAGACCGGCGGCTCCATGTTATTGAAAAGCAGCGCGTCAGCTGGCGCCGTCGTGTCCTCACGCCATGCGCGCAGTTTCGCCTCTGCGTCTCCAGCCGGCAAATACGCGCCCGGCGAACGCTCGATCATGCGCTTGTACGCCCACGCCGTTGCCACGCCAAACGACGGTTTAAACACGAGCAGACGGCGTCCGCTCAAACGCTGCCGCGCGTCATCGAGCCAGCGCTCGATCAGCTCGCCGCGCCCACGCATCGTCAGCGGCGCATTCTCCAAAAACAACCGGCAGTCCGATCCGAGCTGCGCAGCGATTGTCGCCAGCGTTTCCTCGGCGAGCGGTGTTTTCACGAGACGATTCAGCGCGCGCAAAGTCGCCACCGCGTTGCTGCTGCCGCCGCCGAGACCCGCGCCGACAGGGATGCGTTTCGTGAGAAAAAAATCCGCCCCGCCCTTCCAAGCGCCTGCGTCGCGAAACGCGCGTGCCGCTCGCAACACCAGATTCGTGTCGTCGCAGGGCACGTCCGCATCGTCGCAATGCAACATCAGCGTATCGTCGTCGCGGAGCTCCACGCGCAGATCGTCGCCAAAGGTCAGCGGCGCCACGACCGACACCAAGTCGTGAAATCCATCCGCGCGGCGTCCGGTGATCGCGAGGAACAGATTGATTTTGGCAGGAGAAAAAACGGTGACGGCGCTCACAGGTCTCCTTTCATTTCCATTCCACCGACCGGTGAAAAGCGTTAAAAAACAAACCGGCACAAACCCGGCTTCTTCCTTACACAGTGATTGCTCCTCCCGGGACACGCCTCCTTAGTCGTGACCTTTCCTTCGAACATGCCTTGCGATCTTATCCTCGCCCTTGACGTTCCTACGCGCGAACAAGCCGCTCCTATTCTCCGCCGGCTCCGCGGATCCCTGCGCTGGGTCAAGATCGGCCTCCAGATGTTCACAGCCTACGGCCCCGACTACGTGCGCGCCGTCGCCGACGAAGGGTTTGATATTTTTCTCGATCTCAAACTTCACGACATCCCCAACACCGTCGCGAAGGCCGTCGAGTCACTCGCGCCGCTGCCCATCGGCATGCTGACGCTGCATACGTGCGGGGGCGGCGAAATGATGCGCGCCGCCATCGCCGCACAACAACAGACCAAGCCCGAGCTGCTTCTCCTCGGCGTCACGGTGTTGACCTCGATGGATGCCTCGGGCCTTCGCGAAATCGGCGTTTCGACCGATGCCGCCGCGCAAGTCTCGCGGCTCGGCCAGCTCGCCCACGATTCGGGCATGCGCGGTCTTGTTTGTTCGCCACTGGAAGTCGGCATGCTGCGTCAGCAACTGCCCGCATCGATGCAACTCGTCACGCCCGGCATCCGTCCCGCGGGCGAGGCCGGCGGCGATGACCAAAAGCGCATCATGACGCCTGCCGACGCCGCGCGCGCTGGATCCAGTTACATTGTAGTGGGCCGGCCAATACTGAAAGCCGCCGATCCCGCCGCCGCTGCCCGCGCCATCCTCGCCGATCTCGGCGCCTGATGGTTCGCCACGAGTCAGTCTGTCATGCGCCGGAGGCGATTTTTCGGCGCTCCACTTTTTCGAAACAAACTCCACTTAACGTACGCCCCATGAGAAACGCCGCCATCCTCCTCGCCGCCGGAAACAGCAAACGCATGCAGGGAGTCGTCTCCGATAAAGTCCTCACCCCGCTCGGTCACCGTCCGCTCTTCGCCCATTCCGTCGCCGCGTTTCTCGCGAGTGGAGTGGCCGATTTTTATGTGATCGTGTGCCGCGACCAGCGTCAGTTGACGGAGCTCTCCGCCTACGCACCGACGCCGGGCGTTTTCGTACGCGGCGGAAAAGACCGGCAGGATTCCGTCGCCAACGCGCTCGAAGCCATCCCCGGCGACATCGAGAATATTTTCATCCACGATTGCGCCCGGCCGTTCGTCCGCCCGGAGCAACTCGTCGGATTGCTCAAGATCGTCCGCAAGGAACAGGCTGTCGTCCTCGCTCATCGGGTCACCGATACTATCAAAGAACACGCCGACTCCGGTCATCTCACGAGCCTCGATCGCTCGCGGCTCTGGGCCATGGAAACACCCCAGGTTTTTTCCCGCGAGCTCATCGTCGAAGCGTATGCGCGGGTGATCTCGCGGGGCATCCGCATCACTGACGACGCCGCCGCCGTCGAGTTGCTCAAGAAGCCCGTGGCCATTCTCGAAAATCCGCATCCGAATCCCAAGCTCACCACGCCCGCCGATCTTCCGTGGTTCGAATACCTGCTCGCCTCCGGCAACGTTCCCACACTCGAGGCTTCCCCGACGCCCGAGCCCCGCGCCTGAGTTACGCATCTCCAGTCTTTTCATGTCCGCTTTTCGTATTGGTCACGGTTATGACATCCACCGGCTCGTCGCCGGCCGCCCGCTCGTACTCGGCGGCGTGAAATTCGACACCGATTACGGCCTTGATGGTCACTCCGATGCCGACGCACTCACGCACGCGATCTGCGACGCGCTGCTCGGCGCGGCAGGCCTGCCCGACATCGGACATTTTTTTCCCAATACCGATCCGGCCTTTAAAAACATCGACTCGCAGGTCCTGCTCCGTCGCGTGATCGCGTCGCTGCAGGAACGTGGATGGCGGCCGATCAACATCGATGCTTCGCTCATCGCGGAGAAACCCAAGATCCAACCGCGGCTCGCCGACATGAAAGCGGCACTCGCCACATCGAGCGGCCTGCCTGTCGAGTGCATCGGGTTGAAAGCAACCACGAACGAGCAAGTCGGCGATCTCGGCCGCGCGCTCGCCATCGCCGCGCACGCGGTCTGCCTCATCGAGCGCATTTGATTTCTTCCATGTCCCGCCAACGCCTCGCGCGCCCGTCGTTTCTCCACATCGTTTTTCTCAGCTTTCTCGCCTTCGCCGTCGTCGGTTGCGGCCGGCGCGAAACACCGGTCGAGCGCGGCATTCGCGAGCAGGTGCTGCATCGCGGCATCGGTCCGGAGATCGGTGAACTCGATCCGCAACTCGCCACCGGCCTCACCGAATACACGATTCTCAGCGCACTGCTCGAGGGTCTCGTCGCCGAAGATCCCGCGACGCTCGAGCCCGTACCCGGTGTCGCCGAGAAGTGGGAAATTTCACCCAATGGATCCGAGTACACATTTCACCTGCGGAAGGACGCAAAATGGTCCAACGACGATCCCGTCACCGCACAGGATTTCGTGAACTCGTTTCGCCGCATCCTCACGCCATCGCTCGGCGCGCAAAGCGCCACGATGCTGTACGTGCTGCAAAACGCGGAATCGTTTCACAAAGGCAACCTCGCGGACTTCAACCAGGTCGGCGCCCAAGCCCTCACGCCTCACACGCTGCGCCTCACGCTCACGCATCCCGTCGCGCATTTCCTTTCGATGCTCAATCACACGGCGTTTTTTCCCGTGCATCTGCCATCCATCGAAAAACACGGATCTGCCTACGCGCGCAACAACCCGTGGGCGCGGCCCGGTTCCTTCGTCGGCAACGGCCCGTTCGATCTCGTCGAATGGAAAACCGGCCAGCGCATCGTCGTGAAAAAGTCCACCACGTACTGGGACGCTGCGGCCGTGCGGCTCAACGCCATCCATTTCCACCCGAGCGAAAGCCGCGAGGTCGAGGAGCGCGCATTCCGCGCCGGGCAGCTGCATCTCACCGAGTCGTTGAGCCCTTCGAAAGTCGATGCGTACCGCCGCGACCGGCCGGGGTTGCTGCGCATCGACCCGTATTTCGGCACCGAATTCTACCGCATCAACGTCACCCTGCCCTTCCTCAACGATCGCCGCGTCCGCCGTGCTCTCGCCCTCGCGCTTGATCGCGAGGCCATTGTCAAAAATGTCCTGCGCGGCGGTCAGGAACCCGCGCGCGCCTTCACCCATCCCGGCATCGGCGGTTATGTATCCGCCGCGTGGATACCCACCAATCCCGAGGCTGCCCGTGCGCTTCTCGCCGAGGCCGGTTATCCCGGCGGCAAAGGCGCACCTATCGTCGAGCTTCTCTACAACACATCCGAAAGCCATCGCGCCGTCGCCGAGGCCGCGCAGGACATGTGGCGCCGCGAGCTCGGTCTCGATGTGCGCCTCGTCAATCAGGAGTGGAAAGTCATCCAGTCGAATCGCGCATCCGGCGGATTCCAGCTGCTCCGCTCCGCCTGGAATCCGGATTACCTCGATCCGATTTCATTCCTCAACATCTGGACGTCCTCCAGTCGCGACAACTTCACGGGCTGGTCCAGCGGCGACTACGACGAACTCCTTTTTCGCGCCGCCCGCACCGTCGATCCGGCCGCTCGCAACAAACTGCTGCAGCAGGCCGAGGCGCAGCTCCTTGATGCCGCGCCGTTCATTCCGATCTATCATTACGCGCATGTTTTTCTGCTCCATCCTTCGGTGAAAAACTGGCATTCCACGCCGCTCGATCATCATCCCTACAAACACGTCTATCTCGAAAACTGAGCCGCGGTTTTCAGTACGCTATTTTCTCCATGTCCGACTCCGACTCTCCCGCTCCTGGCGCGCTTTTGCTCTGCATCGATCTGCAGCCGATATTTCTGAAAGAAATCGCCGACGCCGACCGCATCGTGAAACGCACGAGCTTCGCCATCGAAGCTGCGCGCACGCTCGGCATCTCAATCGCCTTCACTGAACAAGTCCCGCAAAAGCTCGGCGGCACGCTGCCTGAACTGTTGAAACTCGCGCCGAAGAAAACGCCGCAGCTCGGCAAATCCACTTTCTCCGCGCTGGCCGATGATGGCATCCGCGAAGCGCTTCGTGCGCGCAAGATCGAGCATCTCATCCTCTGCGGCATCGAGACGCCGATCTGCGTTTACCAAACCGCGATCGACGCGCTCGCGCAGGAGTTTCAGGTCACGATTCTCGCCGACGCCATCGGTGGCCGCCGGCCCGAGGACGACACGCCGTGCTTGAATGCGCTCGCCCGCGCGGGCGCTTACGTGCTGCCCTCGGAAACGATCTTCTACGCCATCCTGGGCGGCGCCCAGCACCCGTCGTTCAAGGCCTTCAACAACGCCGTAAAAAAATACGATTGATCGCCGACCGACCTCGCGCCCGCGCTCCGCGTTTCACGTTTCCCTCTTCACCTTTCACTCTTCCTTCGCATGCCCGATCCCACGCCCCTCGCCACCGTCCGCGACTTGAAAACCGTCGAGATCGGCACCGGCCGGCCCTTCGCGAGCATCCTACTTCTGCGCAAAGCGACCACCAAGACCGCCGCCAACGGGAACCCGTTTCTCAGCCTCGAACTCGGCGATCGCACCGGCAACTTCACGACCAACCTTTTCGGCGATCACCCGCAGTTTGAGGCCGTCAAAAATTTCCCCGAAGGCTCGCCCGTGCGCGTCGAAGGCAAACTCGATTATTTCAACGGACGCCTCTCGCCGAAAATCGCCCGCATTTCCGCGCTCACCGAAGAGGAACTCGCTGCGCCCGGCTTCGTGGAAAATCTCGTCGAGGTCGCTCCCGAGGATGCCGAGTCGATGTGGGCCGAGTTCAACGCGATCCTCGATTCGATCCCGCACGACGAACTCCGTATGACCACGCGCGGCGTCTTCGAGGAGATCGGCGAGACCTTCCGCACCGCCCCGGCCGCGGTCGCGATGCACCACGCCTACCGCCACGGATTGCTCGAACACACCCTGCGCATGGCCCGCGCCGCCAAGGCCCTCCTGCCATTGTATCCAGAATTGGATACATCGCTCGTCCTCGCCGGTATCCTCTTGCACGACACCGGTAAAACCATCGAATACGAAGGCGCCCTCGCCGCTCGTCGCAGCCGCCGCGGCATCCTTCAAGGCCACGTCGTGCTGGGCTATCAACTCGTGCGCAAACACGGCCTCAAGGCCCGCCTCGATGCCGACCGGCTCGAACGTCTCGAACACATCGTCCTCAGCCACCAAGGCGATCCCGCCTGGGGCGCCGCCGTCTGGGCCGCGACGCCCGAAGCGGTCTTCGTTTCCATGGTGGACAACCTCGACGCAAAAATGGGCATGGTGCAACGCGCCCTCCGCCAGGCGACCGACACCGACGAATTCTCCGAACGCCTCGCCGGCCTTAATTCCCAACTGCTGGTTAGGAAGATCGCGGAATAATCGCGACTTCGTCCCGGCATTCGCGACCGGGCGACTTATGCATGGCGGCGCCCCAACGGGCTGGCTGCTAAGGCCACGTTTCGACCTTAAGAACATGTCTTTCGATACCGTCCTTGATTCATTTTCGGGAAATCTCCCGGCATAGTTCCTGCGGCGATGCAGGCATTGACTCCGCTCATGCCTGCGCCACCCACCGTCTCCATTCTGAAAATGGGCTTTGCCGAGCCGGAGCTCCTCGCGAAATACGGCGACTACGTGGACATGGTGCGCCGCAAACTTCCGCCTGATCGACAAGCGTCAGCTCAGATTATTGATCCTTCCGCTGGCGTCGCGCTGCCCGACCCGCAACGCATCGAACGCCTCATCATCACCGGTTCATCCTCGATGGTCACTGAGCCGTCTCCGACCGATTTGCAGGCGTTTCGCTGGCTCGAGCGCGTGCTCGGTGCGAACAAACCTGTGCTGGGGCTTTGTTATGGTCATCAAATGCTCGCGCATGTTCTCGGCGGAAAAGTCGGACCGTTACCCGGCGGCCCGGAAATCGGCGTGACCGATATCACGCTCACCGCGGGCGACGATCCGCTTTTTTCCGCCTGCGCTCCGAGGCAACAGGTCGCCGTCATTCACTGGCAGACGGTTCTCGAATTGCCGGCGGGCGCACATGTATTGGGTTTTGGGATACGCGATCCACATCACGCGGTGCGTTTCGCGCCCAAGGTCTGGGGCGTGCAGTTTCACCCTGAGTTCACCCGCGATGTGATGGTCGATTACGTCGAGGCCTGCGCCGAGGAAATCGACGAAACCGGCCAGGACTCGAAAGTCGTCGCCGCGGAAATGAGCGCGTGGGACGAAGATCAAACCGGCATCATCACCCGCTTCGCGCAGCTGTGAGTGACAGCGCGCGCCCTGTCGCCTCGTCCACCGCGAAGAATATCGAGGCTCTCGCTGGGAGCGGAGAAACTCAGCAAGCGCAGACGCTTCTCAACCAGCTGCTGGCGTTCGACAGCTCTGCAGAAACGAAGGCGCTGCTATCCGAGCACCTTGCCAGAGCGGGGCGGCCTGATCTACTGGGAAGGAACCCCTGACGTTACCCATTATCACCATGGACATCACCACCGGTATCCTCGGCTTTTGCATGCTCTGCTGCGCATACTCCGCTCAATATTGGGCGAAGAAATGCCACGACGAAATGAAACAGATCAAAGAGCTTCTGAAGCACCGAAGCTAGGCAGCCTCTCCGTTAACCGGCGTTCGCGGGATCGACTTTTGAGACACAAAAAACGGCCGGAAATTTCCGGCCGTTTTATTCGAGAGATTTTCTCCGCGATCGGATCATCGACCGCGGTCTTTCGAGACGACTCAGATATGAATCGCTTCGCCCAGTGAAGCCGCGGCGGCTTCCATCAGCGCTTCGCTCAGCGTGGGATGCGCGTGGATCGTCTGGTGGATTTCTTCGACCGTGGCTTCCATCTCGATCGCAAATCCGTACTCGGCGATGAGCTCGGTGGCTTCGGAACCGATGATGTGCGCGCCATAAATTTCGCCGGTCTTCGCATCGGTGATGATCTTCACGAAACCTTCGCTGTCGGCCGAGGCGACCGCCTTGCCCGACGCGGTGAACGGAAACTTGCCGACCTTGTAGTCGAGTTTCTTTTCCTTAGCGGTTTTTTCCGTGATGCCGGTGCTCGACACCTGCGGCTGGCAATACGTACAGCCCGGGAAATTTTTCACGCGCTCCGGCTTTCCATGGCCGAAGATGCCGTTCACGGCGCTGACCGCTTCGAACGTGGCCACGTGCGCGAGCCACGGCGGTCCGATGATATCGCCGGCGGCGTAGATGCCCTTGATCGACGTTTGGTAATCGTCGCCGACCTTCAGGTAGTTCTTCTCCAGTTCGGGCTTCACATTGCCCGCGAGCAGGCCGTCCACGTTGGCGACAACACCGATGGCGGAGAGCAGCACCTCGGCTTCGACCTCGGTCTTCTGATCACCTTTCACCAAGTCGACTTTCACGCTGTCTTTGCCGATGCGGAAGTTTTCGCACTTCGTGTCGACGTGGATCGTGATGCCCTGCTTTTCGAGCGAGCGGTGCAGCGTCTTGGCCACATCCTCGTCCTCAACGGGGAGGACCTGCGGCAGCATTTCGACGAGCGCCACTTTCGTGCCGAAGGCGTTGTAGAAATAGGCAAACTCCACGCCGATCGCGCCAGCACCAACGATGATGACGGACTTCGGGAGCTTGGTGTTGGCGAGCGCTTCGCGGGAGGTCATCACGCGAACGCCGTCGTATTCGAGACCGGGGATGCGGCGCATCTTGCAGCCGGTGGCGATGAGGATGTTTTTTGTTTTGAAAAACTTCCCTTTGTGCGCGCCCTCGGTGATCGAGACCATGCCGGGCGCGCTGACCTGCGCCTTGCCGACGATGTAATCGACCTTGTTTTTCTTGAAGAGAAATTCCACGCCCTTGGCCATCTGGCCGGCAACGCCGCGCGAGCGCTCCATGACTTTCGCGAAGTCGAAAGAAACATCCTTCACGCTGATGCCGAACGCCTCGGATTTTTTGATCTTCTGATAGAGATCCGCGCTCTTCAACAAGGCCTTCGTCGGGATGCAACCCCAGTTCAGGCACGTGCCGCCGGCGCGTTCCATTTCGATGCAGGCGACCTTTTTGCCGAGTTGTCCGGCACGGATCGCGCCCGCGTAGCCTGCGGGACCGCCGCCAATAACGATGAGGTCGTATTCAGTGGTTTCAGCCATGATGGGAAATAAGTGATAAACGGACGAAGGTTCAACCGTCGCGTCAGCACCCGGTCCGGTCAAACGGAAATCCGCCCACAGTCAGTCACCACTGGCGCGAGGCGATCGTCCGGTCAGATATCGATGACATCACCGCGGCCCTCGGGCACGCGCTTCTCGGGCGGAGCCTGACGTGGTGCGCGCCAGCCGCCACCGCCCATCGGCGGGCGAGGTCCGCGCGGCCGGTTGCCGCCAAGCATGAGGTTGGCGATCAACCCCGTGAGGCTCACCACGATCGCGCCGCCGATCGCCGACCAGAAACCATCGACGTAGAATCCGTCGACGATTTTCCCGACCAGCGAGAACAACAAGGCGTTGATCAACACCACGCCCAGACCCATCGTCATCACGATGAACGGCATGGCCATCAACATCAGTAACGGCTTCAGGATCGCGTTGAGGAAGCTCAGCAAAAGCACCACCACAAGCAGCGTTTCGCGGCTGTCGCAACGAATGCCGTTGATGATGTTGGTCGCAATGGTCACGCCTACGGCGAGCACGCACCAACGCAGCAAGAGTTGCACGAACGGGTGATTCATCGAAGCCGTTCACTGTCCGTCCGCCTGTTTTCCGCGCAATGAAAATTCTCGTTATCCAAGACTACCTCCGCAGTGGCGGCACCGAACGCCAGTCGATCTTTCTCACCCGCGCGTTTCGCGAAGCGGGCCACGACGCGGCGCTGCTCACGTTTCGCCCGGGCGGAGCACTCGCAGCCAGCGCGGCTGATCTGCCGCGCATCGTGCTGCAGCCATTCGATCTGCATCTCGATTGGTTCGCGCCGGGCATCCACGGCAAGATCATCAAGTTCGCGCCCGACATCATCCTTCCCATGGGCCGCATGGCCAACTGCAACGCCGGTTCGCTGCAAGGCATGATGATGGTGAAATTCCCCGGCAGTGCCCTGGTTTGCACGATGCGCACCGGCAAGCGCCTGCCGACGATGTACGTGCATTCGATGCATCGCTCGCATCACGTCGTGGCCAACAGCGAGGTTTCGAAAAACATCCTCATCGAAAACTACGTGGTGCCGCCCGATCAGATCACGGTGATCCACAACTCACTGGTTTTCCCGCCTCGCGCCGATCCTGCCCCGGCCGCTGCCGATCGCGCCAGACTCCGCGCGCGTTTCGGTGCGAACGAAAAAACGCGCGTGCTTCTCTGCGTGGCGATGTTTCGCCCCGAAAAAAATCAACGCGAACTCATCGAACTCGCCGGGCATTTGCCGCGCGAACGCGACTGGCAGCTCTGGCTCGCCGGCGAAGGCGCCGCACTCGCCGAATGTCGCGCGCTCGCCTCTTCGCTCGGGCTCGACGATCGCGTGAAGTTCACCGGATTCCAAACCGATCCGCGCCCGCTTTATCATGCGGCCGACATCGCGGTGCTCACCTCGCAAAGCGAATCGCTGTCCAACTTCCTTTCTGAAGCGCACGCCCACGGATTGCCCTCCGTCGCCTACGAAGTCAGCGGCATCGCCGAATGCGGCGGGATCACCGTGCCCGCGGGCGATCAACGCGCTTTTCTCGACGCCCTGAAGCCCATGCTCGCCGACGATGCGCATCACGCCGCACTGTCGGCGCAGGTGCGCGCTTACGCCGCCGAGCACTTCATGCCCAGGCGCCAGGTGGAAAAATATCTCACGCTGTTCGAACGGCTCCTGAACAGCCCGCAAAGCGCGGAATGAGCGTAACGCGCCCGGCGGAAAATCGCCGCGCTTGCGCTCGACGCCGCGTCACTTGGTGCGGACCTGCATGTTGACCTTGTTGAGTCCGAGGCTGCGGCAGATGTCCCAGACTTCGGTCACACGCTGGAACTGCGTCACGCCATCGGCGCGCACGATCACCGGCGTGTCTTTGTTCACGCGCTGGATCTCGCGAAGCATCTCGCGCAACTGCGTTTCCTCCACAGGTCGTCCGTTGAGCGAAAGATTCCCGTCCTTATCGACGCCGATTTCGACTTTGCCGGTGAACGCGTTCTTACCCGCGGTATCCACCCGCGGCACGCTGATGTTGAGCGTCTGCGCGGTCGCGAAGCGCATCGTCACAAAGCTGAACAACACCAGCATGACGAGCACGTCGATGAGCGGCACCAGCGGCAGCTCCGGACGACGGCGACGTTTGCTCCGCAAACTCATGACAGCAGTTCCTTGCCCGCGGTCTGCGTGCCTTCGCCGTGGTGACGGCGGGCCAGTATCCGTTCCAGCAATACATCGAGCCGGGCCGCCTGCGCGTCGATGCGCCGTTGCAGATAACCATTTCCGGCAAGCGCCACCAACGCGATGACGAGACCGATCAACGTCGCTGAAAGTGCGTAACCCACGCTTTCGGAAAACTTGATCGGATCGGGCATCCTCGTTTCCGGATCGATGACGGCAAACGCCGCGAGCAAACCGAACACCGTGCCGACCAGTCCGATCAGCGGCGCGCCGGTATAAATCATGTCCAAATAACTCACGCCGCGCTCCATCTTGATCACTTCGAGGCGCGCGTAAGCCTTCGCACCATCGATATCGCCCGGATGGGTCTCCGCGAAGCGGATGATCCGGCCTAGCGTCGAATGCGGGCCGCCCGCGAGCGGTTTGTTTTGCAGCACCGAGTCCGTGAGATCGGCCGGCATGATCGCATCGTTACGCAGCGCAAAGGCGCGCTCGCAGATGATGAAAATCGCAACAAACGAACATAATCCCAAAGGATAGATGAGCAGGCCGGCGCCTTGGATGATGCGGATCGGATCGACGAGGGCAAAAATCATGATGAAGCGGGGAAATAAGTGCGGACCTCAGACGCCTTCCAGCACGAAAAGGTTCAGAAATTTTCTTCGGCTGCGCGTCATCCCCGCCTGCGTACCTGTTTTTCGAGGCGGCGAGTGTCGTCAAAACGCTACAAACGCTGACGATGCGCAGCCGCATGGGCGATGTCGCGCGCGAAAAACGGCCCGCGATAAATCATGCCCGAATAAATCTGCACCAGCGTCGCGCCCGCATCGAGTTTCTCGGCTGCCGCCGCGGTGTCGTTGATGCCGCCGACACCGATGATCGGCAGCCGGCCGCTTGTCGCCGCCGCGATGTAGCGCACGATCTGCGTCGAGCGTTTTCGCAGCGGCGCGCCGCTCAAACCACCCGCTTCGTTCACCGAGGCGAAAACACCCGGCCGCGCCAGCGTTGTATTCGTGGCGATGATACCATCGAGACCGAACTCCGCGATGGCCGCGAGGACCGCGTCGATCTGCCGGAAACTGAGATCGGGTGCGATCTTCAGCAAGATGGGCACGCGCTGTTTTCCCGGTTGCGCGGCGCGCTCGCGATTGGCCGAAGTCATCGCGCCGAGCAATTCGCGCAGGCGATCCTCGTCCTGAAGCTGGCGCAGATTCGGCGTGTTGGGACTGCTCACATTCAGCACGAGATAGTCCGCATAATCGGCGAGTCGCGCAAAGCTCGTCAGGTAATCCGCCGTCGCCTGATCGATGTCCGCGACCTTCGATTTGCCGAGATTCACACCGAGCGGAATGCGGCGACGGCCGGGGCCCGGCTGTTTCGCCAGACGCGCAGCGACCGCTTCGGAGCCTTCATTGTTGAAACCCATCCGGTTGATCACGGCTTCCTCGGCTGGATAGCGAAACATGCGCGGCTTGGGATTCCCCGGCTGCGCGAGTGCGGTCACGGTTCCGATTTCCACATGCCCGAAACCCATGGCTGCAGCGGCCGGCCAGGCGACGGCGTTTTTGTCGAAGCCGGCGGCGAGACCCACGGCGTTGGGAAATTTCAGGCCGAACGCCTCGATCGGCTTCGAGGCGGCGGGCAGCCGGTGCCAGCGCTCGAACATGCGGCACAACGGGGTCATCCGGCCCAGTAGCGCCATCGCGGATACACCCACCTCGTGGGCCTTCTCCGAATCGAGCGAGAACAACAGTCTGCGCGAAACCTTCTCGTACAGAAAATTCATTTGGGCGGACGCTGGGTTTGTGCCCCGCAAAAATCAAGCGCCAGCCGGCACATCCATACCTGCTGACGCGACTGCGCATGAGCCGCGCTTTTGTGCTTGTTTTTCAATCGGTGCCTTCCAGCCTGCGCCTGAAATTTTCCGGCTTCATCTCCCGGCAAACGTGTGAACATGGGAAGTTTCACGAAAAACGTTTTCCCGGTTTGACTCCGCCAAAGTCCGGGGCTTTTCCTCCGAAAAAAATTTACCAACCACATGGCCAAATCCTCCACTACTCTCGACTGGTGCGTCGTCCGTCTCGGCGAAGATCACAACTGGTGGGTCCACGAAGTCAGTGACCCCGTCCGCTGGGATGTCGACGGTCTGAGCATCATCGACCCGCGCCAGGTGGCGCATATGATCGATCTGGTGGAGCCGTTGCGCGACTACGGATTTGACCAAGACGTCTTCGACGCCGCCTTCATGCCCTTCCGCATCGAGAAGGATCTCGGCGACGGTCGCGTGCGGCTCAAGCGCGTGAAGGACTCCATCATCGAGTCCGACGAAAAACTTTTCGCCCTCGCCGATGTGCTCGACGAAGAAAACGGGCCCTACGCCGACTTGCTCGATCATCTCACCCGCTGCCGCGTGAAGATGCTCAACGACCTCTTCAACTTCGAATCGAAGCTCACCGTCGATGAAGTCGAAGACGAGATCCGCGAGGAGCAGAACACTCATTTTATCGAGGGAAAAGCCATCCACACCTTCGAAGAACTCACCGACATCCTCGATTACGTGCCCGCCGGCTGGGATACCGACGACGAGGCTGCGGAGAAGGACGAGGACGATGAAGCGGACGCCGACGATCTCCCCGAACTCGACGAGGAAGAGGAAGAGAAACTCAAAAACGACCAGTCCCTGAAATGGGATGAGGACGAGGAAGAGGACGACGACGAGAAGGACGAGGATGACAAGGACGGCGATTCCGACGACGAGAAAGACGAAGAAGAGGACGACGAGGAAGAGGATGAACGCCCCCGTCGCGGACGCAGCAAACGCTGACGTTGCCATCCATGGCGGTTTGGCCCACTGAACCGCCATGCTGTCTCCCCTCCGGCTTTGCCTGACCGCCATCAGCCTGCTCGCTGCGTTCATCGCAGGCGGATGCGACACGCCCGGCAGACACGGAGAACACCTTCCGCCGCCCGAAACCGGCTCCATCGCCGCACTTCGTCCGGGCGATAACTTGGTGATCACGCTGCAAGGCGTGCCCGACCCGAGCGCCAACTCCGTCCAGATCGATGATCAGGGTCTCGTCACCCTGCCGTTCATCGGCCCCCTCTCGACCACCGGCACCACTGCGGCGACGCTTTCTCAACGCATCCGCGAAACGTATCTGGAGAAAAAAATCTACACCACCGTGGATGTGTCGGTCGCCGTCACCGAACGTTATGTTTACGTCGGCGGCGAAGTCATCCGCCCCGGGCGCATCGTCTGGACGCCCGATCTGACCGTCACGAAGGCCATCCAGTCCGCCGGTGGTTTCACGCTCTACGCAAAAGAGGCGCGCGTGAATCTCGTGCGCGAACGCGAATCCTATCTCGTGAACACTCGACGGGCCGAAAAAACTCCCGCCGACGATCCCCGCTTGCTCCCAGGCGATTCCATCCAAGTCCCCAAGTCTGCGTTTTAAGAAACGCAGCCCACCACAAGGGACCTTTTGCCCGAGGGCGGTAGGCGCGCGCTCACGCGCCACCGGCCGCTTAAAGCGGTTTCTCCAGCTTGAACCGCTCAAATGCTACCCCGAGACGCACGAGCTTCTCGGCTTGCACGACCATGAAGCCTTGTTGCTCGAAAAACAGCCGTCCGATGTGACTCGCCTCCGTGGATATGCGCGCAGCGCCCGCCGCACGCGCCGCCTGCTCGAGTTTTGCATAGATCGCCGAAGCCAGCCCGCGTCGGGTATGGCGCGGGTTGCAATAGAGAAACGGTATGTGATGGCTCGGCGCCAGCTGCCCGAACGCAACCACCTTCCCGTCCACTTCGCACACGAGCGCCCCTCCTTGCGCGAGCAGCGCGCGAAACTCGTCTCCACCGTTTGGATACGAGGCCCACAAACGGATCTGCGCCTCCGAATATCCCGCCGGCGCCTGCGCTTCCACCGCGTCCCGATACACGGTCGCCACCGCCTCATAATCGTCTTCCGAATAGGGGCGAATGACGTGCTCCGGGGTCATGGGGAACTGCTAGTCATCACGCTCAACGTCGCAACTCCTCCGCCATGTTCTTCGCAAAATACGTGAGGATCATATCCGCACCTGCGCGTTTGATCGCGAGCAACGACTCGTGCCGCACACGCGCCAGATCAAGCCAGCCGAGCTGCGCCGCCGCCTGGATTTGCGCATACTCGCCGGATACCTGATACGCCGCGAGTGGCGTGTTCGTCGCTTCACGCACGTCGCGGATGATGTCGAGATATGCGCCCGCCGGCTTCACCATGAGCACGTCCGCGCCTTCGCTTTCATCGAGCAATGCCTCGACCACCGCTTCACGCCGATTCGCTGGATTTAGTTGGTATGTTTTTTTGTCGAGCGCGTGTGTGCCCGCCGCCTTCGCACTGCCCACCGCATCGCGGAACGGGCCGTAATACGCCGACGCAAATTTAGACGAATACGCCATGATCGCCGTGTTTGAGAAACCGACGGCATCCAGCCCGCTGCGGATCGCGTCGATGCGGCCGTCCATCATGTCCGACGGCGCCACAAAATCCACGCCCGCGCGCGCATGCAGCACGGCCATTTTGACGAGCACCTCCACCGTGGCGTCGTTGGCCACGTCGCGTCCGTCAGCGGTCAACAAACCGTCGTGACCATGTGTCGTGTACGGATCGAGCGCGATGTCCGTCATCACGACGAGTTCCGGCAGCGCTTTTTTCACGGCGCGCACTGCCCGCAAAATCAACGCGTCCTCATCGAGCGCCGCCGAGCCGCTGTCGTTTTTAAGTTTCGCATCGAGCTTCGGAAAGAGCGCCACCGCCGGCACGCCCAGTTTCGCGAGCGCGCGGCATTCCTTCACGAGATCGGCGATATTAAAACGCGCGACACCCGGCATCGAGCCGACCGGCTCGGGCGCGCCTTTTCCGTCCACCACAAACAGCGGCGCGATAAAATCCGCCGGTCGCAACACCGTCTCCTCAACCAGCGCGCGCACAGACGCATTGCGGCGCAAACGACGGGGACGAACGGCGAGATCGAGTTTAAAGGAGTCGGCCATGGTGAAAAAAATTTCCGCGAGCGAACACCATCCGCCTCCTCCGGCCAAATTGTTTTTCACGCTTGCTCCAGGCTGGGAGCGCCGACGTCCCCGTCGGCCTTTCCTGCTTAACCACCCGGTGTTGCCGTCACTCCGCACATCGCGCATCCACCACATGCATCACCAACAACGGCCCCGTCCCGTCCGGCCGCTGCGCCGCCAGCCCGACGACTCCCGCACTCGTCAACAACGGCGGACGCGGTGCCGCTTCGTCCGACAACGCACCCGCACGCTTGAGCCTTTCCTCTGCGCCGCTTTTGGTTCTGCTTTCGTCTTTTCAATGTCCATCACGCTCCACGATTCGTTGACCCGTCAGCCCAAGGTTCTCGCGCCCTCGCACCCGGATGGCGTCTTCCGTTTCTACAATTGCGGCCCGACCGTCTACGCGCCCGCGCACATCGGCAATTTCCGCACGTTCGTGGTTAACGACGTCCTCCGCCGTCTGCTCGAACTCGAGTTCGGCCCCGACAAGGTGAAACACGTCCGCAACCTCACCGACGTGGACGACAAAACCATCCGTCGCGCGCGCGAAGAGGGCCGGCCGCTCGCCGAGGTCACGAAACAGTGGACCGATAAATTCCACGCCGATTGCGACGCGCTCAATTGTCTGCGTCCTCACGTCGAGCCCGCCGCCACCACGCACATCAAAGAGCAGGTGGACATGATCGACGTCCTCATGCGCAAAGGAAATGCCTACCGCGCCGCCGACGGCTCCGTGTATTTCAAAGTGTCGTCGTTCGATGGATACGGCGCACTCTCCCGCGTGAAGGAACGCGAGCTCCAGCTCGGCTCCGCGCTCGCCGGCAAAACACACGCCGCCGATGCCGACGAAAAGGAAGACGTCTCCGATTTCGCGCTCTGGAAAGCGCACAAGCCCGAGGATGGCGACAACGGCTGGGACAGTCCTTGGGGCCGCGGCCGTCCGGGCTGGCACATCGAGTGCAGCGCCATGAGCAAAAAACATCTCGGCGACACCATCGATCTTCACACCGGCGGCGTGGACCTGCTTTTCCCGCATCACGAAAACGAGATCGCGCAAAGCGAGTGCTGCAACGGCACGCAATTTTCGCGTCACTGGTATCACAGCGAACACCTGCTCGTGGACGGCAAGAAGATGAGCAAATCGCTGGGCAATCTCTACACGCTCGACGATTTGAAAGCGAAGGGCTTCAGCCCGATGGCGCTTCGCTACGCGCTCATCGCGGGCCATCCTCGCAAGCAACTCAACTTCACGCTCGATTCGCTGCACGCCGCGGAGAAGGCGCTCAAGACGCTGCGCGATTACCGCGCCACACTTCCCGAGAACACGACCGCCGCTCACGATACTTTCGGTCACGTCATCACTGCGCTCCACGACGATCTCAACACACCCGCCGCACTCGGCACGCTCTTCACGGTGGTGAATCGCAAAGGCGGCGAAGCCGATCGCGCGTCGTTCGATCGAGCGATGTTCGCACTGGGACTCGATCTTACGTCCGCCGAACCCGCGAAAATCGAAGCTCCCGCCCAAGTCGTCGCCCTTGCCGAAAAACGTTGGGCCGCGAAACAATCCAAAGACTTCAAGGCCGCCGACGCCCTCCGCGCCGAACTCACCGCCGCGGGCTGGTCCATGCTCGACCGCAAAGACGGTTACTCGCTCGAGCCTCTGAAGAAATAATTTTAACCACAGAGACACAGAGGGCACAGAGAAAGACAGGGCCCCAACTCCGTCTCCGATCTCTGTGCCCTCTGTGTCTCTGTGGTTAAACCCTCCGTTGCCGTTTCTCTCCGACCTCCGCGCGCTCTCCGCGCCCTCTGCGGTTAAAAACTCCGTCCAATCGCTCCTCGCTGCGATCACACGTCGACACCTTTGCGTCTTGGCGTCTTCGCGATTCTCCCCTCTGTTCTCACCTCCCGGCCCTGCAACCGTACGCAGGACCACAACCAACTCCTCCCATGTCGATGACTCCGCTCGAAGAACTCCGCCATTCCGGCTCGCACATCCTCGCGACCGCCGTCCTTCGCCTCTTTCCAGACGCGAAACTCGATATCGGACCTCCGACGGACACCGGTTTTTATTACGACATCGATCTCGATCACAAACTCACCGCCGACGATCTCGTGAAGCTCGAGGCGGAGATGAAAAAAATCGCCGACGAAAACCAGGCCTTCATCCGCAAGGAAGTTTCCCGCGAAGAAGCCATCGAGATCATCAAGTCGCGCGGCCAGGAACGCTACAAGCTCGGCCGTCTCGCCGACATTCCCGAGGGCGAAAAAATTTCCTTCTACCAAAATGGCGAATTCATCGACCTGTGCGCCGGCACCCACATCCGCTACTCGTCGAAATTCAAAGCCTTCAAGCTCCTCTCGATCGCCGGCGCGTATCATCGCGGCGACGAGAAAAACAAGCAGCTCCAGCGCATCTACGGCACCGCGTTTCCGACCAAGGAGGAACTCGCGCAATACCTCGAACGTCTCGAGCAGGCCAAGGCGCGCGACCATCGCAAACTCGGTCGCGATTTGAAACTTTTCCACATCGACGAAGATGTCGGCCAGGGTCTCATCCTCTGGACGCCCAACGGCTCCATCGTCCGCCAGGAGTTGCAGAATTTCATCGGCGACGAGCTCCGCAAACAGGGTTACTCGCAGGTCTTCACGCCGCACATCGGCAAGCTCGCGCTCTATAAAACCTCGGGGCATTTCCCGTACTACAAGGAGTCGCAATTCACCGCGTTCCCCGAGCCCGACCAGATGGCGCAACTCGCCACCGAAGGCTGCGGCTGCGCCGAACTCGTCGCGCGTCTCGAAGGCGTCACGTCGCAGTTCGCCGACGAGATCAACCGCCGCGCGGGCAAGGAAGTCATCGCCAAGGATCGCGTGCTCGACGCCGATCAACTCCTCGACGGCTTCATGCTGAAGCCGATGAACTGCCCGCATCACATCAAGATCTTCGCGTCGCAGCCACACAGCTACCGCGACCTGCCGGTGCGCCTCGCGGAGTTCGGTACGGTTTACCGCTGGGAACAATCCGGCGAACTCAACGGCATGACCCGCGTCCGCGGTTTCACGCAGGACGACGCGCATCTTTTCTGCACCGAGGAACAGGTCGCGCAGGAAATCCTCGGCTGTCTTTCGCTCGTGAAAACCGTGCTCACCACGCTGGGCATGTCGGACTACCGCGTACGCGTCGGTCTGCGCGATCCCGACAGCAGTAAATTCACCGGCGATCCCGCCAAGTGGGATGCCGCGGAAGATGCCTGCCGCAAAGCCGCCGCCACGCTCGGCGTGCCTTTCACCGAAGAGCCCGGCGAAGCCGCCTTCTACGGCCCGAAAATCGACTTCGTCGTGAAAGACGTGATCGGCCGCGAATGGCAGCTCGGCACCGTGCAGGTCGATTACGTGCTGCCTGTGCGTTTCGACCTCTCCTACGTCGGCGCCGACAATCAGCCGCATCGCCCGGTGATGATCCACCGCGCGCCCTTCGGCTCGATGGAACGTTTCTGCGGCGTGCTCATCGAGCATTTCAACGGCGACTTCCCCGCCTGGCTCGCGCCCGAACAAGTGCGCCTGTTGCCGATCAGCGAAAAGGTCATCGACTACGGTCGCGATTTGCTCGCGCAACTTCGCGCCGCCGGCATCCGCGCCACGCTCGACGAACACAGCGACAAACTCGGCGCCAAGATCCGCCGCGCCGAGCTCGAAAAAATTCCGTACACGCTCGTGCTCGGCCAAAAAGAAGCCGAGGCGCAGGCCGTCTCCGTGCGCAGCCGAGCCCGCGGCGACGAAGGTGTGCAGCCATTCGCGCAATACCTCGCGCGTCTGCAGGAAGAAATCCGTACACGCGCGCTGCCCGCGAAAAAACCCGCGCCCGCCGCCGCCGCGGCCAGCGGCACAGCCGACGCGCCCGCGAAAAACTGAGCTCATTATTCAGTGCATTCCGTCAAAGCCCGGCCGATCACGCCGGGCTTTTTCGTCTCTATAAAGGTACCCATGGGAGTGTATTCTACCGGCTCCACGTGAGTGCGGCGGGAATCAGCCTTGTCTTCACCAGTTCGCCGCGCATTGGCTACTACCGTTCACCCCCATTCTTATGAAGGTATTGAAATTCCTGGCGGTAGTTTCAGTCCTTGCGACCTCTGCCTTTGCGCAGCAGGACCCCGGACTTTTTGTAACACTCGGCGGCGGCTACGCAAAACTCAGCGTGGACGATCTTTCGCTCCAGACCAATTACGGCGAAACGCTCGGTACGCGCGACGGTGACGACACGGTCGGATTTTTGCGCGCGGAGATCGGCTATCGTTTCGATAGCAGGTGGGATCTCTCGCTCGGTTATGCCGACTACGGACAAGCCGAGTTGCACATGGCGTTTCCAAAGTATCCCGGCATCGCCTCGATTCTGCCGCTCCCCGAGTACTCTCGCAACGTGATGCAATACGAGGTCTCCCGCCTCACGCTGATCCCGTCGTACACCCATTCATTCGGCGACAAACTGAGTCTGCGTGCGCGCGTCGGCATCACCTACGATCAAACGAAGTCCCACTTCGAGACGACCTACTACGCATACTTGTCAGGCCCGCCTTCGGGGACGTTTTCGAAAACATTTCCCGAGGTGAAAAAGAGCACATGGAGTTACCTGCTCTCCCTCGGCGCCGAATACGCGATCACCGCGCAGCTTAGCGTCGGTGTCACCATCGCCTACGCTCCGCTGGATCTAAAACCCGCGAGCGAAGAGATCTTCGGCGTCGCCAACGGCGTTGCGCGGCCTGACCGCGAAAAAGTGGATGTCTCCGCGGTCGAGGGCGCGGTTGTCTTCACGTGGCGCCAGTGATGCCCCCGACTCCTTAATATCGTATAGCCACAAAAAGCCCGGCCGACCACGCCGGGCTTTTTCGTGTCTGCGCGACAACCACCCAAACCCGATAGCCCTCGCGCTGAAGCCGCGGTCACCGGTTGCAGCGTGGTCGTCGGTTCCGCCGGTGATCTCCGTTTTCGAACTCCCAATCTCCGTGTGGCCGACTCACGGAGCCGTGTATCCAATTATCCACGACAACGGCGCGCATCGCCGCCCCACAAAAAAGGCGCCACTCACGCGGCGCCGTTTTGTTCATTCAACCGGTGCAGTGACTCTGAACCAATCGGCGTCGATATGACCTTTTGGCGCTTCCGCGCCGGGAGCGCCGGTCGTGAACAAACCGACCTGCGTTCCGACCCAGCTGCCCCATTGGCGCGCCGTGAAGGTGCTGCCCAGACGCCTGAACGTTTTTCCATCGAGGCTGTAGCTGAACTCGCATTCCGCGAGTTGATGCGTGAGTCGCAACCAAAGCGCACCGCTGCCTTCGTACGCAATGGAACTGTGATCGGTTTCGTCGGTGTTCGTGCGCGCCTTCAGGCAACTGCGCATCGTGAGCCGAACGCGTCCATCCGCATCGCGGATCGCACCGATCCACGCATAATCATCCCCCATCGCGACGAGCCCGGCGCGAGCGCTGGCGGGAAGCGCGCCGATGTCGATATGCGTCGTGACGCTCGATGCCGGCCCGGAGATGCGTTGCAATAACAGGCCAGGCTGATGCCAGAGCGAGCCGAGCGTATTCCACGGTTGCACGTCCAGGCGGAGTTTTCCGTGCGCAGCCGTGAGCGACCAACCAGACGTCGGCGGACGAGACGACCAACGCCATTGCGGGCCGAGTACGGGTGCGTCGAACTCCTCATCCACTTGCGGAGTCACGATCGGGTTGGGTCCACCGACCGCGGGTTTTTTGTGCGTGAGCACTGGCTGCCCCTCGCCGTCACCGTCGGGATCTTCGCCCATGTGTGGCCAGCCATCGCGCCACGTCATCGGCTGCAGATGCACCACGCGACCGATCGAATCGAGCATCTGAAAATGAAGAAACCACGACTCACCTTCAGGCGTTTCCACCCACGCCCCTTGATGCGGTCCGTTGATCACGGTCTTACCTTGCGCGAGCACGATGCGGTCTTCGTACGGGCCAAGAATCGTCCGCGAGCGAAACACCGATTGCCAGCCGTTGCGCACGCCGCCGGCCGGCGCGAAAATGTAGTACCAACCGTCGCGCTTGTAGAACTTAGGTCCTTCGAGCGTGCGGTAACCCGGCAGTTTCGCGCCATCAACCACATCGACGCCATCAGCGAGCGTGCGAGTCGCATCCGGCGAAATTTCACGAACCGTCAATCGATTGGCCTGCGGGCCGCGGCTCTTCGCCCAGCCATGCACCACCCATGCACGTCCGTCGTCATCCCAGAATGGACACGGATCGATCAGTCCTTTGCCCTCGATCAAATGATGCGGCTTCGTCCACGGACCTTCCGGTTTTTCCGCGGAGATGACATAGATGCCGAAATCCGGATCCGGATAAAAAATCCAGAAACGCCCCGCATGATAACGTAGTGCCGGCGCCCATACACCCTCGCTCGGACGCACGGCGGCGAAATGATCCGACGGAACGAGCGACTCGAGCGGATTAACCACATAACGCCAGTTCACCAAGTCGCGCGAATGCAGCAGCGTGAGACCGGGCGCCACGTGAAACGTCGAGCTCGTCATGTAATAATCCTCGCCCACCCGGATCGCATCGGGGTCGGAGAAATCCTGATACAGGATCGGATTCTTGTACGTGCCATCGCCGTTATCGGCGACCCACGGCGGCGCGGCCCAAAGGCTGTTCAGGGCCAACAACAGACACAGCGCCGCGCGGCGCGCGACTCGATGAGCGGGGATATGCATGCGCTAACCGAGGCAAATGCCCTGCGTCCTGTCGAGCGCCCGAACGCCGGACGTTCGCGCACATCGTTGAACCGTCCGGAACGTGTTCAGCGTTTGTACGGAAACGGCTGCGACGCGACGAGGGGAGTCATCGGGAGCGACGGCAGCACAGTTCCGGCAGCGATCGGAAAACCGCGGAGAAAATCCACCGCGGGCAACATCTTGCCGCCCGGGCGCTGCAATCGGCGCACGCGCAACACGCCGTCACCGGTCGCGATTAACAAACCATCCGCGTCCTCTCCGAGAACAGCTCCGGGAACACCACGCCCGTTCTCCGCCGGTGCGACGTCAGCGAGACCCAACTTCACCGGCTGCCCCGCGATCATCACGCTGCACGACGGCCACGGGAAAAGTCCGTTGATGCGCGCAGCGAGCACGCCCGCCGGCTGATTAAAATCGATGGCGCCGTCCTCCTTCGCGAGCCGCCGGCAAAACGTCGCCTGCGCCTCCTCCTGCCCGACAAACACAAGTGATCCGTCGATCAACCGCGGAAGCGTCCGGGCCAGCAATGGCACGCAGGCGGCGGAAAGTTTTTGTTCAATCTCCAGCGCGGTATCCAAAGTTTCGATACGAACACGCTCCACGTCCGCGACGGGGCCCGCGTCGAGCCGGCGGACGATGCGCATCAAGGTGACACCGGTCTCAAATTCGCCGCTGGCAACCGCGGTCTGGATCGGCGAAGCGCCGCGATACTTCGGCAAAATCGACGCGTGCAAATTGAGCGTGCCGAGGCGCGGCGTGTCGATGAATGCATCGCGCAGGATGTGACCGTAAGCCATCACGAGCGACACATCGGCATCGAGCTGCGCCAGCTCCGCGCGCGTCTCGTCGGTGATTTTTTCGGGCTGAAAAACCGGCAGGCCCCGCGCCAGCGCCCAGCTCTTGATCGCATTCGGTTGCACCTTCTGCCCCCGCCCCACCGCGCGGTCCGGCTGCGTGTACACGGCAACAACCGACGCGAGCTCGCGACCGCCATCCGCCAGCCACTCCAGCAGCGGCAGGGCGATGGCATCGGAGCCCATGAAAACGATCCGGAGCGGTTGCAGCATATGCGGCTAGTTTCGAATCGCGAAGGCGCGAAGATGCCAAGCGCTCATCACGCTCAGGATCGGTGCTCCCCGACCTGGGGTCTTCGCGTCTTTGCGACTCACCCGCCGGTGGCTTACTTGAGCGTCTTGATCCACTTGTCGACGGCCGTGGCCAGCTTGGCATACGCGGCGGGCGTGGACGGTTTTTCCAAACCTTCGATCAAGGTCCAGTGCTCGGTCAGGATGACGCTTTCGCCGGGGGCGAGTTTACGCAACGGACTGAGCGTTTCGAACTCGATCATCTTGCCGTCGGTGAACGTCTCCCACGCGCATCCAAGATCTGGATACACTGCGTCGGCGACGACGGGGGAATATTTCACAAAGGTGACGCCGCCCAGCCAGTACGCGGACCAGCCGGCATACGAAGTGATGCCGAGCTTTTGCGGCGCCTTCGCCTTCGAGACATTGATGCCCAGGAAATCGCGATTGAGCTCCCAAACCGGCAGCGAAAGATCGGTGTAGGTCCATGGCACCAGCGCGTATCGCGGCAGCAAATCCCCGCTCGCGTGATCGCCCTTTGGGGGCAGGGGCAACACGCCATAGCCGCCGCCGCGCAACATCGTCAGCGCCCAGGCCGCGCACTCGACCGACCACAGGCCGTGATTGGTGATGGCATGCGTCAGCTTCACAGTGCGATCGGCGGGCAGTTCGATCTTCAGGGCTTTTTGAATGCCCGTCTTTTCCTCGATCGGTTGCGCGAGGGCGATGCCTTTGGCGATGGGTTTGACCGCGAGCGGATCGTCGTCGGGCTGATACGTGCGAACGATATGCTCGGGTGAATGCCAGAGGCGATGACCGCCGCGCAGGTTATACCCATAGGAACGCGGCGCATCGGGAGGGAACTCGAAGAAGAGGTTTTTGGCCTTCGCCCCGCGGGGCTTGAGCGAAACAATGCGCGGTCCGACCGAGGTCGTGACCGTGAGTTCGAGCGCACGGGTGGCGAGCGTGAGGGCGTCGTCGCCGCGGTGTTCAGTCTTCGAGGGTTTCATGAGAAATATCGTCCGCTTCCTCGCTGGTTTTCCATTTCGGTTTGAAGGTGGTGAGGCCGCGCGCCGCCTTGCCGGAATACGGCGTGCCGGGCTCGTGCTTTTCCTTGCCGACGAGGTCGAAATAAATCGGGCAGCCCGCCAGGTCGAACTCCTTCACGACTCCCGCCTCCAGATAACGACGGTATTGCTCGGTGAGTTTCTCTTCGCGGTTGCAAAATAGTTTGATGCGGAACGGGCGGTTGCCGGTCTGCGTCACATAATAAACGCGGAAACGTTTTCCGCCGATCGCCGGCGGCGGCGTGCGCTCGGCCAGAAAATTGATGAGCTTGTTGAGCTTCGCCGTGGGGATCTTCGTATCGAGTGTGCGGTTCAGTTTCACCGCCGCATTCAACATGCGATCCACTTCATAACCGCTCATCGCAGACACAAAAATGACGGGGGCGCCCGGTGTGAAAAACAGCCGCTCGAAAAGCGCTTTCTCGTACTTCTCGCGATAATCGCGCTCGCTCTTGTAGCCGGGGATGCCGCCGCCGTTCTCGAACGCCTTGTGCACAAGGTCCCATTTGTTCACGACGATGACGATCGGCTTGCGCTCCTTGATGGCTTCGCCCGCGATCGCCTTGTCCTGCTGTGTCACGCCATCCATCGCGTCGAGTACGAGGAAGACAACATCCGTGCCCTTGATCGCGTCGAGCGAACGCAGACGCGAAAAGTATTCCACGGGCGACGAGAGTTTGGTCGCCGCCTTGATCCCGGCCGTGTCGATGAGGCGGAACGGATACATTTTGCCGTTGCGGCCCTTGAACTGAAAATCGAGCGAGACCGCATCGCGCGTGGTCCCCGGGACGTTGCTCACGACGAGACGGTCGCTGTTGAGGAGACGGTTGCTGAGCGAGGATTTTCCGACGTTGGGCCGGCCGATGAAACACACGCACAGCGGACCGTTGGCGTCTTTCGTTGTCGCCTCATCCTCCGAAGGCGCGGGCCCGAGGCGTGCGAGAATGGCCTCCCTCAACTCCGGCTCTCCGCGACCGTGCTCGGCGGAGACACGCACGGGTTCGCCAAATCCAAGCCGGTACGCTTCCGCGAGTTCGATCTTGTCGTCGTCGAAGTCCGCCTTGTTGACGACGAGCAGCACGTCTTTTTTTCCTTTGCGCAGCATCTGCGCGATCCGCGTATCCAAAGAAGTGATACCTTCGAGTCCGTCGATCACGAAGAGGATGAGATCGGACGCGTCGATGGCGAAGCCGACCTGGGTCTCGGAAGCCGCGATCAACGCCGCCGGGGTGATGTCGCCGTCCTTGAAGCCCAATCCGCCCGTATCGAGCAGCGTGTAGGCGCCCTCCGCGATCTCCGCGGAGATCACATCACGCGTCACGCCAGCCTGGTCATGAACGATGGAAATGCGTTTGCGCGCCAGCCGGTTGAAGAGACGGCTCTTGCCGACATTGGGCCGGCCTACGATGGCGACGGAGCGAGACATAGTGTGTTAGTAGTGATTAGCGAGTAGCGGGTAGCGAGTAGGAAAGCAGAAGAAGAAAAAAGCGAGCAGCCGGCGCATCAGCACGTCCGGTCTGCTCGCTCCTTACTGCCCGCAGCTTTCGTCAGCGACGCAGCCCGTTGACGAAACGTTCGATGCGATCGCAGGCCTCGATGATCTGTTCGTAGCTGGTGGCGAAACAGGCGCGCACATGGCCGAGTCCGTTTTCGCCAAACGCGGCGCCGGGCACGACTGCGACCTTTTGTTTCTCAAGCAGACCGATGGAAAATTCCTTCTCGGTAAGGCCGGTGGCCTTGATATCGGGGAACGCGTAGAACGAACCGCGCGGCGAGTGGCAGGTGAGGCCGACTTCATTGAAACGGCGCACGATCAGATCGCGACGACGGTGATATTGCTCGCGCATCTCGCAGACCTGTTCCCAGCCGTTGTTCAAGGCTTCGAGCGCAGCTTCCTGGGCGATGATCGAGGCACACATCATCGAATACTGGTGCACTTTCATCATCGCATCGATGAGCGGCACCGGACCACACGCGTAGCCGATGCGCCAGCCCGTCATCGCAAAGGCCTTGGAGAAGCCATGCAGGAAAACCGTGCGTTCCTGCATGCCGGGCAAGCTCGCGATGCTGGTGTGCGTGCCTTCGAAGGTGAGCTCCGAATAAATCTCGTCGCTGAGCACGAGCAGATCCTTCTCGCGGCAAAACGCGGCGATGGCCTCGAGTTGTGCGCGATCGCAGGTGCCGCCCGTGGGATTGCACGGAAGATTCAGCATGAGAATCTTGCAGCCCGGAACCCACGCGGCGCGAAGCGCCTCGGCGGTGAGCGCGAAGTTGTCTTTCGCATAGGTCGGCACCGCCACGCCCTCGGCGTGCACGAGCGAGATGCTGGGATGATAGGAAACGTAGCAGGGCTGGTGAAACATCACCTTGTCGCCCGGATTGCAGAAGGCGCGGAAAGCGAGATCGAGCGCCTCGGACACGCCGACGGTCACGATGACCTGGTCTTCGGGCCGGTAATCCACGCCGAAATGCGTGGTCACGTAGGTCGAGATCGCGCGGCGCAGTTCGATCATGCCGAGGTTCGAGGTGTAGTAGGTCTTGCCTTCCTCGAGCGCGGTGATGGCGGCCTTGCGCACGTGCCACGGAGTCACGAAGTCGGGTTCGCCGACGCCGAGCGAGATCACGTCCTGGCCCTTCATCTTGGCCACGAGTTCGAAGAAATCACGAATGCCGCTACGGGGCAGCGAGGCCACATGGCCCGCGACCCAGCGATTGCTGGTAGTGCTCATTTGGATACTCCGCTCAGGGGGTGACGTTGAGGCGGTCGCCGGAGCCGTCGCCACTGTCGAGCAGGAAACCGCCCTCTTTGTAGGAGCGCAGCAGGAAATGGGTGCTGGTGGAGAGCACGCCACCGAGCGTGGAGAGCTTTTCCGACACGAAAGCCGCGGCTTTCTGAAGCGTGGGAGCGTTGACGAAAACCAGGAGATCGTAGCCGCCCGACATGAGGTAGCAGGATTCCACCTCGGCGAACTTCGAAAGACGCTGCGCGAGATTGTTGAAACCGCCGCCGCGCTCGGGCGTGAGTTTCACCTCGATCACCGCCCGCACGGCGGCGCCGGCTGCGGCCTCGTGCGAAAGATCGAGCACCGGACGCCAGCCGAGGAAGATGTTATCTTTTTTCAGCTGCTCCAAGTGCTGTTCTACTTGCGACACGGACAGGCCCGCGACTTGCGCCATTTGCGCCGTCGTGAGACTGCCGCCTTCGAGTAACAGCTTCAGAACAGGATTCATAAGGGACGGCGACCTTCGCAGAACGCCACGGGGCGAATCGACACAAAAGTGCGGGAAAACTCCACTTCCGCGGTTGGACGATTTGTGTAGTCGCGCGAACCTGTAGCGTTAATCACGGGTCAATCGTCCTCACACTTCCCGCTTTCACCTGATTTTTTCCGCGTTTTTTCCGCGCCTATAGACACTCCCCATGTTCGAAGTCCTTCTGGATCATTTTCAAAGTTCACATTGGTCGCTATGGGGTCCGTTTCTTGTTCTTTTGCTGTGCGGCCTCGGCTTCCCGATCCCGGAAGACATCGTCCTCATCACCGCAGGCGCGCTCGGCGTGATCGATGGGCGAGCGTGGATTTATGTCACCGCGTTCATGTATGCGGGTGTGATGCTCGGGGATTCGATCACGTTTTTCGTCGGGCGTTTTCTTGGCTGGAAAATCCTGCGTACACGCTGGTGTCAGCGGGTGTTCACTCCGGCGAAGCAGGCCCGCGTGCAAACGCTGTTTCATCGCTACGGGTCGATGGTTCTTTTTGTGGGACGCTTTTTGCCGGGGCTGCGCGCGCCGATCTTTTTCACGGCCGGATCGCTCCACGTCTCCTTTCTCAAATTTCTTTTCTATGATGGGCTCGCCGCGCTGGTCAGCGTGCCGGTGTTTGTGTGGCTCGGCCACTGGCTGTGGCTGCGTTTCCACGACGATATCGCGGAGCTCAATAAAGCCCTCGATAAAACCCAAAACGCCACGCTCTACATAGTCGGCGTTATCGTGGTCGCACTTTTAATAATTGTATGGCGCATTCATCGTAAGCGGATGCGCAATCGGATCAGTGTGAGCGCTTTGTGAGCGCCGCCATCTCGTAAAAAACCTGTCAATAAGCCGGACTTTTTCTCACTTAACGCCCCCAACGCTTAAGTCCGCCTTATGTCTGTCGATGCTAACGCCCTTGGCTTACTCGACTTATGAATATTCTAATCGTCGATGATGATGAGGGCTTCCGGGGCTTGCTGAACGAAGCGCTCGGAAATGATCCGACGCTGGCGCTCACGCTGGCATCGCACACACATGAAGCCTGGTGGTTATTGACCGATTCGGCCGACCGTTTCGATCTCGCCATCATTGATATCAAGATGCGGGAGGCTAGCGGCCTCGCTCTGTTAAAACGGATCCGGGAGTGCCCGCGACAGCGTCATCTACCTGTGATCATGTGCAGCGGCACCAACGATCGCGAAACCATTCTTCAGACCGGTCAGCTGGGCGCGAACTACTACCTCATGAAGCCGTTTAAAATGGAGACGCTTCTTACGAAAGTTCACGAATTCGGCCATCGTCGGCGCGCACCGCTCACCCATCACAACGGAAGCAATTCGCCGATCGCTGCCGCATAAATCGGTCAAATCTCCCAGCGAATTCGCCGAAGTGCGCTTCCCCACCCCAACGAAAAAACCGGGTCGTTTATGACCCGGTTTTTTCTGCGTAGCGCGATTGGGCGGGATGCCGCGGATTATTCTTCCTGCTGCAAACTCGCGACCACGGAGAAGTCCTCCAAGGTCGAGGTATCGCCCTTCACCTGCGTGCCGGCGGCGATGTCCTTGAGGATGCGTCGCATGATTTTTCCACTGCGCGTCTTCGGGAGGCTCGCCGCGAACCGCACCTGATCGGGTTTCGCGAGTGAACCGATTTCTTTGCCCACATGGCTGCGTAGCGCTTCTTTGAGCGCGTCGGATGCCTCGTGGCCGGATTTGAGGGTCACGAATACAACGAGCGACTGACCTTTCAGATCATCGGGTTTTCCGACCGCAGCGGCTTCGGCAACGGCGGGATGCGAAACCAGCGCACTCTCCACCTCGGCCGTGCCAATGCGATGGCCCGAGACGTTCAGCACATCGTCGATGCGTCCGACGATCCAGAAGTAGCCGTCCTTGTCCTGACGCGCGCCGTCACCAGTGAAGTAGATCCCTGGAAATTCGCTGAAATACGCCTGACGAAAACGCGCGTCGTCATTCCACAAGGTGCGCAACATCGACGGCCACGGTTTGGTGATGACGAGTTTTCCACCGGTATTGCGCGGCACTTCTTTGCCGTGATCATCCACAACTTTCGGCGCGATGCCGAAGAACGGCAGCGTTGCGGAACCCGGCTTCAACGGGGTCACTCCAGGCAGCGGCGTGATGGTGATCGCACCTGTTTCCGTCTGCCACCACGTGTCCACGATCGGACAACGCTTTTTGCCGATGAGCGTGTAGTACCACATCCACGCTTCCGGATTGATCGGCTCTCCGACCGATCCGAGCAGACGCAACGAATCGAGCCGATGCCGCAGCACATAGTTATCGCCCCAGCGCATGAACGCGCGGATCGCGGTCGGCGCCGTGTACAGGATCGTCAATCCATGACGGTCGATCATGCGCCAGAAGCGATCGGGCTCGGGCTGATTGGGTGCGCCTTCGTAGATGAAGATGGTCGCACCATTACTCAACAAACCGTACACCACATAACTGTGACCGGTGATCCAGCCGATGTCGGCCGAGCAGAAATAACGATCCGTTTCCTTGAGGTCGAAAACGTACTGCGAACTCAGTTTGCAACCGAGCAGATAACCCGCGCTGGTGTGGAGCACGCCCTTCGGTTTTCCCGTGCTGCCGCTCGTGTAGAGAATGAACAGCGGATGTTCCGAATCGAATGCCTTCGCCTTGTGATGATTCGGCGCGCCTTCCCACGCATCGTGCCACCACACATCGCGGCCATCTTTCATCTCGATGGGATTTCCGCAGCGTTTGAGGACCAGCACGGTTTGCACACTCGGTGCATGCTCGAGTGCCTTGTCCACGTTAGGTTTTAGCTCGATGACTTTGCCGCGGCGCCAGCCACCATCGGCGGTGACCACGAGCTTCGCTTTGCAATCGTTGATGCGATCCTTGAGCGCTTCCGGACTGAAGCCGCCGAAAACCACTGTATGGACGGCGCCAATACGCGCACAGGCCAGCATCGCGATCATCGCCTCGGGCACCATCGGCATGTAAATCGCGACGCGATCGCCCTTGGTGAGTCCCATGTTTTCGAAGACATGCGCGAGGCGGCACACATGAAAATGCAACTGACGGTAAGTCATCGTGCGCACATCGCCCGGCTCACCTTCGAAGATGATCGCTGCTTTGTTTTCACGCGCGGTGCCGAGGTGGCGATCGAGACAATTTTCAGAGACGTTCAGGCGTCCGCCGACGAACCATTTCGTGTCCGGCATCTTGCCTTTGGAAACCGTCTTGAAGGGCGTGCGCCACACCAACTGCTCCTCCGCCTGTCGTTTCCAGAACTTGTCTGGGCTATTGACAGATTCTGCGTACAGCCTTTTGTAGGCCGTCAGACTTCCAAGGTTTGCTTGGCGTTGAAACTCGGCCGAAGGCCTGAAAACCCGACTTTCTCGGGATACTGAGGTAATCGTTTGGTCTGTCACGTGAGTGGCTGATTTTTGGGGTTCGGAGCAGAGCGCTTGTAAGACAAGCGTGGCCCTTATCCCGACCAGAGTTTTGCGCGTCAAGCCCCGGAAATGTTCCCACATTTTGCTCTTACCATTCATGGACAATAAATCCCCTTCCGAGCCTGCGGCCGACGCCGCCTCTTCTTCGCCTGCCTCCCCCGCGCCAGCACCTGTCGTCGCGGACAACACGATTCGCGTAGAAGGCGTGCTCGATATCGACACTCAGAAAGGTGGAAACGGCCAGCTCCTCGATCTCGCCCGCAATGGCAAACGCCGCGCCACCGATGTCTTTGTACCCAAAGAATTGATACGCCGCTTCAAGCTCCGCCAGGGCAGCCTCATCTCCGGCACGGCGTATCCTGCGGAAGGCAAATTCCCGAACCCAAAGATGCGGTTCATCGAGAAAGTGGACGGCCTGGAAATCGAGGAACGTCGTCACAAACTCGACTTCAATTCACTCACGACGGTCTCGCCCGATCAGCACCTCAAGCTCGAGCTGAAGGACGGTCGTCTCACCACCCGCGCGGTCGATCTTTTTTGCCCGATCGGCAAAGGCACCCGCGGTTTGATCGTCGCCCCGCCCCGCACCGGCAAGACCACGCTCTTGCGCGACATGGCGCTCGGCGTTCTCGAAAACCATCCTGAGTGCCACGTCATGATTCTCCTCGTGGATGAACGTCCCGAAGAGGTCACCGATTTCAAACGCAGCGTGCCCGCGGAGATCTGGGCATCGTCGAACGACGAACAACTCGACAGCCACATCCGCATCGCCGACCTCTGCATCGAGCGCGCCAAGCGCCTCGTCGAAACCGGCAAGCACGTCGTTCTCCTCGTCGACTCCATCACCCGCCTCGCGCGCGCTCACAATTCTTCGCGCAACTCCGGCCGCACCGGCTCCGGCGGTCTTGATGTGCGCGCCTTGGAAAAACCGCGTCAGCTTTTCGCCGCCGCCCGCAACACCGAGGAAGCCGGCTCGCTCACCATCGTCGCCTCCGTGCTCATCGAAACCGGCAGCCGCATGGATGACGTGATTTTCCAGGAGTTCAAAGGCACCGGTAACATGGAGCTCGTGCTCGATCGCAAGTGCGCCGAGATGCGTCTCTGGCCCGCCATCAACATCGCGTCGTCCGGCACGCGTAAGGAAGAACTCCTCATCGAAGCCAAGAAGCTCGAAGGCATCCATTTTTTCCGCCGCGCCCTCGTGCAGCAGAAGATCGAGGAAGCCACCGACACGATGATCACCCGTCTGTCGAAGACCAAAACGAACGACGAGTTTCTCAAACTCATCGCCCGCTAATTCGGCGCATCTTTTCCGTCGCCCGCAATTCCCGCTTGCCGGCGCCCTGCAAACTCTGAACAAATTCACCCTTTCCTCGCGTCAGCCGCGTGTTGGCGCAACCGCCAGCCGAAGCCCGCAACCTCACCTACATGCATAGTTTCTCCGAGCAATGTCTCGACATGGCCCGCGCCATCCTGGGCCACAACTTAGACGCGATCCAGCCCGACGGCACCATTCTCTCTGCGCCGGGCGAACAGCCCCGCCCCGACGAGCCCGGCCACATCGCATATGCTTTGGGTGAATACTACCGTGCGACCGGTGAATCCACGCTGAAGGGTTACGACCTGATCGACCTCGCGGCCCGCTGCATCACCGCGCAGATGTTCACCGAGCCCGCCGCGGAAAACGGTCTCGCCTACGCTTCGCTGGGCCTCCTTTGCTTCGGCCCCTCCAAAGAGCGCAACCCTGTCTGGGAACGCCTCGTCGAGGAAACCCGCCAGCGCATCGACAAACAGCTCCTCCATCGCAGCGACTACGACAACCACTGGCAGGCGTTCAACATCGCGAAGGCTGTCGCGCGTTTCAGCTTCGGTCTCTCCAAGAAAGACGAAACTTCGCGCCTCATCGAGCGCATGGTCGATCGCATCAGCCAGACCAGCTCCACCGGTTTCTTCGACGATTCCACCGAGGGTCTCGGCGGTAACTTCAATCTCTACGGCGTGATGAATTTCGTCTTCATCCGCTCCGCCCTCCAGCTCCACGCCAACAGCGGCGTGCGCGATCGCAAGCTCCCGACGCTCCGCACCTACGTCGAGAAATACATCAAGATGATGCCCGATCTCGTCCGCGCGGACGGTCTCGGCTGGGCCTTCGGCCGCGCTGCCGGCGCTTACGGCCAGATGCACTGCATCAGTCTCGTTCTCCAAGGCCTGCGCGACGGCTGGATCGCCGAGGACCAGAAACCGAAATACTTCGATCTGCTCCGCCGCCTCTTCGTGTTTTTCTACGAGACCTACCTCGATCAAGAGCACGGTTTCCTCGACCTCCGCGATTCCGAGCGCACCGCCTACAGCCAGCACACCACGCGCATGGCCAACTTCGACGCGGCGCGTTATCTCTGCCAATGGTCCCGTCTCGCGAAGACGGTGCAAATGCCCGCCGGTGTCGCCAAGCCCGAGCCCGCGAAGACCGTCGGTCGCTTCGTCATCTTCGATAAATCCAACCGCAAGGAACAAGGTCTCTTCCTCTACCGCGACGGCGAGAGCGGTCTGCACGCGCAGATCCCGCTCATCAGTTCCGGCCCGACCCTCACCGCCGATTCGCTGCCCTTCCCGCACTGCCCGGGCATCTTCGACTGGCCGAATAATATCTACGCGCCGGTCATGCTCCCCGAGCTGACCTTCGGCGAAAACGTCACCATTCCCGCCTTCTACGGGAAGAACTGCGTCACCGGTCTCGGCCTTCGCAACAGTTTCTATTTCCGCTACGAACAGCCCGATCTCATCAACACGAAGGAAGAGATCCTCAAGGGCCTCGGCAGCGTGAAAGCCCAGTGGAATTTCGCCGGCAACAAGATCAGCGCCGAGTTCGCCTACACGGTGAAACAGCAAGTCACGCTCGATAAATTCCGCTTCATCCTCGCCATCGCCGCGCCTCACTCGAAATACCGCGTCGGCGGCTCCCTCGCGCTCGGCCCGGAAGGTCATCGCTGCACCGTTCAGAAGGACGATTTCCAAGCCACCTGGCAGGAAACCGAAGTCGTCAGCGAAGATCCGCTCTATCGCACCAACTACGGCAAGATCCACTATCTCCAGCACCTCGTGCGCGATCATCCGCTGATCATGCGCCCGGGCCAGACGTACCGCCTCGCCGTCAATTTCGAACCCGACGTCGTCCACGTCGACGGCTGATCGCGTGGCGCCTCGCGCCGCGCGAAATGGCCAGTGACCGATGACCCATGATCTGAAGCCCGGACGCGCGCAGAAGTCCTCCGGGTCTTCCGGCTCTTTCATTCGGCCTTCGTCATTCTCCCTTCGGATTTCTTCACTGGTCATTGGTCACTAGTCATTGGTCATTCTTCCAGCTGCGCTGATCATGCTCTCCCGCCGCATCATTCCCTGCCTCGACGTCACCAATGGTCGCGTCGTCAAAGGCGTGAAATTCCAGGAACTCCGCGACGCCGGCGATCCCGTCGAGTGTGCCAAGGCCTACGATGCCCAAGGCGCGGACGAACTCGTTTTCCTCGATATCACCGCATCGAGCGATGGCCGCGGGATCATGCACGACGTCGTCGCACGCACCGCAGAACAATGCTTCATGCCGCTCACCGTCGGCGGTGGCTTGCGCTCCGTCGATGACATCGAAGCGATGCTGAAAAGCGGCGCCGACAAAGTCTCCCTCAACACCGCCGCCATCAAAAATCCGCAACTCATCGCGGATGCGTCGCGCCGCTTCGGCAATCAATGCATCGTCGTCGCAATCGATGCCAAGCGTGAACCCGACGGCAAATCCTGGCGCGTGTACACTCACGGCGGTCGCAATCCCACCGAACTCAACGCCGTCGATTGGGCGCGCCAGGCCGTGTCTCTCGGCGCCGGTGAAATTCTTCTCACGTCTATGGACCGCGATGGCACCGGCGATGGTTATGATGTGCCGCTCACCCGCGCCATCAGCGATGCTGTCGAAGTCCCCGTGATCGCCAGCGGCGGCGCCGGTAAGATGGATCATTTCGCCGAAGTCCTCGACGAAGGCCGCGCCAGCGCCGTGCTCGCCGCGAGTCTCTTTCACTTTGGCACTTTCACCGTTCCCCAAGTGAAAGACTTCCTCGCCAGCCGCCAGATTCCCGTCCGTCGCTGATCGCGAGCCGGCAGCCCGCTGGAAAACCCGCCGGGCCAACGGCCGCCCGACATGCGCCGCGACCTTCGGGAAACGCAGGCGGTGTTTTTCTTCCACATCGCGCGACGCCGCGGCCTCGTGAAAGGAACTTCCGTTTCGTCCAACGCGAACTCCCTATCGACAAGTTTTCAGTGCATCGCCAAGGTGCCCTACGTGGAAAAGGATAGTCCCCAGTCCGATGCATCACCCGCGTGGTTTCAACCCACGCGTTGGAGTATCGTGCTGGCCTCCGCGCGATCGCAGACCCCGGGTGCCAAAAATGCGCTCGCGGAACTTTGCAAAACGTACTGGCAGCCGCTTTATTCCTTCGCCCGCCGCCGCGGTCATGATCACCACCGCGCGCAGGACATGATCCAAGGATTTTTCCTGAGCTTGATCGAAAGCAAATCGCTCTCGCGCGTCGATCCGCACAAAGGAAAATTCCGCAGCTATCTCCTCGCCTCGCTGCAAAATCACATGGCAAGCGAACACACGCGCGACAACGCGCAGAAGCGCGGCGGCGGCATGACCTTCGTCTCGCTCGACGACGACGGCTCCGACGAGCGTTTCAAAGCCAGCGCACCCGATAACACGCAGCTCAACGCCGAGGCCGTCTTCGAACGCGAGTGGGCCATCGCGGCCATCGAAGCCGCCATCAGCCGACTCGAAGCCGAGTTCGTCAAACGCGGGAAGCCGCACGTCTTTCACGCACTCAAGCCCTACCTGCTCGGCGATCACCCGCCCGGCGCCTACGACAAAACCGCCGCCGAACTTCGTCTCTCCGCGGGCGCGATCCGCACCGGTGTTCATCGCCTCCGCCACGATTTCCGTCTCCATCTCCGGCGCGAAATCGCCAAGACCGTCGATACCCCCGACCAGATCGATGACGAGATGCGCCACTTGCGCGCCACGCTCGGTAACACTCGCTAACGTTTTCCTAAGTTCATTCATCCGCACGAAGCCGGCCCACGCTTCTCCGCCCCGACGAAACGCCGCGTCTCCACGCGATGGATACACCGCCCCCCGATACGCCGCCAGCAGCCACTCAAACCGAACGCACCTGCCCGCGCTGCGGTTTGGTTTTCACCTCGGAAAAACTCGATGGACTCTGTCCGTCCTGCTTGCTGAACGCGCTTTTCGCTTCCCCCGAACCCGGCGAAAACCGGGCGTTTTGGGAAGAGGATACCGCGGAGTCCGATGATGCCTCCGAGTCTCCCGCCGAGGAGATCCGCCGGTTTTCCCATTTCGAATTATTCGAAGAACTCGGCCGCGGCGGCATGGGCATCGTTTATCGCGCGTGCGATCTCGGCACCGGCCGCATCGTCGCGTTAAAAGTGCTGCAAGCGCATCACCTCTCGGTGCCCGATCTCGTGCAGCGATTCCGCGCGGAAGTTCGCGCCGTCACCAGTCTCGATCATCCGCATGTACTGCCCGTGCACGAGGTCGGCGAACACGACGGCATTCCGTTCTTCTGCATGAAGCTGACCACCGGCGGTTCGCTCGCGCAGCGCATCGGCGACTACCTCGGCAAACCCACCCCGATCGCACGGCTTCTTTCCAAAATCGCGCGCGGTGTCGCCCATGCTCATGAGCGCTGCATTCTCCACCGCGACCTCAAGCCCGGGAACATCCTCCTCGATGCCGCCGGCGAACCGTACGTGTGCGATTTCGGCCTCGCGAAATGGATCGAGGACGACCGCAACCTCACCATCACCCACGCCGTTCTCGGCACCCCGCACTACATCGCACCCGAACAGGCAAACGGACAAAAAGGACTCAGTACCGCCGTCGATATCTACAGCCTCGGTGCGATTCTCTACGAGTTGCTCACGGGGCGTCCTCCGTTCGTCGGCCAGTCGATCATCGAGACGCTCCGCCTCGCGTCCGAAAACACGCCCGAACGTCCGTCCTCCCTCGCGCGCAACATCCCGCGCGATCTCGAGACCATCTGCCTCAAGTGCCTCGAGCGCGATCCCGCGGCGCGCTATCCCACGGCCAGCGCGCTCGCCGACGATCTCGACAACTGGCTCTTGGGAAAACCGATCTTTGCGCGCCCCGTCGGCGCCGCGGAGCAACTCTGGCGCTGGGCTCGCCGCAATCCCCTGCCCGCCTCGCTGATCGCCTCCATCGCGCTGTTGCTCGCCATCACCGCCGTCGGCGCGACCATCGCCGCGTTCCGCATAGAGCACGCCCGCGGTTTCGCCGTGGCCGAACAGGAAAAAGCCACGTCGCGCCTGCACGAATCATTGCTCGCCCAAGCGCAAGTTTCGCTTCTCACCGGGCAGGCCGGCCAGCGGATAAAAACGCTCGCCGCACTTCGCGAAGCCGCCGCCATCCAGCCTTCGCTCACGGTTCGCAATCTCGCCATCCAGGCACTCGCGTTGAGCGACCTGGAAATCGACGCGCGCTCGTGGCCGATCGGACCAAGCAGCCGCCCTTCGCGGGCATTTGATTCCACCCTCACCCACATCGCCGAGGAAGCGGAGAAAGGTGTGCTGCGCGTCCTCCGTCTCGACGATGTCCGTGAGGTCGCGCGACTCGTCGATGCGTCGCGCATGCAAGTCCCGCTCGAGCGCATCGTCTTTTCCCCGGATGACCGGACTGTCGCCGCGCGCCATCAGGATGGGACCGTCAATGTCTGGGACATCGCCTCTGAGAAACGGCGCTTCAGCCTCGCGGCTGCCGCGATCCCCAAGGCGCCGTGGTACGCCACCAATTTCGCATTCAGTCCCGACGGGACCAAGATCGCCATCGCTGCGCCGCACGGAGGAGTATTCATCCATGACGCTTCTTCCGGCGAAGAAATCGCACGGCTGCCGGGTACCGCCGTTTATCGCGCGCTCGCCTTTTCTCCTGACGGCAACCAGCTCGCCGCCGCCGGTTATGACCAGGCGCTGCTCGAGTTATGGGACGTTCCTTCGCGCACGATCCGCTGCCAGCTCGACATCCCCGCGACCGCCTACTCCATCGCCTGGAATGGGCGCGGAGATGAACTCGCCGCCGGCTCCTTCGACTACAGTATTTATCTTTTCAATACACACACAGGCGGGATTCAGGCCGTGTTTTCGGGCCATCGGCAGGAAGTCACCCAAGTGCTTTTCACCCCCGCCGGCGACCAGCTGGTTTCCACGAGTCTCGACCTCACTGTCAGGCTCTGGTCGCTTAGCGCGCTCACGCAGGAAGTCGTCTTGAATGGCTACGGCAGCGAGCCCGCGTTGCGTTTCAGTCCGGATGGAAACTCGCTCGCGGCCACGACGGCGAACCGCACGGCGTACCGCGTGCATTTGCACAACGCCAACGCGGTGTGCCGCACGCTCGTCAATGGTCGCGCCATCGGTCGCGCCACGCTGGTCGGTGGACTCGCCCTGTCCGAGGATGGACAACGCGCCGCCACCACCACCTTCGAGGGTCTCGACGTCTGGGACCTCGCCGCCGGCCGGCACCTTGGATGGGTTCCCATCGATCCCGATGCCGAAAAATCCGTCCGCTTTCGTGGCGATGCATTGCTCGTCGGCTCGCGCGTGTCGGGACTTTCTGAATACACGCCTCGCTTCAGCGACGACGGACTTTCCCTCGAACATGCGCGAACGCTGGACCCTGCCCCGGGATTCATCTTCAGCAACACGCAGACGGTGAACCCCGACTGGGTGGAGCTCACTTCACCCGCGCTCGGCATCGCCCGCATCTTCGACCTCCGGCACGGTCGCGATATTTTCAAACTCGGCGATCTGAAGGAAGTGTGGGATCTCGCCATCGCGCCCGACCGAAAAACTGTGGCGGTCAGTTTCTCCGCCCAAGCACATCCCGATCGCGGACGGACGCAGATCCGGTCGTTGGAAACCGGTGCGGTCGTGGCAACGCTGCCCGGCGGTCAGTTTGGCACCGCACGTTTCAAGCCCGATGGATCGCGCCTCAAGCTCTTCGGTCGCGGGGAAGTTTCTCATTTGTTCAACACCACCGATTGGACGCCGGACAAACGTTTCGTCTGCGAAGGTTACTTCCCGATCTTCGATCCTCGCGATCGTTGGATCGCGACCACTCGCGGTGAAACCATCCAGCTATGGACCAGCGAGGGCGAACGCATGGGAGCGCTCCAATCTCCGCTGATTCCCACCCGCAATGCGCGCCTCGCGTGCACCGCCGATGGCAGCCACATCGTCGCTCACAGCACGGATAACGTCGTGCTCGTCTGGAACCTTCGCGCTCTTTCCGAACAACTCTCCGTAATTTCTCCGGCTTTAACCCTAATACTCCCATGACCATTCCGTGGTTCCGTCGCGCTCACCGGTCACGAGGCGGACCCTTGTTCAACTGACCGGCACACACACATACCGTCATGCCAGAAGATCTGCCTGAATACCCGCCGCAGTTCGCCTCGAGCGATCTCGCAGGCTTGCTTGGACAAATCAACGACTTCGCCGGCGTTCCGCCGCCCCCGCCTCCCCCGCCCGGTCCGACCGCGAAAAGCGCCGCCAAGTCCTCGCTCAGCGACAAGACTCTGGCCCAGCTCTCTGAAGAGTTCGCGATTCCGGTTTCGATCGTCGGCAGCAAAGCCCAGCGCGGGCCCTATCTGCCGGGCATGAAAAACCTGCTCATCGGCGTGACGTTCCTCCGGCTCTCCGAGCAAATCGTATCGCCGAAACATAAATCGGCCGCGCAAAAACTCGCCTACGATCTCATCGAAAACGGCAACGCGCAGGTCGCTGAAAACGTTGCCAGCCTCCGCGGCGGCAGTGCCTCAAGAAAAGCCTGAGTTTCTTCCGGCGTTCTCTTCAAAACCGATGGCGTTCGCGCCATCGGTTTTTTTATGCGCGATCCAAGGCGATCGGATCACGCACAGCGCTCACAGCGAGTCGTCGTAAAACCGCTCGTACGCGAGCGCAGCCTTCTGCCAGCTGTTGTCCTCCGCCATGCCCCGTTGTTGCACGGTCGCATGCGCAGTTCTGTCGGCAAAAAGTTTGACCGCGCGCGCCAGGCCTTCGCCGAATCCCGCCACCGTCGGCGGAAAAGTGATGCCCGTGCCGCTGCCGGGATGTTCCGCGATGTCGCGCACCGTATCGGCCAGTCCGCCGACGCGGCTCACCAGCGGTATCGTGCCGTACGCGAGCGAATACATCTGATTCAACCCGCACGGTTCGAAGAGCGATGGCATCACAAAAAAATCGCTGCCCGCCTCGACCAGATGACTGAGCGACTCATCGAGTTTTGCCGCGATCGCCACGCGCTCCGGCAACGCCGCGGCGAGTTCGCGAACACCCGCTTCGAGTCGTTTGTCGCCCGCACCGAGGATGATCAGGCGGCAGTCGTTCTTTTCGAAGAACGACGCATTCGCCAACACGAGTTGCACGCCCTTTTGCTCGGTCAACCGGCACACCATGCCAAATACCGGCACTGTCGGCGCGGCGGGAGGCAGCCCGACTTTCTTCAACAGTTCTGCACGGCACGCCGCTTTGCCCGCCATGTCGCCGCGCGAATAACGCGCAGGCAAATGATCGTCGCTCGCCGGGTTCCACACCGCGGGATCGATGCCATTGAGCAAGCCCGCGATATCGTCCGCGCGCGTCGCCACCACGCCATCGAGACCACAGCCAAACTCCGGCGTCTGGATCTCCTGCGCATAACGCGGACTCACCGTCGTCACACGGTCCGCAAACAGGATGCCGCCTTTCATGAAACTCATCTGCCCGTAATACTCGAGGCCATCGATGCCCATGAGTTCATCCGGCAGATTCGTCCGATAGAACGATCGCATCGGAAACACGCCTTGGAAGGCGATGTTGTGAATCGTGAACACTGTCTTGTGCGTGAGTGTCACGCCGTGACGCCGCTCCGCGAAGCGCAGCAGGATCGGCATCAATGCCGCCTGCCAGTCATGCGCGTGCACGATGTCGGCATGGATGTCGGTCAGACGCAGTGTTTCGACCACGCCTTTGCAGAAAAAGATGTAGCGATGGTGATTGTCGTCGAAGTCGCGCTCGCCGTTTCCATACAAACCGCGGCGGTCAAAAGACTCTTCGCGACAGATCATATATATTTTCAGATTGGGCCGCGGCGAAAACATGCGCACCTCGCCATTCAGGTAAGCGTGCCCGAGTTCGATTCTCAGTGAGATCACCCGCTCGGCGCGCTGCGCATCGCGATGCTCGAGCACGGCACGGTAGCCCGGGATAAACACCGAGACTTCGTGCCCGCGATCGGCCAGGGTCGCGCAAAGCGAACCGACCGCATCGGCGAGACCGCCCGTTTTGACGTAGGGGAACAGCTCACTGGCCACGTGAACGATCTTCATGTACCGCAAGCTAGGCGACGCTTTCTCCGCATTCCAACCTCAAAGCTTGCGCGCGAGTGTGTTGCGTTGACCGCGTCGCACCGCATCGTGCCGTCATATGAAATTTCGCGAAGCGCTCCTCGGACTCCTCGCCCGCCCAGATTATCGCCCCACGGATGAGACCGGACTGTTGAAGCGACTCGGACTGCAGAAAAAAGATCGCAAGGTGCTCGCGCACGAAGTTCGGCTCCTCCTCGGCCAGGGCCGCGTGCAACGCGTGCGGGGCGACTTGCTGGCGCTCGCATCATCGCCGTCATCGCGCGCGAGCGAGAGCACACGCGGCCGCATCCAGTTTCGCCAGGGCGGCTCCGCACTTTTCTTTCCCGACAGCGAGACGGGCGTATCCGTCGATCCCATACAAATCGCTGCGGAGGATACCGGCGTGGCTTTGCATGGCGACCGGGTGGAAATCTCCATTCACGCCGGAGTGCAGCGTCGCCGCGATGGTCGCGGCACCGAACAGACCGGACGCGTCGTCCGCGTGATCGATCGGGCTCGCGACGAGATTGTCGGGCATCTGCAGAAGATCCGCAGCACCTACTACGTCACGCCCGACGATCCGCGACTGATCCACGACATCTACGTCCCGGATCCGGCTGCGGGAAAACTGACGCCCCTCCCGGCGCCGGGCGACAAAGTCGTCGTCAAGGTGCGCGAGTGGAAACAGCGCCACCAAAAGCTCGAGGGCGAGATCGTTGAGCGCCTCGGCAAAACCTTCGAGCCGCGCGCGGAGCTCGCGGGCATTTACCGCAAATACAATCTCGAGACACAGTTCCCCGCCGAGGTCGAACGCGAGGTCGCCGCGATTCCGTCCTCGGTTCATCCCAAGGAGCTCCTCGGGCGTATTGATTATCGGGATACACCGACGTTCACCATCGATCCGGACGACGCGAAGGATTTCGACGACGCGCTTTCCATCGAAATGCTGGAGGCCGATGCCGTCCGCATCGGCATTCATATCGCCGACGTGAGTGCTTACGTGAAACCCGGCACCGCGCTTGATCGCGAAGCGCAGAAACGCGGCAACTCCACCTATCTCGTCGGCACCGTCGTACCGATGCTTCCCGAAAAATTATCCAACGGGCTCTGCTCGCTGGTCGAAGCCGAGGACCGGCTTTGCAAAGCCGTCTTCCTCACCTTCGACAAAAAGAACCGGCTCAAAGAAACCGATTTCGGCAATACCGTCATACGCTCGCGCAAGCGACTCACGTACAAGCAGGCCTACGCGTTTCTTTTCGAAGACGACATCGCGCGTATTCGTGAACTTCCCCTTCCGCCCAAACATCAGACCGGCTCCACCGGACGCGCGCTGAACTCGTTGAACGACGACGAGCTCTCCGACCTGCAGACGTGGGTTCGCCGTTTGTGGCGCGTGGCGTCGCGGCTCCGCGCCGACCGCATGGCGAACGGCTCGCTCGACCTCGATATGCCGGAAACCAAGGTTTTCGTGGACGCCGAGGGCTACGCGGACCGGCTCGAAAAAATCGAGCACGACGAAAGTCATCAACTCATCGAGGAGTTCATGCTCGCGGCCAACGAAGCCGTCGCGCGCATCACGCGGCAGCACAAACTGCCTTCGCTCTATCGCGTACACGACGAGCCCGATCCCGAAAAGCTCGACGAACTTCGCCAGCTGCTCGCGACCTTCCACATCGAAACGGGCGATCTCAACGAACGCGACGAAGTGGTCAAATTGCTCCGCACCCTCGAAGATCATCCGCAGGGCTACACGCTCCGCACGCAGCTTTTGCGCAGTTTGAAAAAGGCCTGCTACCGCGCGTCGCCCGACGGTCATTACGGACTCGCGAAAAAAGATTATACGCACTTCACCTCGCCCATCCGGCGTTACAGCGACCTCGTCGTGCATCGCGTGTTCGATCACTATCTCAGCAAACACGCGGGACACCGCACTGCCGCTGGTTCACGCGTGGCGCTCACGCTCGGCCAGATGGAATCCATCGGCGAACACCTGAGCCTTACGGAGATCAACAGCACCGAAGCGGAGCGCGAGAGTGTGAAGATCAAGCTGCTCGAGTTCTTCGAGCGCGAGACCACCCGCGTTCCCAAGACACGTTTCGACGCCGTCATCACCGATGTCCGCAACACCGGACTCTTCGTGGAACTTTCCGAGTCGATGACCTTCGGTTTCATTCCTGCACACACGCTGGACGACGATCATTATACGCAGAGCCATGACGGCAACGCGCTCGTCGGCCGCCGCAGCAAACGCCGGCTCGCCTTGAGCGCGCACATCCCGGTGGTGGTGGACAAAGTCGATCGCTTCAAACGCCTCATCGATTTCCGTCTCGCTCCTGACGCGCCCGCGCCGTCGAAGAAATCGCATCGCGCCGCCAAGCGCTGATGTGCTCGCAAAGCCATCCTGCACTTTGCGCAACCGTCACTTTGTGTTCATCTTCCTCGCTCCCATATGAAGCACTACGAGTTCTCAAAAACCTTTCGTTCCCTCTACGATAAAGCCGTCGATCTCTACGCGCGTGGCCAGCGCGGCGCCGACACGTTTTTCAATCCTGACGAGATTCGTTTCCTCTCCGCCAATGGCATCACCGCGCAGCACCTCTACGACTACGCCGAGGATCACAACAACTACGAGGGCGAACCCGGTTTCGAGATCGCACTCGGCATCGAGCTCGTGCGCCGCGACTACTTTCTGAATGTCCAGCAGGGCAAAGCATCCACCACCGTGCTCGACGAAGCGTCGCTCCCGGCAAAGACCGATTCGATCCGCAACATTGAGTGGCTGCCCCGCATCATCCCAAAGGTGAAGGCCAAGCTGCGCGGCGAGTTGCCCGCATCGCTCATGTATTGCTGCGGTGGAGACAGGCGTTTCCTGAAAACAAACGATATCCTGCCCGCCGAATTTCTCTCGATCGTCTGGCGCCATCTCGACAATGACGGCGCGATCGTGGACTGGGTCGTCCGTCGCAGCACGTCGGCCAAAGCCTGACACGCCACACGCTCACTTGCCTCGATGCTCACCACGCCGCCACGATCACGTGGCGGCTTTTTTATTCCGGTCGAATCGGCCTGCGCGCGTGTGTGCCGTACAAACGATTTTCGCAGTCTGGACAGATGCCGTGCGTGAACTCGATCGCGGTATGGGCCGTGATATAATCTTCGAGTTTGGTCCAATCGCCATCGGTCTCATTGATCTTCCGGCATCCCGCGCAGATCGGAAGCATGCCGTGAAGGCCGCGTAGCTGTGCATCGGCCGCTTCGCGTGCGGGCTGCAAAATCGCTCGGTCTGTTTCCAGATGATGACGGCTGAGCGCGAGCTCGATCGTGACGAAGAGTTGTTCAGCGCGGAATGGCTTGAGCACGTAGCCATACGGCTCGACTTCCTTCGCACGCTTGAGCACCGCGCTATCGAAATGCGCCGTGAGAAACACGACCGGCCGGCCAGCCTCCAAACGAATGCGCCGCGCCGCCTCGGCGCCATCGATGGATCCGTTCAATCCGATATCCATCAGCACCAGATCCGGTTTTCGCGCGAGCGTCTCGCTCACTGCTTCATCACCCGAGGTGAACACGCCGGCGATTTCGAAGCCGAAACGCTTGAGCGTTTCTTCGATGACACCGGATGCGATAGGATCGTCTTCGACGACGAGGATGCGGGACCTGGAGGCGTGGGTCATTTTCCGCAAAAAGGATGGGGTTCCGTCCGCTGCATCACGATGTAGAGCGATACTTAAGAGAACTTAGGTCGCTCACGTCGAGTCCTCTCCGCGTAGTTTGACGGAGGCCAGCGGGTGATGAATCCGCCGGACCATGCGTCGGGAATTTTTTCGGGCGCATCGACGTGCGTGCGACGATGCGCAAGCGCGATTAAAGGGCGCGGAAAACCACCGCGGCGTTTTGTCCGCCGAAGCCGAGGTTGTTGCTCAGAACGGTCTTCACGTTCGCGCTGCGCTTCACGTTCGGGACGTAGTCGAGATCGCAATCCGGATCGGGCGTGGTGAGATTGATAGTCGGCGCGATTTCGCCGCTCTGGATGGTCTTCACGCTGACAACCGATTCGATGCCGCCGGCGGCGCCCAGCAAATGGCCCGTCATCGACTTCGTGGAACTCACGGCGACTTTGCGCGCATGTTCGCCGAAGACTTTCTTGATCGCGAGCGTCTCAAACTTGTCGTTGTACGGCGTGGAGGTGCCGTGCGCGTTGATGTAGTCCACCGATGCGGGCGCGATCTTGGAGGCATTGAGCGCGCGCTGCATCGCCATCGAGAGACCTTTGCCCTCGGGATCCGGTTGCGTGATATGGAAGGCGTCGCATGTCGCTGCGTAACCAGTGATCTCGCAGTAAATGCGCGCGCCGCGTTTCTGGGCGTGCTCGAGCGATTCAAGAACGAGGATACCCGCGCCCTCGCCCATCACAAAACCATCGCGGCCTTGATCGAACGGACGGCTCGAGTGCTTCGGGTCGTCGTTGCGCGTGCTCATGGCTTTCATCGAGCAGAAGCTCGCGTAGGCAAACGGCGTGATGGCGGCTTCGGCGCCGCCGGCGATCATCACGTCGGCGTCGCCGCGACGGATCATATGCATGGCTTCACCGATCGCGTGCGTGGCGGTGGCACAGGCGGATACCACGCCGAAATTCGGGCCGCGCGCGCCGATCTCGATGGCAAAAAGACCCGAGCACATGTTGACGATCAGCGAAGGGATCGTGAACGGGGAAACCTTGCGCGGACCGCCTTCGTATAATTTGCGGAGCTGGGTTTCGTAGGTCAGCATGCCACCGATGCCGGAGCCGATGAGAACGCCGACGCGATCAGCGTCTTCCGAAGCCATATCGATGCCGGCATCCTTGAAGGCCTGCTTGGCGGCGACGAAACCGAAATGAGTGTAGCGGTCGTTGCGACGCGCTTCCTTCGGATCCATATGCTCCTCGACATTCCAGCCGCGGACTTCCGCGCCGATCTGGCACGCGTAGTTGGTGGGATCGAACAGCGAAACGCGGTCGATGCCGCACTGGCCGGCGAGCAGGTTATTCCAAAAAGTGTCCACATCGTGACCGAGCGAGGCGACGACGCCGAGGCCCGTTACGACGACACGTTGGGAGGCAGGCAGGTGGGATTCCATGAAGACCTGAAAATTAGACAGGATTAGATGTGGGAGCGAAGTGTAGAATTGTTTTTAGGGAGCGAAAAAATCGTCCTCCGGCAGAGCTCAGAAACGGCGCCGGCGAAAAACAAAAAGGCGTTCTACCGAGAGTCTCAGGCGAGACCTGGTAGAACGCCGAAAGTCGATTCAGCTTAGGCGGCGCCCGCCTTGCCCTTGATGTAATCCACCACTTGGCCGACGGTCTGGAGCTTTTCCGCGTCGGACTCGGGGATCTCTCCCTTGATCTCGTCCTTGAATTCTTCTTCGAACGCCATGATCAGCTCGACGGTGTCGAGGGAGTCTGCGCCCAGATCATCGAGGAAAGAAGCCTGCGGCGTGATCTGCTCTTCGTTAACGTTAAGCTGGTTAACGATGATCTCTTTGACGCGTTGTTCGATGGTTTTTTGGTCTGCCATAAGGGTTGTGTGCGAAGGTTGAAAAGGGGTCACATCGACATACCGCCGTCAACGGCAAAAACTTGGCCGGTAACGTAGCCCGCTTCCTCGCTGCAGAGGAATGCGACGGCGTTCGCGATGTCAGCGGGGTCGCCGAAACGCTGCATGGGGATGGTCGCTTGGGCGCCTTTCTGCACTTCTTCGCTGAGCACGGCAGTCATGTCGGTTTTGATGAATCCAGGAGCGACCACATTGGCCGTCACGTTCCGTTTCGCAAACTCGCGCGCGATTGATTTGGTCATCGCGATCATGCCGCCTTTAGCTGCGGCATAGTTGGCCTGACCGGCATTGCCCATGATCCCGACGACCGAGGCGATGTTGACGATGCGTCCGTAGCGGGCGCGGCACATGGGCCAGCCGATGGCCTTGGTCCAGTGAAACGCGCTGGTGAGATTGGTCTGAAGAACAGCATTCCAATCTTCGTCCGACATGCGGGCGATCAAGCCGTCACGGGTGATGCCGGCATTGTTCACGAGGATGTCGATCTTGCCATATTCGGCCAGCAGCGCTTCGGATGCTTTCGCGATGGCGGCGCCATCGGCAACATCGACCGGCACGGCCTTGGCTTTGCCGCCAGCGGCGACGATGGCGGCGGCGACCGCGCCACAACTATCCGGCGATTTCGACACGCAGATGACGTTGACGCCCTGCTTGGCGAGCAATTCGGCGATGGCTTTGCCGATGCCGCGGCCGGCTCCGGTGACGATAGCGGTACGATTATTAAAGGTCATTTCGATAAGAGAAAAATTCCAAACACCCAAACGCCAAATTATCAGCGATCCACTCGCCGACGATTCAGGATGAAGTCTGGCTTCTGGAGTTTCTTTGGAATTTGGATTTTGGAACTTTGAAATTTCTGAACCGCGCAGCGGATCAGGCTCAGTACACGTCGCGCTGGTAGCGTTTGTCCTTCTTCAACTGCTTCACGTAATCGACCGCCGCTTCCGGGGTGAGCCCGCCGTGCTGAACAACGATATCGTGAAGAGCGACATCGACGTCCTTGGCCATGCGCTTGGCATCGCCGCACACGAAGAAGTAGCCGCCATTGTTCAACCACGCCCAGAGTTCGGCGCCGTTTTCGCGCATCTTGTCCTGCACGTAAACCTTCGTCGCCTGATCGCGCGACCATGCGAGGTCGAGGCGATGCACCTGGCCCTTGGCGACGTAATCGTTCCACTCGTCGTCGTAGAGGAAATCGGTGGCGTGTTTCTGATCGCCGAAGAACACCCAGTTGCGGCCAGTCGCGCCCGACGCGATGCGATCCTGGACGAACGCGCGGAAGGGAGCGATGCCCGTGCCCGGTCCGACCATGATGGCGTCTTTGGTGCCATCGGCGGGAGGTCCGAAATGCGAATCCGACACAAACACCGGGACGCTCGGCGCATTCAGCGCCACGCGATCGGCGAGATACGTCGAGCAAACGCCCACGCGATCGCGGCCGGTCATGTGATAACGCACGACAGCGACGGTCAGGTGGATTTCTTGAGGAAATACTCTCGAGGACGACGCGATCGAATACAGGCGCGGCATGAGCTTGCGCTGGTGATCGACGAACTCCTGCGGCGTGAGTTTCGCGCTCGGATATTCGTTCAACAAATCGATGAACTCGCGCTCTTCGAGATAGACGGCAACGCGCTCCTTCGCCTCGGGAGCAAGCCACTCGGTGAGGCGCGCCTTTTCGCCGGCATCGGTGGCCTTCGTGGAGAGCGTTTCGAGAAGTTTGCGCGTCGGCTTGGCGAGCGAGAGACGCGTCGTGAGCGCGTCGTGAAGCTTGATCGGCGTCGCGAGCTTGAGCATCGCGGGCGACACGAGTTCTTCGCCGGTCGCTCCGAGGCGCTCGATGATCTCGGCGACCTCGGTCGGACGATTAGTGGGAAACACACCGAGGGAGTCGCCCGCCTTGTAGCTCAGTCCGCTGCCGTCGATGTTGACGACGAAGTGTCGCGTCTCCTTCGCCGACCCAGGCTTGTTCAGCACGCGGTTCTCGGTGATTTTCGCCGGGAACGGATTGTCTTTATTGAAGGCGGAAGCAGCTGCGGGTGCGGACATAAAAGCGTGCGTTTTGGGCCAGCCTCCCCGCTCGCGCAAGACTTAGTTTCTTCGTGTCCACAGGGCTTGCTTCACCTTGAAAATTCCCGCCAACTGCCCTGCCCATGAGCGACACTGAGCCGATTCGTCTGCAAAAATTTCTAGCTGACTCCGGGCTGTGCTCCCGCCGAAACGCCGAGCTCCTGATCAAGGAGGGCGAAGTATGGGTAAATTCCCAGCCGGCCACCCTCGGCCAGAAAATCATCCCCGGCGTGGACAGGGTCACCGTGAGCGGCAAACCCGTGCGCGTGGCCGCGCAGCCCAAGATCACGCTCGCGATGCACAAACCGCGCGGCCTCGTCTGCTCCAATGACGATCCTCACAATCCCGAAACGGTCTTCACGGTACTCCCGCGCCTGTTCGCCAAATACCGTTTCTTCTGCGCCGGCCGTCTCGATAAAGACAGCGAAGGACTCGTCATCCTCACGACCGATGGCGATCTCGCGCATCGGTTGATGCACCCGAGCAACACCATTGTTAAATACTATCAGGTGACGCTCGAAACGCCCTTCCCGGCCAGCCGAAAAAAACAACTCACGAAAGGCGTCACGGTCGAAGGCGAACACCTCAAGGTTGAGCGTGTCACGCTCATCGGCCCGAATCGAGCCGACGCCTCCATCCATCTCGATGTGCAGATGCACCACGGCAAGAAGCGCGAGATTCGCCAGCTCTTCCTGGCGCTCGGCTTCAACGTCAAACGCCTCAAGCGCTATCGCATCGGCGCCTTCCCGCTGAAAGGAATTCCTTTGCGGGCCGTGAAACCGCTTTCTACGAAAGAAATCGCGCAACTGTTTAAACTGCCGCGCCTCACCGGCGTTTCCGCGCAATCAACCGATGCTCTCCATGAAGATTAACCTGCGTCTCGCTCTCGCCCTTTGTGTCGTGTCGCCGCTTGCCGCCGCGCCACTCACCAAGACCACCGCCGTCCACACCCGGCCCGACACCGCCTCCCCCGCGGTTGCCGTCCTGTCCGCCGGCACCGAGCCCACCGCCGCCACCGGCGACACACTTCCCGTGCCCGCAGGCTGGGCCGCCGTCGAGCTCCCTGGACCTCACCAAGTCTATATCCACGGTCGTGATCTCACCAAGAATCTCGACGTGAAACCCGGCTCGGAGTTCCGCACCCAGCCCAAGGCCGATGCACCGGTCCTCACCACCTTCGCTCCCGGCGACAACGCTTCCATCACCGGCCTCAGCGGACGCTGGACCCAGTTCAAACTGGAAAAGACCGTCATCGGTTATATCCAAATTTCGGATACAGCGGCCGCTTCCGCGCCGGCTCCCGCAATCGCCGCTACCTCGCCGGCGGCGGCCGCACCAGCTCCGCAAACGCCGCCCTCGGTCGAAACCGCACGCCCGGCTCCGCGCACCCAGATCGGCGACGAAAGCGCGGCCACACTTCCCCGTTTGTTCAAGGGCCAGCTTGTTCCTTCGCGCCGCAGTCTCATCGGCGGACGCCGCCCGTACGATTTCCAGCTCAACGACGACGCCGGGGAGCGCTACGCTTATCTCGACACCAGCCGTCTCCTGCTCACCGAGCAGATCGATAAATACGTGGACCGCACGGTCGTTGTTTATGGCACCGCCCGTCCCGTGCCGAACACGAAGGACATCGTGATCGTCGTCGAAAGCCTGCAGCTTCAGTAAACCACCCATCGCCCGCGCTTCGCGCGTCGTTGCGAAAGGCTTCGCTTTCGTCACGCGACGTGCCCGCGGGCGCTCTTTTTCCCGCCATGGAATTAATCGACGGAAACAAAATCGCCGCGGACATCATCTCCGAGCTCAAAACCGAAGTCGCCGCCATCAGCGGCCGCAAACCCTGCATCGCGTTGGTGCGTGTGGGCGACGATCCCGCTTCGGTCTCGTACGTCACGAAGAAGGAGAAAACCTCCGCCGAGATCGGTATCGAGAGCCGCATCATTCTTCCGCCGATCACCATTTCGCAGGACGAACTTTTTGCGCTGATCGATCAGCTCAACGCCGACGCGACCGTGGACGGTATCCTCGTCCAGTCGCCGCTGCCCAAGCACATCGACGAGGTCGCCGTTTTTCGCCGCGTCGCGCCGGAGAAAGACGTCGATGGCTTCAACACGATCAATCTCGGCAAGGTCGCGCAGGAGGATGAAACCGGTTTCGTCGCCTGCACACCCGCGGGCATCATGGAGCTGCTCGCGCGCAGCGGCACCGACCTCAAAGGCAAGCACGTCGTCGTCCTCGGCCGCAGCCTCATCGTCGGCAAACCCGTCGCCTTGCTCGCCCTTCAGAAAAAAGCCGGCGCCAATGGCACCGTCACCATCTGCCACTCCGCGACCGCCAATCTCCCCGCGATCACCCGTCAGGCCGATGTGCTCATCGCCGCGATCGGCCGCGCCGAATTTGTCACCGCCGACATGGTGAAACCCGGCACTGTCATCATCGACGTCGGCATCAACCGCATCCCCGATTCTTCCAAAAAATCCGGCTTCCGCCTCGTCGGCGATGTGCAGTTCTCCACTGTCTCGCCGCTCGCCTCCAAGATCACCCCGGTCCCCGGCGGCGTCGGTCCCATGACCGTCGCCATGCTCATGAAGAACACCGTGAAGGCGCATCGCCTGGCGACGTCCGCGAAATAAGCATCATCGTCGCGTGTGCACATTTGCACGACGCGACGTTGCGGTATTTTTCGGCTGCTGCACTTGCAGAGGCGAAAACGCACCATCAGCTTCGAGCCATGAGTTCGCCCAAAATCCTGGTGGTCGACGACCAGCCCGTAAACGTCCAGCTCCTCAAGCGTAAGCTGGAACGCGAAGGCATTCAGGTCTCCGCCGCCTACACCGGGCAGGAAGCTCTCGATATCGTCCGCCGCGATAAACCCGATCTCATCCTCCTCGATGTCATGATGCCCGACATGGACGGCATCGACGTCTGTCAGCGCCTGCAAGAATCCGAGGATACCCGGTCGATCCCCGTCATCTTCATTACGGCGCGAACATCGAAGGAAAGTAAACTCGAGGGCCTCGCCGTCGGCGCCGTCGATTACATCACCAAACCCATCGATCTCGACGAAACACTCGCACGCGTGCAGACCCAGCTGCGTTTCGTCGCCATCAATCGCGAGATGATTGATCTGCAGCGCCGCCTCCAAGAATCGCGCCGTGCTGCGACCGTCGGCGCTGTCACCCAAGGCATCGCTCACAACCTCAACAATCTCCTCGGCGTCGTCCTCGGCTACCTCGATCTCATCAAGGCACATCCGCACAAAGCCGACTTTGTCAAAAAGAACGCCGACCACGTCGAGGCTGCCGTCCAGCGCATCGTCAATATCATCAAGCAGCTCAGCACGCTCGTGGTGAAATCACGCCCACCCATGCTGAAGTTCAGCCTGCAGCGCCTGATCGACGACGGCATCAATCGTTACCAAAACGATTTCAAAATTTCCCACCCCGTCACCGTTCACAATCCCCTCGGCGATCAACTGGTGGAAACACACGTGGAAATCTTCGAGGACATCGTCGCGAAACTCCTCATCAACGCCTGGGAAAGCTACGGTCACAAAGCCGCGCACGAGCGCCCCATCGAGATCACCACGCGCCTTGTCGAGATGCCTGATGGCGCCCAAGCCGTGGAAGTGCGGATCGAGGATCGCGGCAACGGCATTTCGCCCAGAATCCGCGACACGATGTTCGAGCCCTTCGTCAGCACGAAGGAAACGGTCGGCGTCGGCATGGGCCTCACGGTCGCCCGTCACGCACTCCGCAATCTCGGCGGCGAAATCAATCTCATCGATCGCGCCGGCGGCGGCTCCTCGACCATCCTTGTTCATCCGCTGGAAAAACGTATCCGGAAATCGGTGACAGAACCTCCGTTCGCATGACCAAAATCGCCTTCCTCGGCGCCGGCCGCATGGCCTCCGCCATCGTCTCCGGCCTCATCGCCCAACGTGTCGCCACACCCGCCGACCTCGCCTGCCTCGGCGGCGACGATGACACCGCAAAAACACTTTCCCAACGCACCGGCATCCGCGTGTGCGACGATCTTCCGGAACTGCTCAGCGGCGCCGACCTCGTTGTCCTCGCCTTCAAGCCCCAGCATCTCGCCTCGGCCGATCCGCGACTCGCCGAACTCACCGACGGCAAACTCGTGCTGTCGATCCTCGCCGGAAAACCCCTCTCCGCGCTCGCCCGCGTCTTCCCGCGCGCCCGCAATCTCGTGCGCACCATGCCCAACACACCCGGCCAGATCGGCGCAGGCATCACCGGCTGGTGCAGCCAGACTCCGCTCACGACCGAGGACACCACGTTGGTTCAAAAACTTCTCTCCGCGCTCGGCCGTCACGTCGCAGTGGACGAATCACAACTCGACGCCATCACCGCCGTCAGCGGCAGCGGTCCCGCCTACGTTTTTGAGTTCACCGCCGCTCTCCGCGAAGCCGCCATCGCCGCCGGCCTCGATCCCAAAGCCGCGCACGAACTCGCCCTCGCGACCGTCATCGGCTCCGCCAAACTCATGGAGCAAACCGGCACTGAGCCCGAGGAATTGCGCAACCAAGTCACCTCTCCCAACGGCACCACTTACGCCGGCCTGCAGATCATGGGAGCACGAGATTTCCGCGGACTCCTCCGCGAAACGGTCGCCGCGGCCAAGACGCGCTCCGAGGAACTTTCCCGCGACTGATCGGCCCCGCCCGCCCGCGCGATTTTTCCACAAGCCGCTTGGCAAGGTTCTGTAAAGCCGACGATATGGTCTCATGAACGGGACCACGCCAGCTACCCCTCCGGTGCCTGAACAAGCACGCTCCGGCCGCCTCGTGGAATGGGACGCCCAGAAGGGCTTCGGCTTTCTCCACGACGGCACGAATCGCATCTACATCAATCGTCGCGATTTTCGCTCCAACCAAAAAGAACCCGCCCGCGGCGATACCCTCGCTTTCGTGATAGGGCACGATTTCACAGGACGCGTCTGCGCCAAACAAGCCGTCATCGTTGCATCCGTGGGTCGGATACACGGCAAACAACTCGGGCTGCTGCTACTCCTGCTGATCGCGCCGGGCTTCGCGATCCACAGCCTGACGACTCACCTCAACGGATTTCTGCTCACCTCCGCCGCGGTGATCATTTCCGCCGCGACCTTCCTCGTGTATGCATGGGATAAACATCGCGCACGCCTCGGCGGTCGTCGCGTCGCCGAAAGCACACTCCATCTCCTCTCGCTTCTCGGCGGCTGGCCCGGCGCCTATCTCGCACAACACCGTCTCCGCCACAAAACGGCCAAGACCTCCTTTCTCATCCTCTTTTGGTTCACGGTCCTGATCCATCAATACGTCGCCATCGACTACACGCTCGGCTGGAGGATCTCCGATCAGGTCGTGCAACTCCTCCGCGGAGGCGCCTGAGCCGCCTGCACAAAATTCGTCTGTACCGCCAACCCGGGAATCATTGGCTGCGGGCCCGGCGCGGAGAAAGTTTTCGCCGCCGCGGGACACGCGCGACCACGCGCAACGACTTCTTTTTCTGTATTCGAAACTCCACTACACTCGCGCGGAGCACACATGAAAAAAGCCGGCCCATGACGGGCCGGCTTGGTGAAGTTGAGTGTCAGTGAATCGTTCAGATGGCGGAGTCGCCACGCTCGTCCGTGCGGATGCGGACCGCTTCTTCGAGCGCGAGGACGAAGACTTTGCCGTCCCCGATCTTTCCGGTCTTCGCCGATTTGACCACGGTCTCGACGGTCTTCTGGACCATCTCGTCGGTGACGACGATTTCGAGTTTCACCTTGGGAAGGAAGTCCACCGTGTATTCGCTGCCACGGTAGATTTCCGTGTGACCCTTCTGACGGCCGAAGCCTTTTACCTCGGTCACGGTCATGCCTTCGACACCGATTTCCGAGAGGGCGGCTTTCACCTCCTCGAGTTTGAACGGCTTGATCACTGCGATGATGAGTTTCATGGGAATTCCTAGAGATTGATTGGTTTAGCCGATGTAGCCTTCTTCGCCGTGGTCCCCGACGTCGAGTCCCGTTTGTTCCTTTTCCGGAGAAACCCGGAGTCCGGTCACGGCCTTGACGATGAAGGCGATGATGATCGTGGCGACCACGCTCCACACCGCGGTGACGGCGACCGCCTTGATCTGTTCGGCGACAAGGTTGACGCCCTCCGCCTTCAGATCCGCAACGATACCGTTGATCTTTTCATCGGCGAAGACGCCGGTGAGGATCGCGCCGAGCATACCGCCGACGCCGTGGACGCCGAAGGTGTCGAGCGCATCATCATACCCGAGCTTGCGCTTGAGATAGGCGACCGCGAGGAACGGGATCAAACCGCCGAGGAATCCGAAGATGATCGAGGAACCGACCGAGACAAAACCCGCGGCGGGCGTGATCGCGACGAGACCACCGATCACACCGGAGCTGAAACCGAGCACGCTCGGCTTGCCCTTGAGAATCCACTCCGCGAAGCCCCAGGTAAGACCCGCGATGGCGGCGGCAAACGTGGTCGTGGCGAACGCATTGCCCGCGAGACCGTCGGCCGCACCGGCCGAGCCAGCATTGAAGCCGTACCAACCCACCCACAGCATGCCGGTGCCGACCGCGGTCAACACAATGCTATGCGGCGAGGGATGATCTTTGCCGTAGCCCTTGCGCTTGCCCAGGATGATACAGAGCACGAGAGCGGAGAAACCCGAGGTCATGTGCACCACGGTACCGCCGGCGAAGTCGATCGCCTTGATGGTAGTGGCGAGGAAACCACCGCCCCACACCATGTGCGCGAAGGGGAAATACACCGCGAACAACCAGATCGCGACGAACAACAGGACCGCGGAGAACTTCATGCGCTCGGCGACAGCACCGATGATGAGCGCGGGCGTGATGATCGCGAAGGTCAGCTGGAAGATCGCGAAGATGTTTTCCGACACGGTACCGAGCGTACCCGGTTCGCCGTCCACACCCGCGAAGAACGCTTTGCTCGTCCCGCCGATGAAGGCGTTGCCTTCCGAGAAGGCCAGACTGAAGCCGATCGCCCACCAGGCGATCGCCGCGATGCCGGCGATGCCGAAGATCTGCGCGAAAATCGAGAGGACGTTCTTCTTTTTGACGATGCCGCCGTAGAACAACGCGAGACCGGGCAACGACATGAAGAGCACCAGCGCGGAGCTCGTCAGCATCCAGGCGTTGTCGCCTGAATCGATGCCTCCTGCGTTGGCAGCGGTTTCAAGTGCGGCAAGACGCTCCTCGACAGTCAGCGGTGCGGCAGGCGCCTCGCTTTGAGCCCAGGAGCCTCCCGCGGTGACGCAGGCGAGGAACAACCAGGCGAATAAACGGGTGTGTGTTAGCAAGTATCGGATCATGGCAACACGCCCTTAAGCAGGGGCAATGCCATGAGTCTGATTCATACATTCTTTGCTCAAAAAACGCGTGTTTCTCCTCTGAAAAAAATTTCAGCCACACGTCTTTATTCACGCTCTTTTTGCGTCCGAAAACGGCCGGCTCCTCGACCCTCGCCCTCCCTTCCCGACGATACCGCAACCGCCGGCCGGCCAGCCTGTATCCAACATTTCACTACGCCAGCACCGTGCGCCCTCGGCACGATCAACCCGCGTGCTGATGCGTTACTTCGCGCGTTTGATGATCCCCGCGAGAAAGAGGTCGACCAACCCCACGAGAACCGGCACCATAAGCGCGCCCAACAACTGACTCCCCCCCAAGCCATCCGCCCCCGCTGGCGGCGCCTGCCGAAGAATCGTCACCACCCAAACCACACCCGCGACAACGAGCAACCAACCGAGAATTTTTTTCATAAGGGGAAAAACCAAGGGCAACAAAACCGACCTCTCGCCGGCCGTTGCTCACAAAATTGTTCGCCAGCACCGCGCGCCGCGAGCGCGAAAAAGCGCACCAAAGGAGCCGGACCTCGCTGGATCCCTGCTGCTCATCGGGAGCATTCACAAAAAAACCGGCGCCCGTGAGCGCCGGTTTTTACTATCGAAAGAGGATTCGCCTTAGATGGCCGCTTCGCCGCGTTCGTCGGTGCGGATGCGGATCGCTTCTTCCAGCGCCACCACGAAGACCTTGCCATCGCCGATTTTACCGGTCTTGGCCGAGCGGACGATCGTATCGACGGTCTTGGCCGCGATATCATCGGAAACGACCACTTCGATCTTCACCTTGGGAAGGAAGTCCACCGTGTACTCGCTGCCACGGTAGATTTCGGTGTGCCCCTTCTGGCGCCCGAAGCCCTTCACTTCAGTAACAGTCATGCCCTCGATCCCGATTTCGGAGAGAGCTTCCTTCACTTCCTCCAGTTTGAACGGCTTGATGACGGCAATGATGAGTTTCATACGCAAATGGTGTTAAAGGTTCCTGTAACTTTTAAAGTCCGCTCGCCGCACGGTGCAAGCCCCGTGAGCTCTTTGTCCCCAATAGTAGTTTTGTTTTCCAAGTCGTGTAGTGAAATTGCGGTTACAGCCGATGTCGCCGACTCAGCTTGCGCGCTTCGCGCCAAAGTGCGTCCGTTTTAGGCCACGTCTCCCGCGCACCGTAGCGCACGCGTTCAAGCGCTGCGCGCACAGGTTTCAGCGCCGCGTGATCACCCGCCGGCGCGAGCTTGCGCAACCAGCGCCCCGCTTCGTGCCGCTCCGCATCGCCGCGTCGCGCCCGCTTGCTGCGCAAACGCAACCACGCGGGCCGCCCCCAGCGCCGCCAGCTCCAAAAACAAAACCCCGCCGCGAAAATCACGCCTGCAATCAGCGCGATGCGGCCGGGCCGCCATGGTTGCGATGCCCAGTCACGCACGCTGGCGAGTGTTGCCTTGATCGCCGCCTCCACGCGCCGGCCGGCTTCCTGCACCGAGTTCTTCAGCGATCGCACCATCACACGCTGATCCCGCTCGTCGAAATTCACCACGCGCCGGTACCAAAACAAACGCAGGCGATCCATCATCGCGGCCCAGCCGCCCTCCTCCGCGCGCACCGTCGCGCCTTCGGAACCTGCTTCATCCTCGCGTCCACGTTCGCCCGTCGCCGCCACGGTCGGATCGACGCGCAACCAATACTCGCGTCCGTCGAAAATCTCGCACCACGCATGCGCGTCGGAGTTCCGCACGATCACATAATCGCCGTTCCACACACCGCCGACAAATCCGCCCACAACACGCGTGGGATAACCCGCGACACGCGCCAGCAACGTGAATCCGCCCGCGAAAAATTCGCAGTGTCCTGGCTCGTTGGATACCAGCCAGCGCACGAGTGGATCGCCTTCGCCCGGTGGCAGCTCGATATTCAGCGAATATCCGTGCCGGCGCCCCATCCACGCCTGCGCCCGCCGCGCAAATTCTCTCGCGGGCAACTCCACGCCTCCGGTGATTTCGAGCACCACGCGCTGCAAGATCGCGAGATCGGATGCGCTCAGAGCCAGTTCCGTCATTGTCGGCTGATTCGGATGACGCGCGCGTCGCTCGCTTTCGCTCAGTCGCAACCACGATCCAAACGTCCGGTCACGCAACTCGGCCAAGCTCACCATGCCGTGCACGCGAAACGCTTTCATCGACACCGGCTCGCGCGTCAGCTCGATCACCCGCAATCCCACGCTTGCCCGCAAGGACTGCGGTTCGGTCAGCCGCAACACCCGGAATCCTCCGGTCAACGGCAGAAAACGCCCCACGCCCGGCTCCACATAAAAAGTCCATTCCGCGCCACCGCGCGCAGGCGGCTCAGCTCCGCGCACTTCGCGCGTCGTCACCGGTTTGTCGAAGGCACTCGCGCGCAGACCCGCCGACATGCGAAACGCCTGATCACGATACTCGTCGAGCACGACCATCCGCCAATAAACCTGCGCGGGCACTTGCGTGCGGTCCGACACTTCGACGCTCATCGCCACACTTTGATCGCGCAGGATGTCCGTCACGTCGCCAAAGCGCAGCGTGTCGGTGAATCCCGAACTCGTTTTTCGTTTCAACAAGCCTTCGAGAAAAAGTCCCTGCCCGAGCTCAAAACGCGGGATCGCGAGAAACAACAGTCCCGACACCACCGCGAGGCTCACGAAGAGAAACGCGCCCGTCGCCACCACGCGCCACGCCGTGACCGCCCGCACCCGCGACGCCAGCGCAAACCACTCCACTCGTTCCGCCCAAGCCGGCGCACCTTTGAGTGTCGCCGGCACCTCGCCGCCTTCCAGCGTGAGTGTCATCAGCAACGCCAGCGCCAGCGCGGCAAACACCAGGATCTGCACCACAAAACCGATCGAGGTCGTGAGCACGCCGCCGGTCACCACGAGGAACAACCCGAGCACGATCAACTGCAGCTCATCGCGGCGCTTCCTGTAGTGGATTGCTCGATACGCAACCAGCAGCATCGCGACCTGCGTCATCGCCGGCAGCCATTCACCTTCCAGATAATAAGCGTGCACGCCCGCGGCCGCGATGCCCGGAAACGCCAGGCGGTGCAGCCAGTCCGGCACTCGCGCGACCAGTGCCGGCCGCCACAGCGCGATCAGTATCAGCCCCGTCAATACACCGGGCAGCCACCATCCCCCGACGTCGAGAAACGTCTGCGACCACAACGCCACCAGCGCCACCGCTCCGCCGAGCAGCCAGCGCAGTTGACGGAGATCATCCGTCTTAAGCCGAGGCCGCTTTTTCTCCATCGACATAAGCCGCCACGCCGCGCGCGCCTTCCGGCGCAAACGTCAGCAAATTTTTGCCATGCACACCCGCGCGCCGGTGAAGCGCAGGAGTGCATTTCCCTTCCGACGGCACCGGCGCAAGCAGCGCGAGCCTGTCGAGAAAATCCTCGATATCCGCGAGCCGTCTTACAGGAACCGCCGGTTCGTCGTTGATCAGCACCGCCGTCAAACGCCCCGCGCGAAACAGATCCTCCGCCAGCGTGCCCGCAAAACCGCACAACAATTCGAACTGCTCCGGCCGCGTCCAGATCTCCGCCGGCGTGCGCAGCCAAAGACCGTAGCCATCTTCGCCGTCGGCCGCGCGTTGCGCGACCATCGTGCGCCGCAACCGGGCGGTCGCTTTCCAGTGAATCGATCGATGCGAATCTCCCTGCACGTACCGGCGGATCGAATGCAGATCCGCACCGCCGCCCGCGCGCGAAAGCGGACGTCCTGGCCGCGCACGTTCCCACAAGGCTGCGGAAAAACGCCGGTACTCCACGGCCGCGGGCCACACGATGACTTCCTTGGTCAGGGTGACGGGAAATGTTTTGCGCAGAAAACCGAAGGGGAAAAGCGACCCCACCGCTTCCAGGCGCAGTGCTTCGACGCCGCGTCTCGCCGGACGCACCGACCAATCCAGCGACGCGCCCACGCCCGGATCCAATCGCTGCGGCAGCTCGAGCCGCTCGCTCTGCGCATGACTCGAGCTGCGCAACTCGAACCACAACGCATACGCAGGCAGCACGCGTTTGTCATTGCGCACTTCGAGCGCCACCGGATGCGTCAGTCCCACGCGCAACGGCGGTTCGACGCGCCAACGCCAGCGCACGCGCGATAGATTCAGCCACGACATCAATCCGCTCAACAACAGGCACGCGAGCAGCAGCGAAAGCGTGATAAACAGAATATTATTTCCCGAGTTGTACGCCGCCAGCCCCACCGCCAGCGCAAGTGCGATCAACACCGTGCCCGAAGTCGTCATCCGCACACGTTGCCCGCGCCGCGGATACACGAGACTCCATAACACGCGCCGCCAAAAATGACGCGGTCCGCCCGGCGCGCGCGCCACACCGTCCGGCTCGAAAAAAGCGTCGGAGTGCCGCGTCTTCATGAGGAGACTCCAAAACTCAAAATCCAAATGCCAAAGAAAGTATCAGTATCCAGTTTCCTAATACAGTGCCTGCCCCCGATATCGTCGGCGAGATTTGATCCTTTCTTTGGCATTTGGAGCGTCGGCATTTGCGATTTCCGCCGTTGTGACCGCGTACACGCCGTCACAACGGCGGTACGATGGTGCCGACGATGCGTTTAAGAGCACCGACGATCACGCGACGTTCCTCCAGCGCATCCGAACCCGGACGCTGAAGCGTGAGCCGGTGCGCAAACACCGGAGCCACTAGTTCCGACACATCCTCGGGCACGACGTAATCGCTCCCGCGCAACAACGCCCGTGCCTGCGCCGCACGCTTGAGCGCAAGACCGCCGCGCACACTGATGCCGGTTTTGAACTCCGCCTCGGTTCGCGTCGCTGCGACAATTTTTAAAAGAAACTCGAGCACCGAATCCTCGACAAACACCTGCGACGCCAGCGCCTGCAGCCGTCGCACATCCTCACGCGTCGCGACCGGATTCGTCTCGATCGCATCGTACGCCGTGCGCGCCGTGCGCAGGATATCCAGTTCGTCCTGACTTTCTGGATACCCCATGTGCAGCCGCATCAGGAAACGATCCATCTGGCTCTCCGGCAGCGGAAATGTGCCTTCATAATCCACCGGATTCTGCGTCGCCAACACCATGAACGGTTCCCCAACCGCGTGAGCCTCACCATCGATCGTCACCCGCCCGCGATCCATCACTTCGAGCAGCGCGGACTGCGTTTTTGGCGTCGCGCGATTGATCTCATCGGCCAGCACCACATTCGCAAACACCGGCCCCTTCTTGAAAACGAACTCGCGCACAGTTTCGTCGTAGATCGACACGCCGGTCACGTCCGTCGGCAGCAAATCGCTGGTGAATTGAATGCGCGAAAAACTCGCGTCCATCGAGCGCGACAACGCATACGCCAAAGTTGTTTTTCCCACGCCCGGCATATCCTCGACCAGCAGATGTCCTCCTGCGACGAGACAGGTCAGCACTTGATCGATCACCTCGTCCTTGCCGCGGATCGTACGCCGCATGTTAGCCCTCAGCCGGTCGAGCACCTGACGGGCCTCCGCCACCGCGACGCTTGAAACAGATTCACTCATACGCGCACCGTAGGCATCGCAACCCGCCCCGCAAACGAGATTTCCGCGAACAGTCGGGACACAGATTTTTCAGAAAATTTTTCCTGCCGCTGTCGGATTTCGCCGCGCACAGCGATTTCTCCATGAACAACACGATGACGCCTGCCCCCGATGACGACCATTCGCTTCTCCGCCGCTTCGTCTCCGCAGGCGACGAAACCGCTTCCCGCGAAATTGTCAGCCGCCATGTCGACCTCGTTTATTCTGCCGCGGTTCGTCAGGTCCGCGCCCCGCATCTCGCGCAAGACGTCGCCCAATCCGTCTTCATCGAACTCTCCCGATCTGCCGCGCGCATCCGCGGCGACCTCCCGCTCGTTGCCTGGCTCTACACCGTGACCCGCCGCAAAGCCATCGACCTCATCCGTCGCGAAACCACGCGACACGCACGCGAGCAACATGCCGCCAGCGATGCCGCGCTCATCGCAGCCTCGTCTCTCGACGCCCGCGCGAGCGACACCGATGCCGACTGGTCATCCATCACGGACACGCTCGACGAAGCCATGATGAGCCTCGGTGAAAAAGACCGCACCGCGATCTTGCTCCGCTTTTTCGCCAACCGCCCGCTCCGCGAAATTGGCGTGCAACTCAACATCTCCGAAGACGCCGCGCAAAAACGCATCGCCCGAGCTCTCGGCCGGCTCCGCGAAGATTTCTCGCGCCGCGGTTTCCCGCTCAGTGGCGGCACGCTTGCCGCCACTCTCTCCGCGCACGCGGTCACCACCGCCCCCACCGCACTCGCGAAATCCTTCGCCACCGCTGCACTCCTCGCGACACCTGCCGCCACCACCGCCTTCTCCGCTTTGTTAGCCATGACCACCGTTCAAAAGATAACACTTGCGACGCTCTCGCTGGCACTCGGGTGCGCGCTTTTCGAGGCGCATCTTCTTTCCAAGCAACGCAACGAACTCGACACCCTTCGCGCGGAGCTGGCCGACGCCCGGCAACAACACGCGGTCGCAGAAAAAGAACTCGCCGCTTCCGACGCCACCCTCGCCCGGGCCGACGAGGTCCTCCATGCACTTGCCAATGGCCCCGACGCCGCGCTCAACGCCGAACTTCGCGCCTGGATCCAACGCGTGCACGATCTCAAAGCATGGACCACGCGCCTGCCCGAAAGAATCATCCCGGAGATGGCTCTGTTGACCGAATCCGACTGGCTGGAAGCAGCACGGAAAGCGGATCTTAACGATGAAGAGGGAGCTCGCAAAACCATGAGTCACCTCCGCTCGCTTGCTAAAAGCAAATTCATGCCGCTCCTGCAGACCGGGATGCAACGATACCGCGAAGCTCACGGCGGATCCGTTCCCGACGACATCGCCGCGCTCACCGCCTATTTGCCAGCGCCCGCAACCTCCGCCATGCTCGCCCGCTACGAAATCGTTTCGTCCGCCCGCATAAGCGGCCGCTTTCCCTCTGAACTGATCATCGAAAAGGACCGCGTTGATGATGATTACGACACGCACTTCAACCTTCAGCGAAATGGCGGTGGCTGGGGCAACGCCGACTATGGCAAACTCGACGACCTCCTGAGAAACCTGATCCGAAACGCTCGTAGTGAAAAGGCGGATACGCTTCCGACCGCCGGCGGGATCCTTAAAAACTATCCGTACACACTTTCAGCGGCGAGCGCGCCACGCATCGAGGCGCGCCTCATCCAGCTGCTGGCAGAGCCGCAGGAGTAACGTCACTCATCGCACGGATTTCTCGTTTAGCCGCAGTTTCATTTCGCGCCGAGCATCCGCACCAACGCTGAAAAATCTTCGTCGGCGTAGCCGGCTTGGGAGGCGGAGTGCAGGCAGCCGCGGACGGTGTCGAGCATCGGCATTTCTTCGCAGCCGAGCATGCGCGTCGCGAGGCGCATGTCCTTCAACATGTGCTTCACCGAAAACTGCGGCGAAAAATCATTATCGCGCAGCTTCGGTTCCTTGAGTGCGACCAGACCGGAATTGCTCACGTTCTTCTTGATGACGCTGAAAAACGTCTCGTCGCTCACGCCGGCGTTGCGCGCGAAGGTCAACGCTTCGCTCAGGCCCTGCATCTGCACCGCGATGTTCAGGTTCATCGCGAGTTTGATCGCCGTCGCCTGCCGGTGCGTGCCAATGAAGAAGCGCGTTTCCGAGACAAGTGAGAGCAAAGGCTCCAACTCCTTCGCGAGCGCTTCATCGCCGCCGAGAAAAAAGACGGTCTTCTTTTGCTCCGCCGCGGGTTTGCTGCCGGTGAACGGCGCTTCGAGATACCGCGCTCCAGTCTGCAGTACCTGGCGCAAAAACTTTTCGCTGCTTTCGCCGTCGATCGTGCTCGATTGCACCACGGTTTTGCCCGGACCGAGAGCCGGCAGCATGGCATCGATCACCGACTGAACAGCGGGTGGATCGGCGACGACGATCTGGACAACATCCGCCGTCGCAGCGACCTCGCGCGCACTGTTTTTCCATTTGGGAAAGTCCGGCTGCGCGGTGCGATTCCACGCGCCCGTCAGCACGCCGGCTGCCTCGTAATGACGCGCCCATACGCCGCCGATGATTCCCAAGCCGATGACTCCGATGGTGGTGCTCATGCGCGTAAACCAATCGCGGTCGTGCGAAAAAAGAAAGCGCGCTTCGCGAAATCTCGGCTCAGGAGCCGTAGCGGAGAGAACCGCTTATTTTCACTGAAGCGCACTGATAAGAACTGGCGCATACACCATCCTGCACGCGGGCGTGAAACCGCCCGGGTTCCATCAGTTCACGAGCACATCAGTGTTCATGCGTGTGCATCAGACGTTGCCAAGGTAAGCCACCGTAGCTCCCGCAACGCGCAGCCTGCCGCGCACCGCGCATCCAGCGTATCCGCCAATCAACTACGGCTGTTGCCCGCACCCCATTCGGCGAGTTCGCTGCCGATCCAGGCCGTGGTTTTCGAGACACGCGTCATGGCTTCGATCAATTCCGGGATGTCGAGCGGCAAGGTGACGCCCGCACCGCGCAGCACGGTCCAGACCGGATTCTGCGGATCGAGCAGTGCATCGCGGATTTTTTTTGCATGCGCTTCCTCGGTGGCGACGGCGGTCCAGGCGAGATGATTGGCAAGAAAAACGCTGGCCACGATCGCGGCCGACTCGGGCTTCGCAATGCGGTCGAGATCTTCATGGGCAAACATCACATCGTGGAGCAAGGCCGGTGCTTGCACGGCCTCGAGGCAGAGAAGCCCCGCCTCTTCGTGCGTGGCGCCAAAAACCCCTTGTTCGGCGCGATGTGCGCCCTGACCACCTTCATGCGCGAGCGTGAGTGCCAGCGCGTACAAGCCCGGCTCCGCGATCGCAAAAAACCAAGTGCCGGCGTCGTGCACGAGCCCGGCGGCGGCAGGCAAATGCTCATCGGGCAGACGCAACATGCGGCCCACTTCGTAAGAGAGAACTCCAACGGAGAGCGTGTGCTCCAGGAGCAGCGAAAGATCGAGCGGCGAGGAAACAGCCGCGCCTTTCGCGATGCGCGCCGCCGCGATCAAAATCATGGTGCGAAACACGCCGAGACGGTCCACCGCCTGGCGCAGCGCGAGATCGTCGGCATCCTCACCTTCGAGCGCGATCGGCGCTTCTTCGGTCTGCGTGGCAGCGCGACGGGACGCGATCTGCAGAAACAATGGCTGGAAATTCGGTAGCTCGCGGATCGCCGCCAGGACTTCATCGAGCGACGCGTTGGGCGCGCCGGCGATAAAAGTGCACGCATCCATCATTTCGCGCAGCGGAGATTTTTGCACGAGTTCGCCGGCGAGACGGGCGAGTTCGCCTTTTTCGAAAAGCTCATGGCGGGCGATGCGCGCAAATCCGCTTCCGTAGGCCCAGATCGGAGCCGGAGCCGTGCGGCGGCTGAAGGCCGAGGCCTGCGAGGCGGCTGCGGGCGGCATCACCGGGCCGGAGCGCGACGGGCGTTTCGGCGTCGCAGGCGCGGACTCGGCCATTTCTTTGACGCGGATGTATTCGAGCGAACGCAGGCGCAGGATCAGTTGCAGCGATTCGAGCGCGCGCAGGCCGCTTTGGATGACGGCATTGTGGCGCGAACCGATGCCGCGGATGAGACCTTCGGTGACACTCTTCAACACAAGCATGCCGAGCGCGGCACCTTGATTGTAGATCTGCAGGAGCGGCGTTTTGATCTGCTGTTCGTCGCGTTTCTCGGCAAACGCATCGCGCAGCTCCTGAATGTTCTTCTCCAGCACGGTGGCGGCGGCGCTGAGCGTGCTGTAGTAGTCGCTTTCGGAAATCTTCAGACGCGCGCAGGCGGCTTCAGGACGTTCCAGCAAACGGCCCGTCCAATCGGCGGCGGCGGCTTTGCGCAGTTCGTCGAAAAGCACCTCGGCCTGATACGGCTTCACGAGCATGGCCTGCACGCCGAGCTCCACATACTTCATGATGGAGCTGCGCTCGGTGTGCGCAGTGTAAACCACCACCGGCAGATTGGTGAACACCGGATCGGCGCGCAGCCCTTGCAGAAACTCCCAGCCCCACTCCTTGCCGAGCTGGTTGTCGAGAATGACCATATCGACCAGCGGATGCCGGCGGAGCTCCTCCCAGGCGCGGGCCACATTCTCGGCCACGATGATCTCGTGGCTGCGGCCCAGGATTTTTCCGAGGATGCGTTGGGAAAGTTTGTCGTCTTCTACGACCAGTACGGTGGCCATCGCGTGGGTAAGTGATTAGTAAAGGCGCTGCCGCCAAGTAGCGCGGCGTTTTTGCCGGATATCAACGAAACGCTTCCACTATTTTTTCGAGCGAAAAAACGACTTCGCCACGACTCAGCACACGCGCATGCCTCCGTGCGCGCGCTCGCGACGCTTCGCAAACTAAACCTTGAAATCGCCCCACACGCCGCCTAACGGCTCGCCCCACATGAAGTCTCTTATCATCGCGGAGAAGCCGTCGGTGGCGGCCGACCTCGCCCGCGCCCTCGGTAAAGTTCCCAAAAAAGGCGACCACTACGAAAACGACGAATACGTCATCGCGTCAGCGGTCGGCCATGTCGTGGAACTGCTCATGCCCGAGGACATCGATAAGAAGAAATACGGCTTCTGGCGCCTCGAGACGCTCCCGATCATCCCGGAAAAATTCGAACTCAAGCCCATCGCCGAGTCGAAGGATCGTTTCGCCCTCCTCAAAAAACTCCTCGCCCGCAAAGACATCGATCAGGTCATCAACGCCTGCGACGCCGGGCGCGAGGGTGAGCTCATCTTCGCCAATCTCTACCTGCTCTCGAAGTCCAAGCTCCCGGTGAAACGCGCCTGGATGCAGACGATGACCCCCGAGGGCATCCGTGCCGCCTTTAAGAATCTGCGCACCGCCGAAGAAATGGCCGGTCTGGGCGACGCCGCCCGTTGCCGCTCCGAGTCCGACTGGCTCATCGGCATCAACGGCACCCGCGCGCTCACCAAGCGCATGTTCGGCTCCCGCGCCGGCAACGTCGCCTCGGTCGGTCGCGTGCAGACGCCCACCCTCGCCATCGTCGTCAACCGCGAGCTCGAGATCCGCAATTTCAAGCCCCGCGCATACTGGCGCCTCACCGCGCAATTCCAGATCGCGCAGGGCAATTACGAAGGCGTTTATCAGCGGCCCAATTTCAAAAAAGCCGACGGCGACGACCACGATCGCATCGACCGCATCTGGGACCAGGCCACCGCCGAAGCCGTCCTCGCCGCCTGCCAGGGCCAGCCGCCCGCGACGGTCACCGACGAGAAAAAATCCGCCACGCAAGCGCCGCCGCGCCTGTACGACCTGACGACCTTGCAGCGCGAGGCCAACAACCGCTTCGGTCTGTCCGCCCGCCGCACGCTCCAGATCGCGCAAGCCCTCTACGAGCGCCACAAGATGATCACCTACCCGCGTACCGATTCGCGCGCGCTCCCGGAGGATTATATTCCGACCTGCCGCCAGACGCTCGGCGCGCTCGAAGGCGATCTCTCCGCTCACGCCGCCAAGGTCCTCGATCAAGGCTGGCTGCGCCCCAACAAACGCATCTTCAACAACGCGCAGATCTCCGATCACTTCGCCATCATCCCGACCGGTTCCGAAATGAAGAACCTCGATGAGATGGAGGCCAAGGTGTACGACATGATCGCACGCCGTTTCGTCGCGGTGTTTTATCCCGCCGCCGAATTCGACGTCACAACGCGCACCAGCACCGTCGCTTCGACGCATCAGTTCAAAACCGAGGGCAAAGTCCTCACCTCGGCCGGCTGGCTCGCCGTTTATGGCAAGTCCGCGCTCGACGACGAAGCCGGCGCGGCCAGTTCCGGCAGCGGCAAATCCCTCCCGGCGCTCTCGCCAAACGACGGCTCGCCCGCCAGCGCCCGCACCGTCTCCGCCGATCTCCACGCCGAATTCACCAAACCGCCGCCGCGCTACACCGAAGCCACGCTGCTCTCCGCCATGGAAGGCGCCGGCAAACTCGTGGACGACGAAGAACTCGCCGAAGCCATGAAGGAACGCGGTCTCGGCACACCCGCCACCCGCGCCGACACCATCGACGGTCTCATCAATCAAAAATACATGGAGCGCGCCCAGCGCGAACTCGTCCCCACGCCAAAGGCCGAGTCGCTCCTCGAATTCCTTTCCGCCGTCAAAACCGAGGCGCTCACCAAGCCCGACATGACCGGCGAATGGGAACGCAAACTCCGCCTCATGGAACACGGCAAATACGCCCGTCCACAGTTCATGGAGGAGATCGTCGAAGTCACCAAAGGCATCGTCGAACGCACCAAAGGCTTCGAAGAGGACGAATCCAATTCCCGTGTCACCGACATCGTCTCGCCGACCGACGGCCAGCCGATGCTCGAAACCCTCCGCGCCTACAAATCGCAGGACGGCGCCCTCGCCATCTATAAAGTCGTCACTGGCCGCAAGCTCGAGGAAACCGAAATTCGCGAACTCGTCACCGCCGGCGAAATCGGCCCGCTCGATGGCTTCGTGTCGCCGCGCACCGGCAACCGTTTCCCCGCCAAACTCCGCCTCATCGACGACCCGAAAAACGAGGGCAAACGCAAGGTGGAGCTCGATTTCGGCAACAAGTTCGATCTCGCCGAGCTCACGCCCTTCTGGACCGATCCCAAAACCGGCGCCGAGCTCTGCGAAGCGCCCACGAGCTACGTCCTCCGCGAGCGCGATCCCGACGCCGAAGGCGGCTGGAAACAAGCGTTCAGCGTCGGTCGCCTGATGTGCCAGAAACCGGTCACGCCCGAGCACGCCATCCAGCTCGTCGAGAAAGGAAAAACCGACCTCATCCAGGGTTTCATCTCGAAGCGCGGCCGTCCCTTCGACGCCTTCCTCCTGCGCAATGGCGCCAAGATCAATTGGGAGTTCCCGCCCCGCGCGCCGAAGGTCGGCAAAGACGGCAAGGTCAAGGAACGCAAAGCCAAGCCACCGCTCGATCTCTCGAAGGCGAAGAAGCTTGGCGTGAGCAAAGCGCACGACGCCGATCTGTATGAAACCGACGAATCGTATATCGTCGCCAAACCCGGCGCCGAAAACGCCCCGCGCGCGGTTTTTGAGTTAAAGAAAACGCTCCTCGGAAAAGAAATCCCCGCGAGCGAAGTCCAGCAACTCCTCGACGACGGCAAAACCAACCTGCTCGACGGCTTTGTATCAAAACGCGGCGCCAACTTCAGCGCCTACCTCGTCCTCTCCAAAGACAAAAAGAAAGCCGACTTCGAATTCCCGCCACGCTGAGCGACCTCGAGCCTTTCTCGTCATGCTCCTCTATCGCTATCTAACCTGTGCACACGGTTTAGAAGCACTTCAAACCAAGAGGTGGAAAGTTGGGCGGTTGTCTGAGCTGAACGATCCACTCGATTGCTTTCCTAACTTGAAGAACGCGCCAACGACGGGAAGCGACCTAGGTGATCGGGAGCACGAACGGCAGTTTTGGGATTCAAGAAATGCGCGGATGGGCATCCTCTGTTTCAGCGAGAAAATAGACGATCCAGTAATATGGAGCCATTACGCGCAGGCTCATACAGGAATAGCTTTGGGGTTCGATGTTCCGAACCTGGAACTAGCCGTTCAGTTCTTGAAAGTCAGTTATCCTCCAGATGGCATCCGCCCTATCACTGACTGGCATCTTGTTGAGCCCCGGAATAGCAAAGACAGGACCGAGGGAAATAGGCAAATTACGGCTGCCTACACCGTGAAAGCCCCCAGTTGGCATTACGAGGCAGAACGCCGGCGCTTCGTCGAACTACACTCCTGCCAGATGATTGGCAGTCACTTCTTCCAAGAGATTCCTCATGAGTGGCTGAAACGAGTGGTGCTAGGGGTACGGTGCGTGATTCACGAACGAGACATTCGCAACGTATTAAAGTCATACTCCAACGAAGGGAGCGACATCGCCATTTTTCGAGCTCAGATGAACAAAGAAAGCTACACTCTCAAAATCGAGCGAAGAGATGCGCGATAGAAGTCCGTATGCTTCGAGGTCCACGAGCTAGTGCGCTCGTCTAACAAACCAGCGGAGCGTCCATCGCCGTTTCAGGCTTTCCTCCATTTCGGAGAGCTTAGCTTTTTCCGCTCCAATTCGTGCTGACATGCTAGCGCACGCTTTTCTCGAAGATTCTAAAGCGGATTGCTGAATGCTGAGCGTGTACAAACGGTTGTATCCTGCCGGTTGAAATAATGACGGACCATCGCCATAAGCTTTTCGATGAGCGATGGCCGCCTCCTTAAGGCGATTCCCGTCTTCTGCTGCATCCAAAATCTTTTGATCCACCGCAATTGCCTCGGAAAGGACGGCTAGTTTAACTCGTGTGCGTGAGTCCCACCAATTCTGCCCGAACTCAAAAGCCACAGTGATGAGGATGATCGGAGCTAGAATAATAAGGACTCGAGCAAGAAGCGATGAGCCCGCTTTGGAGGCTCGCTTAGCCCGGATATTTCATGAAGCGGATTTTGCCGGGTCATTTCTGCTTCGATAAGTGGATTTCGATATTTTGGCTTCGTTGGAGGGGGGAAAGTGCCTGGGTTCTATATATAATCAGACACTGCCCCCAACCCCCGTTGTATAAAGCGCCGGGAGCAGCGCCAGTTTGATCAGGTGG
>CAZNJG010000017.1:0-101546 GCA_964573305.1 uncultured Opitutaceae bacterium
TCGGCGACAGCACACTCATCTCGAAACTCCTCGCGGATCACGCGATCGATGCCGTCGTCAATTTCGCGGCTGAGACGCACGTCGATCGCTCGATCGACTCGCCCGAGCCTTTCGTGCAAACGAATGTGGTCGGCACGCTGCGCCTGCTCAACGCCACGCGACTTTATTGGGCCAAACTTCCTTCGCCGAAAAAAGAGGCCTTCCGCTTTCTCCACGTTTCGACCGACGAAGTTTACGGCACGCTCACGCCAACCGACCCGGCGTTCACGGAGGAAACGCCCTTCGCGCCGAACAGCCCGTACGCCGCGTCCAAAGCCGCCAGCGATCATCTCGTCCGCGCTTATCAGCACACGTACAAGATGCCGACACTGACGACCAACTGCTCGAACAATTACGGGCCATTTCACTTCCCCGAAAAACTCATCCCGCTCGTCATCCTCAATGCACTCGATGGAAAACCGCTGCCCATCTACGGCGATGGCCAGCAGGTCCGCGACTGGCTGTACGTCGAAGATCACGCGGCCGCGATCTGGCTCGTGCTTCAAAAAGGACGCGTCGGTGAAACGTACAATGTCGGCGGTCTGAACGAAAAACCGAACATCGAGATCGTGAAAACGATCTGCGCGCTCCTCGACCAGAAATCACCGCGCGCCGACAGCAAATCCTACGTTGAACAAATCACCTTCGTCGCCGATCGCCCCGGCCACGATCGCCGCTACGCCATCAACTGCGAAAAACTCCAAAAGGAACTCGGCTGGAAACCGTACGAGAGTTTCAGCACCGGCATCGCCAAAACTGTCGACTGGTACCTGACCCATCGCGACTGGGCCGCGGAGATCACCGCCACGCGCTATGCGCGCGAGAGGCTCGGGGCGAAAGGCTAAAGGCAATGGGTGCGACGGGCGTTGAACTGGAAAGTTTAGGTTGAAGTCATGGAAACGGCAGACGAGTCGTTCGAAAAACTTGAGGTGTGGAAACGCTCCCACGCCCTGAGCATCGAACTCTATCGATTGCTCGCCGGGTGCCGCGATTGGGGTTTTAAAGATCAGATCACACGTTCCGGTAATAGCATTGCTGACAACATCGCCGAAGGGGCCGAGCGCATAAGCAAAGCCGAATTCAAACAATTCCTCGGCTACGCGAAAGGCTCCGCCGGCGAAACCCGCTCCCAGGTTCTCCGCGCCATCCCGCTCAACTACATCGCTTCCGAAACCGGCATGAACCTCGTCAAAGAGCTCCGCGAGATCTCACGCATGATCCACGGCCTCATCAAATCTCTCGACCGCTAACACCGCACACCATGTCTGCACTTCAACCTAAACTTTCCACCTCAACCGCGGCCCGCCGCAAAGGCATCGTCCTCGCCGGCGGATCCGGCACACGCCTCTACCCGCTCACGATCGCCGTGAGCAAGCAGCTCATGCCGGTTTACGACAAGCCGATGATCTATTATCCGCTGTCGATCCTGATGCTCTCCGGCATCCGCGAGATCCTCATCATTTCCACACCGCAGGATCTGCCGCTCTTCCGTCGTTTGCTCGGCGACGGTTCGCAATTCGGCGTCACCTTCAGCTACGCGGAACAACCGAGCCCCGACGGACTCGCGCAAGCATTCCTCATCGCGAACCAGGTCGGTTTCCTCGACGATAAAACGCCCTCCGCGCTCGTCCTCGGCGACAATCTTTTCTACGGCCACGACCTCGTCGCCTCGCTTTCCACAGCCTCCGCGCGCACCGATGCCGCAACGATTTTCGGTTATCATGTGGCCGACGCCACCGCGTACGGCGTGGTCGAGTTCGCCCCCGATGGGCGCGTTCTTTCGCTCGAAGAAAAACCCGCGTATCCAAAATCAAACTACGCGGTCCCCGGCCTTTATTTCTACGATCGCGACGTCGTCGCACTGGCGAAATCCCTGAAACCCTCCAAGCGCGGGGAACTCGAGATCACCGACCTCAATCGTCTCTATCTGGAAGCCGGTAAACTTCACGTCGAACTCCTCGGGCGCGGCACCGCCTGGCTCGACACCGGCACGCACGACTCACTTCTCGCCGCCGGTCAGTTCGTCGAGGTGATTGAAAACCGCCAAGGCCTTAAAATCGCCTGCCTTGAAGAGATCGCCTTCCGCCAGCAGTGGATCGATCGCGGCCAGCTCGACGCGCAAATCGCGCGTCTCGGCAAATCCAACTACGGCGCTTATCTGAAAAAACTCGTCTGAGTTCACGAGAGCGATCTTTCCGGAGCGTCGGCGTCCCCGCGGGCTTTTCATTGCCGCCTTCACCACTCAGCTCGCAGCGAAGCTCCTTCAGGCGGGACAACGCTCCGCATAGTCCGCTGAAATTCGCGTCGATTCGCGGCCCTTCGCGGTTCAAAACTCTGCGCTCGTGCGCGTTTCGTTCATCATTCCGCTCTACAATTGCCTGCCTCTCACGCAGGCGATGCTGGCGTCGTTGCAGACCACGTTGCCGGCGGGTCTCGATCACGAAATCATTTTCGTCGATGACGGCAGCACCGATGGCACCCGCGAGTGGCTCAAGACGCTCGATGCGCGTCGCACCCGCGTCTTCCTCAACGAACGCAATCTCGGCTATGCCGGCGCCAACAACCGCGCCGCGTCCGCCGCGACCGGCGATTTCCTCGTCCTGCTGAACAACGACCTCGTCCTTACCCCGCACTGGCTCGAACCCATGATCCGCGCCCACGCGTCGCTAGGGGCGCGCGCGGGTATCGTCGGCAATATCCAACGCTCCGTGCGCACCGGCGAGATCGACCACGCCGGGATCATCATCGACGCCCGGGGTAAACCCGTTCACGACCGCGAACTGCCACCGTTTGCCCCGGCCATCGCATCGGTCCCCGCTGTGACCGGCGCCTGTCTGCTCATCGCGCGCGCTCTCTGGTCGGACCTCGGCGGCTTCGACACCGCTTACGTGAATGGCGGAGAAGACATCGATCTCTGCTTCCGCGCAGCCCGGCAGGGACGCAGCATCGCGGTCGCGCGACGCAGCGTGATTTATCATCACGTGAGTTCGTCGCCGGGCCGCAAAAGTCGCGACGAAGAAAACTCCCGCCTCCTCGCCTCCCGCTGGCGCTGCGAACTCGGCCGTCTCGGCCTCCGTGCCGCCTGCCTGGACTACCTTACTCGCGACTTCACCGCCGCCACTGCTTACAGCGCACCACTCGACGCGCTCCGCGCCGCATTGCACGCCGCCGGCGTCACGTCACAGCCGCCCGTCATCGCCTGGCGGCTCATGGCCGACGCCTTCGATAACGAATTCGAACGCTGGAGCCGCATCCTGCCTGCGGCGCCCTGAAGGCTCGCCGCACACCACCTCACGCACCACCGCCTGCGGACGTTGATTCACCGTCAAAAACATCCGCCCGAGGTACTCGCCGATCACGCCCAGCAACATCAGCTGCACGCCTGAGAAAACCATCAGGGCCGCACTTCCAGCGATCCGATTCGCTGCGTCACCTGCAGCAGCAGGCTGTCCACGTAAGGAAACGGCCCGCCGTTCCCCGCCGCTTCCCGCCCACACGCAAGATTTCACCGCCATGCTCCCGCTACCGGCGTTTTCTTTTCTGAAAACTCCGCAACGAATCGCCTGCTGCCTGTCTGTTCCCTTGCCCCACCCGCCCGGCGGCGTCTAATGCGCCTCCGACAGCGACCACACACCGCGATTCATCGATGTCATCATCCACCCGTTCACCCGCCACTGAGGGAGTTTTCTCGCGCCATTCCACCCGGCACACTGGCTTCGTTTTCGACACCTTCTCGCTCGACTCCGCTTTCATCCGCGACACCGCCACCGTCAACTTCCCGCCTCTCGCCAGTCTCCGCCGCATCGTGATCCGCGGCCTGTATTTGCCCCACCCCGACGCGCACGGCATCGAAGCCCGCGCCCCGACACTCACGGTTTTTCTCGCACGTCGCCGGATCGCCACCGTCGTCCCTCAAAAAAACGGCCCTTGGGAAATCGCGTTCGACATTCCCCCCGATCTCGCCGGCGAAAGCTTCTTGCTCCGCTTCGTCCTCGGCGGCGTCGGTTTCACCAATGCCCTCGCCTGGGCCGGCCGTGTTTTCCAGTACTGGCGCCACGCCGCTTCGCTCCAGCGCTTCCGCGCGCAAAATAAAAACCGTCAGCTCCGCATCGCGCACATCGAGGCCGACGGCGAACTCGCGTACGATTTCGGCAATCGCCACAGTCCCTACTCTCCCGCCTTCGCCCGGAAACACGCCTGCCTCGGCCTCAATATCGTCGGTTTCCTCAATGCCGACCTCGGCGTGGGCGAATCCGCCCGCTGCATGGTCCGCGCCGCCGACGCCGCCCGCATCCCCGCCGCCCCTATCCAGCTCAAGCTTCCCTGCAAAGCGCATATGGGCGACAACAGTTACACGCCCTTCCTCCAAGATAAAAACCTCCACGGCGTGAACGTCTTCCACCTCGATGCCCCGGCCTGCGCCGACATCGATACCCATCACGGCAAAGCCTTTCGCGCCGGGAAATACAATGTCGGCTACTGGGCATGGGAACTCCCCGAATTCCCCGATGCGTGGGTGCCCTACTTCGACTTCATGGACGAGATCTGGTGTCCGTCCGAGTTCGTGCGTGCAGCCATCGCTGACAAATCGCCGCTCCCGGTTGTCACGATGCCCCACGCCATCTCACTGCGCCGCCCCATCGAGTCCACGGCTCAGTTACGCCAGCGTCTCCACCTCCCCGCCGATAAATTCCTCTTCCTCTTCCTCTACGACCTTCACAGCTACTCGGAACGGAAGAATCCCCGCGCCGTCATCGACGCCTTCCGCGCCTCCGGCCTCGCCACCCGCAACGCCGCCCTCGTCATCAAAGTCCACGGCACCGCCGGCAACGAAGCCGACCTCGCCGCACTCCAGGCCGCGGTCGCCGACCTCCGCGGCACGCTCCTCCTCACCGACTCTTTTTCGCGAGCCGACATCACCGCGCTTCAGGCCGCCTGCGATTGTTTCGTCTCGCTCCATCGCAGCGAAGGGTTCGGCCTCGCCGTCGCCGAATGCATGTATCTCGGCAAACCCGTGATCTCCACCGATTGGTCCGCGACCGCCGAGTTTTTAAACGAAACCAACGGCTGTCCCGTGCGCGCGCCGCTCATCACCCTCGAGCGCACGCACGGCCCTTACGCGAAGGGACAAACTTGGGCGAATCCCGATGTGGAACACGCCGCGGACTGGATGAAAAAACTGCACGCCAGCCCCGAGCTCGCCGCACGTCTCGGCGCCGCCGCGCAGAAGACGATCGAGCAACAATTCTCGCCCGAAGTCATCGGCGCCCGCTACCGCCGCCGCTTGGAAGCAATCGCGAGTTGGTGAGCGTAAGCGTGAACATAGAAGTAAGAAAAAGGCGTAGCAGGCGGGGATAAGCGCCACGCCTCTTCATAAACTTACACCTCCAACGTACACCTGCGCGCAGCGTACTCTACTCCGCCGTCGCGCGCAGATCGAACTCCAGGTTGCGCAGACTGAAGCCCACCGGGCGTTGATCGTGCGGCCCGGGTGATTGCGCAGGAACATCCGTTTCAAAGCGCCAGACGGTCTCGCCCGGTTCGATGCGCAACCCGGCCAACGACACCCGCGTGACCGAGTCGCCCACGCGCCCCGACCAAAGCGGTTCGTCTCGTCCCGCCGCGAGCACCTGGATGCCTCGGTCGATTTTGCTACGAAGCCCGAAACTCACATCGACGAGCACCGCGTGCGCATGGGGATTGACGATCGTGATCGCCGCATCCCCTGAATTCCACCGCCAATATTCGCCGCGCGAACGCTCCGCCGGATACCAGTTGCCGTCAAAAGCAACCGCCCACTCGCGCCCGGCCGAGGCGATCAGCGCCTTTTGCCCCGTCACCTGATAGCTCTGCATTCCCGGTAGTTTAAACACGGAAAACGCGGAAAACACGGTGGCATTTCCGAGCAGCAACACCAGCCACCAGCGACGGCCGCGCGGAAGGAGAATATTAAATGCGAGCGACATCGGCAGCAGCGCACGGCCTGCCGCGCCCGGATAACCATCCCACATCGCGTGACCGAGGATCACCATCAACGCCATATAAGCCATGCCCACGCGCCACCACGGTTCTTTCCAACGCGGTGCGCAAACCAAGTACAGGCCTTGCACCGTCAACGCGATCAGCATGGCCACGCTCGAGAATATCGCTTCGGTCAGCCCGTTCGCGCGGACGTCGTTCCATGTATCCACGGCCTTCTGCCAATAACCCGCAAGCGGCGCATTCAGGTTTCCCACGCCCTCCGCATCGTGAACGCCGTAGGTGTGGTTGAGATAGAGAAACCAGAGTCCGAACGGCACCGCCACCAGCGCTCCGCGCAACACAATCAACGCCCACCCCAAAAACGGTTTCTTACCCGGTACCGCCAAGGCGGAAGCCGCCAGCAGATTCGTTTCGCGCACTAAACCGGAGAGACCAAGCACCAGCATCGCCCACCACGGCCGTCCCCGCTCCAGCAGAGCGACACCAATGGCGATCGCGAGCAAACTAGGACCGTCGAGCAACGAACCGCGCACGCTAAAGCATACGCCAAACGAAAAAAGTGTGCCCGCCCAGCGCGCGTAGTTCTCCCAACTGGTCGCTGGAAACCAACGCAACAGAAGAACCGCCAGCGCCAGCCAGCAAACCACGTTTTGCAGCGCATAAACTTGCAGCACGCGTCCTGGCTCTCCCCCGCCGGATACCCAGGCCGTCACACACAGCAGAATCCGCCGCGCGCGGTACGGTAGGTTGTCCACCGCCGTATTGAGCTCCTCACTACGCAACTCAGGCCGTATCGCGATCTGCGCGTAAAACTGTCCATCGTACCCGTATGAGTCGGGCTCTACATATGGATTGAGCGCCTTGAACTCGGGCAACGCCCGTTCCTCCATTTTCTCGCCGAAAAGGACGAGTGCCGAGAATCCCTTTCCCGGCAGATAGAAACCCGCGATCAACCAGAGAAACAGCACCACCGTCGCGGCATACGCGAGCTTGGGCAATGTTACCTGCACTGTCTGGAGTCGTGTTTTGAGGCTAGCCACGGAAAAGTGTCAGCGCACAGTCATCTGTTTTCCGAATCAAGAATGGAATCCGTCACTGTTCCCACCGCCACGCCGCCCCTGTCCGGCTCTCCGGATATCGATCGCAAAACCGCGCGTCTCGTGCTCGCTCTGCTCATGGCGGTATTCGCGCTGTTGCTCATCTTCAAAATGGACGCAGTGGCCGGCGGCGCCGATTCGTCCGGCTACCTCAACCATGCGAAACAGATCGCCAAAGGGCATATTTTTGAGCCGATGCGGATCGTCGGCGATCTTCGCCCTTCCACCGACCCCGAGCTGACGAGCTATCTGTACGTACCGTTAGGATACAGACCCGCAGGCGGCCCTGAAGAGATGGCGGCTACATATCCCGTAGGTTTGCCACTGCTGCTCGCGGCCATCGCGGCCATTGTCGGTTGGAATGCCACCGCTGGCATTACGATAGCGCTTCATGCAATGGCCGGCGTTCTGATTCTGTACGCGTTGGCCCGCAACCTTGGCCTTTCTCGTCATTGGTCACTCGTTGGCATCCTGCTGGCGGGGCTTTGCCCGCTTTATCTGATTTACTCACTCCAGCTCATGAGCGATCTGCCGTCGTTCACATGGTGTGCAGCGACCATCCTCCTGGCGTGGCTGAGCCGTGACCGCCCATCGCTCGCCTTGGCAGCGGGTGTGTCGTTTGCAATCGCCGTTCTCATTCGTCCCTCCAATGCGCTGCTCATCTTCGCCATCGCAGTCGCCTTCGGCTTTTCATGGCGGAGTTGGCTGCTGTTCGGACTCGCGGGACTGCCTGGAGCGTTTTTTTGGGCCGCGTACAATCGAGCTGCCTACGGACACCCTTTGGCCTCCGGCTATGGCAATATTTTCGAAATCATGGGAGCGCAATATGGCCTTCCCACACTGTTGCACTATCTGCGCTGGCTCCCCGCACTGCTAACTCCGCTTGCCGTTCTGCTGCTCGCATTTCCCCGCCTCCTCGCATCGAGGCCCCGTATCGGCTGGATGCTGTTCCTATGGTGGTCGAGCTTCGCGATCTTCTACGCATTCTACTACTGCACGCACGAGACGTGGTGGTACATGCGCTTCCTTTTGCCCGCATTCCCCGCATTCATCCTGACAATTTTGCTGGTCGCTGCGGAAATCTCGGCGCACTATCGAGTGGATCCCTTCAACCTCCGCAACCGGCGTTCCCGAATCGTCACCGGCGTGCTGTTGGTCGCCATCGTCTCTTCGAGTATATACTGGAACAGAAAGCTCCATACCTTCCACAATCAGGACGACCACCTGCACTATGCCAAGGCATGCGCATGGGCGCGTGAAAACCTACCGGCCAACTCCATATTGTTGGCCATGCAAGTGAGCGGCGCACTTTTCTTCTATACGGATTTCGCCGTGGTTCGCTGGGACTCGGCATCCGCGGAAAACCTCGAGCAGCTTGAAGCCGCCGCGCGTGCCACCGGCCGTCCGATTTACGCGGCTACATTCCCGTTCGAAATGGACGAGACTCCCGGCGCCAATTCACTCCTCAACAAATTCCCCGGCTGGGAACAACTCACTCGCAGTGGGCAAACTACGCTTTGGAAACGCGTCGCCGCGCACGCCACTACCGCAGAGCCATAACCTCACAAAAGCACTCGATCCGCCGATCGGATCGGGTGCACTTATTTGCGGTTCAAGCCGAGCATGCTGATGAGAAATCCACCAAAGATCGCGTGGGCACCGACCGAGAACAGCGTGGCACCCGGAATCACCCAACGCATCGTTTCCGCATAGTTGAGATCGCCAAAGCCCATCGTCTTCCAACGCCAGGCGATGATCGCGATGAGGGTCACCCCCATCAACATCAGCGCGCCGCCCGCGACGATCGTTTTTTCCAGATTAAACAACCGGTAGAATCCGCGGATGAATCCATCCTCGGGAACAAGTCCTTCGTTCACCGCAAAGGTCTTCGCGAAGAGCCAGAAATGTAGCAGTTGAAACGCGATCAGGACGGCGAGATTTCCGACCAATAGAGAATGCGCACCGATATTCACACCACTGAGGGATTGTCCCGCGAGCGCGAACCCGCTCACCACCAAACCGGCGAGCAACAACAGCAATGACGGCACGAGGAAAAGCCAGCGCGGGCTAAATAATAAAAAGAGACGAAGCGTACGCCAGCCGTCGCGAAATGTCCGCAAATGCGACGCGTCGCCTTCGCGCCCGTCGCGATGCAACGTGATCGGAATCTCCGACGTGCGTACGCGATTGATCGAGGCTTTGACAATCATCTCCGTCGCAAACTCCATGCCGGTACAGCGCATGTTCATGCGATTATAGAAAGCTTTCGAGAAGCCACGGAGCCCGCAATAAACATCATGCACCGGCGTACGGAACATCAATCGCGCCAGAAACGTGAGCGCCGGATTACCAAACCATCGATGCAAAAATGGCATCGCTCCGGGTGATACTGAACCACCGCCTGAGGGCAGCCGGCATCCCTGAACCAGGTCGAAACCTTCGCGCAGACGCTCCACAAATATTGGAGCCGTCCCGAAATCGTAGCTTCCGTCGGCATCGCCCATGATCACATAGCGGCCGGCCGCAGATTCTATCCCCGCCATCAGGGCGTTGCCATAACCACGTGCTTGCACCGGAACCACTCGAGCGCCCGCCTTCTCGGAGATTGCTTGCGAGCCATCCGTGCTGCCGTTGTCCGCCACCACCACTTCACCACGGATGCCGGCGGCTTCGAGCGCCGTTTTCGCACGCTCTACACAACCCGCGACCGAACGCACCTCGTTTAAGCAAGGGATGACCACACTTACCTCTATCTCCGATTGGCTCATGATAAACCGCTAGCCATGACCTTCAAACTCGTCTGAGTCTACACCCTTGTTTGGCGGCGAACGGCTCGCGACGTTTTCTCCAGCCGCGTTTCCGCAAACACAGGATTGCTTACACCTTCCATCCTCATCCAACGTTTCAATCTCTCATGTCGACCCTCTCTGTCGTCATCCCTTGTTATAACGAAAAAGGTACGATCCGCCGCATCGTCGATGCGGTCCGCGGCTGCGGCGTCCAGTCGCTGGAAATCATCATCGTCGATGATTTTTCCACCGATGGCACCCGCGACATCCTGCGGGATGAAATCGCCCCGCTCGTGGCCCAGATCATCTATCACGAGAAAAATCAGGGCAAAGGTGCCGCGCTTCGCTCCGGTTTCCGGCATGCCACGGGCGATTTCGTGATCGTTCAGGATGCGGACCTCGAGTACGACCCGCGCGAGCTTCCCGACCTGCTCGAGCCACTCATCGCCGGCAAGGCCGATGTCGTTTTCGGCTCCCGCTTCCTCGCCGGCCGGCCGCACCGCGTCCTCTATTTCTGGCACAGCGTGGGGAATAAATTCCTCACGCTCCTGTCCAACATGGCGACCAATCTCAACCTCACGGACATGGAATGCTGCTACAAGATGTTCCGCCGCGAGGTCATCCAGAGCATCGACTTCAAAGAAAACCGCTTCGGCTTCGAACCGGAGATCACCGCCAAGGTCGCCCGTCGCGGCCTGCGCATTTACGAGGTCGGCGTGTCGTATTCAGGCCGCACCTACGCCGAAGGAAAAAAGATCGGCTGGCGCGACGGCTTCCGCGCGCTGTATGCGATTGCCAAATACAATCTGTGGAGCCGTTGAGTTCGGTGTGAACAGGCGGTGCGCGTTCGCCGCCAACGATCGGTGACTCCTCTTGGTCCGTCTGCTGAGCGATTGGTCGGCGACGGCACTGCCAAACGCAGGCTCCATCGTTAGAGCATCGGTATCCTTGCGATAGGCACCCGCCGCGACTGGACACTTTCGTCTCCCGAAAGCATCTTCCGGCCCACATCGATCATGTCGCCTCCCCCCTTCTCTTCTTCAGGACCGAAGGACAAGCGTACGGCAGACGCCGCGTTTAATATCGGGAGCATCCTCGATAACATGACGGAGGCGCTCATCACCGTCGATTTCGAGTGGCGCATCGCGTATGTGAATCGTGCATACATGCGTCTCGTCTCCGCGCTCTACTCGAGCGCGGATGAGCTCACGGGATTTTCTCTCTGGGATAAATTTCCCGACATCGCGAACTCCATGCCCGGCGAGCAATACCGCCTGGCGATGCGCGAGCGGAAACCCGTGAGCTTCGACGTTCACTACGAACCGATCGGGATGTGGGTCGAAGCGCACGCACTCCCCACCGAGCATGGTCTTACGATTTTTGCGCATGATATCACAGCGCGTAAACAACAGGAGATCCGGCTGTCCGAGCTCACGCGCCGGGTGACGGAGCAATCGAATCTTTTCGATGCCATCCTCTCCAACGTCCGCGACCTCGCCTACGCCTTCGACCGGGATCTGCGTTTTCTCTACGCAAACCGTCCGCTCATCCAGCTACTCGGGCGGCCGCTGGAAGCCATCGTCGGCAAAACCTGCCGTACGCTCAACTATCCGCCGCAGATCGCCGACCAACTCGAGGCGCATATGCGCGAAGTGTTCGCGACGGGGCGCGCCGTGCGCGGAGAAACGCCCCTGCCCTCGCACACCGGCCAGATCGAGTACCACGAATACATTTACAGCCCCGTCATGGGGCCGGACGGCAAAGTCGATGCACTGGTCGGCACCACGCGATTAATCACCCAACGCAAACACAACGAGGATCTCGTACGCCAGGCCGAGCAGCAGCTGCGGCTCGTGAGCGATCACGCATCCGTGCTGCTCGCGCACCTCGACCGCGACTATCGCTATCAGTTCGTCAACATGCCTTATGCCGAGCGCTTTTCCCGCAAGCCGCACGAGATCGTCGGGCAGACCGCGCTCGCGATTCTCGGTCCCGATGCCTTCGCCAACATCCAGCCATATTTCCAGGAAGCGATCAACGGCCGACGGGTCGAATTCGAAGTCAACATCGCGCCACCGGCCGCACCGCCGCTCTGGCATCAAGTCGTGTACACGCCAGAACGCGCCCCGAACGGCGAAATCACCGGAGTTGTCGCCGCCTACACAGACATCACCCTCCGGCGAAACGCGGAAATCGAAGCCACGCGCGCACGCGACGAAGCGATCGCCGCCGGCCGCGCGAAGGATGAATTCCTAGCCGCATTGTCGCACGAGCTGCGCACTCCGCTCAATCCCGTCCTTCTGATCTCCAGCGAGTCCGCCCACGACCCCACCTTGCCGGCCGAGTGGCGCGACCGTTTCGACACCATCGCCAAAAACGCCCGTCTCGAAGCGCGGCTCATCGACGATCTTCTGGATCTCACCCGCATCACCCGGGGGAAGATGTCGCTTCAAATGCAGCCGGTGGATGTCCACGTCGTCCTCAACGACACCCTCACCACGATTTCCTCCGAACTCAGCGGCCACGACCTGAGCCTCACGCTCGATCTCCGGGCGAAATCGCCGGTGATCCACGGCGACCCAGCCCGGCTGCAGCAGATCTTTTGGAATGTCTTGAAAAACGCGGTGAAGTTCACTCCCGCGGGAGGCGAGATCACCGTCAAAACCTCCTCCGAGGAAAACGCCGGCCTGCTTCGTATCGAGATTTCAGATACAGGAATCGGCATCACCCCGGAGGAGATCGCCCGCATCTTCGACTCCTTCCGGCAGGGCGAACACGCGGCGCATTCAACCGGTTCGCATCGCTTCGGGGGACTCGGCCTCGGGCTCTCCATTTCGCGGCAGCTCGCGAGTCTGCACGGCGGCACCATCGAGGCGCGCAGCGTCGGCCGCGAACAAGGCTCCACGTTCGTCCTGCGCTTCCCGCTCTGCGACCGGCCCGTCGCACCCGCGGGCGTTTCCGGCTCCCGCGCCCCGATGGGCACGCCCGTGCCCCCTCCGCGATTCGATCGCGTGCTCCTGATCGAGGATCACGATCCGACCCGCAAAGCGCTCATGCGATTGCTCGCGCGCCGGCACTATCGTGTCGTGCCGGCCTCTTCCGTTGGCGAAGCCCTCCGCCAGGCCGGGGAAAACCCCGTCGATTTTGTCATATCCGACATCGGCCTGCCCGACGGCTCCGGACACGACCTCATGGCGCAGCTACGCGATACCTTCCAGCTCAAGGGCATCGCACTCAGCGGCTACGGCATGGACCACGACATCGCGCGGGGGCGGCAGGCAGGCTTTTCGGCCCATCTCATCAAGCCGGTCGATATCCAAAGTCTGGATACAGCGCTCGCGGCGATACAGCGCGAGCTCGGTCAGTAATCGGCGCCCCCCGCCAGCGCTCACTGCGGCAAATCCCCGGCGATGGCCGCGCCGAGTCCTTCGACACCGGAGCTGACCGCGGCCGCGAGCGCGGAGAAATCCTTTCCGTCCCACGGCACTTGCGGGGCCACATAGATCTTTTCGGCGGCGAGGCGTCCGCTTCCATCAGCGGCGAGGATCGTGTACGCGGCTTCAAAACGCACGTGCCCCGGATCGCCGGCAACACCCTCGCAGTGGATCACCCGCACAGCCACTTCGTAATCCGCCGGGATGTCTCCACGCGCTGGATACGCGGCGACTCCGCGCGCCGACGGTGCGCGCGCCAGCCGCGCGGCAAGCACGCGTGAAACGCCGGCATCGAGGGACTCCGCCCACCGGTTGAAGTCGTGGTAACGCAGTTCGTTCCCGCCTTCACGCACGACGATGCTTTTCGTCGCGCGCAGGTACGCGGGCAGGTCGATCGCACGCAGGGCGATCTGCCAGCGCCCGTCCGCACTTTTTTCCCCGGCGGCCTCCGGCTGCGCCGAAGCGAGCACGTAGAAGCGCGTGGCGTCCGGCGACGCGGTCGGCAGTATCTGGCAACCGCCGAGCATGGCGGCGCTGACCGCCATCAATGCCCATGCCGGCAGGAAACGCAGGCGGAGGCAGGCCGTGGCGGGTGAGGCGGGTGAAAACCGTTTCGTGTTCATCGAAGTATTCAAAGATTAACTACACAACAGGTCACTTGCCCGGATTGCGTCCCGTGATCAGGGCGCTGGGATTGCGTTCGAGAAATTCGGTCAGGCGCTGCACGGAGAGCGCCGCGTCGGACAACTGCATCAGCGTGCGGGTCGCTTCCTCGCCCAGCCCGCCCTGCGCCGCGATGAACGACCGTGCGTTGGCCGCCGCCGAGTCGAAGGTTTTTAAGGTGTCACGCGCCTGGGCGAGCACGGCGGCGAGTTGTTCACCCGCCGGCACCACCTGCTGGTCGATGCCAGCCAGCGTTTTTTTCAAGTCGTTCACCGCACTGTTCAAGTTCACGAGCGTTTCCTCGAAGCGCGGCGATTCCGCGAGCGCAGTCACCGCGCGGCCGGCCTTCGCCCACTCGGCGGTGACCTCGGTGATGTCGATCTTGTTGAGCTGGCGACGCGTGTCGGCCATCAGCGCGCGGACTTCCTGTGCGAGGCCGGGAAAATCGACCCGCTGCAAATTCGCGAGGATCTCGGTGACGCTCGCCTGCGCGGCGGCGATCGCCGACGGCATCGCGGGCACTTCGACGAAGCGCGGATCGGGAGCCGCACCCACGATCAAGGGCTCGCCGTCGGATCCATCCATGAAGTCCAGTTCCACGAACAACAGTCCCGTCGCGATGCCCATCACACCGAGTTGCGCGCGCAGTCCTTTGTCCACCAACGCCTGCAATTGCTCACGGTTGGAAACATCGATTTCGACGCCGCGCGCATCGCGCATGACATTGCGGCTGAACTCGCACACGACGGCCACGAGCGAGCGCCGGCGTTCCTGATCGTAACGCACGGTGAGATCGACCACGCGGCCCACGCGCAGGCCGCGGAGTTTGACGGGAGAACCGAGATCGAGCCCGCCGACCGACTCGTCGAAATAGACGACAAACCGCTGCGGCTTGGAGAAAAAGTTCACGCCGCCGAAAGTCAGCAGCGCCGCCACGCCGAGGATGAGTGCGCCGATGACAAAGACGCCGACGAGAGCGGGATTAATTCTGGTTTTCATGACAGCAAAAGACGATGCAACAGACGCACGCGCGCGATGGATTCAAGGGTTCGCGAAAGTGGACACAATTCATTGGGAGGGAGTTTCCTCACTGCTTCCGTCGCCGCGTTTGAGAAACTCGCGCACCCGCGGGTCGTCGCTCTCGGCGGCGAGTTTTCGCGGCGGGCCTTCGGCGATGATGCCCTTGGCTTCGCGATCGAGCAGGATCACGCGGTCGGCAATGCTGAAGATGCTCTCCAACTCGTGCGACACGATCACGAGTGTCGTTTTCAGCGTATCGCGGATTTGCAGCACGAGCTCGTCGAGTTGCCGAGAGGTCACCGGATCGAGACCGGCGGACGGTTCGTCGAAAAACACGATGCCTGGATCGAGCGCGAGCGCACGGGCGAGGCCGGCGCGTTTTTTCATGCCGCCGCTGATCTCCGACGGAAAATAGTTTTCGTACCCCGCCAGCCCGACTTGGGCGAGTTTCATGGCAACCACTTCGTCGCGTTCGCGGCGCGTCAGATCCGTGTGCTCCTCGAGCGGCAGCGCCACGTTTTCACGCAGCGTCAGCGAGCTCCACAGCGCACCGCTTTGGTACAATACGCCGAAACCTTTGAGGAGTTCGCGCCGCCGCGCCGGATCCGCCGCGACAAAATCCTCGCCGAAATAGCGTACCGTGCCCGCGATGGGACGGCGCAATCCGATCATATGCCGTAGCAGCGTGCTTTTGCCGCAACCGCTGCCGCCGATGACAAAAAAGATTTCGCCGCGAGCGACGGAGAAATTCACGTCGCGCAGAATCGTTCGGTCGTCGTAGCCGCATTCGAGGCCCGCAACCTCGATCGCGGGAACTGTCGCCGTCGTCGGCGATGCGGGGGATTTATTCGTCTGCGTTACCATCCGAGGATATTAAAGACTCCCGCGTACAAACTGTCCGCGATGATGATGAACAGGATGGCGGTGACCACCGCCGACGTGGCGGCGCGGCCCACACCGGCGGCGGTACGATCCGCCTGCAAACCGCGCAGACATCCGGCGAGCCCGACGATCAGTCCGAAGGTCGTCGCTTTGATGAGACCCGTCATGACGTCCGACATGTCCACGATCGTCAGCATTTCGACCCAGAAGGCCGTCGGCGAAATCGACAGGATAAACAGCGAGATCACCATGCCGCCGATGATGCCGAGCGCGTTGCTGTAGAGCGTGAGCAGCGGCGTCATCAGGCCAACCGCGAGGATGCGTGGCAGCACGAGAAACTCCACCGGACGCAGGCCGAGCGTCTCGATCGCGTCGATTTCTTCATTGGCTTTCATGTTGCCGAGCTGCGCGGCAAAAGCGGCTCCGGTGCGACCCGCCAGCACGATCGCGGTCATCATCGCACCCATTTCGCGCACCATCGAAAGTCCCACCAGATCGGCGACGTAAATATCGCCGCCATACTGGCGCAGCACGATTGCGCCGGTGTAGGCCAGCGTCACGCCGACAAGAAAGCTGATCAGTCCCACGATGGGGAGCCCGAGCGCGCCGCATTGCTGCATTTCGGAGAGCGCATCGCGCCAGCGGAAACGATGAGGCCGGCGCGCCACGGCGATCGCGCTCAAGGTGCATTCGCCGACGAAGTGCGCGATATCCTTCACACGCTGGCGGCACTCGGCGGTGGCCAGGCCGACCGCGGTGAATAAATCCGGCCCGCGCTCCCCCGCCGATTCCTTCACCTCCGCGGAGTCGAGCTGCTTCATCAACGTGCGCGCATCCTCCGGCATCGCCGAATCGTCGAGGAGCACCTGATGCTCTTCGCACCACGCCCGCACACTGCGCCAGAAAAGCAACAGCGAGCTATCCCACGCGCTCAGCTCGCTCACATCGAAACGCACCGAACGCGGCGTGCGTTTTTTCGCGAGTTCCCGCCATTTGGGATGCTCTTCGGAGATTCGCCAGCGGCCCGCCAGCGTCACGACCCAACCGCCATCGGCTTCGCGCACCTGCGCTTGAGCGGAAATGGCCTCGGGGACGGATGACATCGGCGTCGTTTGTAGAGACAGGTGGTGAAAGAAAAACCTAAAAAGTTTACCATTTTCAGTCGCGCCGTGAGTCCCAATGTTCCGCTTTCGTGAACAAACCGTTTCGCACCGTCCTCTTCGACCTCGATGGCACCTTGCTGGATCACTTCGCCGCGATCCATCGCTCGCATGTCCACACCATGCGCACGCTCGGGTTGCCCGAGCCGACGATGGAACAAGTGCATCGCGCCATCGGCGCCGGACTCGAGGTCGCGATCCAGCGGCTCCTCGGCGAAACCCATGCCGGGCGTTTCAAGGAAGCGCTGCCGATTTATCGCAAGTATTGGGATGAAACCATGCTCCACGGCGTGGCGCTTTTCCCCGGTTCGCGCGAATTGCTGGAAGCGTTGAACGAACGCGGCGTCCGCTGCGCGGTTTTCACCAACAAACACGGTCCGTCCGCGCGTGCGTTGATGACTCATCTGGGTGTCGATCATCTGCTCGACGGCGTCTTTGGCGCGATGGACACGCCGTGGTTTAAACCCGACCCCGAGTTCTCCGAACACGCCCTCGTCGAGCTGTCGGCCGAAGCCTCCACCACCTGCATGATCGGCGATTCCACGTACGATATCCTCGCGTCGCACAACGGCGGCTTCCCGTGTTACTGCGTCACCACTGGCACGCACACCGAAGCGGAGCTGCGCGAGGCGAAAGCCGACGGTGTTTTTCCCGACATGATCGTCCTCGCGAAAGCCGTGTTTGGACTGGAGCTCGTCGCCAAATTTTGAATACGCCCCGGCCGCTTCCGGCGCGGTTCAGTCCACCTCGTGGCCCAGCGCGCGCGTCACTTCGATGTTCAGCGCCTGCAACGACACAAACACGTCGCGAATGAACGCGCCCAAGCCGGCCACCATGAGGAGCACGCTCACCATGAACGCGCCAAGCACCACGCTGGCCACGTCGATCTCTAGCACCTGTCCAAAGAACAGCAGCAGGATCAACGTGCCCGAGGTGAAGATGCTCGCGATGATGCACGACATCGCCAGTCGCATCAGCCGCGCGCGGCGAAACATGATCTCGAGCTGATGCTCGATATGCGCGCGCTCGTCGCCCTTCGCCTGCCGCACCAGGCCCGCCAGATTGCGCGAACGGTCCACGATGCGCCCCATGCGGGTCGTCATCGAAATCACCAGCGCGCCGAGACCCGAAATCAGGATCACCGGGCTGATCGATAGCTGGATAAGCGGCAGGATAGTCGTCAGTTCTGTCGGCGCGGGCATGGCTTTAGAACGTATCGCCCGCCGCTCCGGGATCAATCCCAGCCTTGCTCCGCTTCATCCTCCCGCGCTCTTCTCTTTGCACACCGTGGCTTCTTCCTCTCCAACGACCGACACGCTCACCGGCGTCCTCGAGCGCATCATCTTCCTGAACGAGGAAAATCATTACACCATCGCCGAGTTCCGCCCCGACGCGCGCGACGACAAGATCACCATCACCGGCCCGCTGCCCGGCGCGCAATGCGGCGAGACACTCCATCTTCGCGGCACCTGGACCAAACACGCGCAGCACGGCGATCAGTTCAAAGTCGAGTCGTTCAAAGCCGAGCTTCCGTCCAGCGTGTATGGAATTCGCAAATACCTCGGCAGCGGCCTCGTCCCCGGCATCGGCAAGGTTTACGCGAACAAGATCGTGGACGCGTTTGGCACCGACACGTTTCGCGTGCTCAGCGAAGAGTCGGCCCGGCTGCGCGGCGTGCCCGGCATCGGCAAGGTCCGCGCCGCCGCCATCAAGCAAGCGTGGGACGATCAACGCGCGCTCCGCGAGATCCACATCTTTCTCCAGACCTACGGCGTCACGACGTCGCAATGCGTGAAGCTCGTCCATCGCTACGGTCACGAAGCGCGGCAGATCCTCGTGGCCGAACCGTACCGGGTCGCGCGTGAGATTGATGGCATCGGTTTCAAAACCGCCGACAAGATCGCCATCAATCTCGGCTACGCCAACGACGCCGCACCGCGACTCGATGCCGGCATTCTTTTCTCCATGGAAACGCTCCAGGAGGAAGGGCACACGGCCTTGCGAGAAGCCGATCTCGCGGCCCACGCGACCCAGCTTCTTGAAACCTCGCACGAGCGCGTCGTCGCGCGCATCGCGGCCTTGGTGGAGCAAAAACAACTCATCGCCCACACCGCCGCCGGCGTCGAAAATCCCCTGCCCGGTTCCGCGTTGATCCAGCTTCCGCACAACGATCGCGCAGAACAAAAAATTGCCTCCGCCATCGTCCGGGTCACGAAGGTCGGCAGCGGTCTTCCGCCCATCAAAACCGACGCCGCCGTCGTCTGGGCCGAACAAAAAGCGGGCTTCGAATTTGCCGAACAACAACGCGCCGCCCTCCGCCACGCCTTGCTGTCGAAAGTTTCCATTCTCACCGGCGGTCCCGGCACGGGCAAAACCACGATTCTCCGTGCGCTCGTGGACATCCTTCGCGCCAAAAAAGTCCGCGTGCATCTCACTGCGCCGACGGGCCGCGCCGCACAACGTCTCGCCGAGACCACCGGCGGTTTCGCATCCACCATCCATCGGCTGCTCAAATACGATCCCGCCAAAGGTGGTTTCAGCGCCAACGACTCCGCACCGCTCGCCACCGATTTCCTCGTCGTGGACGAAGCGTCGATGCTCGATACGCGTCTCGCGTCGGCGTTGTTTCAGGCGATTCCGTCGCGCGCGCATCTGCTGCTCGTGGGCGACACCGATCAACTTCCGTCCGTCGGCGCCGGCAATGTGCTCAAGGATCTGATCGCTTCGGCGACCACGGCGGATGCCGCACTTCCGCTCCCGGTCACACGACTCAACGTCATCTATCGCCAGAAGGGCCAGAGCCAGATCGTGACCACCGCACATGCGATCAACGGCGGTGACCCGTCGCTGCCGCCGAGCACACCCGATCTCGGCTCGATCCAGGCATGGAGCGATCTCACGTTTGTCATCGCCGAATCGTCGGAGGACTGCCTGGCGAAAACCATCGCGCTCTGCACCGAGTTCATTCCACGCCACTACGACTGGCTCGATCCCAAGCGCGACGTCCAGGTCCTCGCGCCCATGCACAAAGGCACCGCCGGCGTGGGCAACTTTAACCTGCAACTCCAGGCCGCGCTCAATCCTCGCGGGAAATCGTTGCGCGGCCCCGGCGGTGAGTTTCGTGAGGGCGACAAAGTCATCCAGCTCCGCAACAACTACGACAAAAACCTCTTCAACGGCGATATCGGCACCGTCACCGATGTGGCGCCGGAGGACGCGCAGCTCACGGCCGATTTCGACGGCGAAGTGAGCACCTTCGATCGCGGCGAACTCGGCGATCTCGCGCTCGCCTACGCGATCAGCATCCACAAATCGCAAGGCTCCGAATACCCGGTGGTCATCGTCCCGCTGCTCAAGGCGCATTTCATGATGCTCCAGCGCAATCTTCTCTACACCGCGATCACCCGCGGAAAAAAGAAGGTGTTCCTCGTTGGCGAACCCGCCGCGTACGCCATGGCCGTGCGCAACAGCGAGTCCAAGCTGCGCTCCACGCATCTGCGCGAAAAGATCGCGATACTGGCGTAACGGGCAGAGGTCCTCACGCGAAGCCGGCCCCTGCGTTTTGCCCTCTCGCGAGAGGCCGTTTTTCCGAGGTGGGCCGCGGGTTTCACCCCTCAAGTCGGGACACATTTAGCCGATAATTGCACCTGTCCGCAGTTTCTTTGCCGCGGCGTCCCGTGTCATGTTTCTCTTCCTGTCCTTGATCTCCGGACTTTTCCGCAGATGCCGCCGCGTTGTTTTTGCGCTGGGTTTGCTCTGCCACTTTGCGTCCGGAGCGTCCGCACAGACAGCGGATGCCGCGCCGACAGACGCGGGGGTTATCACGGATATTTCCGAGTTTTGGAACTCTCAGGGCGTCGCCCACAAGACCCCGCGACAGGTGCGTCTGGTGCTCGACATCATTCATTACGATCCCGACTGGAACATCGCTTGGGCGCATGTGGATGGTAAGGGCTACTACGTCGCCGCCGGGACCAAGCGCTGGCCGCTAAAACCTGGACATCGCGTCCTGGCGGAAGGCCGCATGACGCCGTCCGAAGGCCTTTCGCTCGCGGATTGCGAAATCACGATCCTGGAAATGCGTCCGATGCCGGCCCCGCTGGAGACTGAGGGCGTCGTCGCCGATGCCGGTCGTTTCCAAAACCAGATCGTCCACATCGAGGGTTATGTGCAGCGTCAGATGAGCAACGACGCCCAGCATCATACGCTGGAGCTCATCGCCGAGGGCATCCTCGTCAGCGCCCGGTTCTACATCCCGGAACGAACTCCGGTTCCTAATTTCCTCGATACACGAATCCGTGCCACGGGCATCTATGCCGGTCGCACCAACGGGGTCGGTGAACTTATCCAAATCGAACTTTGGATGACGGGCTCCGACCACATCCAGATCCTGTCACGCAACAGCGACGACCCTCGCTTCAATCTCCCCGTCACGGAGATCGAGCGGCTGCCCTTCCTCCCTGAGAACTCACCCGTCAAAGTCAGCGGAACCGTCCAATCCAGCGAGCGGGGCCAGTCCATCTCCCTGCGCGACAGCACCGGTCAGGTCAAAGTACTCACCAAACAAACGCGGCCCATCCGCATCGGCGAGGCGATCGAGGCCGTCGGCTCGCCGTCGGTGCGCGGCAACGAGTGGATTTTGCGCGACGGACTTTTCCGCACCCGCGCCGGCGCGATCGAACTGCAGGCCGACGCCAGCGATCGTTCCGTCCTTCGCCTGACTGAACAAGTGCTCGAACTTCGTCCCGAAGACGCGGCGACCGGCATTCCGGTCAAACTCACCGGCGTCGTGACCTGGGCGCGCGGATCGACGCGATACATCTATCTGCAAGACACGACCGGTGGCGTCCGCGTCGAGATACCACCGGGGGACATTCCGACCAGCGACATCCTGTTCAATCTTGTAGAAATCACCGGCGTCACCACGTCGGGCACGTTCGCACCGGAAATTTCCGCCGACAGCATCCAGCGGCTCGGGCAGACCTCGGTCCCCGTCGCCCACGCCATCTCGCTCGAGCAAGCCATGACTGGCACCGACGCCGGTCAGTGGGTCGAAATGCGCGGCTACCTCCGCGAAGTATCCCACGAGGGACCTTGGTCGCGGCTCACACTCACCGGCACCTCCGGCGAATTTATTGTGCAGCTTCCGCAAAGTTCCGACCTGGACGCCCTCGTCGGATCGAATGTCCGCGTCACCGGCGTGTGCATCGTCGAAGCCAATGAGCGCCGCGAGCTCACGACAATCTCGCTCCTTTCGCCCGGCAACGACTCGGTGCAAATCGAGGAACCTGCCGCCGCCGATCCGTTTTCCGTTCCGCTGCGCACCATCGCCAGCCTGCGACAGTACAGCCCACTGCAATCGTTCAACCGCCGCGTCCGAATTCACGGACAGGTCGTCCACCAAGTCCCCGGCCGCTATCTCCAGATCCAAGACGGCGTCTCCGGTCTGCTCGCACTCACGCGTGGCACCGCGCCGCTGAAATCCGGCGACTTGGTCGAACTCTCCGGCCTGCCCGGCCGCGAGGGTCGTCGGCTCATCCTCCGCGAAACCGTTTACCGGCGGATCGGCGATGGACCGAGCCCGCAGCCCACGGAGTTGTCGTCGGTCAACGAGATCAACGACGAGCTCGATGGCCGTCTTGTCCGTCTGACCGGTCACCTCCTGGAGTCCAGCCACCGCAATGACGACACCCGTTTCCTGATCCAGTCAGAAACGGGCTCCTTCGAAGCCCGTCTCGCAGAAGCCGATTTCTCCCGGCCTCCGTCCGGCGCCGAGGTCCGCCTCACGGGCATTTACCAGATCGAGCACGACGAATACCGGCTGCCGCGCGGCTTTCACCTGCGCCTCCGATCTGGAGACGACATCGAAATCCTCTCCGCCCCGTCGTGGTGGACCGCCTCCCGCGCATTATACGCCGCCGCCATTCTCTTTGCCTGCGTACTGCTCGTCGTCGGCTGGGTCAGCATCCTCCGTCGTCGCGTCAAACAACAGACCGCCCAGTTGCGCGAGCAGTTGGAAAAAGAGGCCGTGCTCGAAGCGCGTCATCGCAACATCATCGAAAACGCGAGCGACTTCATCCTCACGCTCGATGACAAGGGCCGCATCACGTCGTTCAATCCCGCCGGCGAACGCATGACCGGCCTGCGCCGCGACGAGGCGATCGGACGTCATTTCAACGACCTGCTCGCACCCGAGGATCGGTTTCCCCCGCTCCCGATTTTCACCCTCAAATCCGAAAGCGAAATCGCGATCACCTGTCAGACGCGTTTCCAGGCGCCCGACAAACGCATCACCTGGGTCGAAATTTCCGCCCGTACGCTCGTCCAGCCCGGCCGTCCGCACAGCGTGCTCGCCGTCGCGCGCGACATCTCCGAGCGCAAACAAATCGAAGAGGAACATCGCCGCGCCCGCGACGCCGCCGAAGCGGCCACCCGCGCCAAGTCTGCCTTCCTCGCCAACATGTCGCACGAGATCCGCACACCGATGAACGGCGTCATCGGCATGAGCAATCTCCTGCTCGACACCCGCCTTTCCGACGAACAGCGCGACTTCACCGAGACCATCCGCAACTCCGCCGAATCGCTCCTCACCGTTCTCAACGACATCCTCGACTTCTCCAAGATCGAAGCCGGCAAACTCCAGTTCGAAACCATCGACTTCGACCTCCACGAAACCGTCGAATCCACGCTCGAACTTCTCGCTGCACGCGCGTCCGACAAGGGCCTCGAACTGGCCTCCTATTTGCCCGCCGGCCTCCCTCGCTGGGTCCGCGGCGATCCCGGCCGTCTCCGTCAGATCCTCGTCAATCTCATCGGCAACGCCATCAAGTTCACCGAAAAGGGCGAAGTCGTCGTCGCCGTCGCGCTCGAGCGCGAAACCGACCGCGATGTCCGTCTGCATTTCGACATCACCGACACCGGCCCCGGCCTCGATCTCGACGCGCAATCGCGTCTTTTCCAGCCGTTCAGCCAGGCCGATTCTTCGACCACGCGAAAGTTCGGCGGCACCGGCCTCGGCCTCGCCATTTCCCGGCAAATCGTGGAGCTCATGGACGGCGACATCGGCGTCCGCAGCACCAAGGGCCGCGGCTCGACGTTCTGGTTCACCGTCCGCCTCGACAAACAGCCTCACGGTGTCGCCCGCGACGAACCTGCCCGCATCACCGCGCTCAATGGCCTGCGCACGCTCATCGTGGACGACAACGCCACCAACCGGAAAATCCTCATGCACTATTGTGCCGGCTGGGGGTTGCGCGGCGAACCGGTCAATGACGGGCCTTCGGCGCTCGAGGCCCTTCGCGAAGCAGAGGCCAGCAACGATCCCTTCCGCCTCGTCCTCACCGACTATCAGATGCCCGGGATGGACGGGCTCATGCTCGCCCGCGAGGTCCAGACCAACCCCGCGCTTTCCAGCGCACGTATCGTTTTGCTCACCTCGTGGGACCGTCGTTTCAGCCGCGAAGAACTTTCCGAATCCGGCGTGGTGCGGATGCTCGTCAAACCCATCCGCCAACAGGATCTGCTTGGCGCGCTCCTGCGCTGTGTGCGCATCGGTTTCGGCTCGGGCACCGGTTCTTCAGGCTCCATTCCGTCACGTTCGACTCCGCCCGACGAAGAACCCACGCCGCGGATCGCGCCCTCCCCGCGTCCCTTCCGCATTCTCATCGCTGAGGACAATATCGTTAACCAGCGCGTCGCCGCGCTCCAGTTGCGCAACCTCGGCCACGTCGTCGAAATCGCGGCCAACGGTCTCGAGGTGCTCAAGGCCCTCGAAACCTCCACGTACGATATCATTTTCATGGATGGCCAGATGCCCGAGCTCGATGGCTACGAAACCACCCGGCGCATCCGCCAAAACCCCGCGACTTCCGGCATCTACATCATCGCCATGACGGCAAACGCCATGCAGGGCGACCGCGAGCGCTGCCTCGAAGCCGGCATGAACGACTACATCAGCAAGCCGACACGACCCGACGACCTGCACGCAGCCCTGGCCCGTTGCCCGCGCAACCACCTCGGCGCGTCTGGCATTCCGTTCTCCGGATAACGCTCGATCGCGCTCAGCCGCCGCTTTCGCCCGCAAATCCGCGACGACGGACGGGCTTTTTGACGCGCGCCGCCCCCGACGACTTCGATCGTGGGCCGCGGATACGCACCCGCTTCCGCCATTGCGCTCGCCGCGCATCCCGCTCATGCATTTCTGCAATTGTTTTCATCCGAGGCGCGCGCTTTTTTCTCTGCAATCGCGTCGTCGTTCACATCCTGTCTCCTCCCCTTTTATCCATGAGCTGGAACCGCTTCAAAAAATACCACTACCAAAACGCCGGGCTCGGCCTTTCGCTCGATATCAGCCGGATCCCCTTCCCGGATGATTTTCTCCCGTCCAAGGAAGCCGCGATCCAGCAGGCGTACGCGGATATGGCCGCCCTCGAAAAAGGCGCCATCGCCAACCCCGACGAAAACCGCATGGTCGGCCACTACTGGCTCCGCGCCCCGCAGCTCGCCCCCACGCAGGAACTGCGCGACGCCATTTCTAACACCCTCGCTTCCATCAAGGACTTCGCAGCGAAGATCCATTCCGGCGTCATCACCGCGCCCGGCGGCGCGAAATTCACCCACGTGCTCGTCATCGGCATCGGTGGTTCCGCGCTCGGTCCGCAATTCGTCAGTCACGCGCTCGGCCAGCCCGCGACCGACAGGATGAGCATCACGTTCTTCGACAACACCGATCCCGACGGCATCGACTATGTCCTCGGATCGCTCTCCGGACACCTTGCGACCACTCTCGCGATCGTCATCTCCAAATCCGGCGGCACCGCCGAAACCCGCAACGGCCAGCTCGAAGCCGCCGCCGCCTTCAAAGCCGCCGGCCTCGACTACACGAAGCATTTCGTCGCCGTCACCGGCGAGGGCTCCAAGCTCGACCAGACCGCGCAAAAAGACGGCTGGCTCGCGCGCTTCGCCATGTGGGATTGGGTCGGCGGTCGCACCTCCGAACTCTCCGCCGTCGGTCTCCTTCCCGCGGCTCTCCAGGGCATCGACATCCAGGCCATGCTCGATGGCGCCGCCGCGATCGATGCCGTTACGCGCAACACCACGACTTCCGAAAATCCCGCCGCGCTCCTCGCCCTCATGTGGCATTACGCGACCGACGGCCGCGGCACGAAGGACATGGTTGTGCTTCCTTACAAGGATCGCCTGCTCCTGTTCTCCCGCTACCTCCAGCAACTCGTCATGGAATCGCTCGGCAAGGAGCTGAACCTCAAGGGCGAGGTTGTGAACCAGGGCATCTCGGTTTACGGCAACAAGGGCTCGACCGACCAGCACGCCTACGTGCAGCAGCTTCGTGAGGGCGTGAACAATTTCTTCGTGACCTTCATCGAGATCCTCAAAGACCGCGAAGGTCCTTCCCTCGAAGTCGAGCCCGGCGTCACCGCCGGCGATTACCTGCAAGGTTTCTACCTCGGCACACGCACTGCGCTCAGCGAAAAGCATCGCAGCTCGATCACGATCACGCTGCCCGACGTCTCTGCGCGCTCCGTCGGCATGCTCATCGGTCTCTACGAACGCGTGGTCGGTTTCTACGCGTCGCTCGTCGGCATCAACGCCTACCATCAGCCCGGCGTCGAAGCCGGCAAGAAGGCCGCCGGCGGCGTCATCGCCCTTAAGCTCACCCTCGCCGCCGCGCTCAAAGCCGCCACCGGTCGCTCCTTCACCGCCGACGCGCTCGCGACCCAGATCAACGGCGATCCCGAGCTCACGTACAAAATCCTCGAACACCTCGCCGCCAACGGCGTGGTGACCAAAACCGCGCGCACACCTTGGTTCGAAAGCACTTACGGCGTATGAGCGCTCCGCGAAAAAAAGCGCAACCTTGCCTCTCCTGTCGCGGTCCGTTCTGTTCTCGATAACAATGAAGTCGCAAAAGCTCCTGCTCGCTCTGCTCACCCTCGCCCTCGGCGCGATTCTCACCGGCTGCACCACCAAGACGGCCAAGGATTCGTCCATCCCGTGGACGCGTCCCGCCAGCTGGGAAGGTGGCATCCCGGGTATGGGCAATCCCGAGAACTACTAAGCCGGCGTTAACCTCGGGACTTTCCCGAAGGTCGTTTTCTTCAGGCCGCGGCGCTCCGATCGACGGAGTCTTCCGCGGCCTTTCTATTGTAGTGGTTTTTCCACTACGCGCGGCTCACTCTTCGATCCGCGTTTCGTCCCAGCCCAGTTCCCGGCGCGCCTGCGCGCTGAGCCGCGACGGATTCCACAGCGGATCCCAGACCAGCGCGACCTCCACCCGGCCCGCCCCGACGATCGCTTCCGCAGCGGACTTCACACCTTCCATGATCACGTCGCCCGCGGGGCAATACATGGAGGTCAGAGTCATGGTGATCGCCGCGCCTTCGTCGTTCACGTCGATCGCGTAGATCAACCCGAGATCTTCCACGCTCACGCCAAACTCGGGATCATACACCCGCTTGAACGCATCGCGCAGCAAAGCTTCTGTTTCGTTCGCATCGGTTTTCATGGAGAAATGGATTTCGCTTTGTTGGGACGGAGATGTGCAAAAACGCCGGCAAAGCTGACCAGCAAAAGTCCTCCGCCCGCCGCCAGCAGCCAGGCGCCCGCGCGCGCGATCCGGACATCGCCGGCTGCGACTGCCACGCCCACGACGACAAGTCCCGCGAGGTGTCCTGCGAGCCAGCCGTATTCAAATTTTCGCGACGCGAGCGCGGTCGCCAGCGGCACCGGCGCTTTGCCGACCTTCGGTCCGTACGCGCGCATCCACACGAGAAACGGCACGATTTTGCAGCCCATCCCCAGCACCATCAAACTCAGCGCACCGGGGACGATCACCATGCCGTACATCGTCACGACGCGCGGCCACAGACCACCGGTCGCGCGCAGCAACAATCCCGTCAGAACCGCCACGCCGAGCAGCGCCGCGCCGATCACAAACGCCTGCAACCCCGGCTCCAGTTTCCGGCGCCGCCTGCTGCCAAGCGTCGCCACCAAGGCCACACCCGAACAGGCCGCACCACCCGCAAGCAACGCGGCACCGATCCAGCCCGAGATCGTCCATCCCCAGGTCAGCGCCGGCGCCAGCGCCAGTTGTCCGACCTGCGTCGCGATCAATCCCGCCCACACCAGACCGCTTCGCCGCCGCTCGCCCATCGTGAACATCGGCACGAGTTGAAACGACACGCCTTGCAGCAGCGTGAGGAAAAATCCCGCGAGCCCGAGATGCGCATGCGCCTTTAATAAATCCACCGCGGATAGCGGCAGGAAGGGATGACGTTTATGAAAGGCCAGCAGCACCCCCGCCAGCACCGTCGCAACAAGCCAGGCCGCCGCCAGCGGAAAACTCCACGCAGGCGCATCGCGTTTCGCCGCGCTCGCAAAGGTGCGCCAGGTCACCACGCCGAGATAAACGATGCCGGCAGAGACCAGCAGCCCGCCCATGCCCACCCAGTCAAAACGCCCTCGCGTAAATCCGATCACCATCGCGGCGACGCCGGTCGCATGCGCGATGAGATGCAACCACAGCCCGCGCTCCCCCGCCCGCAACGGCGCGCCCGTCACCACCGGCATCAATTGATAAAACGCGCCGATCGTCACGCTGAGCAAAAATCCTGGCAGCCACAGATGCGCCAGCGCCACGACGTGCGGATGCAGATATGGCATCACGAACAACTCCGGGCGCACCGCCTGCCAGAGCAGCGCGACGGCGAAAGCCACGAGGCCGCCACCGATGAACGCCAGCGGCAACCGCGCTCCGCCCACCAACGGCATGGCGGCGGAGCCGGGCGCAGCCCGCACATTACGCGCGGGCGAGACGGGTGATCCAACTGCCATCGGGTTGTTCCTCGCTTTCGTAGCGGACACCCCGCGTATCCAATTCTGGATACAAATTGACCGGCCGGCGATCCGTACGGGCGCTGAGTTTTTCTCCGGGCGCAAGCTGTTCGACCGCGGTGAGGATGCGGATCATCGGCTGCGGCGGCTCGAGCCCGCGGAGATCCAGCTCGCTCGGAGCAGCCGCGGAAAACGGCGGCGGCACCAAAGGCGCGGCGTTCGGCGCCGAGGCCACGCGGGCGATCTTCACCTGATATTCATCCGGCCCCGCCACGAGATATTCCCACGTGAACTGCCCCGGAAACTGCACCGCAAACTGGTAATACAACGGCACGGGATCGTGGTCGTTGATCAGGACGAAATGCTGGCCTACGGGAAGCGCGGCCCAACGTTCGAAGATCATCTTGTGCTTCTGGCGACAAGGGATCGGACGCACGTCGAAATGGGTGAGATCGATGGATTCGGCAGTCTGGCTCATGGTGTTGATTATGCGGTTGGGTTACGCTCCGTCCCCAAGGTCAGGAGCATGGAAAAAGGGCCTTTCGCCGCGCGCACCGCGTGCGGATGGTTCGGCGGGAGATGGAGCAACGTGCCCGCCGCGAGCGTGCGCCATTGTTCGTTGAACAAAAATTCGCATTCGCCCTCGAGTATCTGCACGACCGCGCGTCGGCGGCTGGTGTGCGAGGTCAACTCCTGACCTTCGGCAAACGCAAACAGCACGACGCGCAACTCGTCGGTCTGCAGCACCGTGCGGCTCACGATGCCCGCTTCGGACGTGTGGGCGGCCTCGGCCAGTACAAGAGTCTTCGCCTCATCGGCGGAAATAAGGGTGCGTGGCGACATGCCCGCACCCTACATGCGCGCGGCCCCGGCCGCCTTGATCTGGATCAACCCGCGCGCAATTCCGCCGCGAGCGCGTATCCAACTTTCAACTACTCACCGCGGCATTCCGGATACCGCTCCAGAAAACGCGACACATAGGAACAGGTCGAATCCACCGCCAGCCCGGTTTCCCGCGCCCATTCCAATCCCGCCCGCGTCAATTCTTCCGCAAGACCGCGGCCGCGCAGCGACGGCGGCACAAACGTGTGCGTAAAAGTCACCCGCCTCCCTTGGCGCTGGTATTCCAGCACCGCTTCGTCCTCCTCTGTGGCGATGACGAATCGCGACCGGTCGGCGTCGTGTTGAACAGTCATGATTGGGTCGCGCCTTCCTTCGCGCGGGTGATCGCGGTGACGACCTCCGAGGGATTCCAGGCGTTTCCGCGCCAGATCTCGATGACCTTGCCATCCGGGCCGATCAGGGCGGTGCACAGCGTGTGATCGAGCGTCACGCCGTTGAATTCGGCGAACACTGAAAATGCCTTGGCCAGCGCATCGACCGCGGCCTTGTCCCCGGTGGCGAAATTCCATGTCTCCGGTTTCGCACCGATCGACTTGCCGTACTCCCGGAGGATCTCCGGCCGGTCGAACTCGGGATCGAGTGTCACGCTCAGGAGGCGCACGCTGCCAGTCAGCGAAGCATCGGCGGAGACCGCCTGCTGAATCCCGCCAAATTTCGCCGCCATCGCCGGGCAAAACTCCGGCACCGGACAGCGCGTGAAAATGAACGTCACCACCGTGAACCGTCCGCGTATCGATTCGTTGGATACGGGCTGGCCGCGCTCGTCGATCAGCGAGAACGCCGGCACCGCATCCCCCGCGCGTACCCGTGCCGGCCGTTTGCCCGCTGCGGCCGCCGCCGGCGCGGAGGCGCTGCCCCCCGCGGTCGCACGCGCGGTCACTTCGAAGCGATCCGCGAGCGAGCCGCCTTCGCGCACGCGGTAGCGAAATTTCACCCGGTCTCCCGCCTGCAACGCCTCGGTTTCCGCCGGTGTCGGCGGCGTGAACCGCATCGTCATCGCCGCCATGTAGCCGGGGATTTCCTCGTGCTGGATGACCACGCGCCCGTCGTCGAGGCGCGCTCGCACCGTTCCCGTGACTTCGAAGACACGCTCCGGCGTCTCCGCGCGCAGCGGCGTAAAAGCGAGCGACAGCAGTACGAGTAAACAGGAATAAATCAGGCGGTTGGGTTGCATCGGTTGGCTAATTTCTTTATCTCGCCTCATGTCGAATCATCAGCGACATGGCGGAATCCAAGTGATGGACACCCTCCGGCAGGTCAACCCCGCGGACCTCATTTCATTCTGGCGCCCCCCCTTCTCCCTCATGATTCCGCGCTGCCGTCCATTAACCCCTGCGGCACTGCCTGACATTTTCGCAAACCCCGCCCTTTCCTGCGCAACCAGCGCACGCCCACTTGATTCAAATCAAGGCACTTTCGCACATACCGCGTTACGATGCTCCCCATTCCCATCATGAAAACCACAACCCTCCTCCGTTTAGCTGCTGTGCTCTCAGCTCTCATCCTCGTCGGCTGCGGCCGCAAAGACGCCGGTTCGGCGGCCGCCCCGAACACCCCTGCGGCCCCCAGCGCCCCCGCGCGCGAAGTGCCCAAAGAAGGCCGCGCGGTCGAAATCCACGGTGATGACGCGATGAAATTCAACGTCACCGAAATCCGCGTGAAGGCCGGCGAGGCCATCGCCCTCACCCTCAAGAACGTCGGCACCATGCCCAAGTTTTCCATGGGTCACAACTGGGTGCTCGTGGACAATCGGATCAAGTTGAACGATTTCGTCACCGACGCCGCCAATGCGGTGAAGGACGACTACGTGCCCGCCGCATATCGCGAGCGCATCATCGCCGCCACCAAGCTCCTCGGCCCCAACGAGAGTGACACCGTGCTCTTTTACGCCCCCAAGCAGGTCGGCCGTTATAACTTCCTCTGCACCTTTCCCGGCCACTACCAGGTCGGCATGAAGGGCGTCCTGATCGTCGACTGATTCCTGTATCCGATCCATGAATACTAGAAAACGCCTCCTGCCCCTCCTCACGGCCGCGCTGGCCTTCGCCGCGCTCGCCGGTTGCAACCCGCCGGGACAAAAAAACACCGCCACCAAGGGCTCGTCCGAATCCGCCGCGGTCCGCACCTTCGTGCCGCCGGGCCAGAAGGACAAATATTACCTGTTCTACTCCGGCGGCCATTCCGGCCAGGTGTACGTCGCCGGCCTGCCGTCGATGCGCCACATCTCCACCATCCCCGTCTTCGCTCCGTATCCGGCAACCGGATACGGCTTCGACGAGGAATCGAAGGCCATGCTCGGCGAGTACACCTGGGGCGATGTCCACCACCCCGGTCTCTCGAAGACAGGCGGCGTTTACGACGGGAAATACCTCTTCGTAAACGACGCCGCCAACAACCGCATCGCCCGCATCAATCTGCGCGACTTCAAGACACACCAGATTCTCGGTCCGATCCCGAACTCCTCAGGCAACCACGGTTCTTCCTTCGTCACCGACAACACCGAATACATCCTCGCCGCCACCCGCTTCTCCGTCCCGCTTCCGAAGGGCCGCTATGCCGACCCCAAGGACTATGCCACGGAATTCAACGGCATGGTCAGCGGCATCAAGGTCGATCCCAAGGATGGCACCATGTCCGTCGGCTGGCAGATCCTCACACCGCCGTTCGACTGGGATCTCGGTTCCACCGGCAAAGGTCCGAGCGAGGGCTGGGCGTTCTGGACTTCCTACAATACCGAGATGGCTCACGAAACCCTCGAAGCCACTTCGACGCAGGCTGAACGCGACCTTGGCGCAGTCGTCAACTGGCGCGCCGCCGAAGCCGCGGTCAAGGAAGGCCGCACCGACATGATCGGCGGCGTTCCCATGATCGATCCGGCCAAGACCCCCGGCGTCCTCTACTTCCTGCCCATCCCCAAGTCGCCCCACGGCATCGACACCGATCCCTCGGGCCGCTGGATCGCCGCCGGCGGAAAACTGCAGCCCGTGGTCTCAGTCTTCGATTTCAACAAGATCAAGGCCGCAATCGACAACAAGGATTTCGACGGCGACTTCCGCGGCGTGCCCATCATCCGCTACGAGTCCGTTCTCGAAGGCTCCGTTCCCGTCGGCCTCGGTCCTCTGCACACGCAGTTCGACGACCGCGGCAATGGCTACACCTCGCTCTTCATCGAGTCCGTCGTCGCCAAATGGAAACTCCCGCCATGGTCCGACGAGGAAAAGGCCGACCTCAACAAAGTCGTCCTCGATAAGATCGATGTTCATTACAACATCGGCCATCTCGTCACCGGCGCGAGCGACACCACGAAGCCCTATGGCGACTTCCTCGTGGCCATGAACAAGCTCTCCAAGGGACGCCACCTTTCCGTCGGTCCTTCGCAGCCGGAGTCCAGCCAGCTGATCGATATCACCGGCGAGAAAATGGAGATGATCTACGAAGCCTTCACCGAACCCGAGCCGCACTTCGCGCAGATCATCAAGGCCGAAACCGTCAATGCGATCGAAGTCTACCCGCGCGCCGAAAGCACCCATCCGCATGCCGTGTGGGATGCCAAGGAAACCGGGGTCGTTCGGAATGGAAACCAGGTCGAAGTCAAAATGATCGCGATCCGCAGCCGCTTCATCCCCGACCGTATCGACGCCAAAGTCGGCGACGAACTGATCATCCATGTCACCAACATCGAACAGACGACCGACATGATCCACGGCCTCGGCATCGCCGAACAGAACATGAACGTCATCGTCGATCCGGGCGAAACCAAGACCGTCCGCATCAAGATGACCAAGCCCGGGGTATTCCCGTTCTACTGCACCAACTTCTGCTCCGCGTTGCACCAGGAGATGCAGGGTTATCTCGCCGTGCAGCCAGCTGAAGGCATCGCAGCCACTCAGTAATCAATCCGCCTTGCTCAACTGCGGGCGCGACGACGGCCGCCGCGCCCGCCTTTGTCCGAACCTCCGTCATGAAAGACTTCCTCCGCCGCGAAATTTTCTTCCTCCGCCGTCCGCTCAACGCCTGGTCGCGCCTCCTGCTCCTGCTCGCCGCAGGATCCTTGGTCGCGGCGATTTTCCTGCCGTTATGGAAAATCCATCTCGTGGCGCCGCAATACGCCGAAGGTCTTTCACTCGATATCTACAGCCACAAACTCGTCGGCGGAAACAACGGCCAGGATCTCCACGAGATCAACGGCCTCAACCACTACATCGGCATGAAGCCGCTGAGCGAAGCTGACTTCGTCGAGATGAAGTGGATCCCTTTCGCTCTCGGTGTTTTCATCGTCCTCACGCTGCGCGCCGTCGTGTTCGGACGCATGGGCAACATCGTCGACCTCGGCGTTCTCTTCCTCTATTTCACGGCCTTCTCGCTCGGAAACTTTTATTACCGGCTCTACTCCTACGGCCACCATCTCGATCCCCGCGCGCCGATGACAATCGAGCCGTTCACGCCCGTCATGATAGGCAGCCAGAAGATCGCCAATTTCATCCAGACCAGCATCCCGCAAACCGGCGGCTACATGCTCGGCGTTTATCTGATCCTCCTTTTCGCCGCCTCGTGGCTTTCGCGAAAAGAGATGCCGTGATTTTCATGTCACGTCTCCTCCTCACGTTTCTGCTTTTCGGCGCCGCTTCGCTGGTCGCGTCATCTTCCGGCGAACAACTGCGCGCGCGTCTCGTCGCAGCAGAAGCGGGCGCCACCGTAATCGTCGAAGCCGGCGACTACGACGGACCTTTCGTGATTAAAAAATCCGTGCGTCTGCTCGGCCGGCCCGGCGCCATTCTTCGAGGCGATGGTCACGACCACGTCATTTCGATCACCGCGCCCGATGTGGAGATCGCGGGCTTCACCATCCGCGGCTCCGGTCGCGACCTCGCGCGCGATCAAGCCGCCATCCACGTCACCGGTGCGAATGCCGTCATCCGCGACAACCGCATCCTCGACAGCCTTCACGGCATCTACATCCGCCAGGCCAGCCACTGCCAGATCACGGGAAACACGATTCTCGGCGAGGGCATCACCGCCACACCCGAGGCGACCCGCGATCCGATCGTCAGCCAACTGCGCCCCGGCTCCGACGAGATGTGCGACATCAATCTCCCGCAGGATCGCCGCGGCAACGGCATCCATCTCTGGAACTCCGCCGGCCATCTCATCACCGGCAACACCATCGCCGGCACGCGCGACGGCATTTATTTCTCTTTCGCCGACAACACCGTCGTCCGCGAAAACCTCATCACGCACGTCCGTTACGGCCTCCACTACATGTATTCGGACGACAATACATTCGAGGAAAACACCTTCACCGACAACGCCGCCGGCTCCGCCCTCATGTACTCGAAGGGCATCGTCCTTCGCGCCAACCGTTTCGTCGCGAATCGCAGCCACCGCGCCTACGGCATCCTCTTTCAGGCCGTCGATAACACCGTCGTCGAAAACAACCTGATCGAGGGCAACACGCTCGGTTTCTACATCGAGAACTCGACCGTCCTCACCGTGCGCAACAATCGCATCGGCGGAAACTACATCGGCCTCCGCCTAAGCGACAGCACCTCCGAAAGCCGCATCTACGCCAATCACTTTTTCAGCAACATTCACCCGGTCGAAACCTCCGGCGGCAACATCGCCAACATGTGGTCGCTCGATGGACGCGGCAACCATTGGCAAGGTGCGTTCGCCCTGGATCTCAATCGCGACGGCGTCTCCGATCTTCCGCATCGCGAGCCCGATCTCTTCGGCCCGTGGCGACGTTCGTTTCCCGCCATCGGCCTGCTCTCCGCCAGTCCCGGCGAGCGGCTGCTGCGCTTCGTTCACGCCCGCGTCGAAGTGCCGGGCATCCCTGGCATCCGCGATCCGCACCCGCTCCTTTCACCGCCATGATCGTCACCTCTCAACTCCGCAAACGTTTCGGTTCGCGCCGTGTGCTCGACGGTCTTGATCTCGCGGTTCAACCCGGCTCGATCACGCTTCTCGTCGGCGCCAACGGCGCGGGAAAAACCACCACGCTCCGCCTCATCGCCGGCCTTTCCACGCCCGACGCCGGCTCTGTATCCATTGCCGGATACGACCTCCACGACAATCGTCGCTCCGCGCTCGCGCATCTTTCGTTTCTTCCGCAATCGCCGCGTTTTCATCCGCGCCTCACCGCGGCGCAAACAGCCACGTTTTACGCACGCCTCCGCGGACGTCCCGATGCGGACGCTTTCGCCGCGCTGGATGAATGGGGCGTGTCCACCCACGTCGATGTGCCCACCGCGAAACTCTCCGGCGGCCTTCGTCAGCGGCTCGCACTCGCCATCTTCGCACTCGCCGATGCTCCCGTTCTTCTGCTCGACGAACCGGGCCTGAGCCTCGATCCGCATTGGCGCGAAGCCTTGCAACACTTTCTCCGACGTCAGGCCGCGCTGGGGCGCACCATCCTGGTCGCCACACATCTGCTCGGCGAATGGGATGGGCGCTCCGATCGCTGCATCCTCGTCGAAGATGGACGCGCCCACGGCGAGATTCCACCCGATCGTCTGCGCGCCCGTTTTTCCCGCGCTGCTCAGGAATCCGCGGTGCCGTTTCCCACTCCCGCCGTGCTCGCCGCCAGAACCGCATGAACGCGCCCGCCATTCCTTCCTTCAACACCGTCGCCTTCGCCGCGCTTCGTCGCGAATGGCTCAGCCATCGGCTCAATCGGTTTCTCTACGCGCACCTCGCGCTCGTGATCGCCGCGGGTTTGCTGCCACTGCTCACGCCGGGCGAGGAGTTCTCGCGCGGCGCCGCCTGGTGGTTGCTGCATGCATTACTCTACGCCATCTCATTGTCCTCGCTTCTGCTCGGCCTGAGCTCCGCCCATGCCGAAAACGAAGAGTTCGTCTGGCTCCTCGGTCAACCCGCTGGCCCCGGCCCCTGGCTCGCAGGGAAAACAATCGCACTCATCGTGCTCACGGGACTCTCCGGACTCCTGCTCGGTGTGCCGTCCGCGTTTATCGGAGGAGTCACGCCCGAGCTTGTGCTCGCCACCGGCGGCGCCGCGGGTGTCGCCGTCGTGTGTGCGCTCGCCGGTCTCGCATTGGGTTTTTGGATACGCGACAGCGTGCGCGGACTCATCGCAGCGATCTTGCTGTGGTTTGTGCTGCTCTTCGGCGTGGACCTCCTGCTCATCGGCATCGCCGGCGCGCCATGGGTGCAAAACTCGCCCGACCTTTGGATCGCCTGCCTGATGCTCAATCCCTTCGACGTCTATCGCGTCACCGTCCTTTTCTCCGTCGAGAAAGCCGCCTTCAGCGGGATCAGCGCGGGGCAACTCGTCGCCTGGTGGATCGCTCACGCGCCCATGTGGCTCGCCGTGTCGTTGTCGTCGTGGGCCGGTTTCGCCTGGCTCATCGGCTGGTTCGGCGCGAGACGCCGCATCGACGGCTGATCAATCCGATCCGTCCGCGTAACGACGCAGGCCCGCGGAATCGTGCATCACGATCGTCGGCCCACGCACTTCGATCAGCGATTCGTTGCGAAAACGGGCGAGCGTCCGCGAAAGCGTTTCGCTCGTCACACCGAGTTGTCCCGCGAGCGTCTTTTTGCTGACCGGCAGATCGAAAACCGCCGGCTCCGCGCCGCTGGATCCGGGACTCTGGCGCAACAACCACTCGGCCAGACGCGCCTCGATCTGGCGGCCTTTCAAGTCGTGGATCGTCTGCACCAAAAATTTCAGGTGCAGGCTCATCGATGCGAGCATGTGCAGCGAGAGCTCGGGCTTCCGGCAAAGCAGATCGCGAAAATGCCCTTTGTTCACGAGGATCACCTGCGACGACTCGAGCGCGATGGCGTTGGCCGGATAAGTTTCCATCGTCGCAAGCGTGACTTCGGCAAAACTCTCCGGCGCTTCGAAGATGCAGATGATCTGTTCGCGACCATCCGGCGTGAGACGGAAAATGCTGACCTTTCCCGTCTGCACGACATAGAAGCCCTCCGCGCGTTCGCCCTCGCGAAACAGCATTTCATCCTTGGCGAGCGTACGCACCGAACACCCCGCCGCGATCGCCTCGATGTCGCCCGCCGGCAGATCGCTAAACATCCGGCTTTTCCGGAGCGTCGCGATAATCGCCGTCGTACGTAACGCCTGCAAACCGGAGGAAGACATGCGCCCAGTTTCGCCGCGCGCATTGAGCTGAATCAAGGCGATATCCTCGCGTTGTGTTATCCTGACGCCATGTCCGCCCTTCCTCCTCTCGATCTCGATGTGCGCCCGCTCTGCGAACAACGCAAACCACCGATGCCCGCGATCGTCGCCGCACTGTCGCAACTCGCCCCCGGCCAGTCGCTCCGGCTGACCGCGCCGTTCGAACCTGTCCCGCTGTACGACTTCCTCGGTGCCAAAGGATTTTCCCATCAATCGCGCGAGCGCGAACCCGGCGTATGGGAAATAATCTTTTCTCCGTATCCAGCTCCTTGATACAGCGTGAGCGCTGACAGGCCCGCTGCGTCAGGCAGATCCCGCAGGTCCTGATCCGCTTTATCATGCCGCCACCCGATGCCGACGTCCGCCCCGCCCGCTTCCTCGCGGTCGCGTGGACTTTTTTCCTGGTGGCCGCCGTGCTAGGAGTTGCGCTGCGCGGGCTGACCATCTGGCCGTTTCCGGCAGTGCGTTATTCCTACGTACTGCACACCCATTCGCACATCGCGATGCTGGGCTGGGTTTTCAACGCCTTCTTCGCACTCGCCGTTTATTTCTTTCCCGGTCGCAACCGGTCCCTTCGCGGCACGGCGCTTTTTTCGTTTCTGCAAATAGCCGTCGCCGGCATGTTGTTTTCGTATCCATTTCAAGGATACGGAGCGGTCAGCATCGCATTCTCGACACTCCATCTCGCCGGCTCGGCGATCTTCGCCTGGCATCTCTGGCGCCACGCCGAAGCCGATCCGGCCACGCGCGCGGCGTTGCACATTTCACTCGTGTTTCTGGTCTTCTCCGCGCTCGGGCCCCTGGCACTTGGACCACTCGCCGCAGCCGGCTTGCGCGATTCACCCGCGTACTCGCTCGCCATCTATTTCTACCTCCACTGCCAGTACAACGGCTGGTTTCCCTTTTTCCTGCAGGCCGTGCTGTGGCGTCGCGCGGCACAACAGGGAGAACCCGTTCCGCTCGCGCACGCACGCCCCCTTCTACTGTGTCTGTCCGCGGGAGCCGTACTGACTTTTGCGCTTTCCACGCTCTGGTTGTCGCCTCCTGCGTGGGTCACCGGGATCGCGCTTTCGGGCGGTTTGATTCAAGCAGCCGGCTTTGCGCTATTTCTTCGCGGACTGCCAAAAGCGACCACGCTCTTTCGCAGCGCCGCCGCTCGACGGCTGGCGCTCATCGCGGGCGGTGCTTACGGCGTGAAACTTTTACTCCAGATCGCCGGCGCCTTGCCTGCGTTTTCGGCACTTACCAACCAGCGTTTTCTGGTCATCGGCTTTCTTCATTGGATGTTCCTCGCCGTCGTCACGCCGTTGCTGATCGCGTGGGCAATTGAGTTGGGATGGATTCGCTGGAATCGCTTCGCACAGGTGGGCACGGGAGCGTTGCTGGCCGGAGCCGGCCTGACCGAAATCACGCTGGGTTATCCGACGTTGGCCGCGTGGTTCGACTGGCCAGCCACCGGAAACATCAACGTTCTTTTACTCGTGGCCGCGATCATCATGGCGTGCGGCACACTCGTCGTGAGTTTCGCACTCACTGCGCTGCGAGATGTGACTCCGAAATCGCCATCCGCTTGATCTCCATCAAAGCGGTTTGTTGGAAAACCGGCAGAATAGCCCGCGTGCGAGGCGTCGAATCCGGCGTCTTCGCGCTTCTTCACATGGCGCAATTCTACGGACTCTTCCTCGTTATTCATCTGCTCTGCGCATTGATCTTTGTGGGCGCCGTTTTCTTTGAGGTCCTCGTGATCGAGCCGCTCGAAAAACGGCTTTCACCCGAGCTCGGCGAAAAACTCGCCGCCGCGATTCCCGAGCAGGTTCGCCGATTCATGCCGTGGGTGGTCGTGCTTCTCTTTCTCACCGGCGCCGCGATGTTCTGGGTGCACTTCTCCACGCGGCCCAACTTTTTTCAAACGCGCTTCGGCGTGATGCTGTCCATCAAGGTCGGCCTCGCGTTCGCCGTGCTCGGCGTCTTCGTCACGTCGCTCCGCGCAGCCAAACGCGGCACGATGGATGTCTGCCGTTTTCGCTACACGCACCGCATCGTGGCCGGGTTGATGGTGGGTATCGTGCTTCTCGCCAAAGGCATGTTTTATCTCTGATGGCGCAGCGCGCGCTTCCCCTCGCGGGAATCCTGAGCATGCTTCCGGCACTTTCGCCGCCGCATGTCCGCTCCCGCGACCAATCAATCTCTCATCGTCCAGCCCGGCCACCTTTACGTCGTGGCCACGCCCATCGGCAATCTCGCCGATCTCACCGAACGCGCACGCGCCATCCTCGCCGGCGTCGATCTCGTCGCGTGTGAGGACACCCGCACGACCGGCGCATTGCTCACGCGTCTCGGTCTGCATCGTCCACTGGTCGCGTATCACGATCACAACGAAACCGAGGCCGCGGAAACGCTCGCCGATCAACTTGCCTCCGGGAAATCCATCGCGCTCGTGAGCGACGCCGGCACGCCGGCGATCAGCGATCCGGGTTTTCGCCTCGTGCGCGCGTGTCGTCGTCGAAACCTACCCGTCATTCCCGTGCCGGGCGCTTGCGCGATTGCCGCCGTGCTCGGTGCGAGCGGCCTGCCGACGAACGGTTTTCTTTTCGCCGGTTTTCTTCCGCCAAAAACCTCCGCGCGTTCCGCGTTCTTGGAGAAGTATCGAGATTTCGACTACACGCTCGCGCTCTACGAGAGCTGTCATCGCATCGATAAATTCGCTGACGAGATCGTGGCTGTCCTCGGTTCCGAACGTGTGATCTGCATCGCCAAGGAAGTGACCAAGATCCACGAGACATTTCTCGTCGGTCCGGCTGCGGAGATTCGCGACCGGCTCGCCCGCACCAGCCTCAAGGGCGAGTTCGCCGTACTCATTGCGCCCGAAACGTTTCGTCTTTAGAAACCCTATGTCGTCCGTCGCAGTCATCGATATCGGCAGCAATTCCATCAAAGCGCTCGTCGCCACACGCGCCGCGAGCGGGCGGATCGCAAGCCGCCTGTCCAAAACGATCGACGCACGCATCAGCGCGGGCATCAGCCGCGCCGAACCGCGGCTCTCAGAAGCCGGCATCGCACGCGGAGTCGCAGCGATTCAGGAACTGCTCGCCGACATCGCCCCATACTCACCGCAAAAGATCCTGCTCGTCGCCACCAGCGCGGTGCGCGACGCGCTCAATGGCGGGGACTTTCGCCAACGCGTCGCCAGCGTCACGGGCCATCATATCCGCATCCTCAATGGCGATGAAGAAGCCAATTTCATCGGACGCGGTCTCACCTGCGACCGGGCCCTCGAGCATCTTCAGAACTTTTATGTATTCGATCTGGGCGGCGGCAGCCTCGAAACCCTCGCCTTTCGCGATCGTCACATCGCCCGTGCGCAAAGTTTTCAACTCGGCTGCGTGCGGCTGACGGAGCGCTTCGTTGCGAATGCCACCGCGCCCGTTCCCCGCGAGTCGCTGCAACACATCGAAGCCCACACCCGCGCCACGTTCGCATCGGCGGGCTTCGCCTTCGATCTCCCGGCCGGCGCGGAGGCGGTCGGCACGGGCGGCACGCTCACCACCGCACGCGCGATCCTCGCCGCCCGGCAGGGGCTTTCGCTGCATGACAGCGACGCGTTTCTTTCCCTGGCGGCTTTGCGCGATCTCCTCGAGGAAACCTCCGCGTTGTCGCTGGACGAGCGGCGGAAAATCGCCGGTCTGCCCACCGCGCGCGCGGATGTTTTTCCCGCCGCGCTCGCCACCTTCGCAGCGGTCGCGGAGCTCGGCGGATTCACGGGGTTTCATCATTCCTTGTACAATCTTCGCTGGGGACTCGCTGCGGAGTTGATCGGTTGAACCGCCGGCGCGTGCTGTCATGAAAAAACGGATACAAAGCGTCGGCCACGCGATCGCCGGGATTCTCGCCTTGATCCGCACGCAGGCCAACGCGCGGATCCACCTCGCCGCCACGGTGGGCGTCGTTCTTGCCGGTTTTCTTCTCAAGGTTTCGCGCGGAGACTGGGTCGCACTCGTCGTGGCCATCGCGCTCGTCTGGATGGCGGAAGCGCTGAATACCGCGGTCGAGTTTCTGGCCGACGAGGTGTCGCAGGAGCACCGCGATCGCATCAAACTCGCCAAGGACATCGCCGCCGCAGGCGTTCTTCTTGCCGCAATCGCGGCAGTCGTGATCGGCGGTCTGGTGTTTATTCCGCACCTTGGCGGATGACGCCGGTGTCGCTCAGCCCAGCCGGCAGAAATAGTGCGTGAGCGCGGTCGGCCGGTAAATTTTCACCGGCGCCTCGATCTGTGACGTCTCCACGTGGTGAACCAGTTTCTCGATGAAACGCGGGGAGAAAACTTCACCCTCGGGCAACATCGCTACCATGCTGATGCTCTTGGGAGGAAAAGCCTCGGCCAGCAAATCGAGTTCGCGCACCGCCGTCGGCGCGAGTTCTTGAAGCGGGCAGGGTTGCGCGACCAGCAACAGTCGCACTTCGACGCCATCGACGACGAGATCGTACGCCTTGGTGTCCTCGGCGAGAGGAGGCAGCGGATTAAATGATCCGAGTTTCACCGTGCGCGACATCATCGGCTGACGCGCGGTGTCGCCCCGGATGGTGATCGCACGCTGCAATCCTTGCGCAACGACGCGTGCCATCTCCGCGAGAAAGTAACGCGCTTCGCCCGGCTCGTCCGGCTTTCGCCCCAGCGCCTTTTCGAAAAGTGCATCGAGCCCGGCCGGCTCCACGGCCACCAGCGCATCCAGCCACACACGGCGGTTGACCAGCAACAGCGCATCCCACGCGCAATTGTCGCCGCGTTTGACCGAGGCGGGACTCTCGCCACTGCGCAGGCGCGTGCCTTCGAGCGCGAGCCGCATTTCCAGCAAGGTCGCGGACAGGATGAAGCGAATCTCCTGGTCGGAAAAATGGAGCGGATCCGCTGCGGCCGGAGTCGGCACCGGCAACGGCTCGGGAGGACGCGGCGGCTCCGGATTCTGGGAGATTTCGCACAACAGTTCACTGCGGCGGCCAAGGGTCTCGCTCGCATCGATGCGACTTTGGAGTTCCCGTTGATAATCGAGCAAGCGCTGGGCGGCGCGCAGGCGCGCTTGAAATTCGACGACGTTAAACGGCTTGGTCACGTAATCGTCCGCACCCAGATCGAGCGCCTCGGCCGCATCGGTCTTTTCCCGCTTCATGGTGAGAAACAGGATGTACGGACGTAGCGGGGGATTCGCAGCGCGCAGTTTCTTGCAAATGGTCGGGCCATCCATGTCGGGCAGCACCCAGTCCAGGATGACCAGCGGCGGTGCGTCCGCCCCTGTCGCGATGGCCAGTCCTTCCGTTCCCGTGCCGGTGATGACCGGCGTGAAGCCCGACTTCTCCAGCAACAAGTTCATCACTTTTTGCGTGGTGAGATCGTCGTCGATCAGGAGAACTTTCATTGAGGGGCGGGGTGAAAACGGTGGAACATCAAAACATCGGCCTTTCGGGCCGTTTCTTGAACATCCTTTCGCCTGCCGGGCGCTTTTGATCGAAATATCGCAGCTGGCTCACGTCTCGTTGACGAGCCAGCGCAGGCGACCGAGTCCGCCCGGCGCTTGGGCAAGCATGCCGGCGAGCACGTCAAGGATCGGGATGATTTCCGTGTCCATCTGCCAGGGCGGGTTAACCACCAGCAATCCGCATCCTTTCAATTTCAACGGAGCGTCCTCGCCTGCGACGGTGAGCTCGGCCGTGAAGGTCGGCGGCGGTCGCGCCGTCACCCAGGCATCGAGAAACTCATCCACCCGCGCTCGCGCCGTGATCGGATACCACACGGCGATCGTCGCCGCGGGGAGCCGGCGAAGACCTTCGTCCATCGCCGCGAGGACTTGTCGAAATTCGTCCTGCGCTTCAAAAGGCGGATCGATCAGGACCAGCGCCCGTTTCTCCGGCGGAGGCAGCATCGCGCGCATCGCTTGATAACCATCCATCTCGTGAACCGAGACGCGGCGCTGGCGGCCAAATTCGATCCGCAATTCCTCCGCCTCCCCGGGATGTTTTTCGCACAACGCGAGACGGTCCTGCGGACGCGCCACCGCTTGCACGATCCAGGGCGAACCCGGATAAAAACGCAGGCCATCCGCCGTCGCCGCGTGTGCAGAACCATCAAACGCGCGCACCAGAGCCACATAATCTGCCAGTGGCGCGAGCAGCGTCTGAGCGCCGACCAGGCGTCCGATGCCATCCGGATGCTCGGGTGTACGCGCCAGCGAATCGCCGCGCGCCGCCTCCGAAAGATCGTAGCGCCCGCGGCCGGCATGCGTGTCGAGATAGAGGAAACCTTTTTCCTTTCGCTGCAGCCCGCGCACGAGTTGCAGCAGCAACACGTGCTTCATCACGTCCGCGAAATTTCCCGCGTGGAACTGATGCCGATAATTCATCCGGCAAAATCGCGCGTCGTCGCGCTCAGGCAAACACAGGGATTTTCACCACGGTCTTGCGCAGCAAGGCCGGCGCGCGGACCGCCAGCGTGGGCATGTGGCCATCCACCGGGAAAAATACCGCGCCTTCCCCCGCACTCACGCGCACCACCGAAGCCGCGTCGTACATGTGGTACTTGATGAGATCTTTCCCCGGCGTGTGGTCTTCACTAACCGCGAGTTTCGCCACGTCCGCGACTTCCATCAATTCCTCGCCGGCGACGATCACCTGCAGGTCGATATAAGCGCGGTGCGATTCAAAAAAGCCCTGCTCGCGCGCCTTCGTGAGATACACCTGCTCCATGGCAAACACGCCGCCGCCCAGTTCGAGGCGCTCCGTCACGCCCTCCGCGATGGCCAGGACACGAACGTTTTCCGCACTGCCCGGTTGCAGCACTTTTTCCACATAGGCGAACGCCGTGTCGAAATGCGCATGCGGCGCGAGTTGTGAACGCAGAGTCTCGAGCGAACCGAAAAGAGCCATGGCGCGACAACAGCCGCCGCCCCGCCATCACGCAAGCCCGCGCCACCGCATCGTCGTCACCTGCGCCGAGTTTCCGCTGGCGCAATCCGCGACCCGCGCCTAAATGCGCCGCCATGAGCATGGAGTTCGGTTGGTGGTCCAAAGACGAAAACGGCAAATTTCAAATCTGCGTCCGCATCCACGGCGGCAACATCACGTGGGAACGCAAACAGGGCCACCACGCGTCCTGGGAGACTTACGGGCCGCCCGTCGATGCCGACTGGGATAAGCTTCTCGGCGAAGCCGAGCGCCGCGTGCCGCGACGTCTGATTTCTCCAAAACAATTCGACGCCATCAAAAGTCTCCGCGACCGCAGCTACGGAGGCGACACCACGCCCAAACGCGGCCACCAGATCAAGGAATAGCGTCGCTTCGCCCGTATCCGTTTTTTCACGACAGGTCGCGCTCGACGAGCGACCAGATGTGGCGGAACGCACCGGCGAATTCGCGCGGTTTTTCCGCGATCGCCTTCGTCACGTCGTCCACCCGCCACCATTCGCCGCGCTCGATTTCCTGCGGGTGCAATTCGAACGGCCCCGCCGACTCCAGCCGGTACACCCAGACAAACTCCCATCCCGTCCCGGGCCCCGCCGGCAACTTGAACAACGGCGTCAGCGCCCCCGGTCCGCTGATCGCAAGACCGATCTCCTCCTTCAACTCGCGCACCGCTGCCGCCGTGTAATCTTCACCCGCGTCGAGATGCCCCGAACACGAGGAATCCCAGCAGCCCGGCGCGATGTCTTTTAGAAGCGAACGTTTCTGCAAAAACACTTTGCGCACGTGCTCCCCTCCCTCCGCTTCCGGCGCATACACCAGCACATGCACGGCGCGGTGGCGCCAGCCGTTCCGGTGCACCTCGCGGCGCGTCGCCTGCCCCGTCACGACATCGTTTTCATCCACCACGTCGAACTGCTCGTCGTCGCGCTGGGCTGGCGCGCTGCTTTTTCCGAACGGATGGGAGGTGGGTTGCATGTTTGGCTTGTCGCTCACGGGAGAACGTGGCCCTTTCGTGGGCCAAAAACGACCGCCGCACCATGCCAAAAATCGACGTCAATAAAGTCGCTGAGATTCTCAAAAAGAACGAACTCGATCCCAAGTTGCTCCGCCAGATCGTCGAGGAAATGAACATCCTCATGCAGGCCGAGGCCAATGAGGAAAAGCCACCGCCGCTCAAGAAGCAGTGGGCCATCCTGATCTCCGATCCCGATGGACATTTGCCCGACCACGACTTCGTGGGCTGGGTGCTGCAAATTCCCGAAAACGAGAGCGTCGCCACCACGCAGGACCGCATCTACAAGGCCGTTTACGAATACAACGCCACCCGCAAGGGCCGCCTGCATCCCGCCAACACTGTCGGCGAGGCACTCGAATACGTGCCGGCAAAACATTTCAAAGAGGCCGACGCCTGGGTCAAAACCAAGGTCCCCGTCCTCATGCTCCGCACCGACAACGAGATTCCCAAGGACGAATCCCACGGCAACCGCGGCCGGAAATCCGTCTGAGTCCGCGCCAAAAAACCCCGTCCTTTCGCGCTCCTTCCGCGATGCCGTCCGCATTCGCACGTTTCCGGTTCTTCCGCAGCCTGCGGTGCGCCGCCATCGTCTGGTTGCCGCTCGTGGTGCTGCTCGCAGCCGGGTGCGACCGCGCGAACTCCGCCGCGCATCCAGTTGTTGAATACACGTACTCGGTCGTCGAAGCCCTGCCGCATGACACGCAGGCCTTCACGCAAGGGCTGTTATTTCACGACGGCTTTTTCTACGAGAGCACCGGACTCAACGGGCATTCTTCCCTCCGCAAGGTCGATCCAGCCACCGGTGAAATTTTGAAGAGGATCAACCTGCCCGCCGAATATTTTGGCGAGGGTCTCGCACTGCTGAACAGCCGTCTCTACCAGCTCACCTGGCGTCACGGAAAAGGCTTCGTTTACGATCTCGCGACCTTCGCACCATTGCGCGAATTCGCCTATTCCGGCGAAGGTTGGGGCCTCACGACCGATGGTCGCTCGCTCATCCTCAGCGACGGCACCGCGCAACTACGTTTCCTCGATCCCGAGTCCTTCGCGGTCACCCGGACCGTCGAGGTCACGCACGACGGGCGTCCGGTCACGCAGCTCAACGAGCTCGAGTACATCGAGGGCGAGATCTACGCGAATCTCTGGCAGACGCACCGTATCGTTCGCATCGATCCGAAAAACGGTCGCGTCACCGGGATCATCGATCTCGCCGGCATTCTTCCCGCATCCGAACGTCGCCGCAACACCGACGTCCTCAACGGCATCGCCTACGATCCGGCTGCGCGCCGGCTCTTCGTCACAGGAAAAAACTGGCCACGCGTTTTCGAAATCAAAGTGACCGAAAAATAGACTGCGGCCTCCCAGCCGCTTGAAGCCACCCCGATCAGCCCGCGTCTCCGCATTTCCCGGCGCTCGACCTCTTCGATAAATCGCGTTCACTCCCCCTCTTTTCCCGTGCCCACATCCGCGATTCTTCTCTACGCCGATTCCGCCCACAACGCCGATCAGTTGTATTTCGGCCGCGTCCATGTTCCCGATCCTTTCGTTTCGATCGGTTTCGGGCGGAAAAAAATCGCCATCGTCAACGCGCTCGAATTCGGCCGCGTTAAAAAAGAATCCGCGTTCACGTCGGTCCTGCCGCTCGAGCGTTATCTGAACCTCGCCCGCGAACAGCGCCCCGATCAACGCGTCGGGATCTCCGACGTGATCTCCCTCGTCGCCCGCGAACTCGGCGTATCCAGTTTCGTGATACCCGAGGATTTCCCGGCCGGGATCGCAAGCCGCCTCACCCATCTCGGCGTGATTCTCGAAGTGGCGGATGGCCCCATTTTTCCCGCCCGCGAAATCAAATCCCCCGCCGAGGCCGCCGCCATCCGCGAGGGAAACCGCTGCGCTGCGCTCGGCATCGCCGCCGCCGCCGAAGTGCTCCGCACCAGCAAGATTTCCGGGGGAAAACTCCTCTACCGCGGCGCCCCGCTGACGTCGGAGCGTCTTAAGTTTGCCATCGAGTGCGCCTGCCTCGAGGCCGGCGCGCTGTCGATCGACACCATCGCCGCCGGCGGCGACCAGGCGTGCGATCCGCATCATCGCGGAAGCGGCCCGCTCCGCCCGCATGAACTCATCATCGTCGATGTCTTTCCCCGCGTGCAGGCCTCCGGCTATCATGGCGACATGACGCGCACATTTCTCAAGGGTCGCGCCTCCGACGCTCAGCGCGCACTCGTCGCCACCGTCCGCGAGGCGCAAAAAGCCGCGCTCAAGAAGATCCGCGCGGGCGTCAATGGCCGCAGCGTTCACCAGCAGTGCCTCGATGTTTTTGCCAAGCGCAAGTACGAGACGCGCCACACCGCCGATGGCTCCGTCGGTTTCTTCCACGGCACCGGCCATGGCCTCGGTCTCGCCGTGCACGAGGCCCCGCGCGTCAGCGCTGTCGATTATAAGCTGAGGGCCGGTTCCGTCGTCACGGTCGAGCCCGGCCTCTATTATCCCGGCCTCGGCGGCTGCCGCATCGAAGATGTGGTACAGGTCACCACCACCGGCGCAAAAATGCTGTCCTCCGCTCCCTACGCTTGGGAAATCGCCTGACGCAGCTCCTTTTTTTCACTCCTTCACGCTTCATTCTTCGCCCCTCGATCTTCCTCGATGATCACCGCACCTGCCGCCCGCGCGCTGCTCAAAAAAATCTCCTCTCTCCGTGTTCTCGTGATCGGCGATATCATGCTCGATCACTACATCTGGGGAGACGCCACCCGGATCTCGCCAGAGGCGCCGGTGCCGGTCGTGGACATCGCGCGCGATACGTACACCGCAGGCGGCGCGGCCAATGTTGCCCTCAATCTTGCCGCGCTCGGCGCGCGCTGCACCGTCGCCGGACGCCTCGCCGACGATGAAGCCGGCGAACGGCTCTCCTCGATCCTGCGCGCGAAAAAAATCGCCGTCCTGCCCACGCCCGGCAGCGGCGCCACCATTCTCAAAACCCGAGTCCTCGTTCAAAACCAGCAGCTCTGCCGCCTCGATCGCGAAGCTTCGCCGGACGCCTATCGCATCGCCCCGGCTTCGACCGAAACACTTTTTGCCAAGGCCATCCGCAGCCACGACGCCGTCATCTTGTCCGACTACGCGAAGGGTTTGCTCACCGACGAACTCGTTGCGATCGTCGCCCGGCTCGCGCGCGCTGCAGGCAAGTTCATCGCGCTCGATCCCAAGCCGAAACGCGCGCTCGCATTTTCCGACCTCGATTTGATCACGCCCAACCGCCGCGAAGCGCTTCAGCTCGCCGGGATCGAGCACGATCCGCATCAGCCTTTCCCCGCGAACGAAGTGTGCGCACGGCTCCACGCCCGCTACCGCACGCGGCATCTCGTGGTCACCATGAGCGAGGATGGCGTATTGCTCTCGACCGATGGCAAGATCGGCAAAATCATCCCGACCGCCGCCCGTGAGGTCTTCGACGTTTCCGGCGCGGGCGACACCGCTCTCGCCTCCCTCGTCCTCGCCCTCACCGCCGGCGCCCGCATCGAGACCGCCGCGCATTTTGCCAACGCCGCGTCCGGTGTCGTCGTGGGCAAACTCGGCACCGCGACTGTTTCGCCCGAGGAACTGCTGGCATATATCAAAAAATAAGTACCCTTCTTCCTTCTCTCAAACTCCCAATGAAAGCCGCCCCCCTTCTTCTCGCCCTCGCCCTTCTCGCCGGATGCGCCACGCCGCCCTCCACCCAGCACGCGGGCATCGTCGTCATCCCCGCGCCCACTGTCGGCCGCAACGCCGGCTGGACGCCGTCGCAGGACGAAGTCACCGCCCTCAAGCAATCCCTCGCCCACCTTCTCGCCAATCCCGACCAGCGCGTCTTCGGCCTCGGGCAGAACCTGCCTCCGTATCCGTTCTCCGAATACCTGATTCGCTGCACCGCCGCCGGCCCGCTCGACAATCGCTACGTGATGGGCGTCGCCGCCCTGCCCTCCACCGTCTCCCGCGAGGAATTCCTCTCGCCGGGCACACCCGACGCACGCGCCGTTGAGATCGCCGCAGCCTCGCCCGCCAACTTTCAGTTCATCTACAACCTGAAGCAGAAACGCCTCGTCGAAATCCGTTTCAACAAGCAGCCAGGGCAGCCCTGAGCCCGCGCCCATGGCCAAGGCGCTTTTTCTCGATCGCGACGGCACGCTCATCGTCGATAAACATTACCTCGCCGATCCGGCCGGCGTTGAGCTGCTTCCCGGTGTAGTGGACGGACTGATACGCGCGCGCGACCTCGGCTACCGGCTGTTTCTTTTCTCCAACCAATCCGGCGTCGGCCGTGGCTATTATTCGCTCGACGACGCCCTGCGCGTGAATGCGCGCATGGAGGAGATGATCGGCCTGCCCGGACCTCTTTTCGATGGCGTGTGCATGGCCACGGAAGCACCCGACCAGCCGGCGGTGTATCGCAAACCGTCGCCGCGTTTCATCGAGGAGATGATCGCACGGCATGCCCTCGATCCACGCCTCTGCATCATGGTCGGCGACCGCGAAACAGACATCGAAGCGGGCCTCGCTGCCGGCATCGGCGTCGCGGCGATCGCGAATGGAAAACTCGATCGCGCCGCGTGGAGCCGATTCGCGTTTCCTGGACTGGCGATATACGACGACTTTGCCTCGTTCGCCGCCTCGTTGACGTAAGCGGAAACATCGCGCGGCCATGCCTGAACTCGCCGAGGTCGAATTCTACCGCCGACGCTGGGACGCCGGCATCGGCCAGCGCATCGAACGCGTCTTTCTGCATGCACGCGCCGGCGTCTTCAAAACCTGCTCGCCCACGCTGATCGAAGCCACGTTGCCCGGCACCAAACTTCTCAGCTCCGAAGCCGCCGCGAAGCAAATGCTCTTTCGCTTCAGCGGCGAGGTGTGGCTCGGGGTTCACCTCGGCATGACGGGTGAGCTCACGTGCCAGCCCGCCGACTTTTTGCCGCGCAAACACGACCACCTCGTCCTCGCGCAAGGGAAACGAACGCTCGTTTTCAGCGATCACCGCATGTTCGGCCGCATCCAGTTTCACACCGGCCCGGACGCGCCCGCGTGGTGGACGTCACTCGCGCCTGCGGTCACTTCCACCGCGTTCACGATCGCGACTGTATCCAGTTTTCTGAGACGCCGCGCGCGCGCGCCGATCAAGAGCGTGCTGCTCATGCAGGAATGTTTTCCCGGCATCGGCAACTGGATGGCCGACGAGATTCTCTGGCGCGCCGCAATCCATCCCCGCCGTGCCGCCGGCTCGCTCAACGACGACGAAATCCGCGCGCTCCATCGTGAGACGCGCTGGGTTGCCCGCCGCGCACTCGAAATCATCGGCAAATCCGACGCGGCCGAAACACCCGATCCTCCGAAAACCTGGCTCTTCCCGCATCGCTGGGCCGATGGCGGCCGCTGCCCGAAAACCGGCGTCCTTCTGCGCCGCGAAGACATCGCCGGCCGCACCACCTGCTGGTCTCCCGGACGGCAGAAATTGTGAGCGCATTGAGAATCCTTGCCTCGCGCCTTGGCGTTCGCGCGTCTTTGCGTTCTCACTTCCTGCGCCATGTCCGCCGCCAAACAACGTCTCGATGAATTGCTCGTCACCCGCGGGCTCGCCGCGTCGCGTTCACAAGCCAAGGCGCTGATCATGGCAGGCCGCGTTCTCCACGGCACCGAGCGACTCGATAAACCGGGCAAAGAATTCCCGCGCGATCTCGAGATCGTCGTCGAGCAACCGCCGCGCTTTGTCAGCCGCGGCGGCGAAAAACTCGCGGGCTTTCTCGAAAAATTCTCCGTCGATCTGCGCGGCGCGCATATCCTCGACGTGGGCGCGTCCACCGGCGGTTTCACCGATTGCGCGCTTCAAGCCGGCGCGGTCAGCGCGATCTGCCTCGATGTCGGCCGTGCGCAGCTTCACGCGCGTTTGCTCGCCGATCCTCGCGTCACCAATCTCGAAAAAATCAACGCGCGTCACCTGCAGCCGGGCGATCTTCCACGCCCGATGTTCGACGCGGTGGTGATGGATTTGTCGTTTATCTCCCTCAAATCCGTGCTGCCCGCGGTCTGGCCGCTGGTCGCTCCCGGCGGCGTGCTCATCGCTCTGGTGAAACCTCAATTCGAAGCGGGCAAAGCCGAGGTGGACAAAGGCCGCGGCGTCATCCGCGATCGTGCGGTCCAGGACGCCGTGCTCGCCGACATCACGGCGTTTGCGCTCGGACAACTCGCCGGCGCGTCGCTGATCGGCTCGATGGATTCGCCCATCACCGGCACGGATGGGAATCGGGAGTTTCTTCTCGGTCTGCGTCGCGCGTGAGCTCCTCGCCGCTCCCGCCTTCCCTTGGCCCGTTTAATCGCTAGTCCTTCAAACATGCAGTCGAAGCCCCTTCGTTCCCTCGCGTTCGTCATCAACGAACAAAAAAACGGCGCGCCCGAACTCGCCGCGACGTTGGTGGCAACGGCACAGAAGCACGGTATCGAGACACGCGTCACCGGCCGTTTTCCGCTGCCCGAAGGCTGGCTGAAGGACTGCGATGCATGCTGCGTGATCGGCGGCGATGGTACCTTGCTCGGAGTCGTGCGTGAATCCGCGCTCCACCAAGTCCCCATCATCGGCGTGAACCGAGGCAGCCTCGGTTTCCTCACGACCTATTCTGCGGACGAAATCCGTACGCATTTTCCCGATCTCCTCAAGGGCGACTTCCGGATTGCCTGGCGCTCGTTGCTCGATTGCTCGACCGGTCCCGGCCAGCACGATCTCGCGCTGAACGACGTCCTCATCAAAGATCAGCGCAACTCCCACCTCGTCCGTCTCGGCGTGTATGCGGATGGCGAGTTCGTCACCGATTATTACAGCGACGGTCTCATTTTCGCCACGCCCACCGGCTCGACTGCGTACAATCTTTCCGCCGGTGGTCCGCTGATCCACCCCGGCGCCGAGGTTGTCGCGATGACACCGATCTGCCCGCACACCTTGAGCAATCGCTCCATTATTTTCCGCCACGATGTGACGCTGCGCGTCGTCAACCGCGCGGAAAACTCCCCGTTGCTCGTCGGCGTGGATGGCCAGCGCAATCTCATCACCTGCGAAGGGAGCCCCATCGAAATCTCGCTTTCGCCCGTCCGGCTGCCACTCGTTCAGCGTCGCGACTACGAACATTTTTCCGTCGTTCGCACGAAGCTCAAATGGAGCGGTGGTGCGGCGGCAGACATCGATCGCTGACGCGTTTCGCGAATCGTTCGTGCAAGCAGGAACGCGCGCCACAGAGCGCCGGTATTTTTGTCACGATCGTTTTGAAAATCGCGGGAATTTACTCCGCGATCTCGTGCGTTGGGCGAAATCAACCGCCCGCAAAAACCGGCCGGAAACCTGCCTCGCTCAATATCCGCGCCACCTCGTCACGCTTGTCGCCCTGAATCTCGATGCGGCCCTCCTTCACGGTGCCGCCGACGCCGCAGGCTTTCTGCATTTTTTTCGCGAGCTGCTCTTTTTCCGCCGCGCCGATGCCGAGGAATCCGGCGGCCACGGTCACGGTTTTACCGCCGCGACCGGCTTTCTCACGAAACACGTCCACACGACCGCGGTTTTTTCCGGCAGGCGTTTGTACCTTAGCCGCAGGCGCGCCAGCCGGCGGTGCGGGCACTGGTGCCGGTCCCGCGGGCAACGACAAGCCGCCAAGCGCGCCGAAAGGATTTTGACCGAGCGATTCCCCGCCACTCATGTCGATTTTCCCTGTCCGCTTGGAAACGCTCATGATTCGGTGCTCCGCCCCCCACGGCCTCCACAAACCCCGGCGGGAATATCCGCCAGCCCTTCCAAAAACATCCGCGCCTTGTCATAGCTGCGGCGCTCAAGGAAATGCTGCAGACGCGGATCTACTTTTCCGCGGGCACGCGTCGCGATTTCATCCAGCCGCGCAGTCTCGCGCACAATGGCCGGCCCATCAGCGTTATTTATTCCAGCGAAGAGTGCGATTAGCGTCTCTTTGATTTCTTTCTCCATACCGTATTCGTGCCGTAATTACCTGCGTCTATTCAACCAGTTATACACAAGCCGCAACGTCTGCCAGCGCCCATCATGGACCGTGTTTCATCTTGAGAACTAGGGGCTTCGGCTTATGTTCAGGACCAATTTTTACTATAATCTGCCTTAATAAAGCATGTTTCTGCGTTCGCTAGAAAAAAGACCTCTCACGATTGCGACGAATTTTTTTCCATGAATTCACTGACGATTCCCACCCGGGCCAATGCCGACCTCATCGAGGCAGCTTATCGATCGTGGCTCGATAACCCAGAGTCGGTCGATCCGACCTGGCGAGCCTTCTTTCAAGGGTTCACGCTCGGGAACAATAACGGTGGCTCGCTCGCATCCGCGTTGGGAGCGAGTTCGTCCGCCGACGAGCGCGTGTCGATCATCGACAGCCTCAAACAATCTCAGGTCCACAGTCTCATTTATCACTACCGCGCGATCGGTCACCTGCAGGCCCATCTCGATCCGCTCAGCCCGCCCCCGCCTCCGTCCCCTCGTCTGCAACTTTCCGAGTTCGGCCTGACGGACGCCGATCTCGACGAATCTTTCGACGTCGGCCACTACCTCGGCGGCGGTCAGATGCGCCTTCGCGACATCATCGAAAACCTGCGCCAGACCTATTGTCGCACCATCGGCATCGAGTATATCCACATTCAGGATACGGAAATCCGCCGCTGGCTTCAGGAAAAGATGGAGCCGCCTCGCCTCCAGCCGTCTTTCACGCGCAAACAGAAGCGCCGCATCCTCCGCCGACTTCACAAGGCCGAGCTCTTCGAAAAATTTCTCCACACCAAGTTCGTCGGCCAGAAACGATTTTCCCTCGAAGGCGGCGAAACCATGATCGCCGCGTTCGACGCCCTGCTCGAAGCCTGCCCGGCCCTCGGCGTCGAAGAGATCGTCATGGGCATGGCCCATCGCGGACGTCTCAGCATCCTCACCAACATCCTTCGCAAGCCGTTCGATGTCCTCTTCGAACAGTTCTCCGAAAACTACATCCCCCACGCCGTCGGTGGCGATGGTGACGTAAAATACCACCTCGGCTACGAATCGATCCTCGAAACGTCCGAGGGCAAAAAGGTCGAAGTCCGCCTGGCCGCCAACCCGTCCCACCTCGAGGCCGTCAACCCGGTGGTCGAGGGCAAGGCCCGTGCGCGCCAGCGCATCCGCGGCGACACCGAGCGCCGCAAAGTGCTGCCCTTCCTCATCCATGGAGACGCCGCGTTCGCCGGTCAGGGCACCGTCGCGGAGACGCTCAACTTTTCCCAACTCGCCGGTTACCGCACCGGCGGCACGCTGCATTTCGTCATCAACAACCAGATCGGTTTCACCACGCTGCCGAGCGATTCCCGCTCGTCGCGTTATTGCACCGACGTGGCCAAGATGATCGAAGCGCCCGTTTTCCACGTGAATGGCGACGATCCCGAGGCCGTCTGCCTCGTGACGCTGCTCGCCTTGGAGTTTCGCCTGAAATTCCAGCGCGACGTCGTGATCGACATGTATTGCTACCGCAAACACGGCCACAACGAATCCGACGAGCCCGCGTTCACGCAGCCGACGCTTTACCGCAAGATCGCCGCACACCCGCAGATTTCCACGATCTACACCGAGAAACTCATCGCCGAGGGTTCGCAGACGCAGGAGGACTCCGACGCCATCAAGGCCGAGTACACCGCCGCGATGGAAGAATCCTTTGCCAAGGCCAAGGCCGCGGAAGCCGCCGCCACGCGCAACGATCCCAACGAAAAATTCAAAGGCTCCACCGCGATCTTCCAACCCGCCTACAAACACTCGGCGGTGGCCACGGGCGTGACGCCGGAGTTGCTGGAAAAAACCGTGCGCGGACTCACCCGCGTACCCGCGGATTTCAAACTCAACCCCAAAATCAAGCGGCTCCTCGACGGACGCCTCGCCGCCTACAACCAAGGCGGCCCGGTCGATTGGGGCTTCGGCGAAGCGCTCGCCTTCGGCACGCTCCTCCTCGAAGGCACGCCTGTGCGCCTCAGCGGACAGGATTGCGAGCGCGGCACCTTCAGCCACCGCCACGCCGTTCTCTACGATTACGAGACGCGTGAAAAATACGTGCCGCTGCTCAATCTCGACGAGAAGCAGGAACGTTTCTGCGTGTACAACTCGCTCCTCTCGGAAAACGCCGTCCTCGGTTTCGATTACGGCTACTCGCTCGATTATCCTCAGATGCTCTGCATCTGGGAGGCGCAATTCGGCGACTTCGCCAACGGCGCGCAGGTCATCATCGACCAGTTCCTGGTTTCCGGTGAATCGAAATGGCAGCGCAACAGCGGCATGGTTCTGCTCCTCCCGCACGGTTACGAAGGCCAGGGTCCCGAGCACTCCTCGGCCCGCCTCGAGCGTTTCCTCCAAGCCTGCGCAGAGGACAACATCCAGGTCGCCAACCCCACCACGCCGGCCCAGATCTTCCACGCCCTCCGCCGCCAGATGAAGCGCGACTTCCGCAAGCCGCTCATCGTGATGTCGCCCAAATCGCTCCTGCGTCACCCCTCGGCCACCTCGCGTATCGACGATTTCACTACAGGCTCGTTCCAGGAGGTCATCGACGATCCGCAGGCGCCGAAAAAACCCGCGCGCCTCCTTCTCTGCTCGGGCAAGGTTTATTACGACCTCGTCGAGTACCGCGAAAAAACCAAGGTCACCGACGCCGCCATCGTGCGCGTCGAGCAGCTCTACCCGCTGCATCGCAACCGCCTCGCCGAGCTCTTCGACCAGTACGGCCGCGACGCGCGTCTGGTCTGGGTGCAAGAGGAGCCGCAAAACATGGGCGCCTGGTCATACATCGCGCCGCAGCTCGAAGAAATCTTCGGCCGCAAAGCGCAATACGCGGGACGCGATGCCGCGTCATCGCCCGCGGTCGGCGCGCTCGCCCTGCACAAACTCGAACTCGCCGCCTTGCTGCGCGACGCGTTCAACCGCTGACCGGTCATGACGCGCACGGAGTGACGAGTCGCGGCATCCTCGCCGTCAAACTCGTTACTCCGCCGTCTTGCCATCGCACGTCTCCTGCTGTGGCTTTCTTTCTTCGCCCCGCGCGTTTTTTCACTCCCCGTCACCCGCGACTTCTTTCCCACTATGGCTCTTCTCGACGTTAAAATCCCGCCCATGGGCGAATCGATCAGCACCGGCGTGCTGGCCAAATGGCATGTCAAAGACGGCGATATCGTCAAAAAAGATCAGCCGCTCTTCGAGCTCGAGACCGACAAAATCACCTCGGAAGGCGTCGCCGAAACCGCAGGCAAAATCTCCCTCAAAGTCACCGAGGGCACCGAGGTGAAAATTGGCGAAGTGGTCGCCTCCATCGATCCGAGCGTCACCGCGTCGGCCGACGCACCCGCGAGCACCGCCCCGGCCGCTGCCGAAACCGCCAAATCCTCCGAACAATCTCCGGCCGTTCGCCGCGTCGCCGCCGAAACCGGCATCGATCCCGCGTCCGTCTCGGGCACCGGCAAAGGTGGCCGCGTCACCAAGGGCGATCTCCTCGCCGCCAACGAAGCACGCCAGGCCGCTCCGCAACCCGCCGCCGCCGCACCCAGCCCGACTCCGTCCGCGGGCCCCGTCCCTTCTCCCGCCAGCTCTTCCAGCGCGTCCTCCGAGCGTCAGACGCGCAAGAAGATGACGCCTCTTCGCCAGAAAATCGCGCAGCGTCTTGTGCAGGCCCAACATCAAGCCGCGATGCTCACGACCTTCAACGAGGTCGACATGTCCGCCGTCATGGACCTGCGCAAAAAGTATCAGGACGACTTCGTAAAGAAGAACGGCTTCAAGCTCGGTTTCATGTCGTTCTTCACCAAGGCCGTCGTCCACGCCTTGAAGGAAGTTCCCGGCATCAACGCCCAGATCGACGGCGACCACATCGTTCACAATCATTACTACGACATCGGCGTGGCTGTCTCCACCGAGAAGGGCCTCATGGTTCCGGTGATTCGCAACTGTGATCAACTCGGCATGGCCGAGATCGAAAAGTCGATCGCCGACGTCGCCAAGAAAGCGCGCGATGGAAAAATCACCCTGCCCGATCTTGATGGCGGTGTTTTCACCATCACCAACGGCGGCATCTTCGGCTCCATGCTTTCCACGCCGATCATCAACGCTCCGCAAAGCGCGATCCTCGGCCTCCACGCCATCAACGACCGGCCGGTCGCCGTGAACGGCCAGGTCGTCATCCGCCCGATGATGTACCTCGCGCTCAGCTACGACCACCGTCTCGTGGACGGCCGCGAAGCCGTCACCTTCCTCGTCAAAGTGAAGCAAGCCATCGAAGACCCCGCGCGACTCCTGCTGAGCGTGTGACACTCAGCAGCGTTTAAGTTCAAAGTTGAAGTTTAGGCCCGCGCCAAATGACGCGCGCCTTCTTCAACCTAAACTTTCCGTCTTCAACTCGATCACATCGTCCCATGTCGTCCCAATCCTCCCAACCCACATCGTTCGATGTGATCGTCATCGGCGCCGGTCCCGGCGGCTACGTCTGCGCCTTCCGCGCCGCGCAGCTCGGCCTCAAGGTCGCTCTCATCGATAAACGTGCAGCGCTCGGCGGCACCTGCCTCAACGTCGGCTGCATTCCCAGCAAGGCGTTGCTCCACTCAACCGAGCAGTTCGTCTTTGCGAAAAATCACGCCGCCGAACACGGCATCAAGCTCGGCTCCGTCGATGTCGATCTCCCGGCACTTCTCAAAAAGAAAGACGGCGTCGTCACCAAACTCACCGCCGGCGTCGCGCAGCTCGCCAAGGCCCGCAAGATCACCGTTATCACCGGCGCCGCGTCCTTCGTCTCCGCCAACACGGTCGAAGTGCAGCCCGTCGAAAACCGAGAGTCGAAAATCGAAAATCCCACGCGCCTCCAGGCGCGTAATATCGTCATCGCCACCGGCTCCGCGCCGGTCGAACTGCCTTTCCTTAAATTCGACGGCAAGGCGGTCGTCTCCAGCGATCACGCCATCGCTTTCGATAACGTCCCGAAAAAAATGATCGTCGTCGGCGGCGGAGTCATCGGTCTCGAACTCGGCTCCGTCTGGTCCCGTCTCGGCGCCGAGGTCACGGTCGTCGAATTCCTCCCGAAAATCGCCGCGACCTACGACGACGATATCGTCCGCAACTTCACGCGCCTGCTGCAAAAACAGGGACTCAAGATCGAGGTTAACGCCAAAGTCACCGGCTACGCCAAGGGCGTGCTCACCGCCGAACGCGACGGACAAAAACTGGAATTCTCCGCCGACAAAGTGCTCGTCGCCGTCGGACGCCGTCCGTTCACCGATGGCCTCGGCATCGATAAAGCCGGCGTCGAACTCGACGACAAGAAGCGCATCCAGGTCGACGGACAGCTTCGCACCAATGTCGCCGGTATCTGGGCCATCGGCGATGTCGTCGCCGGTCCCATGCTCGCGCACAAAGCCGAAGAAGACGGCGTCGCGGTCGCTGAATGGATCGCTGGCAAGGCCGGTCACATCAACTGGGACCTCATGCCCGCGATCGTTTATACCGATCCCGAAGTCGCCAGCGTCGGCCTCGGTGAAGACGCCGCCAAGGCCAAGGGCATCGCGATCAATGTCGGCAAATTCAACTTCGCCGCCAATGGCCGCGCCATCGCCGCCGATGCGACCGACGGCTACGTCAAAATCATCGCCGATGCGAAGACCGACAAAATCCTCGGCGCTCAGATCATCGGCCGCGGCGCCGGCGAACTCATCAGCGAAATCGTCACCCACATGGAGTACGGCGGCAGTGCCGAGGACCTCGCCCGCACCGTCCACGCTCATCCAACCATGAGCGAAGCGGTCAAGGAAGCCGGCCTCGCCGTCAGCAAGAGCGCCATCCACGCGCTCTAATCACGCACGTATCCGATCACCGGATACCGGACAGCTTCCTGTCTTTCACGACGCGCGCCTTTTCCGGCGCGCGTTTTTTTTCGCCAGCCCCAAGGCATTGACGCTCCCCGCGCACAACCTTTGCATCTTCTGTTTCAGCCATGGAAGACCTCCTCGAAAACATCCGCCACTTCCTCCTCGCACGGGGCTTCTCCGACGACATCGCCACGAGCGGCACTACCGCCGTCGCACTCGTCGCACTCCTTGTCCTCGCCTGGCTCGTCAACCTCCTCGCCAAGCAAGTGATCCTCCGCGTGCTGAAACGCATCGTCACATCGACGCGTTTCCGCTGGGACGACGCCATGCTCGAGGCCGGCGTTTTCACGCGTCTCTCCCATCTGGCGCCCGCCGTCGTCATCAACGCCCTCGGCCCCACCGCGCTCGGCGGCAGCCCGGCTGTTCTCTCCGGCGTCAGCACCGTCGTTAATCTCTACCTCATCGTCATCAGCCTCTCCGTCGTTTACGCGCTGCTGAACACGCTTCATTCACTTTCCGAGGAGCGCGGTCAGGCCAAGGGCGTTCCCATAAAAGGCTTCGTTCAGGCGATCAAACTCATCGCCACCCTGGTCGGCGTGATCTTCGGCCTCGCGATCCTGCTCAATAAAACGCCGCTCTACCTCCTCTCGGGTCTCGGCGCACTCACCGCGGTCCTGCTGCTCGTATTTCGCGACGCCATCCTCGGCTTCGTCGCGGGCATCATGATTTCGGTCAACAAAATGGTCCACATCGGCGACTGGATTGAAATGGATAAAGCTGGCGCCGACGGCTTCGTCATCGATGTCTCGCTCACCACGGTGAAAGTGCAGAACTGGGACAAAACGATCACCACGATCCCTTCGTACGATCTCATTTCCCACTCCTTCAAAAACTGGCGCGGCATGTTCGAAACCGGCGGACGTCGCATCAAACGATCCATCTTCATCGACATGCAATCGATCCGCTTCGCCGACGAAGCGATGCTCGAGCGCTGGAAAAAAATCGGCCATGTCCGCCCGCATCTGGAACGCAAACTCGCCGAAATCGCAGAGGACAACCAACGCCTCGGCGACGACGCCAACGTTCTCGGTAACGGACGCCGACTTACCAACATCGGCACGTTTCGCGCCTACATCACCTCCTATCTCCGCGCGCATCCCGGCATCCATCAGGACATGATTTTTCTCATCCGGCAGCTCCAGCCCACCGCGCAGGGTCTCCCGATGGAAATCTACGTCTTCACCCGCGACACCGCGTGGGTGCTTCACGAAGGCGTGCAAGCCGACATCTTTGACCACCTGCTCTCGGTCATCAGCATTTTCGACCTGCGCGTTTATCAACAACCCAGCGGACACGATCTGCGTTCGCTGGCGCTGGGATTCAACGCCGGCGCACCGCAATCGGGGACGACCTCATCGTAACCAAATTCTGGATACGCCTACACCGGTCAAAAATCGAAACTGGCCGGATCGGGTCCCACGCGCTGCCCGCGATCCAATCCTCTGATTGCCGCCATTTCGCTTTCGCTGAGCGCGAAGTCGAAGATATCGGCGTTTTCTCGCACGCGTTCTTCGCGCGCTGATTTCGGAATCGCCACCACGCCCGCCTGCAAGATCCAGCGCAGGATCACTTGCGCCACGGTTTTCCCGTGCGCACGGGCAATCTCCTTCAAAACCGGGTCGCGCAACACCTCCCCGCCTTGCATGAGCGGACTCCAGGCTTCGACGACGATGCCTTTTTCCTGACAAAACTCCACCAGCGCGCGGCTCTGCAGGCGCGGATGAAACTCGATTTGATTCACCGCGGGAACGATCTCCGCCGACGCCAGCAACTCCTCCAAGTGCTCGCGCAGGTGATTGCTCACGCCGATCGCTTTTATCCGGCCCGATCGCTGCAGTTTTTCCAGCACCCGCCACGACCGCACGATGCTCCCCTTCACCGGCCAGTGCAGGAGATAGAGATCGACGTAGTCCAGACCGAGCAACTTCAAGCTCCGCTCAAACGCGGCCCCCACCTCGCCGGAGCGCATGTCGTCGTTCCAGAGCTTGGTGGTCACAAAAATCTCTTCGCGCTTCACGCCACATTCGCGAATCGCTTCGCCGACACTGCGTTCGTTCTCATAAATCTTCGCTGTATCGATGCTGCGATAACCCTGCGCGATGGCCGAGCGCACAAGCTTCACCGTGCTGCTGTCATTGGGAAGCTGATACACGCCCAAACCGAACCAAGGGATCTCGCCTCCTTGATTCAAAGCCACGGCGGCTTTCAGGCCTTCTTGAGGAGAAAAAAATGTCCGCTGCAATCCGAGTGAGAGATTCATGCCACAAGGGGAAAGCCGTGTCGCCACGCGTCAACTTTCCCGCACATCTGTCGCACGGTTTTTACCGGATGTTTTTCTCAGGAGGCACACCGATGGCGCGCGATCGACTTCGCCAACATTTTAGGGACGGAGAACCCAACATCGTTTAACTCATGCCCACCCAAAAAACCGTTCAACGCGCACGCGCGGCCAAACGCCAGGGCAAGAAACCAACCACACAGGCCGGCGAATTCATTCGCGAAGAAATGCGCAAAATGAAACGCGGGAGCGGCACCGCCCGCTCGCCCAAACAAGCCGTCGCCATCGGCCTCTCCGAAGCGCGCCGCTCCGGCGTCGATGTGCGCGCCGGCAAACGCGCATCCTCCGCTACACGCAAGAAAGCGGGCCGCGACCGCGCAATCGGCAAAGGCACAGCGAAGCCAGACCCCAAGCGTTCTCGCGCCGCGAAGAAAGCCGCGCGCACGCGCGCTCGTCGCTCTCGCTGAGCGGCTTGCTCCGCGGGGCGTTGACGCTACCGTGAGCGGCATGGCCACACCCCGCCAGAACTCCGCCATCAACCCCGCGGCGGCCGCTTCATTGGCATCGCTTTCTCCCGTTCGCCCCGCTGCCGTCAAAGCGACCGACACACACAAACGCGTGTTGATCACAGCAGAAACGCACAAGCGGGCGCTCGCTCAAGCGCAGGCGTTAGCCGCCGCTCAACAGCGCCCCATCGAACGTGTGAATCTCGGCGCCGTGATCAGCCGGTATGTGGGAGAAACGGAGAAAAATCTCCGTGCCATCTTCGAGCGCGCTGAGCAGTCCAACGTTATTCTTCTCTTGGATGAAGCCGATGCGCTGTTCGGTAAACGCACCGACGTGAAAGACGCGAACGACCGCTACGCTAATGTCGAAATCTCCTATCTGCTGTGGCAGATCGACGCGTTCCCCGGCACGGTGATTATCCTGCTTCCGTCCGCACCGGAGAGTGCGGGCAAGTTTTTTCCGCGATCGTGGCTTCGAATCCGCTGCGCATCCCGCAATCGTCAAACCGCTGCCGAAAATTAGCCGCTAGCCAGACGGCGGGATTTTCCGCATCTCGTTTTCGTGCGGCTCGCGTACGTAGTTATCGCCCTTCTTTTCACGCTCAATGCGGGCGCATTTCCCGACTGGTCGCGATTTTCTGGCACTCTCCGCGGCCAGACCGACATCGCCGGTTTTAGTTCGGTCGAATGGATCGTCACCGGCGAGCCCTTCGATGAAGGCCGACACCGCACGATGCTTCAGCTCGCAGGCGAAGGGCTGACTCTGCGTGCCAGTCTGGTCACCGATATTCGGAGCGGCCAGACCACATGGACGATCGATAAAGGTTCCGTTCAGCTCGCAAGCTGGGCCTCCGCCGTCGCTCAACGATGGGCGCCTGAATGGGGACATCTTGCTGCCCACGGTGAATTGAGTCTGTCCGGCGCTGGCTCGTGGGAAAACGAACGCCCGCACGGCCGTATCCATATTTCCACGACAGGAGCATCGCTGACCGATTCTCTCGCCGGCTGGACGCTCGACGGCATCGCTTTTGCGGGAAATTTCGATCTTCGCCCCGATTTCTCCCTGCAAAGCCACGATCCCGCCGCACTCACCGTACAGACGATCAGCACCGCGCGTTTCGGTGCACGCCAGCTCCGTGTCCGGGGTCGATTGGTGAACTCCGAAGTGTTCTCCGTCGAAACGGTCTTCGTGGAAATCGCCGGCGGCTTCATCGAGAGTCGCGAGACATTTCCCATCACACTTTCGCCCTTCTCGCTTCGTGCACCGCTGCGCATCAGCCGCATCGGCGTACAGGACGTCGCGGCACTGGTGCCATCCGGACTCGCGGATGCTCGCGGGCGGTTGCACGGAGAAATCATCCTCGGCTGGGACAAGGCACGTGGCGTGGAGATCGGCATGGGAAACCTCCTCCTCGATGCGTTCGAGCCTACGATCGTCCGCCTGTCGCCATCGCCCGGGCTGCTGACTTCGTCGATCCCAGCGCGATTCCAGTTTCTGCCCGGCAAGATCGGGCGATGGCTTTCACTCCGCAACAGCGGCTACGACGATCTGCAAGCCATCGAACTCGGGCACACCGAGCTGCGCGTCGATTCCCTGCGCATCGCGCTCACGCCGGAGGGCGATGGTGAAGGACGCAGCGCCCGAGTATCGATCGAGGCCACGCCGCTCGACGCCGGCGGTGCGGTGCAAAAGGTCAGTTTCAGCGTCAATGTCTCCGGTCCGCTTTCCGCGTTGCTCAACATCGGGCTCACGCAGGATTTTTCCACGAGCATTCACTAATCGGAAACTTTCGTTGCCACCGGCACTCTCAAAAAGAATCTATCCCCCATGCTTCGCCACCCCATCCTGCTCTGCGGCGTCCTGATTTTCGCCGGCTGCATCCACGTCAAAGTGGACCCGATTCATGTCACCCTCGATGTCAACGTGAAGGTCGACCGCGCGCTCGACGACTTCTTCGGCGACCTCGACAAAAAATCCACCACGATCTCGCTTCCGCCCGCCCCATGAAATCCCTGTTTCTCCGCCTTCTCGCCGTCTCCGCTTTCACGCTCGGTTGCACCCTGCTGCCGGCCCAGGATCTCGGCGCCGTCCGCTCCCGCATGGAGCAGCGTATCCCTCAAATCGATACGCTCAAAAAATCCGGCGCGCTCGGTGAAAACAACCGCGGTTTTCTCGAGGTTCGCTCGGCCTCGGCGGATGCCGACGCCGTTGCCAACGCGGAAAACGCCGACCGCCGCGCCGTCTATTCCGCCCTCGCCGCGCGCACAGGCGCGACTGCTGAAGCCGTCGGCATCGCCCGGGCCAAACAGATCGCCGCGAACAGCGCATCCGGAGTTTGGATACAGCGCGAAAACGGCGACTGGTCTCAAAAGTAAGCGGCCGTTTTCCACACCGAGGCGCGTCTCAGAAATCCTGCAGACGCGCTTCGTTCGCTCCGCGCTCCGGTTCGATCCGTGCAAGGACTTCGCCGAGCAGATAGATCGAGCCGGTCACGACTACGGTATCGTCCGGCCCGCCTGCGGTGCACGGCTGTTGTGGACCGGGAAATAATTCCGCCACGCTCGCGCGCTTCACCGCGCCGCGGTATCCAGGAGGTGTCAGCGCCTCGAGTTCTTCAAACGAACACGCGCGGGCTTGCTGCGGAATCACGAGATGAACTTCGCGCGCGAAGCGGCACACCGTTTGAAGCAAAGGCTGCGCACGCGCTGCGCCGAGCACGCCGATGATCACCACCGGCGCTTTTTTTTCCTGCCCGACCAACCGCTCGAGATTGTGCGCGAGTGCCTGGGCTCCTTCGGGATTGTGCGAAGAATCCAAGATCAAGCGCCGCCCGCCCAATTGCGTCGTCTGCCAGCGTCCCACCCAGCGAACTTTCTGCAGCGCGCGGCGCACGGACGCCTCCGTTAAGCGCCATTTCGACGCGAGCAGTTGCGATACGAGGACAGCCGTGGCGGCGTTCACGCGCTGATAGTCGCCGGCGAGATTTGTTCTCGGATATTTGTCCGAAAAATCGCCGAGCGCTTCACGCACACTGAAAACGGGCGCGCCGCGCTCCGCTGCGATCGTGCGCACGGTGCGTTCGGCCTCCGGCGGAAGAAGTCCGATGACCACGGGCCGGCCAGGTTTGATGATACCCGCTTTTTCCGCCGCCACTTTCTCCAGCGTGTCGCCAAGAAACTCGCAGTGATCGAGCCCGATGCTCGTGATCACCGCGATCTCCGGCGTCACCACATTGGTGGCGTCGAGCCGGCCGCCCATGCCGGTTTCGACGATCGCGATGTCGCAGCGATGCCTAGCAAACTGCCAGAAGGCCATGGCCGTCATGAACTCAAAAAAACTGGGATGATCGTCAGGACTTTCGCGCGACACTTCCTCCGCGATCGGCCGCAGCTCGTTGGTGTAAGCGACGATCTCCGCTTCCGTGAGCAAACGTCGCGACACCTGCACGCGTTCGCCCAAACGCACGAGATGCGGCGACGTATACAGGCCGGTGCGCCAGCCCGCTTCGCGAAAGATCGCTTCGAGCATCGCCGCGGTGGAGCCTTTGCCATTCGTGCCGGCGATGTGGATCACCGGCGTGGTTTTCTGCGGATTGCCCAGCGCATCGACCCACAGTCGCATGCGGTCGATGCCGTACTTCACGCCTTTGGTTTTCAGGCCAAAGAGATAGTCCTGCACCGCGGCGTAATCGTTAAAGACGTGTGCCATCGGTGAACCGGCGATTCACGTTTCCGCCGGCGCGCTTCCCTGCGGGGAACGGCCGGCGTAGTGGAAATTTCATTACGAGTCCGCGCGGGTGGCCGCCGGCTGCTTGCGACGATACAGCACGGTGAGCAGATCGCCGAGACGATCGCGCATTTCGTGACGGTGCACGATCTGGTCGATGAGACCATGCTGCTGCAAAAACTCCGCGGTCTGGAATCCCGTCGGCAACGTCTGCTTCACAGTGTCCTTGATGACGCGGGCTCCGGCAAAACCGACGAGCGCGCCCGGCTCCGCGATGATCACATCGCCCAAGGTCGCGAAGCTGGCGGTCACGCCGCCCATCGTGGGATGCGTGAGGATCGAGATAAACGGGAGTTTCGCCTCGGCCAGACGACCCAGCGCCGCGCTGGTTTTAGCCATCTGCATGAGCGAGAAAATGCCTTCCTGCATGCGGGCGCCGCCGGAAGCGCTGAAAATCAAACACGGGGTCTTTTTCTTCAGGGCGATCTCGATCGCGCGCGTGATTTTTTCACCCACGGCCGATCCCATGGCGCCACCGCAAAAGCGAAAATCCATCACCGCGAGTGAGACCGGGATGTCGTGGATTTTTCCCGTGCCGCAGACGACGGCTTCGGCGAGTCCGCTTTCCTTCCGGTAACGCTTCAAGCGATCGGGATAACGCGCCGAGTCCACGAACTTCAGGGGATCGGCCGAGCGGAGTTTCGCATCGGCTTCTTTGAAAGAATCTTCGTCGAGCAAGGCCGCGATACGCGCATACGCACCGATCGGGAAATGGTACCCGGATTTCGGGACCACCATCAGGTTGTCCTCCAATTCCTTGTTGAAGACGATCTCCCCGGAGATGGGGCACTTCGTATAAAGGCCCTTCGGAATGTCCTTCTTTTTGGGAACGAGGGTCGAATACTTCGGCTTGCTGAACATCGACATGGCAGGAGGCGGATTAACCGTGACCAAACGTAAGGACGCCAAGGTTCAAACAGCCCGCACGGCGTAGCACGCCTGCGCAGCTGTTGAGTGTTGAACCTGTAGTGAAAACGTCATCGACGAGAATGTAACGGTGTCCGGGCGTTATGGGGACGCCCGGGTGCAGTGCAAAGGCATTTTTAAGGTTTGTCCGACGCGCCTTCCGGTCAAACGCCGTCTGGGAAACCGTATCCACCACACGTTTCAACAGATTCTGCGCACGGGCGCTTCCTCCGGCCGCCCGCGTCAACGCATCCACCAGGCATTCGCTCTGATTGTAACTGCGCTCGCGATGTTTGCGCGGGTGCAACGGAACCGGCACGAGCACCGCATCCTGCACAAATTCCATCACCCTCGACGAACGTCGGAAAATCTCCGCCAGGTCCGCGACCACATATAACCCGCGGTGATACTTCAGTTCGTGAATCAACGCGCGCGCCGGCCCCTTGAACAACACCGCCGTCCGGCCCTCCGCGTAGGCGGGATGCAACCCTTCGCAATGCGGACACATCCGCTCGCCCTCGACCTCCCCATAAAACGGATGCCCACACGTCACGCACGCGGGCGACTCCACAAAATCCAGTTTGCTCGCGCAGCGCACACAGAGCGTCCGGTAACCGGAATTTTCCACAAGTCCGCCGCAACTCACGCAGCCCGGCGGAAACGCGAGATCGACACTCGTCGCCAGCCAGCCACGCACATGCGCCCCGTTTCCCGCTTCACCGCTCGCCATGCGCGGCACTCAATAAAAAACGCGCATCAAAAACAAGCCCTGGGGCGGCGCTGTCTGCACACGCGCGACGCGTTGCCCGCTGCGCAACAACTCCCGCAATTGCTGCGCGCTCAAGTGCCCGTCCCCGACAGCGACCAACGCGCCGACCAGACTGCGCACCATTTTATACATAAAACCATCCGCCTCGGCGGTGATCTGCACGCGGCGCCCGCGTTTCGTCAGTTCGAAGCCTCGGAGATCGCGCACGGTGTCTTCCTTGGGCGGACCGTTCAGCGCCGAGAACGCGCGGAAATCATGTGTCCCGCGCAAGATCGTCGTCGCTTCCGCCATCGCGTCCCAATCGATCGGCCGCTCGATCACCCATGCATACGGCCGGGTGAAGGGATCCGCATCACCGTGATGCAGATGATAACGATACACTTTTCCCGTGGCCGAGAAACGTGCGTGAAAGCGGTGATCCACCGCCGTCACTGACTTGATCTGGATCGCCGGCGGCAGGCCCACGCGCAGCGCGGCGCGCAATTTTTCCCCGCCATGCTTCCACGCCGCATCGAAATGAAAAACCTGCCCGTGCGCATGCACGCCCGCATCCGTGCGTCCGCTCGCATGAACGCGGATCAACCGGCCAAACATCTTCTCGATGCGCGCCTCGATCACATCCTGGATCGCCACGCCGCCCGGCTGACTCTGCCAGCCGGCAAAGCTCGTGCCATCGTAAGCGCAGACACATTTCCAACGTGCGACGCCCTCCGGCAACGGCTCCGGCACGTGCGGCGCCCGCGCTTCACGCGGCTCCGCCTCGTTCATGGCAACTCCTCCGGAGGTGGCGGCAACGTCAGCCTTTGCTCCAGGAAATCCTGCAGGATGATCGTCGCCGCGCGCGAATCGATCAGACCGCTCGCACGCACATCGCGCCGCTTCGATTTCGGGATGGACGACTCCGCTTCATACGAGGTCAGGCGCTCATCCACAAAATGCACCGGCAGCGCAAACTCGGCGCGCAGACGCTCGGCAAACTTCTCCACTTCCTTCGTCTTAAAGCCCTCGGTCTCATCCATGTTGAGCGGATAACCGAGCACGATATCGGTGATGCGGCGTTGACGGATCAACTGCCCGAGCGCGGTCCAGCGCTTCTCCGGTTCAGCATCGATCAACGCGGGCAGCGGTGTGGCCACACCGATCTCGTCGCCGAAACTCAGACCGATACGTCGCTCTCCATAATCAATGCCGAGACATTTCATGTCGCGCATGCGCGTTGTCCGCCGCGGCGCGATGTATCCACCGCGCCACGACAAATCAGCTCACAACCATTTACCGCCATTCTTGAGCGCCTCGATGCGTTTCAACACCGCTTTGATTTCCTGCGCCTTGGATTTCGGTGCTACGAGTGTCGCATCGGGAGTATTTACGACGATCAAATCGTCGGCGCCCAGCACCGCGGTCAGATGACCATCCGACGAAAACACGATATTGTTTTTGCCCTGTTCGATGATCGTCACGCCCTTGGTGACGTTACCCGCGGCATCTTTCGGATAATGATCCGGCACGGCCGGCCACGAACCGACATCACCCCAGTCGAATGACGACGGCAGCACGACGACGTTGGCCGATTTTTCGAGCAACGCGTAGTCCACCGAGATCTTCACGAGCTTCGGATAAACACGTTTCAACACGGGCGTCAGCGGGCGCTTCGCGGCAAGCGCCGCGCGAATGGGTTTCACGCCCTTCGCGAGCTCCGGGGCGTGGGCTTGCAGGGCTGCGAACACGACAGAGGCACGCCACACAAACATGCCGGCGTTCCACACATAGTCGCCCGACGCGAGATACTGCTTCGCCACGTCGAGCGTTGGTTTCTCCACAAAACGGCGGACCTTAAAAACAGGACGGCGCTCGAAGCTCCGCCATTTGTCGCCGCGCTGGATATAACCGAAGCCGGTGGCCGGTTCCGTCGGAGCGATGCCAATGGTGACCATGACTTCCGAGGACGCAGCGGCAGCAAACGCCGCGCGGAGATCGCGCTGATAGGCCTTGGCGTCATGGATGATGTGGTCCGCCGGCAGCACCGCAAAAACGCCTTCGGGATCGCGCGCCTCGATCAACGCGGCCGCCAGCGCCACGGCCGGGGCGGTGTCACGCCCGACGGGTTCCGCAATGATGTTTTCCTTTGGCAGTTTCGCACACACCTCGCGCACCGCTTTTTCCTGCACGGCGCTGGTGATGACAAAAATGTTCTTGGCGGGAACGAGCGGACGCACGCGATCGAGCGTCTGCGCGAGCATCGGTTTGTTACCCACGATAGGCAGCAAATGTTTCGGACGATGCGCACGGCTTTGCGGCCAGAAACGCTCACCTTTTCCTCCAGCGATGATGACGACGAATGGTTGCGGCATAGAGTGGTCGCGACGTATGGGCGCGTTGTCCTCCTGGCGCAAATTCATTTGCGACCTCCGGCTTTTCGCATGTCTGTTCCGGCTATGTCCGTCACGACATTGCCCGACCTGTCGCCCGCCGAGCTCTCACGCTACAGTCGCCATATTCTCCTCGATCAAATCGGCCTCGAGGGCCAGCGCCGTCTGGCTGCTTCTCGCGCGCTGGTGATCGGCGCCGGCGGACTCGGCAGTCCAGCGGCACTTTATCTTGCCGCCGCCGGTGTGGGCACGATCGGCATCGCCGACTTCGATCGTGTGGAAGAACACAATCTGCAGCGACAGCTGCTGCATGATTCGCGCTCGGTCGGCCGTCTCAAAGTCGAATCCGCCGCGGAGCGTCTCGCGCAAATCAATCCATTCGTGCGCGTCGTGCCTCATGCGGACGGCGTGACCGTGGAAAACGCCGTGAAGTTGTTTTCTGAATACGACGTCATCCTCGATGGAACGGACAATTTCACCACACGCTACCTCAACAACGACGCCGCCTTCTTCGCGCGCAAGCCGCTCGTCTATGGCAGCATTTTTCGATTTGAGGGACAGGTCGCCGTCTTCGATCCAGCGCGAGGCGGGCCGTGTTATCGCTGTTTGTTTCCCGAGCCTCCCCCGCCCGGCGAAATTCCCAACTGCGCAGAGGCCGGCGTCGTCGGTGCACTCTGTGGAGTGATCGGCAGCTTGCAGGCGATGGAGGCGCTCAAGCTGCTCGCTAATTTTGGTGAGCCGCTTCTCGGACGCTTGCTCACGTACGACGCGCTGAGCCAGCGTTTCAATACCATCAGCCTCCCGCGCGACCCCGACTGCCCGCTGTGCGGCGTGCATCCTCGCATTCAGACACTTCAACTCGAAAACGTTTCCTGCCAGTCCCCGGCGCCCTCCTCCTCCATGTCCGACCATTCTGTTCCCCTCGAAATCTCCGTCGAAGAAACCCGTCAGTTGCTTCAAAACTCGCCCGACACGGTCGCACTCATCGACGTGCGCGAATCGCACGAGCGCGCCATCTGTCGCATCGAAGGCGCGATCCATATTCCGATGCGCCAGATTCCTGAACAGCTCGACGAATTGCCGCGCAATAAGCACCTGCTCATCCAATGCCATCACGGCGGTCGCAGCATGCGCGTGACCGAGTTTTTGCGCAGCCGCGGTTTCACCGATGTGAGTAATGTCGCGGGCGGCATCGATGCCTGGGCTCTGCAAATCGAGCCCGGCATGAATCGCTATTGAACACGCGACGCGATCTCGCGCTCACCAAAGCTTCAGCTCCGGCCGCGCACCCGCGTGTGTTTTTGCGTAGTCGGCGAAGACACCCTTCAGGCGTCGCGTCACGGTGTTTTCGCCCAGCGCAAAGCGATGTTCATCGATCGTCGCGATCGGCGAAAGATCCTTGGTCGTCGAAAGCAAAAACGCCTCCTGCATCGTACCGAGCTCTTCCGGCCGTACATTGGTTTCGACAACTTTCACGCCGGCGGATGGCGCGACATGTTCGATCAAAATCTGTCGCGTGATACCTTCCAAAATACCTGCGGTCAGTGGCGGTGTGATGACCGCGCCGTCGCGCACGAAAGCGATATTACTCACGGCCGCTTCCGTGATGGCGCCTTCGCGATTCACGATGACCACTTCGTCCGCGCCGCGTGCACGCGCTTCGCGCAGGCAGAGGATATTGTTGAGATAATTACCGGTCTTCCACGCGGGGTTTAACGCATCGGGAGGATTGCGGTGCATGCTGCGCGCGATCGAAAGCGACAATCCGGCGGCAAATTTTTCAGGCGTGAACAATCTATTCTCCTGCACGAGCAGCACGAACTCCGCACGATCCGCCAGCGCGATATCGAGACCGATCGGTCCCGAACCGCGCGTGATCTGCAGACGGATATAAACGTCGCCCACACCCGGCTCCCGCGCGCGAAACGCATCCACGGTGCGCCGGATCTGGGCGAGGATTTCCGCCTGCGTGAACGGCAACGGCAAATACAGCGCTGCAGCCGATCGCTCGAGCCGCGCCCAATGTTCGTCCCACGCAAAGATGGTCGCGTGATAAGTTCGCCACACCTCATAGATCGCGTCGCCGTAGAGAAAGCCGCGGTTGAGCGGCGCGAGCGATGGCTCGTCGGCGGGATGCAGTCGCCCGTTGGTGTTCGCTTGGATGTAGCTGCCCATGGCGCGAGGCTAAGAATCCATACGCACCCGCAAGGGCGAAAAAAAAGCCCGCGGCTGTTAACCGCGGGCTGGGAGAACGTCGTGCTGAAACGATTACTTTTTGCGGGCCTTCACGAGGCCGAGCTCTTTCTTGATGTTCTGCACGCTGGGGAGCGAGATGCCGAGCTCCTTGGCGATTTGGGCGCCGGTCTTGTCCTGATTCACCAGCTCCTTCACGCGGGCCTTCACTTCGGGAGTGATGCGCGCGCGTTTGCCGCGTTTGCCAGCGGCCTTGCGGCCCGGCTTGCCGGCTTTCTTGGCGGGAGCGGCGGCGGCACCGCGACGGCTCGTGCGGGCGCCGGCGGCGGCCTTGAGCGCCGCGATGAAGGAGGACAGATCGTCGAACCCGTATTCATAAGGCAGGCGAGAGAGCTTCTGTGTAAGCTCTTTTTCGAGCGATTGCTCGAGCTCGAGTACCTTGGCTTTGGCTGCTTCCAGTTCCTTGACAACTTCGATTACCATAAGGAAGGCCAATAAATAAATATCATCGCATTTCCGCAAGCTCTATATGGAGTTATAGAAAGAATATGGCGCCACGAGCGTCGCCCAGCCCATCCGATAAACCCCTTATCGCTTATGTTTACGGCCTCGCATCATACATTGGACGATTCTGTTTTAGTACATCGATGGGATAATACCACCGCCCCGCGGACTGTCATTAACCCAGGAGATACCATCACGTTGCGAACTTCCGACTCCAGTGGATATCAGGTGAAGCCCGGATGGTCTTCTGAGGATTTTGAGAAGTTATTCGATGCATCCAAAGTCCATGCCTTGACCGGTCCGGTAGGCATCCGCGGAGCCGAGCCTGGCGATCGTCTGGAGATTAAAATCGTCTCGTATGAACATCACGGATGGGCGTGGACAGGGATTACTCCCGGGCTTGGTTTATTGGCGGAGGATTTTAGTAAACATTTTTTATTTATCTGGAAACTAGATCGAAACCAGACGCGTTCCATCCCGGGCATCACGCTCGATCTACATCCCTTCGCCGGTGTCATCGGCGTGCAGCGTGCCGAACCAGGTCAATTCCGCACGCGCGCACCCGGACCGTTCGGGGGCAATATGGATGTGCGTCATATGACGGCCGGCACCCGACTCTATCTACCTGTCTTTACTCCGGGTGGCGGGTTGCTCGTTGGAGACGGGCATGCCGCGCAAGGCGACGGCGAAGTCTGCATCAATGGCATGGAGGCGCCTATGACGATGACGCTCCAGATAAACCTCATTAAAAACACCCCGCTCGCGGCTCCCTACGCGATCTGCCCAAATCCTCTCGTGCCTCCGCGTTATCAAACCGCGCCCTGGCATCTTTTCATCGAGTCCGACGATCAGCCGCGCGAGGCCTGCAAACGCGTTGTCCGGCGTGCGATCGATTATCTTGTCAACCGTCTCGGCCTTTCGCGTGAACTCGCTTACGTGCTTTGCAGCGTCGTGCTCGATCTACGCATCAGCCAGCTCGTCAACGCACCCGCGACCACCGTCACCGGCTATCTGCCGGAGGCGATTTTTGATTCGTAGGAAGTATTTCGCACAGGCACGGACGTGAAAATTTTCCGTGTCATCGGTCGCAGCCGGTCCATAACCTGCGCGTCTCATGAGTCATTTGAATGGTCGCATCCTCGTCACTGGCGGCGCCGGTTTTATCGGCAGCGCCCTCATCCACGCGCTCAATCAACGCGGGATCACGGATATCATTGTGGCGGACGTCCTCGGTCAGGATGAGAAGTGGAAGAACCTGGTGCCGCTGCGTTTCTCGGACTACGTGGAAGCCGGCACCTTCCGCTCACGCCTGCATGCCCATGCCGGCGCCTTCGGAAAATTCTCCGCTGTCTTCCACCTCGGCGCCTGCTCCGCGACCACCGAAAAGGACGCCACTTATCTCATCGATAACAACTACGAGTTTACCAAGGAACTCGCCGCCTGGACGCTCGGCCAGCATGGCCGTTTCATCTATGCATCCTCGGCCGCGACCTACGGCGATGGCGCGCAAGGCATGGATGACACCTCTCACGATCTCGGCGCGCTCCGTCCGCTAAACATGTATGGATATTCGAAGCATCTCTTCGATCTCTATGCACAGCGCCACGGCTTCCTCGACCGTATTGTCGGCGTGAAATATTTTAACGTTTTCGGCCCCAACGAAGACCATAAGGGCGACATGCGCAGCCTGGTGAATAAAGCCTATCACCAGATCCTCGGCACCGGGCGCCTGCAGCTCTTCAAGAGCCACAAACCCGAATACAAAGACGGCGAACAGATGCGCGATTTCCTCTACGTGAAGGACGCCGTCGCCATGACAATCCACTTCGCCGACCGCGCCACCGAAGCCGGCGGACTCTTCAATCTCGGCTCGGGCGAAGCCAATACCTGGCTCACCCTGGCCCACGCGATTTTCGCGGCGCTCGGCCGCCCCCCGGCGATCGACTTCATCGACATGCCGGAAATCCTGCGCGGGAAATACCAGTATTACACGCAGGCCGACATCTCCCGTCTCCGCGGCACTGGCTATGATCGTCCGATGACTCCCCTCGCCGAGGCCGTGCGCGATTACGTGCAGAACCATCTCGTCGCCGGCAAGAAGCTCGGCGACTGAGACGCCTGGTTACCGCATCCAAAACCTGAATACACCGGCGCCGTCTTGCGCCGGTGTTTTGTTTTCCGAATCAAGCGCCGATCGATGCCCGCAACAACTGGAGACGGCGCAGCGTGCGGTCGCGCCCAAGCACGCGAAAAATCGACGTGAGCCCCGGACCGACATTCGTGCCCGACACCGCCAGACGCGCGACCGCCTGATAATCGCCGAAGCCGAGATTATTGCGCTGAGCCTCGACCTTGATGGCTTCCTCCAGCGCGGCCTCGTTCGCGAAATCGGCTTGTTCGAGCACCGCGATCAATTCGCCGAGCCGGGCCTTCGGATCGCCTTTGCCAAGTACTTTGGCGCGGACCTTTTCGTCGATGATGAGTTTATCGTCTTCGACAAAGAAATACTTCGTGTACTCCGGCAGTTCTTCGAGGCCTTTGATCTTCGGCTGACTGATCAGCATCACCTCGCGGAAATAAACAGGATCGCTCATTTGAGCTGTAGCGAGGCGAAGTCGTAGATCATTACCCGGCGCACCACCCTCCAGTTGATTCAGGTAGCGCTCGATGTATTCCCCCGCACGCGACAAATACTCAGCCGGTGGCAGCGCCAGCAGATAAGCCATGTTCATGTGCGCGAGTTTTTTGTCGTCGAAACGCGCATTGCTTTGGTTCACCCCGGGCAGGTCGAACAAGCGGATGATCTCCTCGATGGGCATCTTCTCGCGATCGTCGCCGGGATTCCAGCCGAGCAACGAAAGGAAATTCACCAGCGCCTCCGGGAGGTATCCACGGCGCTGATACTCCTCGATCAACGCGCCCTGGTCGCGCTTCGACATTTTGCCCGGTCCATTCTGTTTCAGGATGAGCGGGATGTGTGCGAACTTCGGCGGCTCCACGCCAAACGCCTTGAATAGCTCCACGTGTTTGCTCGTGTTCGAGAGATGATCTTCGCCGCGGATCACGTGCGTGATCTTCATGGCGATGTCGTCCACGACGTTCACGAAATGGAAAACCGGATTTCCGTCGGAGCGGAAAATCACGAAATCCTCGTCCTCGAGCCGCTCCACGCGACCGCGGATGAGATCATCGATCACCGCCGGCGTATTCTTCACCTTCTCGACGGTCTTGCTGCGACGTTCGTCGTACACTTCGGAACGTTCGCCGAGCAGTTTAAACCAGATCGCGCCATCCTTCTCGTACGCGCGGCCCGCGCTGAGGAGCTTTTGCTTATATTCTTCGTAGATCGCGGAACGTTCGCTCTGCCGATAGGGGCCAAAGTCGCCGCCTTTGTGCGGACCTTCGTCCCAATCCATGCCCAGCCATTGCAGGCTGTTATAGATGACGTTGAGGAACTCCTCGCTGTTGCGCTCCTTGTCCGTGTCTTCGATGCGCAGCACAAACGTGCCGCCGGTGTGGCGCGCGTACAGCCAGTTGAAGAGCGCTGTGCGGGCGCTGCCGATATGGAAGAAGCCGGTCGGGCTGGGAGCGAAACGGACGCGAACGTGAGACATGATGGAAAAGATTCGCGCAGCGGCTCTCGTCGCGCGAGTCCGCCAGCAAGCAAGATCACTCCGGGCCTGTCAAAACCTCGCGCACTCCTCCAGCGAGAGTCCCATGCGCCCGCAACAAAACGCCACCATGTCGGCCGGCATCGGCGCACGATAGAAGCGATCCACACCGGCGCGCCGCACATCGATCTCCGAACAGTGCAACGCCTGCCGGCGCATCAGCAGTTTCTCCTGCAAGGCCGGTGTCCAGCCGTGTTCGACAAACTCCAGATACAACCGCGCGTCGGGGCCGTAGATTTTATCCCCCACCAGCGAATGCCCGAGCCACTGCGCGTGCGCGCGGATCTGGTGCTTCCGGCCGGTTTCGGTCGTCACGCGCACCAGCGTGAAACCACGCGTCGCGGCCAGCGGCACAAAGTGCGTGACCGCCTGCTGTAGTTTTCCCGTGGATACCACGCGGCTCTTGATCGCCACCGGACTGTCGTAATCGTCGCCCAGCGGCTGATCCACCGTCATCGCGGAATTCAGTTCGCCGGTCATCAGCGCGAGGTAGGTTTTTTCGTAACGGCGATCCTGCGCAGCCATCTGGAGCCGGCGCGCCATGGCGGCATTGCGCGCAAAAATCACCACGCCGCTCGTCTCGCGATCGAGACGAAACACGAGATGCGCCGCCTCCGCTCCGAAATATTCACGTACCGCTCCCGCGAGCGATGACCACGGGCCGTCCTTCGAGGGATGACAGGGAAGCTCGCCCGATTTGTTGATGGCGATGATCTGTTCGTCGGCTGCGAGCACCCAGCGCGCGAGTTCGTCGGCATCGATTTTATGAACCTTCTGCGGAGTGGCGACGCGGCGCCAGGGACCGATGGGCTTGTCGTAATCGCCGCTCACCGGGTGCGCCTCCGGTCTTTTCCCCAGCGCACGCACCGGGAGCCCGCCCAAGGCCGTGAGAAACTTTCCCCAGCGACAGAATCCGCTTCAAGAAAGGCCGCGTTTGCGCCGAAATCAGTGAGAGTCATGAGCCTCGCTGCCCCACACAGCTCCGCTCTCACCGCCGGTACAAAAAAATCCCAGCCGGCGCGGCTTCCGCGGCGATTCTGGCCCGGGTTAAGCTCATCCACCCGCATGAGCGAAACACCTCCAACGGGGTTGCCACCGGCCGGCTTTCGCACCAGTTTTCCTCCACGCGCCATGAACCGTTTCTCCGACATGGAAAACGTCCCGACCGCGAATATCGCGGCAAGCTTCAGCGGCGCATCGGCGAATGAAATCATCGGCTCAGGGAGGCGGCTCATTTTCCCGTTAGTCAATACAACAACCAACGAAGGTCCCATGAACAGACATACTCCTCAGAATGAACTGATCGTTTCCGGCATTCACCTCGACCTCACCCCTTCCCTGAAAACCTACGTCCAGGAAAAAACCCAGCGATTGTTCCGACATGAGGAGCGGATAACGCGAATCCGGGTGGAACTGGAATGCGATCCGAAGCAATCCGTCGCGAAACGCTTCTCCGCGAAGGGGCACATCACCATCACCGGCCCGACCCTCAACGCAGTGGTCGCTGCCGACGAATGTCACAAGGCCGTCGCGCTCCTGATCGATAAACTCGATCGCATGCTCCATCGCCGTGCGAGCCTGCATAAGGCGCGTCGCTACGCCTCCACCACGCGCACCGAGAAAAGTCTCGCCCACGCCTGACCCGCCTCCTCGCGCGGCATGATCGCCGCACGCTTCTCAGCCCGCCTTTTGAAGGCGGGCTTTTTATTGCTCACGCGCTTTGCACGCGGCGCATCCAGCGGATGCCCAGCCACACAAAAATCAGATTCGGTATCCAGATCAGCATGTCCGGCCTCAGCGTCGGATAACCTTCCAGCCACTTCGCTGCTTCACTGAGGAAATAATAACCGAGCGCGAGCATCACCGCCACGAGGAGATTGGCCGATGTCTCGCGCCGCGACACCTTGATCCCGAGCGGCACGGCCACCAGCACGAACGCCAGCACCGCCACGGCCTTCGCGAGTTTGTCCTGCAAAACGATGCGATGCTTCGTCAACGCCGCCACGCGCGCCGGCTCCCCGGCTTCGTCTGCGACCGGTACGCTCAATCGGCGGATCTCAGCCAGCAACGCGGGCAATGTGAGCCAGTCCGGCTTGCGACTGACCATCTGTTGACCGAACAGATGTCCGATCGGGAACTGCAAACTCGAGCTCTCGTAGGGCGCCACCGTCGGCATCTCGCGAAAATTTTCCGGTCTGTCGGGATTGCGCGTTTCAATCACCGCCTCGTTCGCGGAAAAGATCAGGCTGCTCGCCGCTTCGTCGAACGAAAGCCGGCCTTGTCGCGCCTTCAAAAAACTGATCACGCGCGAATCGCGATCCAGTTTCCAGACCCACACGTCGCGCAACTCCTCGCCGTCGCGATCGCCGACGTACACCACCATGCCGCGAAAATCGCGGATGAATGTTTTTGGCACGAGCAGCATGCGCGGATCGGTCCGCAAGGCATCGACCAACTCCTGTTTGTACCGCACGCGAGCCTCCGGCATCATCTGCAAGTTCATATACGCCGCACCGATCATGCCGACCGCGCCGAGCACATACACCGGTCGCGCGATCCGCGCGAGACCGAGACCCGCCGCACGCATCGCCGTGATTTCGCTATCCGCCGACATGCGGCCCAGCACCAGCAACACGCCGCAAAGAATGCCCAGCGGCAGCGCATACATCACCGCGTAGGGCAGCAGCAGCGCCAGCAGCTCGAGCATCATGCCCACCGACAAACGTCCCGCGAGAAAATGACCGACGAGATCCTTCAGCGCATTCGCCGCCATCATGATGAACGTGAAGAAACCCACCGCACCCAGGCAGGTCACGAGCACGTTCTTGAAAATATGGCGGTCAAGGAGTCCCAAGATGTCCGCGCATCGTGCAGCCGCACCACTCGCTGACAACAGGAACCTCGCGTTCCTCAAAGCATTTCCACGGCTCGTGCAAAAACGTGAAAATTCTCGCTTGCACTTCCTCCCGAATCATTGCTTTTTTTCGCCTCCTTTCACGCAGCCGTAGCTCAATTGGATAGAGCATCTGACTACGGATCAGAAGGTTTGGGGTTCGACTCCCTACGGCTGCGCCAGTTTCGAAAAACGCCGTCACACGACGGCGTTTTTTTATGCCCGCATGGCAGCGTCACGCGACCCGCTTCATCCACCGAAACCTTCGGTCACCGTGCGGCAAAGACCCACAAAGGTTTCTTCGCCCAGCGGCAGACGGCGTCCGCGCAGATAGACCACGCCCCAACGGCGTTTGAGTTTCCGCCGGCCCATGGGAAACGGCACCAGCGCGCCCGCCTGCAATTCCGCGCGCGCGATCCATGGCGAGATCACGCCTGCACCGAGTCCGATTTTCACCAACTCCTTGATCGCCTCCATGCTGCCGAGCTCGATGTAGTTCGTGAGCGAAAGTTTCTCCTCGCGGAAATATTCGCTGACCAATCGAAACGTGTAGCTGTTCTTGTTGTACAAAATCAGCGTCTCCGCCGCGATCGCTTCGCGATCCACGCGGCCTGCACGAGCCCAGGGATGCAGCGGTGCGACGAGGAACTTCAGCTCGTCCTCAAACAGCGGTACAAAGGTGAACTCTCCCTGCCCCACGGGTTCGAGCATGATCGCGAGATCGATCTGATTGCTGCGCAAAAGATCGAGCTGCTCCGTGTGATCGCCGGGCGCAATCTTGATCACGCACTTCGGGAAGCTCTGCTTAAACTCGCGCAGCACCGTCGGCACGATGTACTGGCACGCCGTCGTGCTCGCACCCAGACGCAGACGACCGTGCCCCCAATTGGCCAGCGTATCGAGGCCGCCGCGCGCGAGCTCCATCTCGCGCAGAATAGTATCCGCATGTCGCAGCAGTTGCTCGCCCGCCTGCGTGATCAACACGCGTTTGCCCACGCGATCGAGCAAACGGCATCCGAGTTCATCCTCCAATGCTTTCATCGCATGACTGACCGCGGACTGCGTCAGATAAAGATCCTTCGCCGCGAGCGTGAAACTGCCGCGGCGCGCGACGGTGGAAAATGCGAGCAGTTGCCGGGTATCCAGGACGTTCCTCATGGATGAGTGTTGTTCATTATCGTGATGAAATGTTTGAGGAGCAGTAATCGGGCCACGGCGACGAGGTGGCACGATGCGCGCTGAACAAGCGGGCAAACATGCCCGACGTATCCACAAAACCAGATACATCGTCCCGGCGCCCGCTGCGCGTGGGTTTTCTCGCGCTGACCGACGCCGCTCCCTTCGCCGTCGCGGAATCCCGTGGCCTCTTCGCGCGTCACGGCATCGAGGTGGAACTCCACCGCGAAGTCGGCTGGGCCACCATTCGCGAAAAAATCATCTACGGCGAACTCGACGCCGCCCAGGCGCCCGCCCCGATGTTGTGGAGCATGCGCCTCGGCATCGATTCCGTCGCGGCGCCGGTGCTCACCGCGCTCGTGCTCAATCTTCATGGCAACGCGATCACGCTCTCGGAGCGCCTCTGGGAATCCGGCGTGCGCTCTGCGGCTGATCTGCGCGGCGAAGCCCGTCGTCGCGTGGGCGAACGCAAGCTCACCTTCGGCGTGGTGTTCATGTATTCGTCGCATCACTTGATGTTGCGCGCCTGGCTGCGCGCCGGCGGCCTCGATCCCGATCGCGACGTGCGCATCGTCGTCGTGCCGCCGGCCCAGATGTTCCGCAATCTCGCCGCCGGCACGATCGATGGCTACTGCGCAGGCGAACCTTGGAACTCGCTCGCGGTACGCGAACGCGCCGGTTGGTGCCCCGCGGTCAGCGCGCAGCTTCAACCCGATCTCGTGGAAAAGGTCCTCGTCGTCACAGAAAATTTCGCGACGACACGGCCGCATGAACACGCCGCTCTCATCGCTGCTCTCACCGAGGCCTGCGCGTGGTGCGACGATCCCGCCAACCACGAAGCGCTCGCACAGCTTCTCTCCGGTTCGGCGTACATCAATCAATCCGCTCGCATCATCCTGCCGGGATTGCGCGGTGAATTCGAGCGCGGACACGACCAGCGCGACATCGATCCCGGTTTCCTCGTGTTTCACCGCGACGGCGTAAACGCGCCCACCATCGCTCGCGCACGCACGCTGCAGCAAAGCCTCGTCGAAGCCGGGCTGCTCCCCGCCTCGCGCCTCTCTCCCAGCCTCCCGGCGCAATTGTTCCGCGAAGATCTTTTTCAACACGCACTCCACTCAAACACTCATGAAACCGTCACCTCGCTCATCGCTTAATCGACGTCAATTTCTCACCCGCAGCGTCGGCACCGCTGCGCTTTTCGCCGCTCTCGGTCGCAGCAGCTGGGCCTCCACCGCCGCATCGGTGTCGGAGGCGCCGGAAACCACCGATATCAACTTCGGCATCATCGCGCTCACCGACTGCTCGCCCATCGTGATCGCGCACGAAAAAGGTTTCTTCAAAAAGTACGGCATCAACTCCAAGGTCACGAAGGGCGCCAACTGGGCCGCGATTCGCGACAATCTTTCGACCGGTTCCATCCAAGCGACGCACATGCTCATCGGCATGCCGCTCGCCTCGACGATGGGCCTGCAAGGCTCACCGCGCAAACCGATGGTCATCCCGTGGATTCTCAATCGCAACGGCCAGGCCATCACGTTGAAAGCCGGGTGGAAGGGCAAGGTCGGCGCCGATCCGCGCGCCATCAAACCGTTCGCCGAACAAGCCAGGAAACTCGGCGAACCTCTCACGTTCGCGATGACATTTCCGCCGGGCACGCACGCGATGTGGATGCGTTACTACCTCGGCGCCGGCGGCATTCACCCCGACAAGGATATTTCCCTCATCACCGTTCCGCCCGCTCAGATGGTTGCCAACATGAAGATCGGAAAAATGGACGGCTTCTGCGTCGGTGAACCGTGGAACGCGCGCTCCATCGCCGACAACATCGGGTTCACCTCCGTCACCACGCAGGACATGTGGAAAGATCATCCCGAAAAAGTCTGCGCCTTCACCGAGGAATTCGCGCTCAAGAATCCGAAGACCGTCAAAGCCGTCCTCAAGGCGTTGCAAGAGGCCTCCGTCTGGCTCGACGACATGGCCAACCGTCCCGAGCAGTGCGAAATCGTCTCACGCGCCACCTACATCAACTGCGACAAGCGCATCATCCTCGGCCGTCTGCTGGGCGAACTCGACTACGGCGACGGCCGCCAGGTGACCGACCCGTCGCCGATGCACTTCAGCATCCGCAACTGCAACTATCCGCAGGCCAAATACGCCAAGTGGTTCCTCACACAATACCGCCGCTGGGGCATGGTCACGGGCACACCCGACTACGACGGCGTCGCCAAACGCGTCATGCGCGCCGACCTCTACGAGGAGGCCATGAAGGAAATCGGCGTCACTCACGGCGGTCCCAACGAGTCGCCCGAAACGCTCTTCGATGGGAAGACCTTCGATCCCGCCAATCCCGAGGCCTACGCCACGAGCTTCGAGGTCCACGGCATGAAGGGCTGAGCGCAGCCACCGCCCGCGCGAACAATTCACGCTGTATTCACTGATCAACTACACCGCTACGCATGAAGTCTTTTCGTTTCGACTGGCTCGTCCTCCCGATTGTCGGCCTCCTCATCGTCCTTGCCGGCTGGCAGATGATCGCAGGCAAAAAAATCGTCACCACGGATGCGGAGGGAAACATCCTCACCGAGGAACGCACCGGTTTCATCCCGGCGCTGCCTGACATCGGCGACACTTGGGAGGCGAGCCGCCCGTACATCGTCGAACCGATGGCGAAGCGCGGCGAGCTCGACCAAGGCATGCTGCGTTTCACCTTCATGTCGCTCGGCCTGGTCGCGGTCGGTTACGCCATCGCCCTCGTGATCGGCGTCCCCCTGGGTTTCTTCCTCGGGCTTTCGCCTGCGTTCACCAAGATGTTCGATCCGATCATCCAGGTGCTGCGTCCGGTTTCACCACTCGCATGGCTGCCGCTCGGTTACATCTTGTTCATGGAAGCCGGTCGCGACACAGGCACGCTCGCCGCGCTCTTCACGATCGCCGTCTGCTCGATGTGGCCGACCGTGCTCAACACCGCCGTCGGCGTGCGCGCCGTGCCGCAGGATTATCTCAACGTCGGCCGCGTGCTGAAGCTCTCGCGCACCAAGATGCTCTTCAAGATCCTCATCCCCGCGACGCTGCCGTACATGTTCACCGGTTTCCGTCTCAGCCTCGGCATCGCGTGGCTCGTGATCGTCGCGGCGGAAATGCTCACCGGTCGCCCCGGCGTGGGCGGCTTCCTCTGGCAGGAATACAACTCGCTCATCTACGAGCACATCATCCTGTCGATCATCACCATCGGCCTGGTCGGCTTCATCCTCGACCGGCTCATGAGCGTGATCGAGAAGCGTTTCAAAACCGCCTGATCCCTCGCGCCCATGTCGTTTCTTCGCATCGAAAACGCCTCCAAGACCTACTCCTCCGGCGGCCAGCGCTCGGAGGTTCTGGCCGACATCAACCTCGACATCGCCGAGGGTGAATTTGTCGCCATCGTCGGTTTCTCCGGCGCCGGCAAAAGCACGCTGATCAACTTTTTCTCGGGCCTCGTTTCGACCGACTCCGGATCGGTGACGCTCGAGGAAAAACCCATCAAAGGCCCAGGTCCTGACCGCGGATTGATTTTTCAAAACTACTCCCTGCTGCCGTGGCTCACCGTGTACGAAAACGTCGCGCTCGCCGTCGATCATCTCTTCCCCGACTGGCCCGCGACGAAACGTCGCGAACACATCGAGCGCCACATCGCGATGGTGAAACTCACCCGCGCACGGGACAAAAAACCGCACGAGCTTTCCGGCGGCATGCGTCAACGGGTGAGCATCGCGCGCACGCTCGCCACGTCGCCGCGCATTCTGCTGATGGATGAACCCTTCGGCGCGCTCGACGCACTCACTCGCGGCGAGCTTCAACAGGAGACCTTGCAAATCTGGGAGCAGGATAAACGCACCGTCGTGCTCATCACCAACGATCCCGACGAAGCCATTCTCATGGCCGATCGCGTCATCCCGCTCACCGCAGGTCCGCGCGCCACGCTGGGCCCGGCGATTCCGATCACACTTCCCCGTCCGCGCATTCGCGCCGAACTCACGGCGCATCCGGAATTCAAACGTCTGCGCGCACAGGTCATCGACTACCTGCTGCAATCCGCGGGTCGTCAGAAAACAACCGTCACTCGTTCCCTCGTATTGCCCGACATCGAGCCGGAAGACCTTACGCGCAAGTCGGTGTTCATCGGCCGTCGCCGCCCGGTTCGTCGCAGCGAGATCAAAACTGAAACCATCGAAACATGAGCGCCTACCTCGAAATCTCCGGACTCAAAAAGATTTATCCCACGCCCACCGGTCCCGCGGTGATCGTGCAGAACATCGATCTCAAGATCGAGAAGGGCGAATTCGTTTCGATCATCGGCCACTCCGGCTGCGGCAAGAGCACCGTGCTCATGATGGTCGCCGGACTGAATCCGATCTCGGAGGGAGGCATCGTACTCGCCGGCAAAGAACTCGATGGTCCCGGTCCCGATCGCGGCATGGTATTCCAATCGCCGTCTTTGCTCCCCTGGCTCACGGCGCTGGAAAATGTGATGCTCGGAATCGAGCAGGTTTTTTTCACTGCCAGCCGCGACGAGCGCCGCCAGATCGCAGAATATTTTCTCACCGTCGTCGGTCTCGGCGACTCGATGGATAAAAAGCCCGCCGAGCTTTCCCAGGGAATGCGTCAGCGGGTCGGCATCGCCCGCGCGTTTGCGCTGAAACCCAAGATGCTCCTGCTCGACGAACCGTTTGGCATGCTCGATTCGCTCACGCGCCACGAACTGCAACAGGTGCTCATCGAGCTCTGGCGCAAGAACCGCATCACTGCGTTGATGGTCACGCACGATGTGGACGAGGCGCTTTTCCTCTCCGACCGCATCGTCTGCATGACCGATGGACCCGCCGCCGAAATCGGCGAAATCATGTCCGTGCATTTCCCGCGTCCGCGCGACCGCCAGTCCGTCATGGCACACCCGGACTACACCACGCTGCGCGAACACTTGATCTCATTCCTCGAGGTGCGCGCCCACCGTCATCACCACGCGGCCGTCCCGGCGTAACGAAAAACTGAATACACGTCCGTCTTGGTCTGCGGGGAACACCTCCGCGTTCCGGGCTTTGCCATACCCTCGAAACTTCACTTCTCCCTCAATCCTCACACACCATGAGCATCGCACGTACCTGTCGTCAGATCGTCCTTGTCGCGCTTCTCGGCGCTCCGCTCCTGCAGGCCCAGTACGCTCCCCCACCGCCCACCCGGCCTTTCCCCGGATTCATCAACGAAACCCTTCGCGCCCATGATGTCTATCTGAGCGCGTGGGACGTCGGCGTGAATGTCCGCGGTCGCTACGAATACAAAGAAAACGCCGGCTTCACCGACGCGGGCTCCAACTGGGATTTCTCCACGCGTCCGCAGGATGACAACGACAACGCCTACCATCTCGTTCGCCTGCTGCCGCGCGTCGCCTACACGAGCCGGCTTTTCGCGTTCACCCTCGAAGGCCGCTCCAGTTACTCGTTTGGCGACGAACGCTACGCCAGCACCGCTGCCGGGCGCGGTCTCGCCGAACGCGACGGTCCGATCGATCTTCACCAGGCGTTTGTCTTTATCGGCAATCACAAGGAGTCCCCTGTATCCATAAAAATAGGACGCCAGGAACTCGCTTACGGCGATCAGCGACTCGTCGGCCACTTCCGCTGGAACAACAACGCGCGCACCTTCGACGCGATCAAGCTGCGCTGGCAAAACGCGTTTTTCGGCGCGGACGTTTTCACCGGTGGCGTCGTGTACAACGACCACAACAACCTCAACGCCTTCAATCCGCAGGATGCATTCTCCGGTCTTTATCTCAGCTTTCCGACCGTCTCTGCGAAAAACCTGGTCGAAGCGTACCTCTTCTCGCGCAACACGCAGCGCGGCATCGTCACCGACAACTGGTCCGGCGTCGCCGCGCCTTTTCGTTTTCCCGCACCGCAGGACATCGACACCGCGGGTTTTCGCATCAAATCGAAACCCAACGCGTATGGGCCGTGGGACTACGGCGTTGAGTTGATGTATCAGACCGGAAATCGCGCAGCGGTTTTTCCCGGGACCGCACCCACCGCCGCACTCTCCGCGTCGCGCCTCGATCACGAAGCCTGGGCGATGATTCTGCAACTCGGCCACACCTGGTCCGATGTCGCCGGGAAACCGCGCCTCGCGCTCATCTATAGCCAGGGAAGCGGTGACAAAGACGCGACCGACAGCAAGAGTCAGACGTTCCAGAATCTCTTTCCGACCAATCACCTCTTCTACGGCTACATGGATCTTTCGAGTCTGCAGAATCTTCGCGATCTGCGGCTCGCGCTCAGTGTGACACCCAAGCCTGCATTCACGCTCGCGCTCGAAGGCCATGTGCAATCGCTCACGCGCACATCCGATTTCTGGTACAACGTTGCGGGTGTCCCCCGCAACTTCACCGGCTCAGCCGTCGGCAGCGGCGCCGGCTATCGCATCAACCCGGATTATTCCGAAGATCTCGGCTACGAACTCGATTTCGTCGCAGGCTGGTCCGCCACGCACTACGCACAAATCGAGTTCGGCCTGAGTCGGTATTTTCGCGGTGGATACATCAAGGATTCGCTCCGCGCCGTCGGCTCGTTGGATGCCACGTATGCGTACCTGCAACTAACGCTCACACTCTGAACGAATCGCATTTCTGCTCCACCATTCGCGCCGGCTTTGTCCGGCGCGTTTTTTTTCCCTGCGATCGCCTCCACGCCGCAGAACGATGAACATCATTCATCGTTTCAACCAAAACTATTCAGCCCGCCAATGACTCGCGTCGGTGGCGGTGGCATCGCGAGTGCTGAACGATGAAGCGTGTCCGTCACTCCCGATCTTCTCTCGCCCGCACAGGCGTTTTCGCCCGCGCAAAAAGAATACCTGCAGGGCTTCATGGCCGGCGTATTTGCCTCCGGCGCGGTCCCGTTCGTCGGCACTAACAGCGCGGGCTTGATCACCGCTACGCCGGGCGACGCTTCGTCCCCCAATCTCGGCGCTCCTGCTGAGGAATCTTTTCACGGCACGCCGCTCGGCGATCTCTGTAAAGAGGAGCGCTGGAAATACGACGAGGACCCGCTCGACGCTTGGGAGCGTCTGCTCAGTCACGCGGATAACAATCAGTTTCCCGACGCGGAAAACACCTACCGCTTCAAGACACACGGCCTCTTCTACGTCGCTCCCGCGCAGGACAGTTTCATGATCCGTCTGCGCATTCCTGCGTGTGAGCTCAACGCCACGCAGATGCACGGTCTCGCCGACATCGCCGCGGAACTCGGCGGCGGTTACGCGCACATCACCACGCGGGGCAACCTTCAGATCCGCGAATTCAAACCGCGCGACATCATCAAACTGCTCACACGCGTTCAGGACCTCGGACTCACCTCTCGCGGCGCCGGCGCCGACAACATCCGCAACATCACCGCCTCGCCCAACAGCGGTTTCGATCCCGCGGAGCTCCTCGATGTGCGCCCGTTCGCCAAGGCACTGCACCACTACATCCTCAACAGTCGCGACCTCCACGGCCTCCCCAGAAAATTCAACGTCGCCTTCGACAACGGCGGCTCGATCTCCGCCGCCGCCGATACCAACGACATCGGCTTCATCGCCTGCCGTGTCACCGAGAAATCACTTGCCACGACCAATCAATCCTCCGTCGAGCCCGGCGTGTATTTTCGTGTCCTGCTCGGTGGCATCACCGGCCACCAGGATTTCGCGCGCGACACCGGTTTGCTGATCAAACATTCCGAGGCGGTCGCTGTATCCGCGGCGATGATACGTGTGTTCGCCGAAAACGGCGACCGGACCAATCGCAAGAAAGCCCGGCTGAAATACGTCCTCGATCGCTGGGGTTTCGAAAAGTTCATCGCGGAAACCCAGAAGAAACTCGCGTTCCCGCTGGTACGACTTCCCGTCGACGCCTGCGAGCCTCGTCAGCCGGTCGTGAAACACGGCTGGCTCGGTGTCGCCCGCCAGTCTCAGCGCGGCTTGAACGCCATCGGCGTCGGCATCCCCGTCGGGCGTCTTTCGCCGCGCCAGATGCACGCCATCGCCGATCTCGCGGCCAACTTCGGCAAAGGCGAAATCCGCCTCACCGTCTGGCAAAACCTGATCATCCCGCACATCGCCGACGCTTTCGTTGAAACGGTGAAGCGTTCGCTCCACCGCATGGGTTTCTTTACCGAAGCGGGCAGCATCGCCGCCGGCGTCATTGCCTGCACCGGCAGTCGCGGCTGCAAATACGCCGCCGCCGACACGAAGGCGCACGCGGTTGAGATCATCAAAAAGATCGATCCATCGCTCCGCCTCGATTCGCCCGTCAACATTCACTTCACCGGTTGCCCGCATTCCTGCGCACAACACTACGCGGGCGATATTGGTTTCGTCGGCGCGAAACTCGCCGACGGTTCCGAGGGTTATCACGTCGTCCTCGGCGGCGGCATGGACAACGAACAAGGCGTCGCGCGCGAGCTCTTCAAGGGAGTTCGCGCAACCGAGGTGCCTGATCTCGTTCGGAAAATTCTCCTCACCTACTCCGCCCAAAAGTCGCGCGGTGAATCGTTCGTGCAATGGGTTCGCCGTCACTCGGTGAAAGAGCTCCAGGAATTTTTCTCGTCTTAATCACGCCGCGCACAGCCGGCGCACAACACGCACCGCATCTCCTTTCAGCGATGTCCACGCAATCGATCCCTCTTCTTCCTGAGTCCGCCCCGTTCTCGCCCGAACAACGCGCGTGGCTCAATGGTTTCTTTGCCGGTTTGTTCTCGCGTTCCGGTTCACCCGTAGCGTCAAGCGCCAGCGAGCCGAAAACGCTCCAGCCGTTAACCATCCTTTTCGGCTCTCAGACGGGCACCGCTGAAAGTCTCGCCAAGCGCGCTGCGAAAGAGGCCTCCAAACGCGGTTTCGCGTCCACCGTTCTCGACATGGCGCAAACGGATGTGCCGCGTCTCGCTGCGGAGAAAAACGTGCTTATCATTACCAGCACTTACGGCGACGGCGAACCGCCCGACAACGCCCGCGCGCTCTGGGAGGCGCTCGCCGCAGACGGCGCAGTTCCGAGTCTCGCGAGTGTTCACTTCTCCATCTGCTCGCTCGGCGACAGCAACTACGCGCAATTCTGCCGCTGCGGCCAGGATTTCGATCAACGTTTCGAAAAACACGGCGCCACTCGCATCGCGCCGCGGGTCGATTGCGATGTCGAGTACGAGGAAGCGTTTAATCAATGGCTCGACGCCGCGCTCAATGCCTTCAACCGCGACGTTGTATCCGGTTCGTCACTACCTGCCGCCACGACAACCGTCGTCGCGACTCCTGCCGCTCCCGAGGTCTGTTTTTCGAAGAAAAATCCTTACCCGGCGCTGCTCCTCACCAGCCGCGTCCTCAACGGCACCGGTTCCGCCAAGGCGGTTCACCTTGTCGAGTTCGACCTCGGAGATTCCGGTCTGCTCTACGAAGCGGGGGACGCGCTCGGCGTCGTTCCTCAAAACTGCCCCGAACTGGTCGCCGATGTTCTCAGGCTGCTGGGCTTCGACGGCGAGGAAGCGGTGCCCGGCCCTGACAACACTCCCGTCTCGCTCCGTCAGGCGCTCACTTCGTTCTACGATCTCGGCCGTCCTTCACCCGGTCTTCTCGCCTCTGCCGCCCAACCGGGAGCCGACACCGCCGGGTTTCATCACGTGATCGATGTCCTTCATGCGTATCCGGACCGCAAATACACACCGGCCGCATTCATCGCGCTGCTCAAAAAGATCCAGCCACGGCTTTACTCCATTTCCTCGAGTCCAAAGGCCGCCACGCGTCAGGTTCATCTCACCGTAGGCGCTGTTCGTTACGAACTTGATGGCCGTGCGCGCAAGGGCGTCGCCTCCACTTACCTCGCCGAACGCGCCCGTCCCGGCGAATCCCGCGTGGGCGTTTTTGTTCACAGCAACAAAGCCTTTCGCCCGCCGGCCAATTCCGACGCGCCCATGATCATGGTCGGTCCGGGCACCGGCATCGCGCCATTTCGCGCCTTTCTGCAAGAACGCGCCGCCACCGGTGCGAAGGGCAAAAACTGGCTCTTCTTCGGCGATCAAAAAGCCTCCACCGATTTCCTCTATCAGGACGAGCTCACCGCCTTTCAAAAATCCGGCGTGCTCACGCGCCTGGACACCGCGTTTTCACGCGATCAGTCAGAGAAAATCTACGTGCAACACCGCATGGTCGAAGCCGCGGACGAACTCTATGCCTGGCTCGAAGCCGGCGGACACTTCTACGTCTGCGGCGACGCCTCGCGCATGGCGAAAGATGTCGATGCCGCACTTCACAAGATCGTCGAAACCGTCGGCAAAAAATCCGCCGGCGAAGCCGCCGACTACATCCAAAACCTGAGAGCCGCCAAACGCTACGCGCGCGACGTGTACTGATCGGAAGTAGCGCGTATCGGGTAGCGAGTTGTGCGCATCGAAAACCATCAGCCACAACCCCCGATCAGATTTCACTCTTCCCTCTTCACTCCTCCCTCTTCCTTGGTCGCTCCCAACCAAAACAGTACGCGCACACTGATCGACGACTATCTCGCCGCCCAGCAGCGCTTGCAGACGCCCGTCGCGCGTTTTTCCCACACGCATGACAATGCGCCCGCGCCGGCGACGGCGCCTGTTTACCGCGACCTCATTCCGCTTTCGAAACCGGGCCCCGGCGAGCAATACGCTTTCGAGGTCGATCTCGATGCGTGCACCGGCTGCAAGGCCTGCGTCGCCGGCTGCCATTCGCTCAACGGTCTTGATCAAGAGGAAACCTGGCGCGATGTCGGTCTGCTCGTCGGCGGCACGCGTTCCCACCCGTTTCAACAAACCGTCACCACTGCCTGCCACCACTGCGCAGATCCGGGCTGCCTCAACGGATGTCCCGTGCTCGCCTACGAAAAGGATCCGGTCACCGGCATCGTGCGTCACCTCGATGATCAATGCATCGGCTGCCAGTACTGCGTGTTGAAATGCCCGTATGACGTTCCCAAATACAACGAGCGTCTCGGCATCGTGCGCAAATGCGACATGTGCCATCACCGTCTCGCCAACGATGAGGCGCCCGCCTGCGTCCAGGCCTGCCCCACGCAGGCCATCAAGATCGTCACCGTCACCACGCACGTGGACGGAAAAGTCGCGCTCGACACGAGCGATTTCCTGCGCGGCGCCCCGTCGCCCGACTACACGCTGCCAACCACCCGCTTCGTATCCAATCGGTCAATACCACCCGAGGTGCTCGCCGCCGACGCGGCCAGTCTGCGCCCGCAGCACCCGCACTGGCCGCTCGTCTTCATGCTCACGCTGATGTCGCTGGCGGTGGGATGTTTTCTTGCAGCATCGTTTTCGCCAGCCAGCGCCACGCCGCTTGCTTTGATCGGCTGGTGTGCCGGCGCCGCAGGACTTTTCTCCAGCGTGTTTCATCTCGGACAACCGCTGCGGGCCTGGCGCATTTTTCTCGGCTGGCGCAGATCCTGGCTGAGCCGCGAAGCGATTCTCTTCGGCTTTTGGTTCATACTCGCAACTGTCACCACCGCGACCGCATTCGCCGCGATTCTCCCTTCGAGCGCCATCCCGAGTTTGGCCACTACGATCTACTCGCTGCTCACGACTCACTCCTCGCTACTCCTGGTCGCGACTGCGGGCGCGGGTTTCGCCGGTCTCATTTGTTCCTCGATGATCTACATCGATACACGCCGCGATCTCTGGCGCGCATCGCAGACTTTCCCCCGCTTCCTCGGCGGAGCTGTCGCGCTCGGCGCCGCCGTGCTCTTCGCAATCGATCCCACGGGAATCCATCTCTTCCCACTTGCCGTCGCCCTTCTGCTCAAACTCGCCGTCGAGCTTCGTGTTCTCCGTCCGCTCGACAGCGATGACGACGCCCCCACGGCTCCTCGTAAAACAGCCCGGTTGCTCATGAGCCATTTCAGAACGATCCAAGGCACTCGCGTCGCACTACCGCTGACGGCTCTTCTTATCGGCGCATTCCTTGTATCCAATTTCCCACGACATCCGCTTCTCGCGTGGTCCGTGTTTGCGATGATCGCCGTCGGCGAACTCGCCGAACGCTATCTGTATTTCCGCGCAGTTGTCGCGCCCAAGATGCCTGGCGTCATCTCCTGAAACGCTCCTTTTCATGTTTTCGCCTCTCGAAGATCTCCTTCACGCCCGCCAAGGACCGATGACCAGCGAACTCGTGCTGCGTCCCGGTGACTTTGGTCTGGGTCGCATTCCCTCGCGTTTGGCGCCCGCCAGCACGACCGACATGGTCTGCGGTTTTTGCAGCACGGGTTGCTCGCTCAAAATCCATCTGAACGAGCAAGGCCAGGCGATCAACCTGACCGCCAATCGCGACTATTCTGTGAATCAAGGCATGGCCTGTCCCAAGGGCTGGGAGGCACTCACGCCTCTCGCCGCGCCCGATCGCGCGACGACGCCGTTGTTGCGCAATCGCGCTTCCGGAAAACTCGAGCCCGTCAGCTGGGACGCCGCGCTTCACGCCATGGTCACCGCGTTCAAGGGCATTCAGGAACGCCATGGTCGCGCAGCCCTTTCGTTTCTCGGCACCGGGCAGATCGTCATGGAAGAAATGGCGCTGCTCGGCGCGCTCGCGAAATTCGGCATGGGCATGCTTCACATCGACTCGAACACGCGGCAATGCATGGCCACCTCGCACGTCGCGTACAAGCAGTCGTTCGGCTTCGACGCGCCGCCGTTCACCTACGCCGATTTCGAGGAGAGCGACGCGCTCATCTTCATCGGCGCCAATCCGTGCATCGCGCATCCGATCATGTGGCAGCGCGTGATGATGAACAAACGCAACCCCGAGATCGTCGTCATCGATCCGCGCCGCACCGAGACGGCGATGGCCGCCACACTGCATCTTCCCATCACGCCCAAGAGCGATCTCGTGCTGCTCTACGGCCTCGCCCATCTGCTCATCGAACGCGGAGCGATCGATCGCAGCTTCGTCGACGCGCACACCGCGCATTTCGAGGAGTTCGCAGCATTCGTGAAAGCGTTCACGCTCGAACGCACTTCAGCCGAAAGCGGCATCGATGTCGCCACACTTCACCGCCTCGTCGACATCATCGCCACACGCGAACGCGTTTCCTTCTGGTGGACCATGGGCGTCAACCAGGGCCACGAATCCACCCGCACCGCGCAGGCCATCATCAATCTCGCGCTGATGACCGGCAACATCGGCCGTCCGGGCACCGGCGCCAACTCCATCACCGGACAATGCAACGCGATGGGTTCGCGCCTCTTTGCCAACGCCACGTCATTGATCGGTGGATACGACTTCACGCGCAGCGATCATCGCGAGCATGTCGCGCGCATTCTCGGTCTCGATCCCGCGGTCATCCCCGATCGCGCCGGTTGGGCCTACGATCAGATTCTCGACGGCATCGATCGCGGCGACATCCGCGGCCTCTGGATCATCGCGACCAACACCGCGCACTCGTGGATCAACCAAAAGCGTTTTCCCGAACTCCGCGAAAAACTGGATTTCCTCGTCGTGCAGGACATGTACGCGTCGACCGAGACCGCTCGCATGGCCGATCTCGTGCTGCCCGCCGCCGGCTGGGGCGAAAAAGACGGCGTGCTCATCAACTCGGAGCGTCGCCTCGGCGTCGTGAAAAAAGTTTCCCGCGCGCCCGGCCAGGCCCTCAGCGATTTCGCGATCTTCAAACTCGTCGCCGATGCCTGGGGTTGCGGATCTCTCTTCGAAAAATGGACCTCGCCCGCCGCGACGTTTCAGATCCTCAAGGAACTTTCGCGCGGCCAGCCGTGCGATTTCACGGGCATCCGTGACTACGAACACATCGAACGCGCTGGAGGCATCCAGTGGCCGTTCACCGATCAGGATCTGATCGGCGAAATGAAGAATGAAGAATTGAGAATGAAGAATGCGGACACGACAGGAGCAACCCATCCGCCGCTTCATCATTCATCATTCACAATTCATCATTCTACATTCTCCCCGCGCGAACGCCGCCTCTTTGCCGATGGAAAATTTTTCACGCCCGATGGACGCGCGCGTTTTTTATTCGATCAACCGCGTCCCATGCCCGAGCAACCCGACGCAGAGTTTCCGTTCATCCTGCTCACCGGACGCGGCTCGTCCGCGCAATGGCACACCGGCTCGCGCACCGACAAGAGCGACGTCCTTCGCAAGCTCGCCCCGCGCGAACTTTATGTGGAAATCCATCCTGACGATGCGGCGCAGCTTCGCATCTCCGCCAACGAACGCGTGCGCATCCGCTCGCGCCGCGGCGAGGCCGAAGCCCTCGCGCTCATCACGAGCACCGTGCAGCCCGGACAGATTTATCTACCGATGCATTTCAGCACGGTGAATTGCCTAACCTTTCCCGCCTTCGATCCCCACTCGCGCCAACCGAGCTACAAAGCCTGCGCCGTGCGCATCGAAAAAATCCGGAAAGGATAAACCACGGAGGCACAGAGTTCACGGAGGGCGGAAAAGAAAACACTTAGGCCTCCTCTCCGTGCCCTCTGTGCCTCCGTGGTTCAAAACCTCCTCCGCACGGACCTACCGCATCAAGCGCGCGCGCATCCGATTCGCCGTCCTCTTCCGACCCTTCACCCTTCACTCTTCACCCTTCGATCTTCCCCTTCCGCCCAGCCACGCGAGTACATCGGCGAGCGTGCGTGTGTTGAGCACGCTGGCTTTTGTCAGCCAGCCTTTGCGCGCCGCGATCACACCATGTGACACATGCGCGAGTCCGGCGGTGTCGTGCGCATCGGGATTGATCGCGCACAACAATCCGCGCTCAGCCGCGCGACGCCAGTGCCGCCAGTCCATGTCGAGCCGCCACGGGCTCGCGTTCAATTCGATCGCCACGTTGTTCGCGATGGCCGCGTCGATCACTTTGGCCGCGTTCACCTGATACGCTTCGCGCTGGAGTAACAAACGCCCCGTGAGATGTCCCAACATGCTCACATACGGTGACTCGATCGCGCGGATGATGCGCGCCGTCATCGCCTCTTCGGTTTGCGCGAATGCGTTGTGAACCGACGCCACGACATAATCGAGTTTCGCCAGCGTGGCGTCGTCGAAATCCAGCCGTCCGTCCGCGAGGATGTCGCACTCCGTGCCCTTGAGCACGCGCACGCGAAATTTCCCGGAGGCGTTCAAGGCATCGATCGCCGCGCATTGTTCCATGAGGCGCGCTTCGTTGAGTCCGTTCGCCTGAAAACTCGCCTTCGAATGATCCGCGATCCCGAGATAATCCCAGCCGAGCGCATCTGCCGCGGCCGCCATTTCATTGAGCGTGTTGCGACCGTCCGACGCCGTCGTGTGATTATGAAACGCGCCGCGCAGATCGCTCAATTCCAGCAGCTGCGGCAGCTCGCCTTTCTCCGCCGCTTCGATTTCGCCGAGTCCTTCACGCAGCTCCGGCGGGATGTAGCGCAAGCCGAGTCGCGCGAACAACTCGATCTCGTCCATCACGAGATCCTGGCCGCCCGCGGCCTTGGTTTTCACCGTGCCTTCGCCCTCCGCCGGCACCAGCCCCCACTCGCTCAGACTCAGGCCGCGCGCGAGCGCACGCTGACGCATCTGCACATTGTGATCCTTCGATCCGGTGAAGTGATGCAGCGCAAAAATAAACTGATCCTCCGGCACGATGCGCAGATCCGCCTGAAGGCCACTTTCGTAACGCACGCTCGCTTTCGTTTCGCCCTGCGCGGTCACTTCCTTCACGCCCGGCCGCGACACAAACCACTCCACGATCGGAGCAACCTCCGTCGCCGCGACGATAAAATCCAGATCGCCCACCGTCTCCATCCCGCGTCGCAAACTTCCCGCGTGCTCCGCGCGACGCACCTGCGGCAGCTCGCGCAGTCCCGCGAGGATCGGCTCCGCCACATCAAACGCCAGCGCATGCAAATGACGTTTCGCGTACGCCTCTCGATTGCGAATGCCCGCGAGAATCTTCTCCTGCGATTTCTCGCCGAAGCCAGGCAGCGTCGCGATCTTTCCCTCCGCGCACGCCTGCGCGAGCGCTTCGATGGTGTCGATGCCAAGCTGCTCGTTGAGCGCCTTGATCTTCTTCGCGCCGAGCCCCGGAATCTCCAGCATCGCGACGAGTCCCGGCGCCACGCTGGCTTTCAGATCCTCATAAAACTTCAACCCGCCCGTCGTGTGCAGCTCCGTGATCTTCTGCACGAGCGCCTCGCCGAAACCTTTGATTTTTCCCAAACGCCCTTCCGCGATCACCGTCGCCAGATCCTCTTCCAACGCCTCAAGCGTGCGCGCACCGGTCTGATACGCGCGGGTCTTGAACGGATTCTCGCCCTTCAATTCCAGCAGCACCGCGATATCGTTCAGCACATCGGCAATCTCGTTTTTGTTCACGCTTCCGAGAGAACCACGAAACTCACGAAAGCCACGAAAATTTCTACCAAAGATCCCAGCCTCTCCCGCACGCGATCATCGTGCGCCTCCGCAACCCCACCGAAGGCGATCAGCCGAAGGTTCACTCCTAAGTTTCGGCCATTGGCCGAAACCTTTTCGTGGTCCCAAAACTCCGACCTTTCTCCGCCCGAATCGACTTCTTCCGCGCTTCCGCACCTCCCGTTTCCCGCGTTCGCCCTTCTTCCCAAACTCCATCCTGTTAATCCCAGCATCCGCTCCTAAAACTCCGGCCATGCCTCTCCTCCGCATCTCTTTCCTCTTTCTGGCGGTTTTCCTCCTGTCCGCCTGCGGCAAAAAGCAATCCAACTCCGCCAGCTCTTCCGCGTCCACCGCCGCTTCTCCCTCCGCCAACGCTCCGACTAAAATCACCGTGCAACTCGACTGGGTCGCCGAACCGGAGCACGGCGGTTTCTATCAGGCTGCCGCGCGCGGTTTCTTCCGCGAGGAAGGTCTCGAGGTCACCCTGATCCCCGGCGGGCCCAACGCCTTCGCCACGCAAAAAGTCGCCAGCGGACACGCGCAATTCGGCCAGGCCGACAGCACCAACACCCTCCTCGCCATCGCGCAGGGTGTGCCCGTCACGCATTTCGCCGCCGTTTTCCAAAACGATCCGTCCGTGTTGATGCTGCACGCCGACAGCCCCGTCACCCGCTTCGAGGACCTTCATGGCAAAACCGTCATGGCGCGCCCCGAGTGGGCATTCATTCCGTATTTGAAAAACAAATACGACATCGAGTTCGGCCTCATCCCACAGAACTTCTCCCTCGCCAATTTCATCGCCGACAAAAACTTCATCCAGCAGGCCTTCTACATCGCCGAGCCCTATCACGTCGCGCGCGAGAGCAAGGACACGGTGAAAACCAAATTCCTCAAACCGTGGGACGCCGGCTTCGACGCCTACGTCGCCGTCATTGCGAACAAAGACTGGCTCGCCAAAAAGCCGGATGCCGCCCGCGCCTTTTACCGCGCCTACATCCGAGGCTGGCAGGATTACCTCGAAGGCGACCCCGCGCCCGCGCACGCATTGATGAAAGCCGTCAACTCGGGCGCGACCGATGACTTCCTCGCCTTCTCCCGACAAATGATCATCGACGAAAAACTCGTCATCGGCCGCGACGCCGCCGACTCCTCCCAAATCGGCCGCCTGAGCCACGCCCGTTTCCAAACCCAAATCGCTCAACTCCGCGATCTCGGCATCCTCAAAAAAGACCTCTCCGTCGACGACGTCGTCGCATCCGGCACCCCGGCCGCGAAATAACGATGCCAATGCCGAATTCCGAATGCCCAATGCCGAATGATAAATGACGAGTGAGGCTGGCTTCTCCGCCACACCTGAATCCTGTTCATCCCGCCAATCCTGTCCAAAACCGCCCGCCCCTGCTCCCCTTCGGCATTCGCCCTTCGGCCTTCGGATTTCCCTCACTGGTCATTGGTCACTGGTTAACTGGTCATTTCCCTCCATGCCCGAACTCCGCGACTGCATCGTCCTCCACGGACCCGATCTCGTGCCGCATCGCGCGCGCCGCTTCGCGTGGGTTCACGATACCATCACCGCCATCGAACTCGACGCGCCTTGCACCCAGCTCGACACCGGCGCTCTCGTTGTCATCCCCGGCCTCTACAACAGCCACACGCATATCGGCGACAGCGCACTGCCCGACGGCGCCACCGGCCTCACCCTCGAACAAGCGTTCTTCCGGCCCGACGGCTATAAATACCGCGAACTCGCGAAACTCGCCGAAGAAACCCACCTCCCGCACCTCGTCGCCCATCTCGAATACATGGCGCGCTGCGGCGTCGTCTGCCACCTCGACTTCCGCGAACAAGGCCTCCCCGGCGCCCGCCTCCTTCGCCAAGCCTCCGAACACACCGGCGTTCAATCCATCATCCTCAGCCAGTTCAACGCATCGCCCTTCCGCGAAGACCAGCTCCGCGCCAACCATTCGCTACTCCCTGAATCCGCGCGCACCGAACTCGAGCAAATCCTCACCGTCGCCGACGGCTTCTCCGAAAGCACGATGAACGATCTCACGGACAACGCCTGGCGCGAAATCCGCGACCTCACTTCCGCACGCGGCAAACTCCGCGCCATCCATTGCCTCGAAAATACCGGCTACCGCGACCTCTCCGTCGCCACCACCGGACGCGGCGATTTGATCCGCGCGCTCGAGCTTTATGACCCGCACCTCGTCGTGCACATGACCGCTGCCAATGCCGACGAAATCGCGCTCCTCGCCCGCTCCGGCAAAACCGCCGTCCTCAACCCCCGCGCCAACGCCGCCCTCGGCCTTTCACTCCCGCCCATCGCCGCCCTGCTCGACGCCGGTGTGAATCTCCTCCTCGGCACCGACAACGGCATGCTCAACAGCCCCTCGATCCTCGCGGAGTTGGATTTCACCTATAAAATCGCCAGGTCCCAATTCGCCGACGCGCTCCGCCCCGATCCCACCGCGATCTTGAAAATGGCCACGAGCAACATCCGCCCCGCCCTCGGCGGCGACCACTTCGGCCACCTGGCCCACGGCCTGCCCGCGAGTTTCGTCGTCCTGGATTTCAACGCGCCCCACCTCCGCGCCTCGCGAAACATCACCGCCAGCATCGTAGGACGAGTCACCCCGGCGGACATCCTCGCCACCTACCGCACCGGCCGCGAACTCTACCGCGCGCCCGACTCTCGCTGATACGCGCGCAACCTCAGCAGCTCCATCAGCCGCAGCCCGTTCCCCCGGCTTCAATATACGCTCTGGCAACATCGACCGACGCCTCGCAAAACGCCTGTTTGCAGTGACGCAAAAACGCCAGGATCGCTGCTTCGTGCGCCTGAAGCGCCCCGCCCTGCGCCACTTCACGCAAACGCGCCTTCCACGTAGGAAAATGAACCGCCAGCTCGGTATATTTAATACCCGGCAATGCAGCTTTATGCGGGAAGTGTATCAACCCGCAAAAAGCGGCATCCTCGAAAAACTTTGGCCCTCGACCACGCCCATTCAGCCACTTAGACGTTTTTCCATGACAGAAAACCCCACCTCAAAGGCTGCACCCGCTGCAGCCGAATAACACTGTTGGGCGAAGAAAGATGAGCCGCTGGCTACAACCCGAGTACCTCGATTCGTTCCCTCTGTCGTTTTTGATGCGCCAGCGGTTTCCGCAATATTGGCTCCGCATTCACTCCTTACCTGATTCGAAGCGTCATCCGGAGGACGAAGGTGAGCGAGAGGTCGTCTTGCAGCGTTACGCTTCATTCGGGACGGCGCTCCTCAGAGACCAAGCGCCATGTTTCATCGTTCGCGCGCGATTTGCGACTGAAGAGCTCAGTTCCGAATTCCAGAGCTCATTGCGCTGGTCGCAGCTCCACAAAATTGAAGAGGAAGAGGATTTTTGGTGTTCATGGATTGCGGAGACGTCTTGGCGTCCCGAAACCCTCCGCGACCTTTTTATCGATATCGCTGAGGATCGTGATTCTCACGTTATGTTCGTCTCCAAGTTGTCGGACTCTATCTTTGCGCCGTATGACGGAGGCGCAGACGGCTTTAGTTTCGACTCAGGTATGATCACGCAACTGAAGCAGGAGTTTGCACCTTGGCGCTCAGCACGCAGCGACGGTTTATGAAAAAGAAGAGCCCAACCAGTCGATACAGCGCAACGCCTCGACGGGGTCCGTTTCAATTTCGAGTCGCCAGCTCGGCGTGGCTGACCAGTAATCGTTGGGCAAAATGAAGGCGCTTTTCGAAAACTTCAGAAGGCAGCCCGGCTGGCCCGAGAAGCCGCGTTCTGTGCATTTCGAAGATGATGGATTTTCGATTACCGAAGAAGGAGCGCCAGATGTTCGCGGCGACTGGTCGAGCGTCCGAGAGGTTTTCGCATACAAACTCGACCTCTTTTCCTACGACGAGATTTGCATTGGCCTGCGATTCGACGATGCAGGCACCCATTGGTGGGTTGGCGAGAGTTATCTTGGTTACTGCGAGTTTGTCGATGAGCTCGCTCGACGGTTTACTGGAATTCGGACCGACTGGTTTCATCATGTGGCACATCCTGCCTTCGTGACCAATCGGACCACACTTTGGGGAGAGCATTTGCAGGCTACGGACGAATGAAAAGGCCCAACCAGTAAGGATGAGAAGGCGTCAGGAGGCCGTGCAACGCCCGTGAGCGGAGCC
>CAZNJG010000018.1:0-85791 GCA_964573305.1 uncultured Opitutaceae bacterium
TTATCGAAGCAGAGATGACCCGGCAAAATCCGCTTCATGAAATATCCGGGCTAGTAAGGATTTGTCCGGTAAAGTAGTGACCGCGCCGATTGATCTTTTCAGCGATCTATTTGTCACGGTGGACGATTACTTCAGCGTCTCTACCTCAGACATAGCTGTTGAAGAGTGTCGGAACGATCACTCTGCGGCGCGCCTACGATTTTTTGCGATCAAAGGCACCGACTTCGCGAGTGAGCGCGCTATGGTTTATTTCCTCGAAGAAGCGCGCGACGTGATCACTGATTACGAAATTCCCGGGTTTGAGGACTGCTACAAACGCCTCCTTCACGGCTTTCTCCACAAGTACAATCTTCGCTACCGCCTCGACGAAATTCCCGGAGGTGAGATTGTCCTCCGCTTCTTGCTTCCCGGTTCTTTCTCCAATCTTTACGCCGAGCTTCAGCGCTTAAATAGCGGGAATCTACATCTTGCATCACTGCTGCGCGATTTTGAGGAGGCTTTCGACGACTATGTCCGGAAGCAAAGTGAGAGTAACGTGAAGACCTGCATCGCCAAAGCCAGTAACTATGCGGAGGGCGTTGCGTCTGTCGCGCATGGGGCGCCTGGAACACTGGGCGCGCTCTGCAACCAGCTTGGCGACTGGCCTCACGACAAAATGAAAGAGTCGCTCCAGAACCTCTACAAGTTCTGCTCCGACTATCCCGGCATTCGCCACGCAGGCACCCCGGCGAGTGCAAAACGTGTTCTCGCATCGCGTGACTCGTCTCTCGCCAGCTTACTTCTTCTATCCTTCAGCGGCTATCTAAGCCCTCAACTCGATGAGAATGCAGTGCTAGGCATCTGACGTCTCGGCTGAGTTCGAGGCATGTCTAGAGCTATCATTTCAACCTGATTTCTTCTTTTAGCGCAATGCGGTCGGAGGCGCCGCCGATGAGGATGCGGAATTCGCCGGGTTCTGCCGTCCACGCGTGAGTGGTCGCGTCCCAGAAGGAAAAATCTTTTGCGACCAGGCGGATGCGGATGACGCGGCTTTCGCCGGGTTGAAGCGTGACGCGGGAGAAGCCGCGGAGTTCTTTCGGCGGTCGTGGGACCGATGATTCGGTGTCACGCACGTAGAGTTGCGCGACCTCGGTCGCGGCGACTTTGCCGGTGTTGGTGACGGTGAACTCGATGCTCATGCGTCCATCGCTCCGCATCACGGAAGGAGTGATGCGGAGCTGGCTGTATTCGAAGGTTGAATACGACAGGCCGTGGCCGAGGGCGAAGAGCGGCGGGATTTTTTTCGCTTCGTACCAGCGGTAGCCGACGAAGACTCCTTCGTCGTAACGAATGTCGTTTATCGGTTGCGACATGTCGTTGTCGTGATCCCAGCCGACATAAAGTTCTTCGCCGGGCGGCAGGTAGTTTGCGCCCGGAGAGTCGGCGAATTCGCGTTCGATGGTGATCGGCAGTTTGCCCGACGGGGAAAGATCACCGCAGAGGATTTCGGCGAGTGCACGGTTTCCATTTTGCCCGGGATACCAAGCGTACAGGATCGCGGCGGCACGATCGGCCCAATCGGTCATGCGGATGCCGCCGCCGGCGTTGACGATGACGATCGTGCGTGGGTTGAGCGCGACGGCGCGGAGAACGCGTTGCTCTTCGCTCGCGGGCAATGCGAAGGGACGATCCCACCCTTCGCTGTCGTGGGTGCCGGTGGTGACGATGACGATGTCGGCGCTGCGAAGTTCGTCATCGGTTGGTTCCGCAACGATCGAAAGATGGTCCCCGTAAATCGGCATGAGCGCGTCGCGTAGTGTGACGATGTCGTAACCTTCGACTTCGGCGGCGCCGCCTCCGCGCGGGAGCGTGTCCACGAAGAGCCCGGTGAGCAGAATTTTTCGCGCTGCATCGCGGCGCAGCGGGAGGAGATCGTTTTTATTGGTAAGAAGAACAATGCTCTCACGCGCGGTCTGGAGCGCGACGGCTTCGTGAGCGGGGAAACAGTCGAGATAGTAAGGATCGCGCACGGGGCGGTCGTGGAGGCCCATCGCGATTTGCGTGCGGAGGATGCTGCGGACCATGCGATCGATCTGCGTTTCGGAAACGCGGCCGGTTTTGAGCAGGCGACGCGCATCGGCTTGGATGAATTTTTCGCCGGGCATCTCAAGGTCCTGGCCGGAGGTGATGATTTTCTCCGCGTCCCACACGGACCACCAATCGCTCATGACGAGCCAGCGGAAGCCGAGTGTTTCGCGGAGCAGTCGTGTGATGACCTCGTGACTTTGGCCGGTCCATTCGCCGTTGACCTGATTGTAAGCGGTCATAACCGCCATCGCGCCTGCATCGATGCCGGCTTTGAAGGCGGGCAGGTAGATCTCGTGCATCGTGCGCTCGTCGAGGATGGAGTTGGACGTGCGGCGATGGTGATCGGTGTTGTTGGCGAGAAAATGTTTCAGCGTGGGGATGGTGCCCGTTTCAAGAACGCCGAGCACGTACCGCTCGACGCATTGCGCCGCGAGGAACGGATCTTCGCCGAGGTATTCGAAGTTTCGCCCGCACTGCGAATGGCGGTAGATGTTCATGCCCGGGCCGAGCAGGAGGGCGATGCCGCCGGCGCGGCATTGTTCGCCGACGCTCCGCCCGTAACGATACGCGAGCGCGGGATCCCACGTGGCGGCGAGGGCGATCGGCGCGGGGAACGCGACCGAGCGTTCGAGATGCGGGCTGAAGTTGCGTCGCACGTGGATGCCCTGTGTGGCATCGGACATGTACAGCTCGGGAATGCCGTGTTCGGGAAAACCTTTGATGAAAAACATCCGGTGCCCGCTGATCAGCGCGAGTTTTTCGTCGAGCGAAAGTCGCGCGAGCAGCGCGTCGGCACGCGTGGTCGCGACATCGAAATCAACCGGTGGGCGAAACGAAGGCTCTGAGGGCACGGGAGAGAAGAGGGAAGGGTGAGGGGTGAAAGGTGAAGGAAGGGCGAATGACCAGTGACCAGTGACCAATGACCAATGGCGGAGGTCGAAGGTGGGCCGGGGGGGCGGATAAAAGGAAAGCAGCGGTGAATCGGAGGCAATGTCGCGGCGCGGTGTTAAACTGATGCGGGTGACTTTGCAGCGTTTTTTGGGGGACAAAAAAAGACCGGGCGTGGAGCCCGGTCTGATAAAGGTGAGGCGCAGAGACGCGCTCAGGCGGTGAATGTTTTTCCGAACCAGCTTTGGAATTTGTCGCCGAGCACGGGCAGCGGTTTTTCGGTGCCGTTGATCGCAGAGATCAGACCGACCAGCCAGAGCGCGAGGATGCCCATCCACAGCGCCAGACCCGCGAGCCAGCCGACGAAGGGGACAAACCCCAGGATTGTGCCGACCGGCATCAGCGCGATGCCAAGCAGGAACAATCCGAGCGACTGGCGCAGATGGAAGGCGCCGAGACGCGTCTTGCGGTTGCTGTGCATCACGATCGCAACGACGAAGCCGACGATCGTCAGGTAACTGAGGATCGCGACGGTTTTGTCCTCGGCGGAGGTGTTGGCGGAAACGGGCACCGTGACGGATTGTGAATGTGTATTCATTTTTACGATACGAAAGGGTTCAGCGTGCGCCCGTGGCTGTCGGAGGAAGCGTGCGCAGGTATTGCCAGAGCGCGGAAAGCTCGACGTCGGTCATCTGGCCGATGGCCGCCGGCATGAGCGGATGGAGCGCGGTGCCATCAGGGCGTTTGAGGGTGCGCAAGGTTGCGACGAACTCGCCTTCGTTCCAGTTCGCGAGGCGGCCGGTGGGATGCGGAGTCAGATTGGAGGTGGCGGGCCAGTCGGGCGGAGCGCCGGGGATTTTGCCGCCGGAGAGATTGGGACCGTGGCAGCCGGTGCAGCCGACGGCGAGATACTTGCCGTATTCAACGGTTGGAGACGCCTCGACGCGGGCGGGGCGGTGGGCGGCGTGGTCGATTTGCTCCGCGGAGAGATGAACCTGGCCTGCGAGCATGAGGGCGCGGATGACCGGGCCGGGCTGCACGGGGCCGCGCTCGCGATCGACGGCGGGAATCGTTTTCAGATACGCGATCATGGCGCCGAGGTCTTCGTCGGAGAGCGCGGTGTATTCGAGCGACGGCATCAGCATGAGGGCTCGCCCGTCCTGAGCCAGGCCGTGCCGGATCGCGCGGACGTAATCGAGATCACTATACTGGGTGGGCAGTCCGCCTTTTCCGCGGGTGATATTCGGGCCGTGGATACGGCCGGCCATCGGATCATCGACGACTTTGGCGCCGCCGAGATCGGAGCCGTGGCAATCGGCGCAGGAGCGGGTCACGACCAGGTGGCGTCCGTGCTCGATCGTCGCGGCATCGGCCGCAACTGGCACGGAGCGGACGGCGACTTCATGAATGCGGCGGAGCCGGTGATGCGTGGTCGCATAAACGGCACCGGCTGCGAGCGCGACGAGGCCGACGAGCACGGCGATGATGAGGAGGGCGATTTTGACGAGCTTATGGCGAAGCATGGCGGGGAGGGCGGTGGAGGAACAAAAGTCAGGTGAGGCTGATGATCAGTGCGGCGACGATGGCGGAGAGCAGAAAGGCGCAGGACAGCACGGCCCAGGCGCGTTGCGGTGCGGGTGTGTTGGCGTAGGAAGAGAACGCCACATGACGCAGCTCGGGCTGTCGTGAAGTGGCGCGGCGGGCGCGTGTGGGGCGGCGGGGAGGGGAAAACGAGGAGGTCATGGCGGGCGGGAAGTCGGCAGAGGGTTGTATCTGCTTTTAGGATACGAGGAACGCGATGGGCGTTTCGCGGGCGGGCATTCGCCGTTCGGCTAACCCTCTGCGGGAGAGGTCCGTGTGGGGCGCGCTCTCCGCGAGACCAGGAAGGCCGGTAATCAAAGAAATTGCGCTTTTGCTGAGGATTTCTGCATGCTGGCGGAGCCCCTTTATGGAATCCGATCGTTCCGCTGTCGCAGGATCGTCTCCCCCTCACACCTCCGCGGCCATGCGGGAGCTGGCGCAACGCGCGGAGTCGGATCGCGAACTGCGGGAGTCGGAGCTGCGTTTCCGCGGGTTGTTCGAGCAGACGCCTGTGAGCATGCAGCGATTCCGGCCGGATGGCGTTTCGATCCGCGTGAACCGCGCGTACGAAAAGTTGTTTCACCTCACGGACGAGCAGCTGGCTGCGGCGGGTTTTAATCTGCTCAAAGACCGGCAGATCGCCGAGCAAGGCCTGTTGCCGCTCTTCAAGCGCGCTTTTGCCGGCGAGCAGGTGTTGACGCCGCCCGCACCGTTCACGCCCGGGATCGCGGTGCCCGGAGGACGCCTGGAAGCGCGTTATATTCGCGGGCACTTTTTCCCGATCCGCGACAGCGGCGGCGAGATTCGCGAGATCATCGCGATGCACGAAGACGTGACGGAACTCGTCACGGCCGAGGTGGCGCTGAAGGAACTAAACCAGGAGCTCGAGTCGAAGATCGCGGAGCGCACGCGGGCGCTTCGCGAGAGCGAGCAGCGGTTGCGCGCGATCGTGCAAACCCAGACCGAACTGGTCGCCCGTTACACGCCGGAAGGCATGACGACGTATGTGAATCCTGCCTACGAACGCGTGTATGGCGTGCGGGCGCTGGAATACGTTGGCAAAAACTGGCTCGAGGCGGCGTCGCCGGAGCTCGCGGCGACGGTGCGCGCAGAAATCGCGAAACTCACGCCGGAGAATCCGGGCTTCGAATTTCTTCACCGCAAAGCGTCCGACGGCGGACGCATGGCGCATGAGCACTGGGTGAATCGCGGGATCTTCGACGAGGCCGGGCGGTTGTTGGAGATCCAGGCGGCGGGCCGCGATGTGACGGAGTTGTTTGAAGCGGAACGCCGTTTCCAGGAATCGGAGGCGCGTTTCCAACGTTTGTTCGAGGACTCCCCGGCGGGCGTGGTGTTGCTCGATGGCGTGACCATGGTGGCGGTGAATCCCGCGGGCATGAAGTTGATCGGCGTGTCGTCGGCGAAGGAAGCCGTGGGGCGTTCGCTGCTGGAGTTTTCGGCGGAGTTTCAAGCCGGCGGTGTGCCATCGGCGGAAGCGGCGGCGGGGCAGGCGAAGTTGCGCCACATGGACGGCAGCTCCCGCTTCGAATGGGTTTGTCGAAATGTATCGGGCGCCGAGTTTACGATCGAAGCCTTCAGCTCCACCGTCGAGATCGGCGGGCGCAGTCTCGCGCAGGTGATCCTGCACGATATCAGCGAGCGAAAACTCGCGGAGCAGGAACTGCGCAACGCCCTCGCGCGCGAACGCGAGTTGAACGAACTAAAGTCCAACTTCATCAGCATGGTGTCGCACGAGTATCGGAATCCCCTCGGCATCATCCTGTCGTCCACCGAGCTGTTGAAACGTTATCACGATCAGCTCACGCCCGCCGAGCGCATGGAATCGATCCTCGATATCGAAGTCGCGACACGCCGCATGGCGGGGATGATCGACAACCTGCTGTTGATGGGAAAGGCGGAGGCGGGGAAGTTGATGTTGTCCACCAAGCTCGTCGATCTGGTCGAACTCGTGCAGGTGATCGTGGATGAAGTGCTCTCCGGAGTGGACGACACGCGCGACATCGTGCTTGAGCATCGCGGCATCGATAACTTTGCGACGGCGGACGAGCAGCTCCTACGATTGATCCTGAGCAATCTGCTGACGAATGCGCTGAAATATTCCCCGGCCGATCGCGCGCCGCGGATCACGCTCGAACGCGTGGGGCGGCACGCGGTGTTTTCCATTCACGATGATGGCATCGGCATCCCCGAGGAGGACCGCCCCGGACTGTTCCAAGCGTTTCGCCGCGCGCGCAATGTCGGTCTCGTCAACGGCACGGGGCTCGGTCTCTACATCGTGAAGCATTGCGTGGAACTCCATCGCGGTACGCTGGATCTTCAGAGTGCCGTGGGCAAAGGGACGACCGTGACGGTGACCTTGCCGGTGTTTCCGCCGCTCACGGAACTGGCCGCAAATTTAAACACACGCCGAGGAGAAGACCTGTGAAAAAAATCCTGATCGTGGACGACGAATCCGTCATGCGCCGCAACCTGGGTAAGATCCTGCGGCTGGAGCAGTACGATGTTTATGAAGCCGGCGATGGAAAATCCGCCGTGGAACTCGCGCGCAGCCAACTGCCCGATGTCATCTTGTGCGACATTTCCATGCCGGAGATGGATGGTCACGATGTGCTGAAAACACTGCGCGGAAACGCACGCACCGCGCGCATCCCGTTTATTTTTCTGACGGCCCGCGGCGAATACAGCGATGTGCGCAACGGCATGACGATCGGTGCCGACGACTATTTGATAAAGCCGGTCGGCGTGGCGGACCTGCTCGCGGCGATCGCGGCGCGACTCAGCCGCGTGGCCGATCATAATGGCAGCAATCTCGCGAAGTCGGAACCGCAGCCGGAGATGTTGCAATCGCTCGGGCTCACGCCGCGCGAGGCGGAGATTTTATTTTGGGTTTCGCAGGGAAAAACGAACCCGGAAGTCTGCACGATCCTCGAGATGAAACTCTTCACGGTGAAAAAACACCTGGAGAATATTTACGCGAAACTCGGCGTGGAGAATCGCACCGCCGCGAGTGCGATGGCGCTGGAGAAACTGGGGTGAGCTGCGCAGGCCGCCGGGAGCGCCGACGTCCTCGTCGCGACGCGTGGCGGCTACGGGACTATTTCAATCGCGCGGCGCGCGAGGACCTTCGCTCCTTGGCCGCTCATGTAGCGGATCTCGGCGGAGCCGGGTTGGTCGGGCGCTTTGACGCGGGCGGGAGAACCGCGCTGGGTTTCGGCGTAATGCGCATAATGCCCATCGCGTGCGTCGCGGGCGACAATGGTCAGGTAATCGCCGCGGTTGTTTGGGCCAGTCCAGTGAATGATCACCGGCTCGCCGGCAGCGGCTTGCCCGGGCGCGTCGAGAGTCACGATGGCGGCGACGACCGTCAGGGGCCGTCGGGCAAGAATGGTTTTCCCGCGGCCGGCAACAAAACGGATCTCGTACTGACCCGGCACGATCGGCGCGGCGATGGTGAGCGGCGAACCCCGTGAGGCGTCGTTGTAATTCTGATACACACCGGGAGCCGCATCGGGCGGCACAATGGTCAGGTAATCACCGGCGGCCACCGCGGCGGCCCACGCGATCGACACCGACGTGCCCGCAATCACTTCGGCCGGTGCTTCAATCGTGGCGGCTGGCGCGGTGATTTCGATGGGGCGACGGGCGAGAATCTTGCGGCCTTTGCCCGTGACGTAGCGGATCTCCGAGAGGCCGGGCTTGCCGGGTGTCACCAGTGTGGTGGGTGAACCCTTGGCGGTGGGGACGTAGTTGTCGTGGACGTCGTTCGCGGCGTCGGGCGCGACGATCGCGAGATAATCGTTTTCGTTGTTGGGGCCGGTCCAGGTGACGGTGATCGGCGTGTTGAGGGTGGCGGAAGCCGGGGCGTTGAGCGTGGCCGTGGCGACAGCGACATGCAGCGGAGTGCGGCCGAGGATCTTTTTGGAACGAAGCGCGACATAACGAACTTCGTAGCTGCCGGGCTCGATGGGCGCGGTGAGCTCGAGGGTGCGCCCGTGTTTCGTTTCGGCGTAAGTTTCCCACACGGTCGGCGGAGAGTCGGCGCGTGCAATGGCAAGGTAATCGCCGGGATTGTCGGGCCCGGTCCAGATGGCGGTGAACGTGGTGCCCGCGACCGTGTGCGCGCGGAGTTGGATCGTGGCGGGGGAGAGGATTTCATCGGGCGTGGAGGCCGCCGCGGCGGGTATCGGCGAAGCGACCTCGGCGGCGACATCGGGCGCCGGGACTTCCGGTGGCGGCGCCGGGCGGCGTTTGCAGCGCGCGAAAAGCAACGCGAGCAGGAGAAGAAGCAGGAGGAGCACGATCAGGATCGTGCGCTTCCGGTTTTTATCGGGCGGAGACTGGCTCATGGGCACGGGATTATTTGATGCCAACGACCATGGAATCCGGTCCGACCAGATGGCGCACGTAGCTCTGGCGGAAACCGGCTTCGCGCAGCCATCCGATGCAATCGGCGCCGGTGTAGTCGAAGCCGCCGGGCGTCTCGATCAGCATGTTGAGACTCATCAAGAGACCGAAGGTATTCTGGCGGCGGTCATCGTCGATGATGGCATCGTACACGATGAAGGCGCCGCCGTCGGGAAGGGCATCCCACGCCGCGCGGATGAGGTGCTTTTTTTGAGCCAGATCCCAATCGTGGAGGATGTGACCCATGAGGATGACGTCGGCCTTGGGCAGGGGTTGTTGGAAGAAATCGCCGTCGCGAAACAGCACGCGCTCGTGCAGTTGCTGAGACCGTATGTAATCCTCGAATACAGGCCGGACCTGCGGCAGGTCGAAACCGATGCCGTGCAGATGTGGGTGAACGAGGGCGATCTGGGCCGCGAGATCACCCTGCGCCGTGCCGATGTCGGCGAAGGTCCGGTATTTTTCCCATGGAAAGTTTTCGGCGATGGCGAGATTGGCGCCGTGGCTGACGCCGGTCATCGCGTTCAGAAACTGGCGGAGACGGCGGGGCTCGGAATAAAGCTCGTGGAAAAACTGCGCCCCGCCCGTGCGGACCTCGTTCTGGGGAAGACCGGTGCGCAGGCCATCGGTCAGGTAGTTCCAGAATGGATACAGGCGGGCGTTGGCCATTTCGAGGATGCCGCCGATGTAGGAGGATTTGTTTTTATCGAGGAAGAGAGCGGTGTCGGGCGCGTTGGAATAAAGGTCGTCGTCGCGTTCGAGGAAACCGAGGGCGACAAGCGCATCGAAGAAGTCGCGGGCTGCGCGCGGATGAAGGCCGAGGTATTGGCGGAGCTCCTCGCAAGTGGCGGGGCGGTCGGCGAGGTGCGTGAACAGGCCGAGTTCGACGGCGGTCAAAAGCACCTTGGAGGCCCAGAAGCCGGAACCAACCTGCAGGATGTGTTCGGGCGTGGGCGGCGGGATGGGCGGCGCGAAGGCGGTGAGAACGGAGGCGAGCTCGGGTGGGGTGGCGGGCGACTTGGCGGCGAAAAGCGTATTCATGACGGGCTGTGCGTATTCATACCCGAGCGGGTGGGCGACGTTTCGAAGGAGCTGTTAGCCGAATGACGAAGGCGGGCCATTTTGGAGCCGGGCCGGCCGTTTGACAGAGCCGGGCAGGGTCCTACCTTGACCCTCTCTCATGGCATACACTGAAGATCGCGCCACCTGGTTTGAAGGCCAGGGGCTCTGGCAACACGTTCCGGAATCCGACTGGAAAAGTTGGACGTGGCAGCTCAAGAACCGGATCACGACCCTCGATCAGCTCGAACGCTACATGGTCCTGACCACGGAGGAGCGGCGTGGCATCGCTTTCGCCGGCAGCAAGCTCGCGCTGGCGATCACGCCTTACTTTTTCAACCTGATCGATCGCAACGATCCGAACTGCCCGATCCGCCTCCAGTTGATCCCGCGCGAGGGCGAATCGATCACGACCGAGGAAGAGATGCTGGATTCGCTCGGCGAAGACGAACATTCGCCGGTGCCGGGCCTGGTGCATCGTTATCCCGACCGCGTGTTGTTTTTGGTGACGGACCGGTGCGCGTCTTACTGCCGCTACTGCACGCGCAGCCGCCTCGTGAGCAATGCGCAGGACTATAATTTCCACCCGGAATACGAGCAGGCGCTGCGCTACATCGAATCGCATCCGGAAGTGCGCGACGTGCTGCTTTCGGGCGGCGACCCGCTGCTGTTGTCGGATAAAAAACTGGAGCATCTGCTCAGCCGCCTGCGCGCGATCAAGCACGTGGAGTTCATCCGCATCGGCTCGCGCATTCCGGTGTTCCTGCCGCAACGCATCACGCCCGAGCTTTGCGAGATTTTCAAAAAGTACGGCCCCATCTGGATGAGCATCCACGTGAATCATCCGAAGGAAGCCACCGCGGAACTGAAGGAAGCCTGTGAACGCCTCTCCTTTGCCGGCGTGCCGCTGGGCAACCAATCGGTGCTGCTGCGCGGCGTGAACGACGATGCCGAGGTGATGAAGGCCCTGGTGCATCGCCTGCTGCGGATGCGCGTGCGCCCGTATTATCTTTATCAGATGGATCTGATCACGGGCGGCTCGCACTTCAAAGTCGATGTGCGCAAGGGCATCGAGATCATCCGTGCGCTCCGCGGCCACACCACCGGGTATTCAGTTCCGCAATACGTCATCGATGCGCCCGGCGGCGGCGGCAAGGTGCCGGTCAATCCGGACTACGTGGAAAAGATCACCGACGAGGAAATTGTCTTCAAAAATTACGAGGGTCGCACTTTCCGCTATCCGCTCAAGAGCACGCCGAAAGCGGCCGCGTCTGGCGAGCCGCTACCTGTGCTGGAGGCGGCTCTCTCTGAGGACGCCGGCTCCTGCCACATCTGAGCCTGCGGCGATCCTCGGAGCCGGGGAATCAGGATCATTGGCTGCAGGACATCCACACCTCCTGTCCTGTTGCGAAGTCGTGTTGCGGATTTAGCAGAAAATTACCGCCGAATTTTTGAGCGGTTTTGCGAATCACGCGTCTATCCCCGTGTAGTCAGTACCGTTCCTAGGGGGACGATACTTGTTTGTAGTTCTTACGGTTTGCTTGGTGTTAGGTCATGCTGGCCGCCTCTTAAGTGGGGCGGCCTTCATGTTTTCAGGGGGCGTTGCTCCCAGGCGGGCTGGGCTGCTCTGGAGAGGTGGGTTCGCCGTAAAAGATACCGCGCCCGCCAGTGGCGAAATAAACACGACCGTGAACACGCGGATCGCCCGTGACGTGATTGATCCAGCCGAACTGGTGTTGGTCGTCGTTGATGCGCGCCCAACTAGCACCGGCATCGTCGGAGCGAAAGAGCCCCGAGGTGCCGGCGATTTCGCCGAAAAGGTAGAGCGCCGATTCTTCGCGCCCCGATGCGGCTTTGCCGAAACCGAGCGAATAGGCAGCGGAGACATGTGAGAGGGGACGGAACGTTTTCCCCTCGTCGGTAGAAATGCGCAGTCCTTGCGTGCGGCTCGCCAGCCATAAAATGCCGCGTCCATCGGGCGATGGGTGCAACGCGACATCGGCCGCACCGCCTCCGCCGAAACCGCCCCGAGATTTGCCGCCGCGTGCGAGACCGATGGCGCGCGGTGAAAACTGAACGCCGCCGTCCGTGCTCCCCATAATCGATCCGGTGTGGTGATCGAACGCATACAGCAACGATGGATCGACGCGGTCGGCCACGACATTGACCTCGGGCGGCAAGCCTTCGCATGCGGTCCAGGTTTTGCCGCCGTCCGTGGTGCGGTGCGCGCGGCTGCGCCACGGCGTCCACACGATCGTCTTGCCATCAGCGGTGATCGTTGCACGGCCTCCGCCATCGCCGGGAGGTTCGGACGCAAAAACGGTCCAGGTGTTTCCGCCATCACGCGAATACGCGCCGCGGACTTCGGTCGTGCGTCGTCGTAGGGTGCCGACGCGAACGAGGTTAGCGGGCGCTTGTCCCGCGAAGGCGATGCTCTCGCTGTTGGCGAAGCGCGGCGGACCGGCGAACTGAAGCGGCGCTTGATCGAGTTGGTCGTGTTTGAATCCATCGAGATCGCCGAGTGCGCTAAGCAAGGGCGCGCCTGCGGGCGGACTGATGAGCCCGAGTGGCACGGTTTCTTCGAGGCCTTCGTTTTTGAACCACCACTGCACGCCGCGTTGTGCGATGTTGGCGGAAGTGAAATCGCGTGAAGCCCATAAACCGTAGCCCGTCGTGAAGAGCGCGTGGTCGCGATTGTGCGGATCGATTTTGAAGTCGGCGATCCAGTGTGGCTCGTGATGTTGTGCCCAGGGTGAGCGCGCAAAATCCCAGCGCGAGTTCGCCATGAGCGGTGTCCAGGTTTTGCCGCCATCGGTGCTGCGGAAAATTTCATCGTGCGGTTCCCAGCGGCAGAAAGTCGTGGCAATGACGACGTCGGGATCGGCCGGATCGAGCGTCACGCAGCCATAGCCGAAACCCGTGCGCGGTTTTTTGTCGGAGCGCATGGGCGTGATGTCCGTCCAGCGATCGCCATTTGCCGGATCGAAGATCCACACGGCGCCATCGGTCATGGTGTTGGGGCCGGGATCGTTGCCGAAGGCGAGAAAGAGACGACCGTCAGGCGCGAGCGCGGCGCGGGTCGGTCGCAGCCCGATGGGTTGTCCCGGCAATTGTTCCCAGGACCCACCGCCATTGCGGCTGCGGAAAAGTCCCCCTTCGGGCGACGAAACGGCTGCGTAGAGCGTGCGCGCAGGGCGTCCCTCTTCACCGCCAAGAGGAGAAATCAGTATCCAAACAATCCCTACAGATTGACGTCGTGGTCCGTTGTCACGCGACGACTCTGCGGTGGCGAGCGCCGGAAATGAGGTGACGCGTGACCACGTTTCTCCGCGATCCGTGCTGCGCCAGAGACCATCCGCGCGTGAGCCGAAAAACAAAGTGCGGCCATCGTGCGGATCGACGGCGAGACGCTCGCCATTGCCGCGTCCGGCTTCGTTGCCGCCCATCTTGAACGGCATCTTCACGCGCTTGAAGGTAAGCCCGCGATCGGCGGACAGCAGCATGGCGCCGTTCCCGACCGATTCGTGAGTGTAAGTGCCGGCGGCGAGATACACGCGTTGGGGATCGCGCGGATCGATCGCGAGGCTCTCGATGCCGGTGAGGTTCACGTCGGCCAGTCCGAGAAAATCGACGAGTTGCACCCAGCGTTGGGCCTGGTCGTCCCAGCGGTAAGCGCCGCCGACATCCGTGCGCACATAGGCGAGGCCTCGTTCGGCCGGATGAAAAACGATCCCCGTGACGAAACCTCCGCCGCCGATGTGAACGTTTTTCCACGTGTATTGAATTTCTCGATACGGCATGGATTCGCCGGCCGCGGAGGCGGAGAAAGACATGAGCAGGAGGACGGACGCGCAGGTGGAACGAAGGGGGAGTGCAAAGCGCATGGAGCAAGTGGGAGACTTTGGCGGTCTTTCCTGATTTGGGGGAACGGCGTGAATTTCGAGACGAAGCGCGGATCGCGCAAGAGCACGCAATAAAGGTTTCACTTGCATGCGCAGGCATCCGGTGTTTTGTGCGCCCTTGCCTGTAGGGGTGTCCTCCGTCGGAGGGCTGAGATGGTCGCGCGATCGGCGACCGGACCCTTCGAACCTGATACGGATCATTCCGGCGAAGGAAACCAAGCAGGCGAAGCCTCGGGGCTTCGCGTCTTTTTTCCGGGGATCTGTTTCAGGGGGCGCCAAGCCAATGAAACGAACGACATCCTCCCTCCTTATTCTTGCGACGCTGGTGAGCTCCAGCACGGCAACGGGCTTTGCCCAAACGAACGGGCCGGCGGAAGCCGCTCGTGATAACACACCCGATGTGGTGCTCGCTCCTGTTCGCGTGACCGCGGACCTGTGGGAGTCGCCGCTGGCGAAAATCCCGGCGAGCGTCTCGGTCTATGATGACCGTGCTTTGCGCGCCGGAGCGGTGCAGCATTTCGGCGATCTGGCCGACCAGATCCCGAATCTCACGTGGACCGGCGGCACGTCGCGCGCGCGGTATTTTCAGATCCGCGGCATCGGCGAAAATTCGCAGTACGAAGGCGAGACGCCGGACTCGACGGTCCGTTTTCTCGTGGACGATCTCGATTTCACGGGACTCGGTTCGCTGGGAAGCACTTTCGACGTGAGCCAGGTGGAAGTGCTGCGCGGTCCGCAGGCGGGTGCCTTTGGCGCGAACGCGGCGGGCGGCGTCGTGCGGTTGGTGACGAATGCGCCGACGCCCTTTTGGACCGGGCAAATCGAAGCGAGCGCGGGCGACGACGCGCTGCGTTCGGGCGGCTTTGCGGTGGGCGGACCGCTGATCAGAGGGACGCCGGAGAAGCTGATGATGCGCCTGGCGGTGCAGCAGCACAACAGCGACGGGTTTCGTCACAACCGTACCCAAAATGCGGATACAAATGCGCGCGACGAATTCACGGCGCGGTTGCGACTCACGTTTAACCCGACGGCGGCGTGGCGCTGGGAAGGCGCGGCGCTTTATTCGGACGTGAACAACGGCTTCGATGACTTCGCCCTGGATAACAACGGCGAGTACACGTACAGCGATCAGCCGGGGCGCGATGAACAGGAGTCGCTCGCGGGCAGCTTGCGTGGCACCTACACGGGACTCGCGAATGTGCGGCTGACGACGGTGACGACGGGCTCGCACGTGAAGTCGATCTACAGTTACGACGACGACTGGACGATCGGTTCCTACGAAGGCTTCAGCGATCTGCGCCGTGAGCGTGACGGATTCAGCCAGGAACTGCGGTTCGATTCAGTGGCGACGAAGGATGCGCTGGGCTGGGTGGATCGCTGGACGCTCGGCGCGTATTTCTCGGCGACGACCGAGGACAGCCGTTACACAAATGAAGACCCCGGCAATATCCGCGGACTGACGACAAGCTACGAAGCGAAGAACATCGCGGTGTTTGGCCAGATCTCGCACGACATCACGGAACGCACACGCGTGATCCTCGGCCTGCGCGCGGAACAGGTGGATGTTTCGGGCGACGGGTTGAAGACGCGTTACCGGAAGACGCCGAACACGTACGATACGCCGGTGCGGCTCGCGCCGTCGTTCGACGACACGATGGTCGGCGGGAAACTCACGCTGGAGCACGACCTCACGGCGAATCACGTGGCGTTTGCGTCGGTGACGCGTGGCTACAAAGCCGGCGGTGTGAACGTCGATGCTCGCATCGATCCGACGATCGATCCGCTCACCTATGATACGGAATATCTGTGGACGTATGAAATCGGCGTGCGCGGCAACTGGTTCGCGCAACGACTCACGGGCGAAGTGACGATCTTCGACATCGAGCGCGACGACACACAGGTCCGCGATTCGGCGGGCTTCGGCGGCAGCTACCGATTCTTCACGGACAACGCGGAAAAGGCTTCCGTGCGCGGTGTGGAGGCGTCGAGCCGTTTCGCGCTCACGTCGAATTGGTCGGTGAGCGGATCGCTGGCCTTGATGGATTCGGAGCTCGATACCTTTACGCTCTCAAGCGGAGACGCCGCGGGTGGTCGCGAACTGGCGAACACTCCAAAATATGGATACACGCTTTCGACGAGCTATCGGCCGGAACAAGGACTGTTCGGCAGCGTGGAGTTGGTGGGCCGCGCGCGTTTCTACGATTCGAATAATCAGAACGAACAGCGCCGTCCGTTTAACGTGTTCAACGCGACGCTCGGTTATGCGTGGCGCGAGTGGACGCTGACGCTCTGGGTGCGCAACGCCTTCGATAAAGAATACGACAAGCGTGTGTTTTTCTTCGGCAACGAAGACCCGGATTACGACGTGAAACGCTACGAGTCGCGCGCCGATCCGCGGCAGTTTGGCGCGACAGTGCGCTACAACTTCTAACAAGAAGTCTGCGGAGCGCGGAGTTGGTTTGCGTAAAGCGCAGGAGCGCCGACGTCTCGTCGGCGCTCCTAAGGCCGCTCGACCGCTCAGCGCTTGCTGACAGCGGAAGCGGGCACTTCAGCGGAGATTGTGATCGCGGTGGCGGCATCGATGCCGCGCAGATCGATGGCGGAGGAACGATCGCCTCTCACTGTCGCGAGCGCGCCCTCTTTGTTTTTCAGAGAGACGGTGCGCGTTTCGATTTTTGCGGAGTCGCGGATGGCGAGCGCGGGGCCTTTTTCGACGCGAACTTCGACATCGCTGAAGGAAACATTCGCAGCGTCGGCGATATAGACGCCGGAGCGGGCGGACATGCGGACGTTTTCAAGGCGGATGTTTTCAACGGGCATTTCCGGGAGGCCGCGGATGAGGGCGGCGCGTTCGGAGTCGAGCGCCACCACATCGCGGATGAGGATGTTCCTGAACGCGGGCGTTTCCTCGGTGACCGGCTTGGCGGCGAGCAGCGGACTGTTGAGCGATTTCGGGTCGGCTTCGTCGGGTGCTTTGGTGCCGTAGAAAAGATCGAAGAGCAGCGCTTCGCCGGGGATGTTGGTCATGCGCACGCGCTCGATGAGGATGTCTTCGACGGCGCCGCCGCGACCACGCGTGCTTTTGAAACGCAGGCCGACATCGGTGCCCATGAAGGTGACATCCGAAACGTGGATGCGGCGGACGCCTCCGGACATTTCGCTGCCGACGACGAAACCGCCGTGGCCGTGATAGACGATGCAGTTGCGGACGATGACGTTTTCCGTGGGGCGACCGCGGGCGCGGCCCTCGGCATCGCGGCCGGATTTGAGACAGATGGCGTCGTCGCCGACATCGAACGAACTGTTTTCGACGATGACGTTGGAGCAGGACTCGAGGTCGAGGCCGTCGCCATTTTGCGCGAACCACGGATTGCGAATGGTGACGTTGCGGACGATGACCTGATCGCACATCAGCGGATGCACGCACCAGCTCGGCGAGTTTTGAAAGGTCGGGCCGTCGAGGAGAACGTGGCGGCAGTTGATGAGGCTGAGGAGGACGGGGCGGCGTGAATCACGCGTGCGCTGGACGAACTCGGGCGTGCGTTCGCCGCGGTATTCGTTGCCATCGCGGATGTCGGCGGAGGGATACCAGATATCCTTCGACTCGTTAACGGCGCCGCCGGAGGCGAGCAGTTTGGACCACTGGCCGGCGGTCATTTTCATTTTCTTCACCGGGCGCCAGACCTGGCCGGCGCCGTCGAAAACGCCTTTGCCGGTGATGGCGATGTGTTCGAGATCGCGGCCGGAGATGGGCGACTGGCAGCGAAGTTGAGCGCTTCCTTCGAAGCTGGTTTCGATGAGCGGATAGTCCGCGCGATTGTCGCTGAACTGAACGAGCGCGCCATCTTCGACGTGGAGCTCGATGCGACTTTGCAGCACGATCGGACCCGTGCGCCAGAGACCGGCGGGAATGATGACGCGGCCGCCGCCTTTAGCCGCGACGGAGGCGATCGCGCGATTGATCGCATCGGTGTTGAGCGTGTGTCCGTCGGAGATCGCGCCGAAGTCGGTGATGCGGACGGAGCGCTCGGGAATCACCGGAGCACTGACGGCGGGAAGCGTGGCGGGATCGAAGGCAGTTGCCGCCAGGACGAGCGTGGAGCTGGAGACGGCGAGGAGCGCCGATGCGAAGAGTCGGGGGAGAAGGCGGGGAGGTTTCATGAGGCAAAAAAATTCTGACGGGAGCGTGCGAACGGAAGACGCGAGAAGAGGAGAATAGTTTCGGGATGAAAAGATGGCTTTGGGACGCATCGTTGATTAGCGCGTGCGGCCGCATGGCACGAAAAAGATCCTCAGGACGGACGAAGCGGAGCGCAAAGAGCGGTTTCGCGAAGGTGTTTTTTATCGCCAACCTCATCGTGTGGGGAGCGATCGGTGGTTGGTATTTGTTTCAGCCGCCGGAGAGGAAAACGGAGATCTCGCGCCTCGTCGGCAACTGGATCGAAGGACGCAAGAATGTCACCGCGTTCGATGTCGCGTGGGATCTCTGGCAGATCTACGGCAGCGGCGATTTTGTCGATGGCGCGGCGGCGATTTCGAATGGCGGCGATGACTTCGCATATGCGGGCTGGCCGGAAAGTTCGCGTGCGGTGCGGCTGCTGAAGAACGAGGGTTATATCGCGGGATACAGCGACGTGATGGGGAATCCGTTGTGGGTCGCGTACCGCATGAAGGATGTGGAAACGCTCGAAGCGCCGAAACGCCCGGAGGAGTTTCGTGTGGATCCGCGCACGACGGCGCGCGTGGAGCCATCGGATTACACGCGCAGTGGTTATGACCGCGGGCACCTGGCGCCGAACTATGCGATCGCGACTCGCTACGGCAAAGCCGCGCAGGAAGAGACGTTTTTGATGTCGAACATCGTGCCGCAGCGCCATGCGTTGAACGCAGGTTTGTGGAAGGCGCTGGAGCAGAAAATCGCGACCAATTATGCGGCGCGTTTTGAAGAAGTGTGGGTGGTGGCCGGGCCGGTGTTTGGCGAAAAGCCGGCGTGGCTGCGGCGTCGGGTGGCGGTGCCCGAAGGTTTTTTTATGATCGTGGTCGATGAGAGCGAAGGACGGGTGCGCGCACAGGCGTTTCTGTTTCCGCAGGAAATACCCGAGGGGGCCGGGCTGGCGGACTATGCGAGGAGCATCGACGAGATTGAGAGTCGCACGGGACTGGATTTTCTCAGCGAGCTGCCGGATGAGGTGGAGAGCGCGCTGGAAGCGAAACGCGTATCGCGGGTTTGGTAGAAGCCGGTGTGCGCGTGGAGCCCGGATGTGTCGCGGCTTGCGTGAGACGGCTGCGCGCCTTTTTTGTCGTCGCCCCCATGATCTCGCTTCTCGAAGGCAAAGGACCTGGCGCCAAGAAACCGGCCGAAAAGGTATTTTCGCTGCGTTTGAGCGTGGTCGGATGCAATCCGCGAATCTGGCGACGTCTGCTGGTGCGGGAGTCGATGTGGCTGAGTCGTCTGCACGATTCGATCCAGGTCGTGTTCGAGTGGTTCGATTATCAGACGCACGTGTTTACCCTGGAGGAGCAGCGTTTTGGGAATCCCGTGCGCAAAGGCGATGTGATGATCGAGGACGATCGCGATATCGCGCTGTCGGATCTGGATCTGCCGGCGCATGAGAAGTTGCATTATCATTATCAGTTTGGCGACGGCTGGGAGGTGGAGATTCGCCTGGAGAAGGTCATCGATCTGGAAAAGGGCTCCACTTATCCGCTTTGCCTCGCGGGCGAGCGGGCGGGACCGCCGGAGGATTGCGGAGGCCTGGATGCCTTTCACGACATGCTCGCGTGTATCAAAGAACCGAATACGGACCTCGGGCGGGAATGGCTCGAGTGGCTGGGACCGGCGTATGATCCGGAGGCGTGCGATGTGGAGAAAATCAACAAAGGCCTCCGCAAGCTGGGCAAATGAGCACTGAAACTCAGTGCGCCGCCGCTTGTTAAAAACGCCTTATAAGCGAATAGCGCTATAAGGTGGGGTTGACTGATGCAGCTGATTGGCCGATAAGAAACGCGTTCTTTGGCAATGGTGCAGCGGATTGAGCGACCGTCGCGGTGAGTTTATCGCGGGGAGTTGTCCGGTCCAAACGCCAGGAAAAAGGATCCGTCAGGAAGCCTTGAACGGGTTGAACGGTTCGCCGTTTGCCTGCTCGTCCACCGGTACCGGCACGCAGAAGGGTCTGCAGGCATGGCCGAGGGATGTGACATTCTTGTTTTCCCGATGAGGAAGCTGGCCGCGACTTCGCGACCGCCGGGGTTTCTCTTGATAAGAAACCAAGGAGGGTTGCAGACAGTGGTGCGGGTACGTCGACCAACAGGTTGGCTGACGGCCGCTGCTATTAATCAGCAAATCACGCCGGGGTGGTGACGAAAGTCGCCGCCCCGGTTTTATTTTGTCCGGAAATGCCGGTGCGATGCACGGGACTTGATCCGGATTTCCTCCCCGAGAAAGATCGAGGCATGACGGTTTCAGAACGCCTCTCCCAGCATCTTTCGAAAACGCCCGACATGGCCCAGGCCAATTGGGTGGCGGCCAATGCCACGGTGGTTGGGGACGTGACGCTAGGCCCGAAATCCAGCGTTTTCTACGGCGCGGTGCTGCGCGGCGACATCGCCCGCATTGTCGTGGGCGAGGGATCCAATATTCAGGATAATTGCGTGGTCCATCTCGCGGACGACCTCGATGCGATCATCGGCAAGTGGTGCACCATCGGGCACGCGGCGATCATCCATGCCTGCACGATCGAGGACGAATGCCTGATCGGAATGGGCGCAACCGTGCTCGATGGCGCGCGTGTCGGTGCGCAGAGCATCGTCGGTGCGGGCGCGGTGGTGACGCCGCGCACGGTGATCCCGCCGGGGTCGATGGTGCTCGGTGCGCCGGCGAAAGTGGTGCGTGCGCTCAGCCCGGACGAACGCGCACGGCTCAAAGGGTGGGCTGAAAAATACCTCGAAGTTTCCGCGGCTCACGCCGCCCGTGAGAAGGCGGCGGGGAAGTAGCTTCTGGTATTCGGGGACTGAATACGCTGCGGGTTGCCGCTCAGGCGGCGAGCCCGGCGGCGAGGGCGAGGGCGGACTTGGCTCGATTGAGGATGTAGAGGTGGTAGCCGGGTGCGCCGCCGGCGAGCAATTCGCGGATTTGCGCGAAGGCCCAGTCGAGCCCCACCGCTTCGACAGCGTCGATGTTGTCACCCGCGGCTTCGAGGCGGGCGATCAAGCGGGCGGGCAGGGTGGCTCCGCACATCTGGGTGAAACGTTGGATTTGTTTCAGCGAGAGCACGGGCATGATGCCGGGGATGATCGGTGCGGTGATGCCGCGCGCGTGGCATTTTTCCACGAAGCGAAAATAAACGCTGTTGTCGAAAAACAGCTGCGTGGTGACGAAGTCGCCGCCGGCATCGAGCTTTTGTTTGAGGTGATCGATATCGGAATCGAGCGATGAAGATTCCGGGTGTTTTTCCGGATAACCGGCGACGCCGAGACAGAAATCTGGATGACGCGCCTTCAGCAATGCGGCGAGGTCGCTGGCATGAACGAGCCCGTCGGCGGTGGGAGTGAACTTATCGGCGCCTTTGGGTGGGTCGCCGCGGAGCGTCATGATGTTGCGGAAGTTGCGCGCATGGATCTGGTCCGCGAGCGCGTTGAGTTCGTCCCGGGAATGGCCCACGCACGTGAGGTGGGGCATGACGGTGAAACCGAAGTCGGCGCGCAAAAACTCGCAGACCTGCGCGGTGCGTTCGCGCGTGCTTCCGCCGGCGCCGTAAGTGACGGAAACATAGTCGGGCGAGATGCTCTTGAGCGCTGCGGCGGAAGCGCGCAACGCAGCCACGCCGGCGTCGTCCTTGGGTGGAAAAAACTCAAGTGAGCGAAGTGGGCGTTTTTCGGCCAAAAGGGATAAAATGGTCCGGTCGGAACTCATATGATCAACGTATCTGGATTCGATGATATGATGTAAAGCCGCGAGTTATTGCTGGGCGATGTTGGCGCGTCGTTTTCTGCCGCGAAGCTCGATCAAGGAATGAGCTCAAAGGTGGGAATGATGACGGGGACCTCTTTTTCGCCACGGATAAACGTAAAGGTGATTTCCCCCGCGCGGCGGACCAGTGAATCGAGCCGGATGAGGGGCCAGGCGGAAACGGGCTCGCCGTTGATGCGGGCCACGAGCTCGCCGCGTTGGATGCCGAGTTCCGCCGCGGGTGAACCCGGAACGACTCCGGCCACGCGCCAATAAGCGGGAGTTTTGGTGAAACTGAGGCCCGAGCTGTGGCGCGCGTCGGGAGCGATGACGGCGGTGGTATCGCGGTAAAAAGTCACGTTGTTGCGCGGCGGATCGAAGGTGACGCAGAAGTGACGGAGGATTTCGCCGCCGATGGAGGAAAGCTGGTCGGTGAGATCGACGATCGGTTTCTGCAACGTGTAGGCGCCGATCGCGAGCGGCTGGTTCAAGCGTCCGATTTGCTGCGGGCGGTCGCCGGTGAGTGTGCCGACGGTGCCGCCCGCACGGGGACCGTATTCAAATTCTGGATGCAGACCGAAGGGGTTGAGCACGAGCGAGCCGTCGCTCCCGGAATCGATCAGCGCGAGAAAGGTTTCGTTTCCGAGCTGGAGGGGAATGATGGGAGTGCGCCGCTCGTTGTTGAAACGGATGCGCGAGCCGGGGAGCAGCGGTGTCGGGCCGGCCGTGGTGATGACCAGCCGCGACTGCGGATAATCGAGCGAGAATACCACATCGCGGAACAAGGGGAACCCGAGGATGCCGTCCACGCGGACACCGAGATGAGCGGAGAGCTCCGCGCAATCGTAGATGAAGCCGGGGATGTTGCGGAACCCTGCATCCGAAAGTTGGATACGCTTGATGTTGACTGCGGGAAGGGCGACCGTGTGCCCGTCGGCCGAGCGGATGCGCACGGGCGGGGTGATATTGGGCGGTTGTTGGATGCCGTGGCGCGCTGCGAACTCGGGGGAAACGAGCGTCACGGCCGAGCCGGTATCGACGAGAAAACGCCAGGGGCCGCTTTTGTCCCAACGTGCTTCGACGAGGAAATGGTTGCCCATGATGCGTGCGGGAACGACGACGAGCCGCGCATCGAGTTTGGTACTGCCGGGCCGGGACTCGCGGGTCGTGAGACGGCGAACGCTGGCGCAGCCGTTGACGAAAAAAACGAGAAGCAGCGCCCAGCAAAACAACAACGGCAGCCGGGCGCGGTGGCCCGGGCCGGACATTGTCGAAAACGGCTGGGCGGCGGCGGTCATTTCGCGGGTTGCGGAAGGCGCCGGCTAAGCAGCCAGCCCACCAGAGCGAGGACGGCGGCGATTGCGTAGAGCAGGTGAGCGCCATGCGCGCCATTGGTCCAGTAGAGTATGCCGGCGAGGATCGGCGTGATCGCGCGCGAGAGCGATCCGAGCGAGCGGAAAATGCCGAGCACGCGCCCCTGTTGATCGGCGTCGGCGTAGAGGGAAATGAGACCGGTGGTGGATGGGTTGACGAGGCCACCGCCGAGGGCGAGCAAGGCGACGCCGAGATAAAGCATCGCGGGCGAAGGCGCGAAACCCGTCGTGAAAAATCCGAGCGCGGAAAACGTGAGACCAAGCGAAAGCACCTGCGTTTCGCGCATGCGGGTGAAGAGTCTCCTCACGATCATGCCCTGCGTGATGATCGAGCAGACGCCGAGAAAACCCATGAGCAGCCCGTTTTCATAGGCGGTGTAGCCGAACCGTTCCGCGCTCAAAAAGACGAGCGAGGTCTCCATCGCGACAAAGGCGATGGAGTAGATGAACGCCACCAGGTTCACATTGCGGACGGCGGGATTATCGAGCGAAAGGATGGCGCGGATCGGATTGAGCGGGCGACGCTCGGTCGCGGTGCGGCGAGCGTTGGGAGGGCGCGTTTCCTTAAAACGCGCGGCGATCCACGCGAGGTTGAGCAGGCTCAGGAGAAATGCAATCAACGCGGGCGCGGAGTAAGGATTGAGTCCGAACGGCGCGAGCGCGGGCAGCGCGGCGGCGAGGTCGATGCGCGCGGAAAATGCGCCGATCAACGGGCCGGTGACGAGCCCGAGACCAAAGGCCGCGCCGACCAGGCCCATCGCTTTGGAGCGTTCTTCGCGGGTGGTCACATCAGCGACAGCCGCGGTGGCGACCGACAGATTTCCGCCAAAAACGCCGGCCAGCATACGTGCGCCGAGGAACAGCCAGAACGAGCCGCTGAAAACCCAGAGCAGGTAGCTCAGCGCCGTGCCCGCGACCGTGAACATGAGGACTCCGCGCCGACCGCGCCGATCCGACAGTCCGCCCCAAATCGGTGCGAAGAAGAATTGCAGGATCGAAAATAGCGAACTGATGACGCCACCGAACAGGACCTCAGGGAGGTGAGATTCGTTTCCAAGCGCCCGCGACCATTCGGCGATGTGGCCGAGAAACCATCCAAGAACTCCCTCCTGACCATCCACTTGGAGGTAATGCTGCAGCAAGCCCGGCGCGAGGGGGAAGATGATCGAAAAGCCGATCAGATCGATATAAAGCGTCAGAAAGACAACCCCGAGCGAGAGCGGACGTTTAACTTTCGAGAGGGAATCGTTGGCGGCAGAAGGAGAGGACACGGTGGAAGCGCGTCAAAATACGCGCAGCGAACCTCGCGCCAAGGCGCAAAGCGGAGGAATTGGCGGGGCTGGAGCGAATAATGCGGCAGCTGTTGACTGGAAAAAGCCACGCGGGGAGCCAGTGGCCGGCGCATCCATCCGGGGTTTAACCGCGGAGGCGCGGAGGTCGCGGAGAAGACGCTTTGAGGAAGGAAAGGCTGCGTGTTGCGCCTTTGAGTCCGGCTCGCGGAGATTGGTTTGTCGTGGGGACGCTTTGGCGCCGTTTTTCGATTTGGACCGAACTTGTTGTAGTGGAAAACCAACTACGCGGCGCGACCGAGGTTTAGGAAAGGATGTCTTGCACTCGCTCGCGGAGGGTTTCGAGCGTGAAGGGTTTTTGGAGGAAACCGATTTCATCGCTGCGAGGAAGTGAGGCCACAAAATCGCGGCGGTTGTAACCGCTCATCAGCAGTACACGCACATCCGGGCGGATCTCGCGGAGGAGTCGGAGGGTTTCTTCTCCGCTGAGACGGGGCATCGTCATGTCGAGCAGCACGACGTCGAATTCCGAGGGGTGCGCGCGGAAAAGGTCGATGCCTTCGTAGCCATCGCGCGCGAGTTCCGTTTGCATGCCGCATGAGCGAAGCATCTCACCGGCGACCTGGAGCACGTGATCTTCGTCGTCGATCACGAGGGCGCGTCCATGTTGTTTCCACGGCGTGGCCGTGGCGCGGCGGATGAGGGCCGGCTCGGCGGGTTCACTCGAAGTGGCCGGGATGAAGAGTGTGAACACGGAGCCCTGCCCGGGCGTGCTGCGGACGATGAGGCCGCCGTGGTGTCCGCGAATGATTCCTTGGACAGCAGCGAGGCCGAGTCCGCGACCGGCGAATTTCGTGGTGAAGAAAGGATCGAAGATGCGTGCGAGCGTTTCCGGGGTCATGCCGGAGCCGGTGTCCGCCACCTCGAGTTGCACGTAATCGGTGGCCGGATGCGCCGGCATGATGGCGGCGCCTTCGAAGAAACCGGGCCGCGGCCGGACGAGTGTGGCGGAGATCGAGATCACGCCATCTTGATCGCCGAGAGCTTCGGAGGCATTGATCACGAGATTCATCACGATCTGCCTGATCTGCGTGGGGTCGGCCATGATCGGCGGCAAATCGGGCTGGATCTGAAGACGCAGCGTCGCCCGCTTGCTGACCGACGCGCGCATGAGCGGCACGGTGTTGTTGATCAGCGGATCGAGCTCGACGCGTTGGATGACGAAGCGGCCTTTGCCGGCGTAGGCGAGCATCTGCTGGCAAAGTTCCGCCGCGCGCTGCGAGGCGTTTTCGATTTGTTTGAGATTTTGCTGCGCCGGTGCGTCGGGCGGGATCGTCAACGCGGCGAGGTTGGCGTTGCCGATGATGCCGGTGAGGAGGTTGTTGAAATCGTGCGCGACGCCGCCGGCGAGGACGCCGATGCTCTCGAGCTTCTGGCCTTCGAGGAGGCGACGCTCGACGATGAGTTTTTCCGACTCGGCGTCTTTTCGCTGCGTGATGTCGATCGCGAGCCCCTCGATGAACAAGAGCTGGCCGTCTTCGTTGTACACGCCCTGTCCGCGATCGAGCACCCACTTTGTGCGGCCGGCGCGATCGACGATGCGGTATTCGATTTCGTAGGAGCGTCGTTTGCGCGCGGCGTTGGCGATGGCGCCGTGGGCGCGGTTGCGATCGTCGGGGTGGACGATCTCGGCCAGGCGCACGCGTTTTTCCAGAAAATCGCGCGCACTGTGTCCGGTGAGGCGGAGCGCGCCGCGGCTGATATAAACCGGCGTGAGATCGCCATCCTGCACGAGGCGGAAAGCCATGCCCGGGAGCTGGCCGAGGATGGATTCGAGCTGACGGCGGTTTTCGCGGATTTCGGCTTCGGCGCGTTTGCGCTCGGAGATCTCGGTGGCGATGCCGCAAACGCCTTCGACGCGGCCGTCCTCGGAGAGAATCGGAAACTTATGGACGATGCTGGTGTGCGGTCCTTGCGGCGTGTTGAACGAATCTTCGAGCTCGACCGGTTGAGCCGTGGAGATCACGCGCGCGTCGCTCATGCGCATGCGGGCGGCGGTCTCGGGCGGGAAAACATCGAAATCGCTCCGCCCGATGAAGTGCTCGCGCTTGCGTCCATGGAGTTCGGCGTAGCGACGGTTGACGGAAACGTAGCGCCCCTCGGGATCTTTGACGAAGATCGCCGTGGTGCTGTTTTCCATGAAGCCGTTGAGCTGCTGCTGACTCGCGCGGAGGAGCGTCTCGGCTTCTTTGCGGCGCTGGATGTCCTCTTCGAGCAAGGCCTGTGTGCGGCGCAGCTCCGCGGTGCGATTTTCCACCTCGCGCTCGACGAGGGCGGCGCGGCGCACGGTGCCGTTGATGTACGCCGCGAGGAACGCGGTGGCCAGGATGCCGCTGACGAGAAGGATGGTCGGGAAATGCGTGCGCTGCCGTTCGAACCAGCCTGCTTTGGAACGATGCAATAACAGCCATACGCGGCCGCCGAGCAGGATGGGGATTTCGCGGTACCAGGAACCTTCGCGGAACTCCGCTTCGGTGGTCGCGTTGACGGACGACTGGCCGGTTTCGGCGGCCCAAAAAAACATGACCCGTTCTTCAGGCGGGGTGCCGGGTGTCACGTCGAGGAAAAGCACGTCGGCGACGATGCCGGCGAAGTTTTTCCACGAATGTCCGAACAGAATCGAAACGCGAAACACTCCGACGACGTAACCGAGACAGCGCGCCTCGGACGCCGGTCGCGACAAGGTCTCGGCGAAGACCGGGTAAATCATCAGCACGTGCTTCTCGTCGGAGCCGGGGAAATCCACCCGCGGCGTGATCATCAACCGAGTGGAGTGGCGCGCGCGATCGAAGTGTTCGCGCAGGCCGATCGCGTTGTAGTCCAGCTCGGGCGGATGGCTGATCCCGGCGGCGTTTTGTGCGAACGCAACCCGGAGCGCGCCCGCGTTTCCGTCATCGCCCCCGGCGAGCGGCACCCAGTGGATGGCGTCGTAGCCCGGATGACGCTCCATGGCGTCGCGCGCGAGCAACTGAAAGCGCGATTCCTCCACGACATCCAGTGCGCCGAGAAGATTGCGCAGACTGCGGAGCGCATCGACGAAGTCCTCCATCGTTTCGCGGATGAGGATGTGCCGCGTGTCGGCGCGCCGTTTCACGTCCTCGCGAACGCGCAGATCCTCGCTGCGCCGCGCGCCCAAGAAGAGGACCGCCGTTATTCCGAGCCCCAACAGAACCAAAACCGGCAACGCCCAACGGCCGCGAAGGAAGTCTCGGAAAAAAGGGGAGCGTATCATCTGGGCAGAGAAAGCGTGACGCTTACGCCGTCAGACCTCCGGGGCGCTGACGCATCCACGGGTATTCGCAGACGGCGAAATCGTAACGGTTCAGGGTGTAGGACAGGCACTGAGATGTAATCCTGAGGGCGTGCATGCGGTGGGGTACACAGGCGGGGTAAAAAGCAACGCACGCGCCTCGGGTTGCCAGGGCGCGTGCGCGAAATGAAAGCGGACTCAGGCGGGCGGGTACGGCAGCGGATGGCGACCGGTGAGGGCCAGCACACGTTGTTTCGTGTCGGCGATCACGGACGCTTCGTTTTCGGTCCCGATGGCTTTGAGCACGCGGTCGATGCAGTCGGCGATTTCATCCATCTCGGTTTCGACGAAACCGCGGCTGGTGACGGCCGGTGTGCCGAGGCGGATGCCGGAGGCTTGGAACGGCGAACGCGTTTCGAAGGGAACGGTGTTCTTGTTGCAGGTGATGTTGGCGAGATCGAGGGTCTCCTGCGCTTTCTTGGCGGTGAGCTCGGGGAGATTGGCGCGGAGATCGACGAGGAAGAGGTGGTTGTCGGAACCGCCCGAGACGAGCTTGTAGCCGCGCTTCTGCATCGCGGCGGCGAGGGCCTTGGAGTTTTTCACGATTTGCTCCGAGTAGGCTTTGAACTCGGGCTTGAGGCATTCGCCGAAGCACACGGCCTTGGCGGCGATCACGTGCATGAGCGGACCGCCCTGGCCGCCGGGGAACATGGCGGAGTCGATCGCTTTCGCGTGCGCGGCCTTGCAGAGGATGAGGCCGCCGCGTGGACCGCGGAGCGTCTTGTGCGTCGTGGTCGTCACGAAATCAGCATGGGGAACGGGCGATGGGTGGATGCCCGAGGCAACGAGGCCCGCGATGTGGGCGATGTCGGCGAACAGATAGGCGCCGACGGAGCGTGCGATTTCACCCATGCGGGCAAAGTCGATGACGCGCGAGTAGGCGCTGGCGCCGACCGTGATCATCTTGGGTTTCTCGCGCTGGGCGATCGCGGCGAGTTCGTCGTAGTCGATCAGGCCGGTGTCCTCGCGGACGCCGTATTGAACAAACTGATACAGTTTGCCCGAAAAGTTGGCGGGATTGCCGTGGGTGAGGTGGCCGCCGTGGCTGAGGTTCATGCCGAGGACCTTGTCGCCGGGCTGGAGCACCGCGGTGTACACGGCGAAATTGGCCTGGGAACCGGAGTGAGGCTGCACGTTGGCGTGCTCGGCGCCGAAGAGTTTTTTGGCGCGCTCGATCGCGAGGTTTTCCACCTTGTCCACGTATTCGCAGCCGCCGTACCAGCGCTTCGCGGGATAACCCTCGGCGTATTTGTTGGTAAGCACGCTGCCCTGGGCTTCCATGACGGCCGGGTAGGTGAAATTCTCGGAGGCGATCAGCTCGATATGGCTTTGCTGGCGGGCGAGCTCGGAAGAGATCGCGGCGTGGATTTCAGGATCGAGGGACTTGAGCGGCGAGGCGTTGAGCATGATAAAACAGGAAAGGTTCAGCGGACCGGGGAAGTGGCGGCGCGGCAATCCGAAATCCACAGCCGGCCGGCACCTTATTCGTCGAGCCCGCCGGTGAGAAAATAGAGTTTGAGCAACGTCAGGTGTTGCTGGAGCCGTGCGGCGGTGTGTTCGGCGCGGGCTTGCAGCCAGTCCGATTCGGCGGTGAGCGCCTCGGAGGCAAGGACTTCGCCTTGCTCGGACGCCTGACGACGGACCGCGTGGGCGCGTTGGCGGAAAATTTCGGCCTCGGCGGAAAGCGCGACGAGTTCGCGCGCATGAGAAAACTGCAGATGCGCGAGGTGGATTTCCCGCGCGGCGTCTTCGCGCACCCGCTCGTGGTTGAGCGAGGCCTGACGCTGCTGCGCGAGGCTGCGGGCGACGCCGGCTTTTTTGCCGCCGAAATCGAAGATCTCCCAGTTGAGCAGCAGTCCGGCGGACGTGTAATCGCGCGGGATGAGCGGGACACCTTCCTGGCGGGAGCCGCTCACAAACAGGGACAGATCGGGAATGTTTTTCTGTTTCGACGCGCTGACGCCGGCGCGGGCTTTTTCGACAACGGTCGCGGCGAGACGTGCGTCATAATGAAGCGAGGAGGCGGCGAGCCAGTCCTCGAGCGGACGCTCGTTGCGCGCCGGCAACGAATCGAGTGCAAGCGGCGGCAACCCGGCGGCGTTGCGTCCGAGCAAATCGGCGAGTTGGAGGCGGTACTCGACGATTTTTTGTTCGATGCGCACGAGTTCGGTGCGCGCCTGCGTGAGTTCAGCCTGGGCGCCGAGCACGACGGCATCGAGCACTTCGCCGGAGAGGCGGGCGTTTTCGGCGTCGCGCAAACGCGCTTCGCGGGCACGGACCTTGGCGGCGGCGGCTTCGCGAAAAGCGTTTTCCGCGGCGAGCCCGGCGAAAAGTTGTTCGACCGCGTAGCGCAAACGCGCGCGGGTTTGCGCGAACTCGATCTGCGCGTGTTTGTCGTCGGCGCGCGCCGCGACGATGCCGCTGTGAATGCGGAACTGCTGCGTGAGCGGTTGCATCAGGGTGAGCCCGACGACGTAGCGATTGCGGCTGCCGCGGATGAGCGTGACGTTTTCTGCGGGGAACGGTCCGTAGTCGGGCGTGAGCGGATCGAAGCCTGCGCCGACGGCGACCTCGTCCACGATGCGATCGAGGCTGCCCTTGTTCACGGTGTAATCGAGGCGCTCGAAATCGTGGCCGTAATAACCGAAGCCGAGCAGCGATGGATAACGCCGGCTTTCGGCTTCGCGGCGCGAGGCATTGGCTTCGTCGCGACGTGCATCGGCGATGAGACCTGCGCGGCTGTGAGCGAGCGCGAGCGCGGTGGCGTTTTCGAGCGTGAGGGGCGTTTCGCCGCGGACGATCGCGGCGGCGCACAGGCCGATCAAGACGGAGAAAGAAGCGCGCGTTGTCATGCGGAAGGTCCTTCGACGGCAGGTTGCGCCGGAGTATTTTTCATCGCGAGTGCGTAGGCTGCGGGGATGGTGAGCAGCGTCATCACCATCGACCACAGTATCCCCACGGTGAATACACTGGCGAGCGGAGCCCAGAGCGGCGAACCGGAGATGATCATCGGGACGACGCCCACGGCGGCGGCCATCGAGGTGAGGAAAATCGGCCGCATGCGGCGCTCGCCCGCGCGAAGAGCGGCCGTGGCGGCGTCGAGGTTTTCGTGACGACGCAATTCGTCCGCGTGTTCGACGAGGATGATGGAGTTGCGGATCACGATGCCGACGAGGCTGATCAGGCCCACCGAGGCCGTGAAGCCGAGCGGGTTGCCGGTGATGACGAGGCCGAGCATCGCGCCGAAGAACGTGAGCGGGATCGCCATCATCACGAGCAGCACGGGACGCGTGGTTTTGAATTGGAACAACAACACGAGGAAGATGAGCACGACGCTCGCGACCAGCGCGCCGGCCATCTGCTCAAACGTATCGTTTTGCCCCTCGGCTTCGCCGCCGAGTTCGAAGCGGTAGCCGGGCGGCAGGGCGACCTTGTCGAGCGCGGGAAGAATGCGCGCGAGCAATTCGCTCGGGAGCAAATCGCCTTCGGGTGACGCGAGCACGGTGAGCGTGCGCACGCCGTTGCGGCGCGAGATCTGACCGGGCGACCACGACGGTTCGAGCGTGGCGACTTGCGCGAGCGGCACGCGGGAAAGTCCGAGCGGCGCGCGGAGCATCAAGTTGTTCAAATCGGTGAACGCATCGCGATTTTCGGGCGAGAGGCGGAGCACGATGGGAATGGGCGAGTCGTGTTCCCACAGTTGCGTGACGGGCAGCCCGGACACACCGGCCATGACCTGTTGCGCGATGACACCGGTGGCGAGGCCGAGGCGGTTGGCGACCTCGCTGTTGACCTCGAGATCGAGCGAGAATGCCTGCGGATAATCGTCGCGCACCTGCGTCGCCCCGGGCGTGCGGAGAACAATTCCCTTCACCTCATCGCCCAGTCGCCGCAACACCGGGAGTTCCGGTCCTACGATGCGCACTTCGACCGGCGCATCGGTGGGGATGCCTTGTTGGAAACTCGCCACATTGATACGCGCCCCGGGGAAACGATCGCGAAAACGCTGTCCGAAATCGCGCACGGCATCGTCGGTCTCGGCGACTCCGCGCGTGCTCACGAGCAGCATCCCGTAACTGGGCCGTGGGAATTGCGGCGCGAAGCTGTAATACACACGCGGCGCGGCGGTGCCCACGAAGGCGCTGAAGTCGGTGATGCGTTCGTCGCGGCCGACTTCGGCTTCGATCTCGCGCACGATACGATCAGTCGCTTCGAGTCGCGTGCCGAGCGGCATGTCCACTTCGATCACGAACTGCGCGCGTTCGGCGGCGGGGAAAAATTTCTGGGAGATAAACGGCAGCAACGCCGCGCCCGCGCCGAGCGAAAGCACCGCGATGAGCATCGTGATCCACGGATGCGCGAGTGTGCCGCGCACCGCGGGCGTGTAGAGGCGTTGCGCGAAATTCAACACCCGCGCGCCGAGGCTGTCGCCCTGCGCTTTCAATCCTTGCTTGATGAATGCGTGGCAGAGCATTGGCGTGAGAAACATCGCCACCACGAAGGAAACGGAGAGCGCGATCGCGACGGTGACGGGCAGCGCGAGGATGAATTCGCCGACGGCGCCGGTGAGGAAAAATGCGAGCGGCGCGAACGCGAAGATGATGGCGATGGTCGCCGTGAAAACCGGCACACACAGATCGCCCGCGCTGCGCCACGCGGCGTCCCAGCGCGAGAGACCTTCGTCGAGTTTTTCCACGTAGTTGTCGGCGATCACGATCGCGTCATCCACCACCATGCCGAGCACCACGATGAGCGCGGCGAGCGAGACTTCGTGGAGCTCGATGCCGAGCAGATGCAGCGCGGAAAACGTGAAGGCGATGGCGACCGGAATCGCGAGAGCCGCGATCAGCGCGACGCGGAACGGCAGCAGGATGAGCGTGACGAGCACGACGGCGCCGATGGCGACAAAAAACTCCTTGATGAAATGATTCACCGAGGCGCTGACGACGCCCGGCTGGTCGTTGATGACCGTGAACGTGATGTCGGGCGGCAGGCGGCTCGCGACATCGTCGAGCGCGGCGCGCACCTTTTTGCCGAAGGCGACGATGTTGTTTCCCGGCTGCATCTCGACCGAGAGGATCAACGCGGGGTCGTCGCGACCATCGATGCGGATCAACGAATCGGGATCGCCCAGACGACGCTCGACGCGCGCGACATCGCCCACACGGACGACGCTCTCACCGGCGGGATTGTGGAGAACAACCTGCTCGCGAACTTCATCGACCGACGAATAGCGGCCGCGCGTGTGCAGCGGCACCTCGAGATCGCCGGCTTTGAGCGCGCCGGTGTAGGCGGTGGCGTTTTGATATTGGAGCGCGGTGACGACGCCCGCGAGACCGGTGCCGTAGCGCGCCATGCGTTGCGAATCGGCTTCGACGTAAATCGCTTCCTGGCGATCGCCGTAACGATGGATGCGGCCCATGCCGGGCACGGTGCGCAACGCGTCTTCGATGCGATCAAGCGAGCGGCGCAGATCGGAGTACTGGCGATTGGGCGAAGACACGCCGATGAGCAGCGCGACGGAGTCGCCGAAGTCGGAATTGACGATCGGTCCGATGGCATCCGCGGGCAGCGATTGTTGTTTCAACTCCGCCAAGCCAAGGCGCAGTCGCGACCAGAAACCATCTTTGTCGCGCACCCATTCGTGCAGCTCGACCGTGGTGACCACAAGGCCGTTGCGGGTGAACGAGCGCGTGCGGTCGGAGTTAATTTCCGTGTAGGAAAACAAGTACGACTCCAGCGGGCGCGTGACCTGTTGCTCGACTTGCGCGGCGGTCGCGCCCGGATAAAGCGCGACCACGAGCGCCTCGTGAATGGCGATGCTGGGCGTGTCCTGCCGCGGCATCGTGAGCAGCGACAGCGTGCCGGTTCCCAGAATGATGAGACTCAGCAGCAGGACCACCTGGCGGTGGCGAAGCGGCCAGGTGAGGATGTTCATGGTGCGGACAGCGTGACGGTCTGGCCTTCGTAAAGCGGGGAGGAGGAGTGGGTGACCACACGATCGCCCGGCGAAAGTCCGGCTGTGATTTCAATCTCCGATTCGAGGGGCGCGCCCGTGGAAACGATCCGCCGGGAAACCACCGGGCGATCGGCTGCGAGCGTCCAGACATAGAGCGTGCCGTCGGGATCGCGATGGAGGACGGTCGGCGCGAGCGAGATCACCGCGCGACGGCCGCCGGTGGTGAGCGTGGCAGTGACGACATTGCCGTCGCGGAAACGCCCGTCTGTATTGTCGAAACGGATACGCGCGGCGAATGAGCGCGTGAGCGGCTCGGCCTGCGGCGAAATGGATTCCACGACGCCTCGCGCGCGGTGGCCGCCGAGCGAAGGCAACGAAACTTCGGCGGCTGCACCGATGCGAACATGCGGCACATCGACCTCGGCGAGATTCACCACGGCCCAGACGGGCGATTCCGCGATGACGGTGAAAACCGGAGTGCCCGGTCCGACGACCGTGCCGGCGGCGACTTGATGGCGGATGAGCCGGCCCGCGAACGGGGCGCGGAGCGTGGCGTAGTCGAACTGACGTTGCGCCAGGGCGAGGGACGAGACGGCTTCGTCGCGGGCGGCGCGGATTTTTTCGAAGTCCGTGGTCGTGAGGCTGCCGAGTGTGTGCAGACGTTCGAGTCGCTCGAAACGCGAGCGGATCTCGCTCTCCCGGGCTTCCGCGATGGCAAGTTGTTTACGCAGATCGGAATCGTCGAGACGTGCGAGCACCTGGCCCTCGGCGACCTGCTGGCCATCCCCGGCTTCGAGCGTGGCGATGCGGCCGGCGACGAGGAAACCGAGTGCGGATTTGTTCACGGCTTCGATGGCTCCGGAGGCGATGACAACGCCATCGATCTCCCGCGACTGGATGGTCTGGATGCGCGCGGTGGGCGGTGTCGTGGACGGCGCCGGTTTGGGCCGGCAGCCGATGAAGGCGCTGGCGGCGACGAGGCCGATGAGCAGGCGAGACGTTACGGAAAAAAAAGGAAGCGTCGTCATGATGAGGACTGCGCAAAAAGGAGCCGCCAGACCCGCGAAGGCTGGCGGGAAAACGCGAGTCTTTACCCCGACGACCGCGACGCAATGCGGTTCTGTCGCAACGCGCCTATGTCGTGGCGCCGTGAATACAGAAAATCAAACGACGCTCCTTCGTGGGCATCACCCGCGTTTGGCGGTGAGTCGCTTGAGGAACTCGAGGATGGACGGGATGGCTTCGACCATTTCGTCGCGACAGGCCTCGTAGAGATTCAGCGCGCCGCCGAACGGATCGGCGATCTCGACGTCCGCGGGAGGCGGCATGAACTCGCGCAATAAATACAGATGTTCCGGCGGAGGCTCGAAGTTGAGCTCGATCATCGTGCGGTGCGACTCGGTCATGCAGAAGATCGCGAGGGCGTCGGTGACCAGGTCGCGGCTGAGCGGCTGCGCCTTGTGGCGGGAGAGATCGATGCCGACTTTCTTGAGTGCGATGACGGAGTTTTCCGAGACGGGCTCGCCATGGCGTGCGGCGACGCCGGCGGAGATGACCTTGATCGATTTGAGCGGCTCAGGCTGCCCACGCAAGGCATGTTGCAACAAGGCTTCCGCCATCGGGCTGCGGCAGATATTCGCGGTGCAAACAGTGAGGATATGGGCCATTACGCTGGAGGTCGGAGGTAAAGGACAGGGTTTCGTCGGAAAGGCAAAGCAGGAGTCCTGCGAAGGTCGAATCGTGGAGCGAAAAAACAGCGCGGGATCAGATTTTTTTCAACGCGATCAATGATTGATGAAGGTGGATGGCCCGGAGAAGGACGCGGTCCACATTGGGCGGAGGCGCTTTTTCCTGGGACGTGGACGGAGTCGCAGGCGCGACGGTTTCGTCGTCAGCCGCGTGGGAGCGCGACAGTCCGTTGCTGTGATTGCGCACGAGCATGGCCTCGTCGTAGCGGATCTTTTGCGGTGCGGAGCAATTGAGCAGACGATCAAGCGAAGCGCCGTCACCAAAGGCATCGTACGCGAGGCGGTCGGCTTCGGCGGTGGTGGCGACAACGATGTCGGGCTTGGTCAGCTCGTTCCCGGCGGCGAGCGTGATCACGCCCTGAGGAGCGGGCTCGAGACGTTGCAGGAAGGCGGGCGCGGTTTCTTCGCCGATGAGGACCAGGCGGACGAACGGCGTGGCGGGCGTTTTTTCCAGCAGCTGCCGGAGCGCGGCCGCGTTTTCGTCGTCGGCGGCGAGCACGCGCAGGTCGAGCACGAGGCGAGGATGTGTCGCGAGCGCCTTCTCGATCGCGGAAAGATCGGCGGCCAGATCGTTGGCGCGGAAGTAGGCGAGGCCTTGGGGCAACTGACGCTCAAGCGTGGTCGCGATGAGCGAGGTCACGCTGACGGCCAGCGCGATGAAAAATGAAAACGCGAAACGGACGGAGCGGTTCATTGGCGGTTGAGCTGACGCGCGCCGATGTCGCGGCGGAAATAATGTTGATCGCGCGCGAAGGTAATCTGGTCGCACGCGGCATAAGCGCGGTCGGCGGCTTCGCGGAGCGTCGGCGCGAGCGCGGTCACGCCGAGGACACGTCCGCCGTTGGTGACGATTTCGCCTGCGGCGTTTTTGGCCGTGCCCGCATGATAGACCGTGGTCTGCGGCGGCAGCGTGGCGGGAAAATGAATCGCATCGCCCTTCGCAAAACTGTCGGGATAACCCTTGGCGGCCATGACGACACACACTGCGTAGTCGGGCCGCACGTCGAGTGAGATGCCCGCGAGACGATCGGTCGCCGCGGCCCAGAGCAGCTCGAGCAAATCGGTGCGGAGGCGCGGGAGCACGACCTGCGTCTCGGGATCGCCAAAACGCGCGTTGTATTCGATCACACTCGGGCCGGAAGGCGTGAGCATGATGCCGATAAAAAGCGTGCCCCGATAACGCATGCCCTCATCGGCGATGGCGTTGACGGACGGGCGCACGATCCCGTTTTCGATCCGTGCGAGCAGTTCGGGCGTGACGACCTCGGCGGGAGAATAGGTGCCCATGCCGCCGGTGTTGGGGCCTGTATCCGATTCGCCAATACGTTTGTGATCCTGCGACGTCGGCAGGATCACGTAGTCGCGGCCGGAAACCACGACGAGGATGCTGGTTTCCTCGCCGAAAAGGCAGTCCTCGATGAGCAACTGGCGGCCGGAGGCGCCGAAGCGTCCGCCCTCAAGCATGTCGCGCACGGCAGCCTCGGCCTCGGGCAGGGTTTGCGCGACGATCACGCCTTTGCCGGCGGCGAGGCCATCGGCCTTGATGACGATGGGCAGCGAGCGCGTGCGAAGATAAGCGATCGCGGGCTCGACCTCGCTGAAGAAGGCGGCGGGCGCGGTCGGGATTTTATGTTTCAGCAGGATCTGCTTGGTGAAAATTTTCGATGCCTCGAGACGCGCGCCATCGGCGGTGGGGCCGTAAACGGGGATGCCGGCTTCGAGGAGTTTGTCGGCCAGACCGAGCGAAAGAGGGACTTCGGGACCGACGACGACGAAGTCGATTTTTTCGCGTTGAGCGAGGGCGACCAGGCCCGGGATATCGTCGGCGGCGACGGAGAAAACCGGCGCATCTTGGGCGATGCCGGCATTGCCGGGCACGGCGATCACGCGCGGGCGGGCGGGGGAAGCGAGGAGGGAACGGAGGAGAGTGTGTTCGCGGCCACCGGAGCCGACGACGAGGACGTTGCGAGGAAGAGACATGTCGAAGAGTGCGAAGGAGAACGCAGGCGTTTCGACGCGGCAAGCGTGGAGGAAGGAGGGTGGAGTACGAAGCCTGAAGGCCGAATGACGAAGGCCGAAGGAAATGACCAATGACCAGTGACCAGCGGCCAATGACCAATCATGAAAGCTCGCAGATGGAATGGGCGAAGGGTGGGCGGCGACGATTTGAAGGGACGATGCTGGGATCGCAGGAAAGGACCGGCGGACAGGGCGGTCTCCACCCGGTACTGCGACTTTCTGTAATGCCGCTAATTCCTGCTCCAGTCGTTAGCTAGTTAGCAAGCGCTGCACCACCTCGTCGGGCACTGGTGCAGGCACCCCGGGGTTGAGCCATGCCAACGCCCGTGTGCCTGGATGATCGCGGTCTAAGCCTGATCTTCACGGGGTGCGGTGTATCAGGGGAGGGTAACGCCGGTGCGTGCGTCCAGGACCACGACATCGAGCGTGGCGCGTAGAGGGAGGAAGGCCTTGGCGTCGGTGCTCAGCAATCGCGCGCCCGCGATGTGTGCGGCTGCGGCTATCCAGAGATCGTTATGATCGTGCTGAATCGCGAGACCACGGTCTTTGGCTAGCGTGTGAAGTTCGGCGTAGGTCTCATGAATCCGACGATCGCCGATGGGAATGACGGTCAGTCGGCGTTCCACGTTGGCCCAGCGGGCCAGCCTGTCCGGTCCCCATCCCCGACCTTTGGCGAAGGCGAACATTTCACCGAGCGTGACCTCGCAGATCAGCGGTTTGAAGGGGCTGGCGGTGAGCTGGAACTGGCGCTCGATCTCTGCCGCGACGGGACTGCCGGCACGCGTCCAATGCAGGACGATATTGGTGTCGAGCAGGTATCCGCGCGCCGGAGGTACCATGACTTAACTCAGTTCCTCCACGGCGGCGGCAAACTCATCATCGGACTCCACGGCGGGCACGCTGCCCTTCAAGGCCGCGTAGGCGGATTTTTCGCCCGGACGCAGACGGGCGGCGGCCGCGTAGTCGTGTCCGAGGGGAACCGCCACGGGGAGCTGGCGGAAAAAGTCATCCTGCACCGAGGCTGGGGCGACCGCGTCGGCCTCGATGCGCAGGAGAGAGCCGGAGGCGCGGAAGATGCCGAGGCCCTCGACGATCACGTCGCGGTTGAAAAGATCGCGGTGTGTCTCGATGGGCTCGGAGCCGCTCCAGAGAGCGGAGACGACCTCGCCCGGGCGGAGATGAAGTTTGAGCACGCCTTGGCTGGCGCCCATCAGATCGAGCCGGCCCGCCACCCGCACGCGACGCGGCAGGGGCGTGGCGCGGCAGAGGTCGCGAGCCTGACGCGTGACGTCGAGATCGATATGCGGCGTGGCCCCATCGGTCGGAGCGAGGCCGATACGCGTGATGCCCCGCTTGAGAACGCGGTCAAAGTTGCCGATGCGCCTGAGGAAAGGCTGATCGACGCGCGCGCTGTCGGCGCGGTGATGTTGCACGTCCTTCAAAGCCTCGCCGAAGAGATCAAATGCGGTGGCGTCGGATGAGGGAAGATCGTCCCAGAGCTTGCCCTGCGCATAGAGCGACGGGGCGGCGTCGCCGAAACGCGGCAGTCGAAACATCACGGCGCAGCCGGTGTTGCCATGCGCCTCCACGCCCACGAAACGCACATCGGCGGCGGCCTTGTAGGCTTGGGCAATCCTCCCTTTGGCACGACTGGAATGGAGGAAGCTCAGGCGCACCGTGTCCTGCAGGGCCTCAGGCAGCTCTTGCAGCAAGGGCGCGATCAAGTCGGGGCGCGGGTAACGGCCAAGACCGGCCGGAGCGTCGAGGTAAAATGAACGAGTGATGTAACCCACGATGGCCTCCTTGGTTGATTAAACGGGAGAATTTAAGGGCGGGGGCGATTGGAGCAAGGGCAAGAATCGGGCTGCGCCCTCGGCCTCGCGATAATTCGCCCGCTCGGGCGTCGCGCCGTCGTGCGCAATGTGGGGACCGAGGACCGGCTCCCATCCGCCCTCGCCAAACCAGCCGAGGCAGTGTTGTTCGAGTTGGTGATCGGTGATGCTCATTTTGCGCGTTCGGGAATGGTCGGAAGCACGGACCGGAAAGCAGCCACGAATGAGGCGGCCTCTTTGCTGCGAAGCCACCGCATCATTTGATCCTGAAACTTAAGGCCGAATACGGAACCTGCCTCGGCCGGAAGGCCCTTTATTTTGTAGTAGCGTAAGGCAGCCGCGTAGTCCTTTTGTTCGATCACGCGGGCGATCTCCTTTTTCCATTTTACGTAAATCACAGCCGGATCGCAGGCAGTGCACGCGGTTTTGAATGCGGCGGAAAGTGCTTCGGCTCCATCGCCCCCTGCTCCAAAAGTGCGGAGAGCAGCTTCCATTTCTTGTCGTGTAATATTCGACGCTACTCGAACCGCGTTCTTTTCAAACAACTCAAGAACTCGATCTTTAACCTTCAGCAAAATTTCATCAGGGCTGTGTCCGAGTTTTTCCGCTGAGATCCTTAGGACTGGTTCGGTGAGAAAAAGGTTTTCGATGAGCGCAACCGGGAGCACCGCAATGCCGAGTCCGTTGAGCCTTTCTATATCGGGTTCTGAGCGACCATCGTTATCCACAATTCCCGCACACCGATTTTCATGCAAAGTTGGCGTTTCTGCGAAGCTGCATGCGGAGTGAATTACATGTTCACAGGAGCCGCACGAAACGACGGTATATTCAGAGAATACTTTTCCGTAGATGAAGTAGTCTAAACTCGTTCGGTCACCCTCAACAAAGAGAATTGGTCGCCGGCTGCCCATCACCTCCAAGAGAAGTGCTTCCGGGAATGCGTCTGTTTCTGGAACCTCTATCCAATCCCATTTGCCATTCGTGTATTCACGAAGCCACACCTTGGTTGAGTCTTTGCGTGAAGCCGCGAAACCAAGGTCGTGGGTGATGTAAACAAATGTGCAGTCGGGCCTCGCTGATTCGATCGTATCCCATAGACGTGCCTGAATTGCGCGATGGAGGTGCAATTCGGGTTCATCCACAATAAAGAGGCCGTCTTTCGGGACACTGAGAGCTTCACCAATCAGGTGAAATACCCCACGTTCCCCGTCGCTCATTTCCTTGGCGTGGTAGAGACCGTTATCTTTGCGGTTGCGGGTTTCAATACGGCTACCGGTGAATACGAGCTCTCGATCAGGTAGGACGGTCTCCCAAATTTCTTTCACCAAATCCATTCGAGTCTTCGGCGGAGCAATATATTTATTCTCAGCCTTCATCGACACACGATACCTATCGCTGACGGCGAAGCTCTCGGACACCATCACTCTAATTAGTGGTTCGAAATCGTCCAACAACGCGGTTGCTGGATTTTGTTGCCACCGAGAGTGATGTCGTCGCAACGCCTCGTCAGCTATCGCTGCTTTACCGAAGAGAAGAATGCTTTCGGCTTCGATAAGATCGGTAGGCTGAACTCTGTCCGGAAATGTCAATGAGCGGTGGGCTGAGACTCGATAATGAAGTTTGATGTTTTTGGCATCAAGCCACGCACCGAAACGTGTCTTTCCTGACCCGTTGGCGCCGATAACGACAAGGACTCGGTCCCGAAGCTGAAGGTTATGGCCTTGCGAATATTTTGTGGTGGGCGGCATCGGCACCACTCGTGGTGTGTTCTGTTCGCTCATGCGGTTTTCGAGGTTGCGATAGTGGCGGGCGGATAATTCCCAACGCCCAACTCTCCGCGCAGCAGTTTGGGCAGCAGCGTGTCGCGCAGGTTGGCGAGGGTGCGGGATTGGTCGGAGTTGGATTTGATTTTGGCGAAGAGGGGCGCGACGAGTTTTCCGAAGCGTTGGGCGATTTCGGGTGATGGCATTGCCACCAGGAACGAATCGAAGCACTCGGCGGGGAAACGCTGGCGCCGGTCATGTTTTGGATGGCGTGCGAGCGAAGTTTTTCTGAACGCGCCCAAGAGGTGCCGAATTCAGAAGGAAGCGGCGGCTTGGGTGCGAAGACGATGTATTCGGTGGAACCCCAGCCGACTTGGCCGTCTTGCAGGAAATCGACGAAGCCGGTCTTTCCGTTTTCGAGGCAAGGCGTCGCGTTCATCGGCCGGACACCTTTTGGTTCGGGAATGAGCGGGAGGTTGATCCGCATCTTTATTGCGGAGCCAAGACGGCGCGAAGGGGCGAGCGTTGATGACGGGACGTGCGCCGCCAACACGGGCAAGACGGCAGCCGCCTGAGACAGAAATTCCTCCGGGGTAAGCATCTGGCTGGAAGCGGCCAGTCAGAAAGGCGAATGCGCGAGGGGCAATCATGTTTCGCCGCGGGGAGGGCCGAAACGCAGAGGAATGACGAAGGAAATGGCCAATGACCAATGGCCAATGACCAGTGACGGATGTTGCGGCGGTATGTCCTAAGCTGGGGGTGGGATTATGGGCCGTCCTAGGTGGCGGCTGAAGCTGCGCTTTCGGTGGTCAGCACGGGGGCTTCGAAGTGTGCGGGTGTTGCAAGCTAGGCTCGACCGGCGCGGGGGGATTGCGCGACGCTGCTCGTGCTTCACCTCGCGCCATCATGAATGACCCGCTGCCTTCTCTTCCGTCTCATCGTCAACAGCCCGATGCGAAGGGCTTCTTCGGTAAGTTTGGGGGATCCTTTATCCCGCCCGAGTTGCAGCTTCAGATGGATGAGATCGCGCATGGCTATCATCGCATTTGTCGGAGCCATGATTTCATCCGCGAGCTGCGATCCATTCGGAAGCATTTCCAGGGGCGGCCGACGCCGGTGTATTATTGCCGGAACTTGAGCGACGATCTCGATGGCGCGCGCATTTATTTGAAGCGCGAGGACCTCAACCACACGGGCGCGCACAAGCTCAATCACTGCATGGGCGAGGCGTTGCTCGCGAAGTTTCTCGGGAAGAAAAAACTGATCGCCGAAACCGGCGCGGGTCAGCATGGCGTCGCACTCGCGACGGCGGGTGCGTATTTCGGCATCCCGGTGGAGATCCACATGGGGCAGGTCGATATCGAAAAGGAGCATCCGAATGTCGTGCGCATGAAAATCCTCGGCGCCAAAGTGGTGCCGGTGACGTTTGGCGCGCAGACGTTGAAGGAGGCGGTGGACTCGGCGTTTCAGGCGTACCTCGCCGATCCGGTGAACAGTATTTATTGCATCGGCTCGGTGGTGGGGCCGCATCCGTTTCCGCTGATGGTGCGCGAATTTCAGCGCGTGGTCGGCATCGAGGCGCGCGAACAGTTTCTCGAAATGACCGGCGAGCTGCCGGATAATGTGGTCGCGTGCGTGGGCGGCGGCTCAAACGCGATGGGCATCTTCTCCGCGTTTCTCGACGATCCGGTGCGCTTGCACGGCGTGGAACCGCTCGGTCGTGGCAGCAAGCTCGGCGAGCACGCGGCGAGCCTCAACTACGGCGAGGAAGGTGTGATGCACGGCTTCAACTCGATCATGCTCAAGGATGACAAAGGCGAACCGGCCCCGGTGCATTCGGTGGCGAGCGGTCTCGATTATCCCTCGGTCGGTCCGGAGCACGCGTTTCTCTTCCAGAAAGGTCGCACGATTGCGGGCACGGCGTCGGACGAGGAAACGATTGGGGCCTTCTTCCGCCTGGCGCGTCGCGAAGGCATCATCCCGGCGCTCGAGAGTGCGCACGCGGTCGCGTATGCGCTGAAACTCGCGAAGGAACGCCCGGACGAATCGATCCTCGTCAACCTCAGTGGTCGCGGCGACAAGGACATCGATTTCGTGATCAAGAATTATGGCACGGGGCAGAATGACGAATGACGAAACCTGAAGGCCGAATGACCAGTGACCAATGACCAGTGACGAATGAGCAGTGGCTATAGTCGGCTGGTTAAAGGAGCGTGGCTTGGGCGAAAGAAAAAGGTCCTGCGGGCTTTGGTGCCGGCAGGACCTTGGTGTGAAAGGGGCTGTTGAGCGGCCGAGAGGGTTTTAACTGAAACCATAGCGGCGTATCTGCGCCGTTGAACGTGAGTCCAAGGTACGCCGGACACGGCTCGATCCGGTTCCGGTTCAATTGAAAAAGCTCTCATGTGGGCGATGGCGAACAACGCGCCGGGACGGCGCGTTCCACCCGCTCGCGCTCGCGGCCACCGACGGACACGGGCTTTTCTCATCAGTGTCCATCCGTGTGCGTCAGTGGTTGAAAACGGATCGAGGTGCCTGGCGGGCGATGTGGCGCATCGCCCCGCTCGGAGGCGTCAGCGGTTCAGGAATTTTTCCGGGATATCGACGACGAGGAGGTCGAGGGTTTTGCCGTCGCTGAAATGGCCCGACTGGATGAGCACGCGTTTGTTGTCGGGGCTGATGATCGGGTGCGTGTGGTCGGGGCGCATCTTGTGATCGGAGGTCAGCAGGAGGCGTTCGCCGTTGCGACGATCGATGAGGTAAACGTCGCCGCCGAAATTATCGGCCACGGCGAACTTGCCGTCAGATGAGCCGTTGCAATGCCAGAAGCCGCCTTTGCCGCCGCGGCCGGTGTCTTCTTCCATCTGGCCGAGGATCTCCACGTGATTGGTGCGGAGGTTGATCACGGCGACGCCGGTGGGACGCTCGCGCAGATACGGGAGATGGCCCATGATGTTGAACATGACTTCGTCCTTCGTCGCGACGGTTTCATGCGTGATCCATTCGTCGGGCGTCTCGACGTAGAGCGGGCGGTTGTTGGAGCCGTCGGCCTGGACGGTCCAGATGCGTTGCGGCGCGTCGCCCGTGGTTTCGTGGCAATAAATGATTTCACCCGGGACCCACGGGTTGGTTTGCACGTGACCCATGCGGAAATCGACGTCGATCACGGTTTTGATTTCGCCGGTCTTCACATCGATGCTGCGAATGCCGCCGGGACCGCGTCCGTTTTCTTCGAAACGTTTCCGCGAGGCTTCGCGGCTTTGCGAAGGATCGGTGTTTTGTTGGTCGAGCACGCGGCCGCCGCGGGTGTTGGGCGCGCCGGTCACACCGGCGGGTGGGGTGTTGGTGCGTGTAGTGGGATTTTGGGTACGCGGACGTTCCGGGCCGTAGGTGACGCCCCAATAAATGGTGGAGTCGTCGGCATCGAGGGCGAAGCCGCCGGAGTCGCGGAGGTCGGCCGGGAGAACGCAGATGACGCGTTCGTACGCGGCGGCTGGTTTGGGTTTGCCGGCGAGCGCGTCGGCGATGAGCGGATCGAGGCGAAGCTCGACGAGCTCGCGCGGAAGCGCAGGAGGCGGAGGAGGCGGAGGCGTGGCATCGTCGGCGCCGGGTGCTCGGCGTTGAGGGCCGCCGCGCATGTAATAAAGGGTGTTGGTTTTTCGCGAGAGATTGAGGCTGCCGGTGTTGGTGGCGGGGCCTTCGGTGATCTGGATGATGTCGCCGTTTTTCTCGTGAACGAGGAATGCCTGCGGTCCGCTGCCGCCGCGATCGGCGCGGAAGATGATCCATTCGCCATCGGATGTCCACGTGGTGTGCGTCTGATACGGCTTGGCGTCGGAGGAGTCGGGGCTGGAGGTGATGGCGGTGATGGTGAGGCCGCTGACCTTGTCGGTGTAAGTGCGTTTCTCGGACGGGAAGCGCCGACCGACTTGCGCGTCGAGCATGGCGGTGGCCGAGAAGAGACAAAGCGCGAGCAAGCCGCGCCGGGCGAGGGTGGGGAGTGTACTCATAAAGGGTAAAACGAGTGCCGGATGGCGCGTGAGGGGAGACGGAAAGCTAGAGCGGAAGATACGAGGAAGTGGGCGATATGTTTTCGTATCGTAAGAAAGTTTGCGCAAGCGGAGCGGTCGCGAGGGACGGAGTGGCGGGGTAGAGCGTGCGCAAGTGTGCAAAAATAGGTCCTATAGGACTTATGGGACCATATAGGACCTATGGGAGAAAGAGGGTGCCGACGGGGACGTCGGCGCTCTCGGGGGCGCAGCGGCTTTGGCGCGCGCGTTTAAAGCACGTTGAGTGTCTTGCGGTAGAAGGCCACGACCTCGTCGGGATCGTCGGTGAAGAGGATGTAGTCGGTCATCCACGACGGCGCGCGGTGGGTGCGGATCATGGCGCGGAGTTGTTTGCGCAGATCGGTCCAGAATCCGGCGTTGTAGAAGATGTACGGGATGCGCGGGCGGATACCGAGCTTGAGGTTGCAGAGCTCGATGCCGATCTCCTCGAGCGTGCCCATGCCGCCGACGTTGAAGATGCAAAAATCGGCGACCTCGAACCACTTTTGGCGGTTGTGGCGGCCGGTCTCCTGAAAGGTGTTGAAGAAGTCCACGCCGAGCTCGGGCGGTTGCGCTTCGAGTTCGAGGAAACACGCGCCGGTGAGGGCTCCTTTGTTACGCGCCTGATCAGTGGCGAGGCGCATGACGCCGCCGCCGCCGCCGGTGAGTACGCCGACATCGCTGCCGATGAAGCCCGTGAGTTTGTCGATGAGCTGGGAGATGCGAGCGGTTTCCGCCTGCTCGAGTCCGACGGCGGAACCGTAGAAGGCGAGGATGGTGGATTCGCGGAATTTGCGTACCTGCTCATCGCGCACGAAGAAGCCGCGATCCTTTTTGTAGGTGTGCAGGTAAAGTTCGTTCATCGCCTCGTTGAGCCAGTACACATCGAGGCCGATGGCATCGAAGGTCTCGAGGCGCGCGTGTGCATGATTCGAGAGGAAAAAACCGTGCGTGCGCGAGGGGCGGCGGAAGACGATGCGCTTGAGTCGCATCTGCTGGAGACGCGTGAGCAGTTCGATCTCTTCGAGCAGATTCGGGAAATAATCGATGATCAACGTGTCGGCGTCTTCGGGCGCGGCATCGAGTGCTTGAATCAACGTGCGATGCCCGCAGGTCGCGGCTTCGTTCTGGATGCGTGCGCGGAGGTCGGCGGGGTCGCTGAAGCGGCCGGCGTTGAGGATCACGCAGGCGTTTTCCATCGTCGCGGTCTGGCCGCGCACGGTGAGGCGCGTGCGTGGTTTGACGGAATCGGCTGAAGACTTCGGCGGACTTTCGTCGAGGCAGCTGTAAACCTCGGTGGCGGTGGCCTGGAGGCGCACGCGTTTTTTCTGCAGGCCCTTCGACTCGGTGTCGGACGTGAGCGGCGCGCGGAAGATTTCGACGGACACGACGGGATTCACCACCGGCTGGTCGCCGGTGTTGTAGATCTCGAGCATGATGTTCGTGCCGAACGTTTTTATCGGATCGAGCAGCACGGCGCTGGTGTGGATGCCGAAGTTTCCCTTGCCGCGATTGAGCAGCACGTAGTGCTCTTTCAAATACATCGAGCAGCTCGTGAGCACGCCGGAGCGCGGCGCGATGGTGAGCAGATCGGTCTCGTGGCGGATCTGGACTTTATCGAGATAGGCGCGGCCGGCGATGCCCGACACGAGGCGCTCGAAGGCCGGGCGCTGCATCCGCGGATTGAGCGTGTAGCGGACGTGATGCGGGGTGAGGAAAACGCGGCCCTCGCGATCGATGCTGATGGTGTTGGGAAGCTTGAGGATGTTGGCCTGGATGGCGTCCCAGATCTCGGCGGTGGAAAGTTTCGCGGATTCCGGCGCGTAGAAGAGCCGGCCCACGGGCGTGCCCGAGCGCAGGAGTTTTTTCCAGTAAGGAGCGTTGGGAAAACTGTTGTCGTAGATGAATGCGTCGGCCTCGAGCAGGAGGCGGTTTCCGTCGACCACGGGTTTGCCGCGCAGCGTCATCTCGATGCCGATGCGCGCGAGCGTGCTGCGTTCGGTGAAGGCGAGTTGTTCGAGATGCGCTTTGAGAAATTCGAATTCCGCGGGATTGCGGGGCCAGAAGGCGAGCGTCAGGGAGACGGTGTTGTCGTCTTGCGGACGAACGGTGAGGATCTGGCCGTCTTCGGAGGTCCAAAACTGGTCGTGATTCATCGGGGCGCGAAGTGAAAGCGGCGGGTTGCGCGCTGACAAGGGGCGAGTGCACGAAATGCCCGGCTGACGGCAGGATGTGATTGCCTTGGCGCAAGCCGCGAGCCATCGAAGAAATCTTTGCGACACCAAATCGAGTTTGGCTGTCCATCCCACCACCTCTCTTCTCATGAAACTGAAAAACACCCTGATCGCTTCTGCCCTGGCCCTTGGATGTTCGTTTGCGTCGGCTCAGACGCCTGCGGCTCCCGCTCCGGCCCCGGCGCAAGCCACCTCGCAATTCACCGACGCACAGGTTCTCGAGGCCTACGGCTGGTATCTCGGCAAATCCAGCGGCTTGAGCGAACTCGGTTTTTCCCGCGCCGAAGTGGACTCGATCGTCAAAGGCATCCTGCTCGCGCACGAGGGCAAGGACATGACCGACGAGCTGCAGCAGATCGGGCCGCACATCGACACGCTGCTCCGCTCCAAGCAGGAAGCTTATCTCGCGAAGCTCAAGGAGCGCTCCACCGCCGAGAGCGAAAAACTTTTTGCCGAGTTGAAAAACAAGGAAGGCGTGACCGTCCTCGATAGCGGTCTCGCGTACGAAATCCTCAAGCCCGGCACCGGCGCGTATCCGACGCTCAACGACGTCGTGAAAGTGCACTACACCGGCACGCTGGTCGATGGCACGGTGTTCGATTCCTCGCTCACGCCCTCCCAGCCCGGCGCTCCGGTCGAGCCCGCCGAATTCCCGCTCAATGGCGTGGTGTCCGGCTTCGGCGAAGGTCTCCAGAAGATCAATGCCGGCGGTAAGATTAAGCTCTATATCCCGGCCGCTCTTGGTTACGGCGACCGCCCCGCGGGTTCGATTCCTCCCGGCTCGACGCTGATCTTCGAGGTCGAACTGCTTGAGATCGTGCCTCCCGCGGCTCCGGCCGAGCCGGCGCTTCCGGCGGTGCCCTCCACGGGAAACTGATCCGCGTCTCCAAATTTTGAATACAAAAGCCCTCCCTCGCCGGAGGGCTTTTTTTGCGCCTGTGTGCCTGCGAGGGAGGACGGCACGAATCGTTTCCGGAACGTAACCGGGCGGGGGTTGCCGGGCTGCGGCGCGGGGGAAGGCTGAGGTCGTCCTCCGCATTGTGAACGTCGCGATCGTCACCGAAACCTATCCGCCCGAGATCAATGGCGTTGCCATGACGATCCAGCGGCTGGCGGCGGGTCTTGCGGGACGCGGGCACCGCGTCGAGATTGTCCGGCCGCGGCAGGCGGGCGATGCGGCCATGCGCGACGGCCGGGCGAGGACTGACGAAACCGGCGTGACGCATGCGATCGTGCGCGGTTGCCCGATTCCTTTTTATTCGGGACTGCGCGTGGGATTGCCTGAGCGGGGCTCGCTCGCGAAACGCTGGCGCGCGGCCCGGCCCGATGTCGTGCATCTCGTCACGGAAGGGCCGCTGGGGTGGACAGCGCTGAGGACCGCGCGCCGGCTCGGCATACCGGTAACGTCGAGCTTTCACACCAACTTTCACCAATATGGCGGACACTACGGGCTGCGATTGGGCCGAGGTCTGGCGCTGGGATATCTGAGGCGGTTTCACAACCGGACCGGCCGCACATTGGTGCCGACGGAGGAGATTGCCGTGCGTCTGAAAGATTCGGGATTTCAACGGCTCGGCGTGCTGGCCCGCGGCGTGGATGCGGAGCTGTTTTCTCCTGCGCGAAGATCGGCGGATTTGCGCGCAGGCTGGGGTGCCGGGCCGGAGGACTTGGTGGCAATCTATGTCGGGCGGCTCGCGCCGGAAAAGAACCTGGGGCTCGTGGCCGATGCGTTTGCGGAGATGCGCGCGATGCTGCCGTCGATGCGCATGGTGATGGTGGGCGGCGGACCGTCGCAGGCCGCGCTGCAAGCGAGGTATCCGGAATTTCACTACGCGGGAGTGCGCCGCGGCGAGGATCTGGCGGCGCATTATGCGTCGGCCGATGTGCTGCTGTTTGCCAGCATCACGGAAACATTTGGCAATGTGATCACGGAGGCGATGGCGGGCGGATTGGCCACGATTGCTTACGACTATGCAGCCGCGCGGCGGCACGTGCGGAATGGCGTGAACGGGTTCACGGCAACCTACGACGACCCGGCGGCCCTTCGCGAAGCGGCCCGGCTGGCGCTGAGCCGTCGTGCGGAGTGGCCCGCGATCCGCCGGGAAGCGCGCGCCACGGCGTGCAGCCTGTCGTGGGAAACGGTGGTGACGGAGTTCGCAGACGTGCTCAGCGCGGCCGCGCTGAGCGGCGCGAAGCGTGAGCGTTGTCAGGCGGCGGCTGCTCGGTGTTGACGCAGGTCAGCCGTGCGCGAGCTGGCGACGGAAGAGTTGCACGACCTGCCCGAGTGTCAGATGCGCGAGCTCGGGATCGTAACGATAACCCTCGTCGCGCAGGAATGCGTGCGCGCCATTGAACTCATGCCACGTGAACGTCGTGCCGGCTGCGGTGAGCGCTTGATAGATGATTGCGCGACCTTCGCCCGGGACGTGCGGATCCTGCCGGCCCCAGATCATGAGCAGTTCGCCCTGAATCTCCGGGATGCGATCGAGCGAGTTGTCCGCCATGCCTTTGCCGAGGGAGCGCTTGTGGATGTCGGTGGCGTAGAAGCACGCGGTGGCGGCCACGCCGGGATTCATGGCGGCGCGAAACGCGAGATGTCCGCCGAGGCAGATGCCGAGCGCGCCCAGCCGGCCGTTGCAGCTGTCGTGGTTTTTCAAATACGCGAGCACGGCGCGGGCGTCGTCATCGAAGGCGGCGAGTTCCTTGGTGGTTTTGAGTTCGTTGCCGCGATCGGCGCCGGCCTGATCGTAGGCGAGAACCGAGCCTGCAGCTTCGAACTCATGGTAAACCTCGGGCACCGCCACGATAAAACCGTGCCCGGCGAGAAACGCCGCGGTGCGGCGGATGGGGGCTGTGACTTGGAAAATTTCGGAGAAGAAAACGATGCCGGGATAACGCCCGGGCGCGGCCGGACGAAAAAGATGCGTGCGCATCGGACCGGTGGGCGTGGGCAGATCGACGAAAGAGGATTCTTGAAGCGTCATGATGAAGAGCGTGCGGCGGCGTTGTGCGATCCAGCCATGGCGCCGCGGCAACCACGACACAACTCCGGACCGGCGGAGGGAACACGGAAAAGTGTCACGTAATACCTGACACTTTCGGCGGTACGGGACCGGACGCTTTTTGGAAATGTCGTTTGACCGGAGGAAGAATGCGGTGCCGGCGGTTGAATACCGAGGGACGAGGAGGGAGAAAGTGATGGCGGAAAAGTGTCACGTATTACGTGACACTGGCTGTGGGGAGGTGGGGCGGGAGGAAAGCGTTTGCGCGGGGCGGGATGGGCAGGTAGGTCGGGGAAATGTTATACGAGCATCGTCAGGCGCGGCGTTGTTTTGATGAGCGGAGGATGCTCATCGCGGAGGGGCGGGCGAAAGCGGGGCGGGCATGAAGAACCCGCCGGATATCCTTTGGGTGGTCACGACGCAGTGGCGCGCGCAAGCGGCGGGGTATGCGGGCGACGTCCATGCGCGTACTCCTTTTTTGGATACGCTGGCGGCGGAATCGGTGAACTTTGCGCAGGCGGTGACGCCGCATCCGTTTGGCCCCTTCGCGCGCGCGGCGCTGTTGACGGGACGATGCTCGCCGGAGAACGGAGTCGTCGATTATTACGATCCGCTGCCGGCGGGCGCCCGTACAGTGGCGCACGCGCTGGAGGAGCGCGGGTACCGGACCGGTTATTTTGGCAAATGGCATCTCGCGGCGCGCAGCCGCACCGCTCCTCTGGTCGGCGAAGAGCATGCGCGCATGATCGTGCCACCCGAAGCGCGGGGCGGGTTCGCTCATTGGGAAGGTTTCGAAAGCGGATTTTTGCTGAACGATCCCTGGGTGCACGGCACAGGGCGTGACGAGCCGGTGCAGTTGCGCGGATATCAAAGCGATGTGATCGCGGGACTGGCGGGCGACTGGCTGCTGGCGGGGCGGGACGGCCGGCCACGATTTGGCGTGGTGAGCCTGGAAGCGCCGCATCCGCCGTACGATGCGCCCGCAGCCGGTATTGATCCTGTGGATACGAGGACGATTTTGTTGCCGCGCAATGTGCCGCGCGGGGGCGAGACGGAGGCGAAGGCGCGACGCGAGCTCGCGGGTTATTATGCGCATATCGAGGCGACAGACCGGGCGATCGGCCGCCTGTGGCAGCGAATCAAAGACGCGGGTAATGCGGAGAACACGCTGCTCGTGTTCACCTCGGTGCACGGTGACATGCAGGGGGCGCACGGGCTTTTCCGCAAAGGCTGGCCCTACGAGGAATCGGTGCGTGTGCCGCTGCTGGTGCGTTTCCCCGGGAAACACCTGTGCGGGCGCAACGATCGCGCGGCGTCGCTCGCGGACCTGCCTGGCGCGGTTATCCACTATTTGGATACCGACGATTGGCCGGAGCCGCCGGCGGTGGCGCGGATCTCGATGCCGAGCGTGGTGAACCTGCCTCACCAATGCGACCGGGTCTGGCGGGGTTTGCGGACGGCGCACCGGAAGTTGATCTGGGATGAGAGCGGAAAACCGTGGCTGGCCTTCGATCTCGAGACCGATCCCGGTGAAATAAACAATCTCGCGGGGGACGCCGCATTCGTCGCCGCGGCCGAGTCGGCGCTGCACGCGCGCTGAATGCGGCGCTCAGGAGGCGGGCGGTGGAGGCGTGAACTGCCGGCGGATCGCTTCGGCGATCTCGTGGAGTTTCACGGGCTTGGTGATGTAGTCGTCCATGCCCGCGGAGAAACAGAGGTCCCGGTCACCGTGAAGGGCGTTCGCGGTGAGTGCGATGATGCGGGGCTGTCGCGACGACGGCAGGCGCCTGCGGATCTGTCGCGCGGCTTCGAGGCCATCCATCTCCGGCATCTGCATGTCCATCAGGACGAGGTCGTAGGGGCGGCTTTCGAGTGTATTCAAGACTTCGATACCATTGCCGGCGACGTCGGCGCGATAGCCGAGGCGTTCGAGGTAGCGCAGCGCCACCTTCTGGTTCACGGGATTGTCCTCGGCGAGAAGGATGTCGAGCGGGAGATCGTGTGCGAGCAGCCGCTCGGTCGAGGCTGAGACGAAGGGCGAGATGCTCTCGGGCGAAGAACCGAAGAGGGATTGCAGCGCGCGGATGAGCGATTGGGTGCGCAGGGGGAGCGATGCGGTGGTGGTGCCTATCCGGCTGGTGAAGGGCGCGAGTTCCCGCGGATCGAGGCCGGGCGGCACAAGGAGGACCACGGGGATTTCCGTTGCGACCAGACGCGTGCGAAACGCGTGGAACGCGGGTGTGGAGACGAGGGCGTGATCGATGACAGCGGCGACCGGAGCCACGGAAGCGTTGAGCACCTCGTCGGCCTCGCGCGGATCCTCGGTGCAGATGGGATGGGCGCCCCATGATTGCAGAAAACTTCCGAGGCGGCGGAGCGCGACCTGGTTTTTTCCCAGACAAAGAAGCGGACCGTAATGAAGGGAGGCGGGCATCTCGGGGATGGCCCAGTCGGGAGGTACGTCGGCGTTCCCTGTCTGGATCGTAAACGTGAAGGTGGACCCTTCGCCCGGCGTGCTGGAGACATGAATCGAGCCGCCCATGAGCGTGCACAGGCGGTGGCTGATCGCGAGGCCGAGGCCGGTGCCGCCGAATTTGCGGGTGGTGGAGGAATCGACCTGGCTGAACGGACGAAACAGGCGGTGCAGCCGGTCCGCGGGAATGCCGATGCCGGTGTCGATTACGGAGAACTCGATCGTGAGCCGTGCGAGAGGACCGCTGCCGTTCGTGAGGGGCAGGCGTCGCACGATGATGGATACGCCGCCGGAAGGCGTGAACTTCACGGCATTGTTGACGAGGTTGACGAGCACCTGACGGAGACGGGTGACATCGCCGAGGATCCATGCGGGCACGTCGTCCTCGATGTGGTAGGCGAGCTCGAGTTTTTTGGCGGCGGCGGACGTGGAGAGCAGATCGAGGACGTCTTCCAGGCAGGCGGAGAGTTCGAACGGGAGGCGTTCGATCTCCATTTTGCCCGATTCGATTTTGGAGAAATCGAGGATGTCGTTGATGATGGAGAGCAGGGCCTCGCCGCTGCCACGGATGATGTTCACGAAGTCGCGCTGCTCGGAGTCGAGCTTGGTGTCGAGCAGGAGATTGGTCATGCCGATCACGCCGTTCATGGGCGTGCGGATCTCGTGGGACATGGAGGCGAGGAATTCGCTCTTGGCGCGCGAGGCGGCGTCGGCCTCGAGTTTTGCGCGGCGGAGGTTGTGCTCGGTTTCGACGCGGGACGTGATGTTGGCGAGAACGGCGATGATGTTCTCGAGTTCGCCCGCGTCATTGCGCACGGGCTGGATTTCGAGGTGAAGGTGAAACTTGCGCCCGGACTTGGAGTAACACGTGACATCGGTGCTGAGCGGTTCGCCGCGGAGGCGGGCGGCGTCGATGCGGCGGAGCGTCCGGGGATTGGTTTCGGGACCGGAAAGGAACTCAGCCGGGGCGCGGCCGGCGACGTCGGCGAGCCGGTATTCGAGGGTGCGCTCGAAGCTTTGGTTGACCCAGTCGATCGTGCCGTCCGGCCGGGCGATGACGATAAGGTTGTCGGTGTGCGCGGCGACGAGCGAGAGTTTGCGCGTATCCGCCTGGCTGATACGCAGGGCCTCCTCGGCGGTCTTGCGCGCGGAGACGTCCTGAAAGGTGCCGACGATGCGCGACGGGTCGCCGTTGGGCAGGCGGGCGACGACCTTGGCGCGCAGATGAAGCCAGCGCCAGGAGCCGTCGGCGGCGGCGACGCGGAACTCATGATCGATCTCGGTCGTGTCGCGGGAGCGGAGCTGCGCGACCGTTGCGTGGTAGGCGGGGAGATGGCGGGGATGAAGAAGATTGATCCAGGCGGCGGCGGACGGCGGGACGGTGTCTGCCGAATAGCCGAGGATCTGCCAGAAACCCGGGCTGAGATAGAGCTCGTCGGTGACGGGGCTCCATTCGCCGATGCCGGTGTGAGCGGCTTCGATGGCGAGGTTGAGGCGTTCGTCGGCGAGGCGCAGTCTTTCCTCGATCAGGCGGCGCTGCTCGTTTTCGGCGACGAGGCGGCGATTGGCCTGGCGGGCGTTGTTCAGGCTGGAGCGGGCGGAACGCGCGAAATGAACGCTAGAAGCGAGCAGGAGGGTGATGCCGAGGCCGGCGGCGAGGACGAACTCCGGAAGATGGAGGCGGCCGTGTTCGAAGCCGGTCGCCGTGGGCTGCATGGCGACGCGAAACCGTTGTCCTGACAAAGTGAATACAGCCTCCTGCCGGCGGAAATCGTCCACTCCATCGAGGCGGCCTTGCTGATAGACGGACTGGCCGTCGAGCGAGACATCGAGGTGCCAGTGGGGCGTGAGCTGGAGCTGGTTTTCGAGTGCCTCGAAGACGCGGCGAAACGTGAGCTCGACCACGACAAATCCGACGTTGCGCTCGCGGTCGTGGCGCGATGCGAAAACAGAAAATCCTCCCTCGGACTCCGGCGAGAAAGCGAAGGCGGCGGGGGCGTTGGCCGGTCGCGCGTGATCGATGGCGGTCTGGCGCGCCGCGTCGAAAACGGAACCGAGGGCGAACGGATCGCGTGGGCGGAGTGATTCGCGCCAAAGCGGACGAGCGTCGCCGTCGGCGAGGAAGACCGCGTGGGCGGCCGGCACCTCGTCGATCAGCGCGCGAATATCCCGCTGGCGCGCGGCTTCATCGGGCGGCGCATCCGGCGACCACCGGCGGGCGAGGCGTTCGGTGGCGTGGCCGATGCGGGAAAATTCATTGCGCAGGGCGCCGGCGAAACTGTTGATCGCGGTTTGCGTGGACGCGTGGAGGAAGAGGCGTTCGCGTTCCCGAAGTCCCGCCCAGAAAATGAGGGTGCAAGACGCCGAGGCGACGAGGATCGGGACCGCGATCCATGACGGCGCGCCTGGCCGGTGTTGCTGATGTTCGCGCCACGCGAGCAGCACGAGCGCGCATCCGAGCAGCATGAGCAGGATGCCGGTTGCGGGAGGCACGGCTGCGTCTCCTCCGAGACGATAAACGGAGGGAAGTCCCAGCAGATATCCGGTGACGGCGGCGAATCCTCCGGAGGACAGCAACGATCCGGTGAGGCCGACTTGAAACGTATGCCAGCGGGTGGGGCGCGGGCGGGAGATCACCGCGACGGAAAGCGAGGCGATCAGGAAACCGAAGCCGACGGCCGGGCCGATCGTGATGCGTTCGAGGGTGTGGTCGGAGTCGAGCAGGCTGTCACCGAGCCAGTCATTCAAGAAAGGCTGGACGAGGATGAAGTTTCCCAGCGCGGGCAGGAGGGTGGGAATCAGCGCCGCGAGCGCCGCGTAACCGAAGGCGCGCGGTCCAAATTCCCGTGCGAGCAAGGCGAGACCGAGGATTAAAAAGCCAAGCGCGGCGCCCGGACCGATCGGCGGTGTGCGCGGGAACCAGCGGGTGAGGGGATCGAGCCCGGAGACCCAACCGATCAACGCAATCGCGCTGAGAACACTCAACGTGAGTGAGAATGTGCGGGAAATTTTGGTTACCCAAAAGACAGTGGCGGAGGAGGGGGGGACCATCGTCAGACGAATAACTGTGAAACGACACAGTCGGGGGTTGGGGTAACAGGCATTTTTCTCAACGGCGGCGCAGCAGCAGGGGCGGTTGCGGACGCGCGGGCTGGTCCGACGGCGACGCGGGTGATTGTGGAGGTGCGAACTCGTCGTGTTTGCCGGAGAGGCTGCGCAGCAGGCTGCTGGGGCCATACGCGAAGCGCCAGTTGGACTGCTCGAAGCTGCCGGTGAGTTTCAGTTCGAGGATGTTGCTGAACGGCGTGAGCACAAAATCCACCGCGGAGGCGAGCGGGTTGCGGCTGAGTTCGTACGGGGAAAGCTTTGCGTTGAAGTCCATCATATGCAGGTCGAGCCGGTAGCGGCCGGTGAGATCGAGGACCGCGGTGGGGCCCGCAATCCTGAGTTCGGGAAAATCGAGCTGGTTTTGCTGGAGCTTGAAATTGCCCTGGGCGGAGGTGAGGCGGAGCGATGTGAAATTGAGGCGGACGGCGCGAAGGATGTCGGAGAGACCGCCGAGGAGTTTGACCTCCGCCAATTCGGCGTTGGTCACCTCGCCGCTGCCACTGCCAACAAAACTGAGCGGATCGTTCGCGTTGCCATCGGCGGAGAGCCGCACGCCGAGGCGGCCGCTCGCGAGTTTCTCCTGCAGCGGGGTGCGCGCGGGCAGCGGCTGCTGACGACGGCGCGCGTTGAACTCCTCGAAGAGATGAATCGTATCGCCGAGAGAAGCGTTTTCGAGCGTGGCATCGAAGCCGAGGCGACGTTTGTCGCCTTCGCCGTTGAGATGCGCGTGGCCTTGGGCGAGACCGCCGGCGAAACCAACCCGCGCCGAATCCACGCGGATGTCGTCGTTGTCCACGCGAGCGCTCGCGGTGAGGTGCGCGAGAGGGAAATCGAAGAAGAGCAGGGGGGCGGCGGAATCGATTTTCACGCTCGCCTGATGTCCTGCGCCCTCGGGCGACGCTTCGCCCGTGATGCGGCCCTGAATGGCGAGCTTCGGAGGACGTTCGAAAACAAAAGGCGCGACGATGGTGCTGCCGATGGGGTCGAAAATGCGCGCCGCCTCGCGGGGATCGATGTCACCGGTGACGTCGAAAGTCTGATAGTTCAACGCGTGCCGAGCCACATCCTGGCTCCGGGTGAATGTGCCGAGCGCGGTGCCGGCGCCCTTGCGCGCGGCGACTTCGAGTCCGTCGAAAAACCCCGGGCGGATGAAGAGGAGTGTCCGCACGTAATCGAGCGGCACGGAGTTGATGGCGGCGTTACTGCCGGAGGCGTACACGAAGACACGCGTGTCGTAAGGCCGGTCCCAGCGGCCGGCGACCTCGACATTGGCGCGGGGAGGCGCGCCTGCTGAAAAATCGAAGTGGTCCCAGAATGACCGCCACCAAGGACCGAACCAGCCGGCGATATCCGGCGGACGCAGGCGCCCGTGAAGCAAGAACCGGAAATCCAGGGTCTTCGTATCCATGGAATAACTACCGCGTGCCTCGCTGTCGTCGCCGGCGAGCAGCAGGATGTTATCCGCGACCAGCCGGGTGCCCTTGAGCGAAAACTCACCGGCGGCACCCTTGAGCTCGACCTCTTCCACGCCGACGGGGCCAGACGAAATCCGGCCGGCGGCGGAGGTGAGTTTCCAGCCGGGATCGAACGTGGCGGAAAGGGATAGCAGGGGCGGAGCCGCGGGACGCAGGAGCCGCGTGAAATCGCGACCGGCGCGTGAACTGGCGTAAGCGAGCAGACCGGTCGAGAGATGGCTGTCGATCGCGATGGACCCGCTGCGATCGGCGAGGCTGGCGTCGATGTGGGCGGTCCAGTCGTCGGAGAAAAGACGGGCGGCGATGGTGGCGATCGCGCGATCGTCCTGACGAACGGCGCGAACAACGGCCGCCGACGCGTGCACGTCGTGCGCGGCGACGGCGCCGAGCGAAAGATCGAGTGCGCGCGGGTTCCATTTCCAGCCGGGGAGCAGTTGGTTGAGCAGCGATGCGTCGACGCCGCGCACGGAGATCTTTTCGCCGGCCTGGAGCGATGTAGCGGAGAAACGGATACGCGAAGCCCAGGCCTGCGGGGTCAGCACCGGCAGCGTGGCGGAGGCGGAGAAGGGGCCGACGCTGATTTTCTCAGGCAGGTGCGGCGAAGCGGGCAGGAGGTCGCGCGGGATATTTGCGCCCTCCGCGATGAGCCGGGCGCGAATCAGGGCCGCGTGGGTGGGGTGCGGCGAAAACTCGACCGTCAGGTAGGGGGACTGCAGCGCAGCGATCGTGGGCGCGCGTTCGGCGATCCGCCGGGCGATCGTCACGTAGCCCGACAGGATCGAGTCGATGATTTGTTGCGGCGTGAGATCGGCGTCGCCCGATGTTCGCGGAATCACGAAAGTGCCGCTGGCGGAAAATACGAGCGGACCACAACGCCCGGTCAGCCGGTCGATGGTGATCTCCCGGTCGTTGAACGACAGCCCGAGCTCGACGTCGGTGATCACGGCCTGTTCCTCACCGGACGGCGAAAGCATCGGGGGCAGGTGAAACTCCGCGTCGAGGATGTCGATGCGGGCGGCGGCAAAATCCCCGGCGATCGCAGCCCAGGGATTGAGGGTGGCCTCGAGCCGGCGGACGATCAGGAGGGATTTTCCATACCTCGCGCTCGAAACATGCACATCGCCCAGCAGGAGGCGCCCGGCCGGATCGATGGCGGCCGTGCCGATGCGCGAGGAAATGCCATGGACGATGTGGCGGTTTTCCAGTCGGTGGAGCAACCACGCGGGCGCCGCGACCTGTCGGGAAAACACGATGCGTAGTTGAAAAGTCAATACGACGGCGAGCAGCAGCCAGAGCGTCCAGACCGCAAAATCAAGGACGCAGCGGCAGCCCTTGCGGCAGAGAAACCAGGTGGACGGAAGCAGCTTCATGCGGAGAAGCGCGGCGAACGCGCCGGGTGCGCGGCCGGACCGGCGGCGAATGCATGTAAGGAGTTTCCGGATACGCGGCTCATGCGGCGCGGCCGGTCAGGGCGTGTCGGTCGCCGCAGCCGCGGGCGCGGGAGCTTCGGGAGGCCCGGGATCGCGGGGCCCGTAGGTGAGGGCAAAGAGCGCGTCGAGCAGCGGTTGTTCGATCTCGAAGACGACGTTGCCGAAACCGGCGAGTTGCAGATCGCCGCCGAGGCGGTCGCTCAGCAGCAAGGTGCTGGTGGCGGGGCCGCCGCCGGCGGGCGCAAGCGCGGCCTCAAGCCGGTATTTCCACGGACGTTCCTCGCCCGAGATGCTGACGGTGGACTGGACCTCGCCTGCGGTGAAGGCTTTGGCGCGTAAGGTCCGGAAATGCGCGACGAGTGCGGCGACCGCGTCGGGATCGTACGGGGAATCGGCGGGGGCGGGCAGGACGGTTTCGAACGCCACCGCGCCGGTGGCGAGATCGGTGAGGCTGATGCGGGTGATCGGCGTGGACTCAGGGATTTCGCGGACGAGTCGCTGGCGATAGTGGAGTGGGGAAACCGGGATGTCGTTCAACACATCGTCGGACACGCGGTAGATGTATTCCTGATGCGCGAACTTGGCGTAGTTGTGGCGGTTCTGGCTGGTGCCGATCAACAAGCGGACGGGCGCGGGGGAGCCGACGGTGGTGAACGTGATCGTGCGTGCGGGTACGTTGAAGCCGAAGCTCTCTTTGTCCGCCTCGGAAGCGACATCGATGAACTCCTCGGCGGAAAGACGCAGGAGCGTGGTCACGAGGCGCTCGACGAGCGCGCGCTCGGCGGGTTCGGAAACGGGCGGTTGATCGGGGCTGCGGCGGACGACCTGCCAGTCGTTGCTCGCGGACGATTCGAGGCGCTGGAGAATGGTTTCGTCGCGCGACTGCGCGGCGGAAATCGAGAGCGACGACAACGTCGAAGGATCGAGATCGAGGATCTGTTTTTCGCGAAGAGAGATCTGTGCGTTGAGGAGCGTGTCTTTGAGGAACGCGTCGGGAACGGAGACGGTGAACAACGTGGGCTGGACGGCGGGATCCATCCCGTCGGTTTCCATCAACGCATAATAAAGCGTCGAAGGTTCGGCGGGTTCGTCGGTCGCGGACGCCGGGGCGGGGGCATCGGTTTCGCTCGCGAGAGGAACCGGCGGGCCGAGAAGAAGCGTCTCGCGGCGGTTGGTGCCCTCGATGGTGATCTGGAGGGGCGGGTTGACGAGGGCTGCACGTGCGGCGGCGCCTTCGCTGTCGGGCACGAAACTGTGCACGTGAAGCGCGCGGAGGCGGCTGAGAGCGAGCTCGGTGTGGAGTTTGTTTGCGCGAACCCTCAGGCCCTCGATGTACCAGCGATTGCTCTCGCTGCTGATGCGGAGGCGGCTGCCGCTGGATGTTTCGAGATTCAACGAGCGCGCGTCATGGGCCGGGATGGTGAACAACTCGTCGGAGCGCAGGGCTTGGAGCGGACGCGCGAGGTTTTCGGCCAGGCTGCGCGGCACGACGTGGATGTATTTGCCGTCGGGCGAGAGGACGTAGAGCCGGTTGTTTACCTGCGTGGCGGAGCCGATGCGCAGCGTGACCGGCTCGGGCGCAGGAGCGCCGGGGGTGGTGACGCCGGTGAAGGTGAGCGTGAGCGGCGGCTCGTCGAGCCCGTACTCGGCCAGCGTGCGACCGGTGGCGAGGATTTCTTCGACCGTGAAAGAGCCGAGGGCGCGGAGCAGCAGCAGTTCATTGAGGATGCTGCGGACGGCGAATTCCTGCGCGGGCCAGGCCACGGGGCGGGTGAGGAACCATTTGGAGCCGCGACGCTCGAGCTGGATCGTGGGCGCGTTGCGATTGACGATGGTGAGCGTCTGGATGTTGGCCGCCTCGGGGCCGAGCACGCGCGTCTGGTCGGGGACGAGCGTGTGATTTTCGCGCACGAAAAAGATGAAGTAGAACAGTGCGACGTTCAGGAAAATGAGGACGAGCGTGACTTTGGTGCGCACGGCGGAAGCAAATGTTGGGAGTTGCGAAAAAGGATCGTGGGGCCGGACGGAGGATCAGCGACGACGTGTCCAGTAAACGAGAAGCCCGAGGATGGCGACCGCGGCGGGCAGGCCGAAGAGCAGGCTGTAACGAAGACGCTGGAGCTCCTGGCGGGTGAGGGAGAGCTGGAATTTGTCGATTTTGCGCGGGCGGATGTTGAGTTCGGTGTCGCGATCAACGAGCCAGCGGAGGGCGGAGAAAAAGAGGATGGCGTTGCCGCGATCGGAGAAGCGTTCGTTGCGAACAAAATCGGCCGAGCCGAAAACCACCACGCGCCCGACGGGAATGGAGAACGGCAGGTCGTCCTTGGCCGCGAGGCGCTCCGCGGCGGAGGCGAGGGGAAGCGGTTCGCGTGTGCCGTAGAGGTCGGCGCCGGGCGTGTAGGTGCGATCGCTGCGGGCGTAGTCGCGCTCGCCCCACGCGGTGGGGGAGGCGCCGATGAGGCGGTGGACGGTGCGGCCGGGATCGGGGAGGGAGCTGGGGTTGGGGCGGACGGTGCGCGCGGCATCGAAACGCACGGGCTGGTTGGCGTCGATGAGGAGCTGCGTGACGGGATGCGGCCAATAGTTGCCGAGGATGAGGCCGCCGGTGTTGCTGAGCGAGGTGGTGGCGTTGTCGAAAACCCAGACGTTGTCGGCGACGAGGCCCCAATCGTAGAGCAGGTCCTCGAGGCCGGTTTCGGGAAGGCCGGGCGCGATGAGCAGCATGAGGCGGCCGGCGTTGTCGCTGAGGTATTGGCGGAGCAATCCCTGTTCGACGGAATCGTAGCGGCTGGTCGCGCCGACCGAGACGATCAAGGCGGCGTCCTTGGGGATCTGGTTCTCTCGCGCGAGATCGAGCGTGCCGAGGGCGAAGTTGCGCGCGTGGAGATTGTCGCGCAGTTCGGAGAGACCGAGTCGCTTGGATTCGTTGGTGAGCTCGGCCTCGCCGTGGCCGACGAGGAAATAGATTTTTTTCTGCTCGGTGTTGGTGACATCGAGGATGGCGGCGGTGAACGCCTCCTCGCCGAGGAAGGCGTCGTGCTGGCCGTTCTTGACGCTGTAGAGTTCGCCGAGTGTGACCGTGCGCGAGCGGTCGCCGCTGAGGAACATCACCGACTCTTCGTGGAGATTGTATTCGCGCGCCTCGGCGGGGTTGAGCAGAGGGTCGATATAGTCGACGGTGACGCGTGCGTGGGGCAGTTTTTCCGTGGCGTAAACGTATTCGCGGAGCAGGTCGCTGACGTCGGTGAAGATCTGCTCGAGCTCGGGTTTGTCGGCGGAGCGTTTCGGAATCGTGACGATGACGCGGACGGGCTGGGTGAGGCGCTTGAGGTAGGCGACCGTCTCGGAAGAGAGGGAATATTTGCGCAGGCGTGTGAGGTCGATGCGGCCCCAGTTGAATTGATGCGCGAGGTAGTTGAGTCCGCCGAAGAGCGAGAGAAAAAGAACGGCTTGGAGGACGAGGTTGGTGGTGCGGACCCAGCGGGCGGCGCGGAAGCTGGTGGGGGACGACATGGCGTGCGCGGGGGGCTTAGCTATGGAGGAGCTTGGCCTCGACACCGAAGATGCTGAAGATGAGGCAGAGGACGGAGCCGCTGAGATAAAAGAGCAGCTGGCGGGCATCGACGATGCCGCGGCTGAAATCGCTGACATGCTGGAGCACTTGGGCGTTTTCGATACCGAGTTTCAGCGGAGCGAGGCTCGGTTCGTTGAGGAAATTAAGATCGCGGACGAAGTGTGTGCCGAGCAGCAGCGCGAAGAGCATCGTGAAACAGAGGATGCCGGCCACCGCCTGATTGCGGGAGAGGGAGCTCGCGAAGATGCCGATCGCGATGAAGAACAACCCCGAGACCGCGATGAAAAGATAACCGCCGATCAACGGCCCGGTGTCGAAATCGCCGGCGAACCGGCGCAGCAAATAAAAGAAGCCCCCGGTCGATGCCCAGAGCAGGCTGTAGAGAAAATAGGCCGCGCCGAATTTACCGATCACGACCTCGAACGTCGTCACGGGTGTGGTGAGGAGTGTCTCCATAGTGCCGTTGCGGCGTTCTTCCGAAATGCTCTTCATGGTGAGCAGCGGAACCATGAACAACACCGGCACAGGGAAGATCGCGAAGAACGCAGCGGCCGGCGATATCTCGACGGGTCCGCGACTGTATTCCTCGAGCATGCTGGTGAACATCAGTCCCATCACGATGAGGAAAAGCACGCCGGCGATGTAGGTGCTCGGACTGACCAGCAGCATCCGGATCTCGTGACTGAGGATGGTGAAGAAATGGCGCATGGGAAATCAGGAGAAATCCGAATGACGAAGGCCGAATGACGAAGGCGCGAATCCGAAGAAGGGCGGGACGCGGAGGAAATGGGAAACAACCCGTGACGAATGACCCATGGCCAGTGGCCAATGGCCACTGGCGGAGAGCGGGAGGCGCCTGGGGGCGGAGAGGGAGCGCATGCGGAGAGAGTTTTTTCCAGTGGTCATGGCGTCTTGGTCACGGGTCATTTCGCCGCGCCTTTGGGCGCGCCGACGATATCCCAGGTGCGACGCGTGGCGGCGAGGAAGACATCCTCCAAGGTCGGGTGTTCGCGGGTCAGGCCGCGGAGACGGAAACGCGAGTCGCTGACGAGCGCGCGCATCAAGGGTTCGCCGATCGAGTCATCGCGATCGGTGACCAGTCGGAGCACGGAGAAACCGACGGGATCGGGGCTGCTTTGCTCGGTGATCTTGAGCGTGGGCTCGACCGCGGATAGCACCGCGGGCAGCGCATCGAGGTCACCGGCGATCTCGAGTTTGTAGAGGGAGTGTCCAAGAATATCGCGGCGCAGTTCGCCGGGAGTGCCGGTGGCGACGACGCGGCCTTGGTTGATGATGAGTACGCGATCGCAGGTGACTTCGATCTCGGGAAGAATGTGCGAGGAAATGATGACCGCCATGCGTCCGCGGAGGCTCGCGATGAGATCGCGCACGATCAGGATCTGATGCGGATCGAGACCGATGGTGGGCTCGTCCATGATGATGACCGGCGGCTCGGCGAGGATGGCCTCGGCGATGCCGACGCGCTGGCGAAAACCTTTGGAAAGCTTGCCGATGATGCGCGTGCGGACGCGGGTCAGATCGCACAAGTCGAGCACATCATCGATGCGATCGGAGAGTTTTTTGCGCGGGATTTCTTTCAGGCGTCCACGATAGTAGAGGTACTCCGAGACGCGCATGTCTTCGGGCAGCGGATTATTTTCCGGCATATACCCGATGTGACGTTTGACGGCATCGGGCTGGCCGGCGACGGATACGCCGCAGATGCTCACCTCGCCCGAAGTGGCGGGCAGGTAACCGGTGAGGATGCGCATGGTCGTGCTCTTGCCGGCGCCGTTGGGCCCGAGGAAGCCGAGGATTTCCCCGCGATTCAGGGTGAAGTTGATATTATGTACCGCGACGACCCCGGCGTAGGATTTGACGAGGTTGCGAACTTCGATGGCGGGCGGGAGGGCTTCGGACATGGAAAGCGTGGACGACTAATCCATGTGAATTTTGCGGAATGGAAAGCTCTGAAATCGATCAGGACGACGGCCCGGGCCTCGTGAGCAATCCCCGGGTGCCTCAGAGATTGAGATCCCACGCCGCCGCGAGTCCTCGCAAGGTGATGTCGGGCACGACCTCGAACGGCGTGCGCAAGGTCTGGCGGAGCAGTTCGGCCGTGCCGCCGGTCGCGAGGATGCGTGGCGCGGGTTCTCCGCGCGCGGCGAGTTCGGTCATCACGCGATCGAGCAGTGCCTGGATCATGCCGCCGAAACCGATCACGGTGCCGATGCGCATGGCCTCGACGGTGGAGTGGCCGATGGCGCGATCGATCTGGATCGATTCGTCGAGTCGCGGCAGCAAGGCGGTCTGTTCGTGCAAATAGCGGCGCATGATCTCCACGCCGGGCGCGATGATGCCGCCTTCGTAGCCGCGGGTCTGCGTGACAATGTCGAAGGTGACGGCGGTGCCCATGTCGATGACGATGGCGGGCGTGCCGTAGTGCGCGTGCGCACCGGCGGCGTTGGCGAGCCGGTCCTGCCCGATCTCGAACGGACATGGATACGCGATGGGCACGCCGAGTTTTTGTTCGTACGTGAGCTGGAAAACGCGATGCGCAGGCTGGGCGCGCTCGAGCACGCGCCGGAGTTTTTCGGATGCTTCCGGGACGACCGAGCAGAAGGCGATGCCGCGCAAGGCCGTGTATTCACGTTGCAACGACGCGAGGATCGGGCCGAAGCCGTGTTCGGCGTGATCGAGCTGACGGGTGGGCGTCTGACGTTGGAAGCGCGCGCCGGTGTGATCGACGATGCCGTAGTGAGTGTGCGTGTTGCCGATATCGATGCAGAGCAGCATGGAAGTGCGCGCGCATCCGACTATCGGCGGTGCGCCGAGGCAATGACCTAATACGGCGGCGACTCGAAACGCTGGCGGACGCGTCGTCCGCACAAGCGGCGGAAATCAGCGGTCGTTCTTCGCGATCGTCACTTCACCGGCGCGGAAACGTTCGGTGCGACCTTGGTTGGTGCGCACGATGAGCGAACCTTCGTCATCGATGCCGGAAGCGGTGCCGCTGATGGTTTCGCTGCCGTGCTGAAGCTGGATTGCCTGGCCTTTCAGCACATCGAATTGGTGCCAGCGCTCGGCGAAATTTTTGAGGTAATCGCCCGAGACGAATTGATCGTAGGCATCGAGCACGCGACCGATCAGCGCGGCGGTGAATTTATTGATGTCCAGCGGGGCGCGGGTCTGCTCGCTGAGGGAGGTCGCGCGGTTTTGCAACGCGGCGGGCCAGCTCTCGGCGGGACTGTTGAGATTCAGGCCGAGTCCGAAAACGAGATCGCGGATCTGGTCGGAGTCCATGCGGGCCTCGGTGAGGATGCCGCCGGCCTTGCGCCCATCGAAGAGGATGTCGTTTGGCCATTTCAGGCGTGGAGTGGTGCGGGTGAAATTGGCGATGAGCTCGCAGAGGTTGATGCCCATCCAGAGTGTGAACGTCTGCATGCGGGCGGGCTCGAGCTGGGGACGGAACGCGAAGCTGATGTAGAGGTTGCCGTTGTCCTCGCTGTGCCAGACACGACCGAAGCGACCGCGACCGCGTGTTTGTTTTTTGGATACAACCACGAAAGGCGCTTCGCGGCCGGCGGCGAGCTGGCGTGCGGCTTCATCGTTGGTGCTGTCGGTCGTCTCGTGATAATCGAGGCCGAACTGGATCTTGCGCGAGGCGAGGTGCGCGCGCACGAGATCGGGATAAATCGTGTCGGGGCGTTTCGCGAGGCGGTATCCGCGCGCGCGGATCGCTTCGAATTCGAAGCCGTGTCCGCGCATTTTTTCCATGTGCTGCCACACGGCGACGCGGCTCATGCCGAGCGTGCGTGCAAGCACGCTGCCGGAAACGAAGCCGTTTTCTTTCTCTATGAGGGCGCGGAGGATGGTGGTCTCAGTGCTGCTGGGCATCTGGCGAGGGCTGATCGTGAGAGTGGCTGGAATGGCTTAACAATGTTCCCACGCATGACGCGACAGTAGCACAATGGATGCGCGCCGCGTGATTATTTTTTCCAATCGAGTCCGATATCAACCCACACGCTGTGATGCACAAGCGCGCCAGTGGACGCGAAATCCAGACCAATGCCCGCGAGCTTGGGCAGTGCTTTCAAGGTGATGCCGCCGCTCGCTTCCGTGAACGCGCGACCGCCGATGAGATCGACCGCTTTGCGGAGCTGTGCCGGCGTGAAATTATCGAGGAGGATCACGTCCGCGCCGGCCGCCAGCACCGGCGGCACCTGGTCGAGGCGGTCCACCTCGACTTCGACCGGAAGATCGGGCGCGGATTTTTTTGCGCGGCTCACGGCGCTCGCGAGATCGTCCAGCGAACCGAGCAGCGCGAGATGATTGTCCTTCAACATCACGCGGTCGAAGAGGCCGAGGCGGTGGTTCCAGCCGCCGCCGCAGGCCACGGCGTACTTTTCGAGCATGCGCCAGCCGGGCGTGGTTTTCCGTGTATCCAATAAACGGGTACGCGACGAACCGAGCGCATTCACATGGAGGCGGGTCTGCGTGGCGATGCCGCTGAGACGTTGCACGAAGTTGAGCGCGACGCGTTCCGCGGTAAGGAGGACGCGCGGGTCGCCGGTGAGTGTCGCCAGCACATCACCACGCTCGAGACTGGCGCCGTCGCGCGCGCGCAGCTGCACGGTCGCGCCGCCGCCGTACACAGCGATGATGAGCGGGAGCAGTGGCAGGCCGCAGACGACAATCGATTCGCGGGCGACGAGATCCGCGGAGCTCTGTCGCGTGGTCGCCTTCAAGCTGCCGGTCGAGCGATCCCCGGTGGTTCGCGGGCGACGGTGCAGGCCGAGGCCGGCGAGGTCTTCGTCGCGCGCAGTCTCGATCAAGCGGCGCAGGTAGGCGACGTCGAGGTCGTCCCACGCGAGGCGTTTGATGAGCGCGTCGGAAAGTGAAGTTCGCGGATGGGCGGACATGGTGCCGAGCGACACAGGAACCGTCGTGAAAGTCGAACGGGTTTTCACGCCGCCCGCGCGATGCGAATCGCGTCGATCACCGTCTGGCCGGCAGCGGGCGGGCGGGCGGACGCGGCGGGGCGGCGAAGTATTTTTTCTTCAACAGCAGCCAGGCCGTCACGAAAAACGCAGTGAGTGGAATCGCGAGGATCATGCCGAGCACACCGTCGAGTGCGGTGCCCCAGAAGAAGATCGCGAAGATGATCATCACCGGATGGAGACCGGTGCGATCGCCCATGATTTTGGGCGTGAGGAACCAGCCTTCGATGTTTTGGACGACGACGTACACCAGGAGCACGAGGACGACGAGTTTGAGGCCGCCTTCGGGCTGAAGCATCGCCAGCGGGACGGTGATCACGAGGCCGATGATCGTGCCGAGATAAGGAACGATGTTGAGCAGGCCGAGCACGAGCCCGAGCAGCAGGCCGTATTGAAGGCCGACGATGGAGAATCCAACCGCCAGCAGGCAGCCCATGATCATGCCGATGACGAGCTGACCGCGGAAGAACGAGACGACGATCCCGATGAATTCGCGGATGAGGAACACGATGTCGTTGCGCGCGTTCTCGGGAAGGAAAGTCAGGTTTTCCGGGAGCTTGTGCGTGGGCTCGCCTTTGGAGAGCAGGAAGAAAAACAGATAGATCGGCACCACGATCGAGTGGGTGACGAAACTCACGAGGGCGAAGAAACCGCCGCCGACCGCCTTGAGCGAGGGAAGCATCGCCGCAGGAACTTTGCCGGCCTGCTCGCGCAGGTTTTCCACGATCCCGGCGATGACGGGTTGTTTCAACAGCCGCTCCACCATTTCATTCCAGGACGGGTAGTTGGTTTGTACATACACGACGATGCGGTCCCACGTGGCGGGGAAGTTCGTGATGAAATCGAGTATTTGCTGCGCCAGTCGCGGGATGACGGCAAAACACAGTGCGGCGAGGACGAGCAAAAATAAGCCGAAGAGCACGATCACCGCCGCGAGCCGCCGCCCGCGGAAGCGATATTCCAGGCGATCCACAACCGGTCGCAGGATGAGTGCGGTGATGCCTGCGACAACGAGAGGCCAGAGTACGTTGGAGAAGAAACCGAGCAGGCGCCCGAGCACGATGCCGATGAAGACCACCAGCGCCACGGACATCACGAGCGAGAAAAAACTGACGGAGAAGCCGAGCAGCTTGCGTTGGCCGGGCGAAAGGATTGGCGCTGCGCCGTTGTTTTCAGAAGCGGGCATGAAGAGAAAAGATCGAAGGGCGGTCAGACACCGGTTTACGCAACTGGTTATGCGCGGGAATGCCGATATCGTGTGTGGTGGCGGAAGAACCAGCGGGCGAGCGCCGGCAGCAGGATGAGGGCGCCAAGCATGTTTACCAGGAAGAGGAAGGTCAGCAGTAATCCCATGTCCGCTTGAAACTTCAGCGCCGAGAAGGCCCAGAGGCCGACGCCGATGGCGAGGCACAGACCGGTGAAAGCGATCGAGCTGCCCGTCTGGATGAAGGCCGCGAGCATGGCGTCCTCGAAGTATTCGCCGCGTTTGAGCATGTCCTGCATTTTCGCGAACAGATAGATGCCATAGTCCACGCCGATGCCGGCGCCGAGCGCGACGACGGGAAGGGTCGATGTCTTCAGACCGATCTCGAGCCAGACCATCACCACATAACCCAGCCATGAAACGAGGGCCAGCGGGGCGACGATGCACACGGTAGCCGGGATCGAGCGGAAAGTGAGCAGGCAAAGCACGATCACCGCGCCGAAGACCCACAACAAAATCGGAAACTGCGCGTCGGCGATGACCTCGTTGGTTGCGGCCATGACGCCGGCATTCCCGCTCGCGAGTTCGAAGCGCGCCTTGGATGACGGATGTGCGTCGCGGAAACGTTTCACCTCGCGCGTGACGGCGTTGAGCGTCTCGGCCTTGTGATCGGTGAGGAAAATATACACGGGCAGCACGCTGCCGTCGGCGTTGAGCAAGCCGGTCGATGTTTCCACCGGAGCGACCGCCTGTGCGAGTGCCTGCGGATTGCGCGGCAGCACGCGCCACTTGAGCGAACCTTCGTTCCAACCGGCGTTGAGCTGGCGTGCGACGGAAGCGATGCTGAGCACGGATTGAACGCCGGGCACACCACGGATGCGTCCTTCGAATTGATGGATAAGCGTCATCACCTCTTCGTCCACGCAGCCGTTGGGAATCGTTTCGACGATCACCGTGAGCACATCGATGCCGACGCTGAATTTTTCGGTGATGATCCGGCTGTCGTGATTGTATCGGGAATCCTGATGCAGCTCGGGCACGCCGGCGTGCAGGTCGCCGATGCGCACCTGTTTCGATTGATGAAGCGCGAAGTAGGCGAGCACCGCGGCGATGCAGATGATGGCGATGGACGGGCCCGGCTCCATGATGACGCAGAAACGTTTCCAGAACCGGTCGGTGATGCGCCGGCGACGGGCGATGCGTTCGCGATAGCCCTCGGGAAATTTTTGAAACGACAGCAGCAGTGGCAGGAGAAGGAGATTGGTGACGATGATTGCCGCGACACCGATCGATGCGGCCATGGCGAGTTCCTGGATCGTCTGGATCCGGATCACCAGCATCGTGAGAAACCCGATCGTATCGGTCACCAGCGCGACGGTTCCAGGAATCAGCAATTGCCGGAAAGCCAGGCGCGCGGCCGTGACGTTGTCGCGTCCCGCAAACACTTCGCCGCGAAACGCGCGGATCATCTGCAAGCCGTGGCTCATCGCGATCGCGAAGATCAGGAACGGCACGAGAATCGACATCGGGTCGAGGCCGAAACCGAGCAACGCAAGCAAGCCGAGCTGCCACACGACAGCCACCAGCGAGGTGACCAGTGCGATGGTGGTGAGGCCGATCGATTGGGAGAAAAGCCAGACGAGTACCGCGGTGATGAGAAGCGACACGCCAAAGAACAGGAGCACTCCATGAGCGCCGTCGCGGATATCGCCCGCGACCCGCGCAAAGCCGAGGATGTGAACACTGATGTCGTCGGTCGCGAATTTTTCCCGGACCTCCGATTCGAGCAGATCGGCGGTCTTGAGCAGATCGACTTTTTCGCCGGTCGAAGGATCGATCTCGAGCAGGCGCGCGCTGATCAACGCGCCGGAAAAGTCGTTGGCGACGAGCTGGCCGACCTTGCCGGACTTCACGATGTTCTCGCGCACCCGGGCGAAGTTTTCTGGCGTGGGCTGGAAGTTCGACGGCACGACCGGTCCGCCCGCGAAACCATCCTCGACCACTTCGAGGTAGCGTACGTTGGGCGTGAAGAGCGATTGCACCTGGCTGCGATCCACGCCGGGAATGAAAAAGACCGCATCGGTCGCGGCCTTGAACGTGTTGAAGAACTCCGGCGTGAACATGTTGCCGTCCTTCGCGAGGAGGCCGATGAGCACGCGGTTGGCGCCGCCGAATTGATCCTGATGTTTCTCGAAAATCTGGATGTACGGATGATGCCGCGGCAGTTGCTTGGAGAAGCTGGCGTCGATGCGCGTCTGGAACGCGGACAACGCGAGCCACACGGTCAGCGCCGCAAACCCCGCCAGAAACCACGCGCGATGCGTGAAAACAAAATTCTCGGCGAAAACGGTGAGGGGAGCGCGTTTCACGGGACGTCTGCTGAAGGTTCCTGTTCGGCCGGAGGTTTTTCCGGGGATTCGAGGCGATGGACGCCCGCTTCGCCGAACGCGAGCAACTGACCGTTTGGCGCCTCGATGAGCTCGGCGACGGCACTGCTCAACGGCGGTTCCCACGCTTGGAAGGTTTTACCGCCATCGCGACTGATCGCGAACGAACGGGCCTGGCCCGCGAGAACGATCGTGCCGAGGCGAAGGCGAACCGCGGTCATCCACAACGCCGGCAGCGGACTTTCGACGGGCTGCCAGGTCTCGCCGTTGTCCTCCGAACGGAAGATGTATCCACGAAGTCCATACGCGAGGAGCACGTCTTTCTCCACGGGCAGAATGCCGTAGAACGAAACTTCGTGTGGCGAAGCGAGCGCCTCGACGGGTTTGGAGAACGAAGGCTGGCGGAGCAACACGCCGCGCTCACCGGCGATGAGCAGCGAGCCGCGTTCGTGCGGATTGGCTTCCACGCGGTTCAGATGGCTGTCCTCGTCGATCAGCCGGTGCTCAACCCAGTGGCGCCCGCCATCGTGAGTGATGTAGCTGGTGCCGAAGGCTCCGATTGCGAGCGCGCGGGCGAGGTCCACCGAGGCGACATCGAGAAAAACCGTTTCGCGATCCGGAGCGCGAAATTGTTCCGCCCACGTCTCGCCGCCGTCGAGCGTGTGCAGGATGATGCCGTCATGACCGACGGCCCAGCCGACGGTGGCCGAGGCAAAACAGATCGCGGTCAAGGTCGTCTCGACGGGCGTGGGAATGAGTTCCCAGGTCTCGCCGGAATCGGCGGAGCGGATGATCGCCCCGTGCTCGCCGACGGCGTAGATCGCGTGGCCATTTTGCGCGGCGTCCAGCAAGAGGCCGCGTGCGGCGGGCGGATTCGCGGGCAGCCGTATCGCCAGGAAGAGAGCCGCGGCGATCGCCACCAGAAGTGGCGGGCGCATCGCCGGGCGTCGCCGGCACACGGCATGATTGACGTCGGATGAACCGTGGGCGCGCAGCAAGTTCACGAGCGTGTGGATGATGGTGGAAAACTCAGCGCACGCCCTCGCGGCTCAGCGCGCCGGTGGTGAAGTCGGCGAGCGAGGGTTTGATCGAGAAATCATACATCTTGTTTTCGTTGTCCAAACCGAATGCGAGATAGCGCCCGGAGTTGAGGTCGATGTGAACCTCGAGCGTGCTCCAAAACGTGGGTACGTCGTAGTAATTGATGCAGTGCGCCTCGGAGACGTACCAGAGCTGGCCGCGCGAGTCGTACTGATCGACGGAGAGGATCTGCCAGCTGTCTTCGTCGATGTAGAAGGTGCGGCGCGCGTAGATGTTGCTTTGGCCGGGCTTGAGCGTGGCTTCGACAACCCACACGCGATGCAGCTCGTAGCGCGTCAACTCCTGGTTGATGTGCAGCGGGCGTATGATGTCGGCGACCTTCACGCGATCGCTGTGAAGGCGGTACGCGTTGTAAGGCACGATGAGTTCCTTTTTGCCCACGAGCTTCCAATCGTAGCGATCGGGCGCGCCGTTGAACATGTCGAGCTGGTCGTTGGTGCGCATCCCATCGGCGTTGGTGCCGGGCGAGTCGTAGGAGACATTGGGCGCGCGGCGGACGCGGCGCTGACCGGCGTTGTAGATCCACGCGCGGCGGGGCTCCTTCACCTGATCGAGCGTTTCATGCACGAGCAAAATAGAGCCGGCGAGGCGGGCTGGGGCGACGGTCGATTGCTTGTAATAGAGGAGGACGTTGTTGAGCGATTCCTCGGTGATGTCGGGGCGCGCGTAGTTGATGAGGATCTCCTCGCGAAACTGCACGAGCGAGTAGCTGCCGTTGCGCTGCGGCGCGGCCTGGCCGACGTGGCGGCTGAGGGCTTCGCCGCGATAGCGCACGAGATGATTCCAGATCACCTCGAGACCATTTTGCGGAACGGGAAACGGAATGCCCACGACCGAGCCGGCGATGCCGTTGCCATCGGCGGAAAGGCGCGCACGCGACGCATTGCGACGGGTGGCTTCGTATACAGATTCTGAATACGACGCGCTGCGCCGCGTGGGATAGAGCGGAATCTGGTAGCTCGGGTAAGCATTGAGCAGCGCGGCATGACCGGCGGTGAGGCGGTCGCTGTAGTCGGAAACGTTGGACGCGGTGATGACGGCGAGCGGTTGGTCGTCCGCGAAAGGATCGGGATGGTGGTCACCCGGTTTGTAGCCGGCCGGCGGCGTGGTGATGCCGCCCTCCCATGCGGGGATCGAACCGTCGGCATTGCCGACGCGCTCGGCGCCGAGCGGTGTGAGGTCCTGCCCGAGACGGGCGATTTCAGATTCGGTGATTTCCCCGCGCAGCGTGAGCGAGAGCGGGGGCAACAGAAGCAGCAGCGCAGTGGAAAACCGGCGGGAAGGATGCGATTTCATGACGAACCGGCGGGCGGGTTAGAATGAATACTTCAGCGTGGTCGAGACGTAGTCGCGATCGGCGAGGAGATTGTAGCGGCCGGCGCCGAAGAAATTCACGTAGCGAAGTTCGAGCGACCAGGCGTTTTGCCAAGAGAAGTCGACAGCGACGTTGAGGGTTTTTCGGCGCTCGACGAAATTGGCCAGAGGAAGCGGCGTGTTACCGCTCACATCGTGGGTGAAACCGAGGGAAGGAGACACGTTCACGCCGCGGAAGACGTTGGTGTATTCGAGGCGCGCGGCGAGTTGATAACCCCAGGAGAACGCGTCGGCGAACGCTTCGGCCGGCGTGCCGGGCAGCGGAGAACCGGTGGCAATCATCGCAAGGGAGTCGCCACTCGTGAAAGTTCCCGGGCCATCGAAGCGCAGCGTGTCTTTCGACGGCATGCCGGGCACGTAGATCGCGCCGACTTCACCAATCACAAGCATCTGGCTTGCGCGCAGCACGCGCCCGAAAATTTTCGTCATGGTCGTCTGCGCCGACCAGACATCCTCACGGCGATAACCGGACACATAGGTGCCAAAACGCCCGCGATGATCGCCGAGCTGGTTATTCGCGCCGAAGTTGGCGCCGCCGGGCGAATCGAGTGCGGACAATGCCGAGAACAACAGCTCCACGTCGTCCACCTGCAGCGGCATGCCGTGCTTGTAAGACACTTCGCCCTGCCAGGCGACACCGAGTGAATCGAGGCTCGTGTTGAAACTCGCGCCGAGCATGCGGACGTTTTCGGGGTACTCGATGAAGTAGCGTCCGGTCGCGGCGGCGGTGAGCAAGCCGGCTTGCGCCGAACGGCTCGCGATCGTCTGCGCCGCCGGATAAAAGTTCGGCGCAAAGGGGGGCAGACCGGAGATGTTTGGGATTTGCGAAGCCGGCGTGTTGAGCAGCGCGAGCCCGACGAGTTGATTCGAAAGCTGCGCGGCGTCAGCGGGTGAAGCGCCTGCGTTGCTCACGATGGCCGGTGCCAGTTGTGACTGACCGGCGGCGAGCGCGGTGTTTTGAATGAACAAACGATCGATGCCCGACGTCGGTGTGATCGCGCTGATCACGGGAAGGCGGCTGTGGTAATTGGCGAAGAACAGCCCGAACTCGGTTTCGGCGAGCGCGGGAACGGTCACGCGCAGATTCGCGCCGTACTGAGTATAGTTGTTTCCCTCGCGATCGGGCGCGCGCGGGATGCCGCCGAGCGGTTGTTGATCCGACAGCGAACCGAACGCGAGATACACGGCGCGTCCACCGCGGGTGGCAAAATCGTTGGTGCTGAAATACGAGCCGGCCGGATCAATCTCGGTGCGGCGAAATTCGAGCAGCCAGAACGCATCGAGCGACCAGTTATCGGAAAGCCCGACGGAAGTCTTGACCATGTTCACCGGCAGCAACGCTTCGCGCAGTTCGGAGCCGGGAATGCGGAGGCGCGAAACATCGACGGGGTTTACGACATTGATGCCATTCGGGATGAACGTGCTTTCGCCGAGATTGAGGACCTGGCGGCCGATACGCACATCGAGCGGACGATCGGCGACGGTGAACTGGCCGCGCACATACATGTCGAGCCATTGCGCACCGGAACCCACACGATCGAGCGCCTGATCGGAAAGCGGCGTGCGCGCGCGATCGTCGTCCTTGTTCTCGCGGTCATAGAAATACGTGCCGCGAACGAAGGCGCCGAAGTTGCCGTAGCGCAGTTCGAGATCGTGTGTGCCCTTGAACACCTGCGATGCCCAGCCGCGCCGGTAGTTGAGGTTGCCGTCGTCGGTATTGACGGAGAGCTGCGTGCCGCCGTTGGCGAGGCCGTAAAACTCCGCATCGGGATCGTCGAGTCGATAGATGCCGCCCAAGGAAAATGTGGAATCGAAACTGCCGCTCAGCCCATGCCAGTCGAAGCTGACGGCCATCGCAGACGGAACCACGACGCAGGTTGCGGCGAGTGCTGCCAGACGAAGCCGGCGTATCGGAAGCGTGAATACAAGAGTGCTCATGGAGGTTTCGCAGTGGTTGCGTGGGTTTCGCCGACGAGCAATCGGCAAATGCGGCAGTTGGCGAGAGGTGAGGGGAGCAAAAACGGCCGGCCGGTGCGTTCAAGGAAGAAACCCGGGACTGGCCTTTCGCAAAAAACGTCCCCGTCGGGTTTTGACGCCGGCCGGGAAATGGCGAACGTGCGCGTTTAACGCACATGCAGGCAGCCACACATATTCACGTCAAAGGAGCGCGTGAGCATAACCTCAAAAATCTGGAAGTACGCATCCCGCGCGGAAAACTGGTGGTGCTCACGGGGCCAAGCGGTTCGGGCAAATCATCGCTGGCGTTCGATACGCTGTATGCCGAGGGCTACCGGAAATACATGGAGTCGCTCAGTACGCAGGCGCGACAAGTGCTCGAGCAATTGAAACGTCCCGACGTCGATTTCATCCATGGACTTTCGCCGGTGCTCGCCATCGAGCAGCGCACGGGTGGTGGCTCGCCGCGCAGCACGATCGCGACGGTGACGGAGATCGCGGATTATGCGCGGCTGTTGTGGGCGCTTCATGGAGAACAACGTTGTCCGAAAGATGGCGGCCGCGTGGTGCAGCGTTCGCTCGATGATAATGTGGCGCGCGTTTTTGCCGACGCACCGGGCGAACGTGCGATCCTGCTGGCGCCGTTGATGCACGCGAAACCGAGTGTGTTGCGCGAAGAACTGCCGCGCCTGCGACAACGCGGGTTTCAACGCGTGCGCATCGAGGGCGAAATCAAGAACCTCGATGATCCGCGATTGATCCCGACGGGCGCGCAAGAGATCCCCGTGGAGCTCGTCATCGACCGTATCGTCATCAACGCCGATCAACGGAGCCGGCTCGCGGATTCGCTGGAACTGGCTTTTCGCGAAGGACGCGATCGCGTGATCGTGCTGGTGCAAAAAACGTCCGACGATCCCTGGCGTGAGATTAACCTGAGCCAGTCGCTCGCGTGCGAACTTTGTGGCGACGTTTTCGACAAGCTCACGCCGCGACACTTTTCCTTCAATCACAGCGAAGGCGCGTGTGGCACCTGCGGCGGGCTGGGGCGGAAGTTGCGTTTTGTCCCCGAGCTGGTCGTGCCCGATCCGGAGAAATCCGTGCGCGAAGGCGCGATCAAGCCGTGGCGCATCGGCGGAAAAAATCTCATCATCAAATACAATGCGACGCTCAAGCAGCTCGCCGAGCAGTTGCCCTTCGATGCTGACGCCCCGTGGAACTCGCTGCCCGAGGATACACGCAAGACGCTCTTGTTCGGTGCGGCGGATCGCCTGTTTGCCTTCAAATTAAAACGCATGCGCGAACCGCGCGCGATGCCCTTCACCGGTGTGATTCCATCGCTCGAAGAGAGTTGGAAAGAGACTGACAGCGATGGCTATCGCGCGCGGCTGACGACCTTCATGGTGAGCGGGGAGTGTCCTGAATGTCATGGCTCGCGTCTCAATGCGAGAAGCTCGGCGGTGCGTGTACGCGGGCTGAGTCTGCCGGAGTTTTTTGCGCTGAGTGTGAGCGATGCGGGAGAGATCGGGCGTGCGCTGGTGGCTGACCTCGCGGATCGGGAAGCGCTTCGCGAGATCGTCACCGGTATCGATCAGCGGTTGTTGTTTCTCGTCGAGACGGGCCTGGGCTATCTCACGCTCGACCGCGATTACGATACGTTGTCGGGAGGCGAAGCGCAGCGCGTGCGACTCGCCACGCAACTCGGCATGGGGCTGATGGGCGTGATCTACGTGCTCGACGAACCGAGCATCGGACTGCACCCGGCAGACAACGAACGCCTGCTCCGCCAGCTGCGTGAACTGCGTGATCGCGGGAACACCGTGATCGTCGTGGAGCACGACGAAGACACGATGCGCATCGCCGACGAGATCATCGAACTCGGTCCCGAGGCGGGCGCGGAGGGCGGGCATATTTTGTTTCAGGGCACTCCCGAGGCGTGCATGGCACAGCCGTACAAAGTGTCGCGCACCGGCGCTTATCTCGCGCGCAAGATGTCGGTGACGAAAGACGCGAAGACGAAGTCGCCCGACGGTCTTTGGCTCACCGTGCGCGAAGCGCGCGAGCACAACTTGCGCGGCGTCGATGCGCGTTTCCCCGTCGGATTGCTGACCTGCGTCACGGGTGTTTCGGGTTCGGGCAAGAGTACGCTTGTGAACGACGTGCTCGCCGCTGCCGCCGCGCGAAAACTCAATGGGGCGCGCACGATCCCCGGGAAACACCGGCACATCGAAAACCTCGATGTATTCGAAAAGTTGGTACAAGTGGATCAGGATCCGATCGGGCGCAGTCCGCGTTCGAATCCCGCCACCTACACGAAGCTGCTCGATCTGCTGCGCGATCTGTTTGCGCAGGTGCCGCTCGCAAAAATCCGGGGATACAAGGCCAGCCGGTTTTCCTTCAATGTGCGCGGTGGTCGCTGCGAGCGTTGTCAGGGCGATGGCGTGATCAAACTCGACATGCAGTTCATGGCCGATGCATACGCGCCGTGCCCGAGTTGCGGAGGGCGTCGTTTCAATCGTGAAACGCTCGAGGTGTTGTTTCACGGCAAGAGCATCGCGGATGTCTTGGAAATGTCGGTACGCGAGGCGATGGGGCTGTTTAAAAACATCCCGCGCATCATGGATAAGCTCGAGACGTTGAACGCCGTCGGCCTCGGTTATCTCGCGCTCGGGCAGCCGGCCAACACGTTGTCGGGCGGTGAAGCGCAGCGCATCAAACTTTCGCTCGAATTGAGCAAACGTCAGCAGGGCGGCACGCTTTATATCCTGGATGAACCGACCACCGGTCTGCACTGGGCGGACATCCAGAATCTCATGGACCTGCTGTTCAAGCTGCGCGACGCGGGCAACACGATAATCGTGATCGAACACAATCTCGACGTGATCAATCTTGCCGACTGGATCATCGACTTGGGGCCGGGCGGCGGCAGCGCGGGCGGCGAGATTGTTTTTGCGGGTTCCGGTAAAGAAATCGACGGCTCCCCGCACTCGCTGACGGGCGCCGCGCTCAAACGCTGGCGCGAAGCGATCGTTCGCTGAACCAAACGGGCACAAAAAAGCCCCGGAGAAACCCGGGGCTTCGCGAATACGGGTGTATTCAAAAAGTGGTTACTGCTTCAGGATGATGACCTCGACGCGGCGGTCGTTGGCCATGTCGGCATCGGAGCCGTTTTCCTTCGCCTCGAGGTCGCCCTTCGAAACGATCTCGATGCGGGAGGAGGGGACTCCGAGGCTTTCGAGATATTTCTTGGCGGAGTTCGCGCGACGGTCGCCGAGACCGAGATTGTATTCCGCGGTGCCGCGCCAGTCGCAATGACCTTCGAGAAGCACGCGATGCTGCGGGTTCTGGTCGAGGTGAGCCTTCGCTTCCTGCAGCTTGGGGCGTTCGCTTTCCTTGATGCCCGCGCGGTCGAAGTCGAAATAGACGGGTTTGATGAGGCCGATGATTTTGAACTCATCCTCGATCACACCATCGCCGCGGGCCGTCAGGTCTGAACCATCCTCGGTGAGGCCTGCGCCGAAATCACCGCCGAAGCCGCCGCCGATCGCGCCACCGCCAGTGCCCGGGCCCACCACGGTCGAGCTCGGATCAGGACGCTGGGGTTTTTTTACGCAGCCGGAGAGAGCGATGATAGCGCTCAGGAAAATGAAAGAGCAGGACTTCGAGAAGAGGTGCATGTGATGGAAAATCGGCGGTGGTTGACCTTATTGAGTAACGGAATTCCCTCGGCAAGTTATTTATCCCCGGGCGTGTTGTCATTCGTGAACTCCTCTTTTTCGCCGGTCTGTTTCTTATTTGATAATGGTTCATTGCGGGCGGCTTCGACTTCGAATTTGCGCGTCGCCGCGGAGGCGTTGGCGGGCGAGTTGGGCGTGGAGGTGCGCGCGGTGTCGCTGTTGCATTCCAGCGCGGTGGATCCGTCGTTCTTGGACGGAAAAAAGGCGGAGTTGTTGGAGCCGGCTTTGCAAGCGTGGCTGACGGAGCATCCAGCGGGTTCCGCGATCGCGCTTCCGTTTTTCTTCGGGCCGAGTGCGGCGCTGACCGACTATGTTCCGGAACGTTTGGCTGCGTTGCGGGGGAAATTCCCCCAAGCGAAAATCCGGCTCGCCCGCCCTTTGGTGGATCCGTCGGAAGTGAGCACGGAAATCGCAGATGCCCTGGCCGATGCTGTGCGGGCAATCATGGCCGAGCGAGCGTGGCCGCGTCCGAAAGTGCTGGTGGTTGATCACGGCAGTCCGCAACCGGCGGTCGCGGCGGCGAGAGATCATTTGGGTAAACAGGTCGCCCAACGACTTGGTTCGCTCGTGGAGACGGTCGGCGTTGCTTCGATGGAGCGGCGTCCGGGACCTGACTATGCCTTTAGTGACCCGCTGCTGGCTGATCGATTGCGCACGCCGCCGTTCGACGAAGGGAACGTCGTGCTTGCGATGCAGTTTTTGTCGCCGGGGCGTCATGCGAGCCCGGATGGCGACGTCGCCACGATTGCCCGTGCGGCGGAGCAGGAACGCGGCGGCTTGTGTATTGCCATGACGGATACGATCGGTACGCGGGCAGGCGTCATCCGCGTGCTGGCGCGGCGCTATCGCGAGCTCTGGGGGCAATAAAAAGGCCGCGCGTTAAAAGCGCGGCCCGGAAAAGGGAATGAATGGGGCGGCTCAGGCCAGCTTGCGCGGCTCGATGAGACCGACTTCCAGCGCGTAACGGGTGAGGCTCGCGACGTCGTGGAGATTGAGTTTGCGCATCAAGTTCGTGCGGTGGTTGTCCACGGTCTTCACGCTGATGCCGAGCTTCGAGGCGATTTCCTTGGTGCTGTGGCTCTCGGCGACGAGCTGGAGGATTTCGCGTTCGCGATCGGTGAGAAAATCGGAGGTCGAGCTTGAGGCGGGATTCGCGACGACATTGCGGAGCAATGCGGCGACGGCCGGGCCGAAGTACGTGCCGCCGGCGGCGACTGTTTCCAGACCCTTTTTGAACTCGGTGAGACCCGCGGTCTTTTCGACGAAGCCATGAGCGCCGGCTTCCAGCATCTCGCGGACGAGGACGGGGTTTTCGTGTCCTGAAAAAACCAATACACGGATGTTCTTGAGTTGCTTGCTCACGCGGCGGAGCAGATCGACGCCGTTGAGGCCGGGCAGCTTCGCATCGAGCACCAGGAGGTCAGGCTTCACCTCGAGACAGAGGTTGTAGGCGCTCTGGCCATCGCCGCTTTCTCCCACGAGCTGATAGTTGGGGTCTGCTCGCAAGATCTCCACGAGCATTTCGCGGATGGCGGTTTGGTCCTCGATGATGACAAGTCGTTTCATAGGCACTATTGCTCATCTACTGTCGGCGAAAAGTCCCCAATACTGAACGCAAAATACGGGCATGTCGGTCACTTAACGGTCATTTACGCGGATTTTACCGGCGGTGCCGGGTGCGCTCGAGGCGCGACGGTATTATGTGCAAACGGTATCCGTCGCCTCACTTTGTCGATTGAACCATGAGTTGCCGCCTTCTAGAACCACAAGTCGTCCGCTGGTGCGATAGGAGCCGGATCTCCGGTCTTTCTGCTTGGAATCAAAAAAGGTCCGAATCCGAGCGAGTGGAATGATAAGGTGTCCGAAATCGGAACTCAAAATAAGTTCAATCTGCTCTCTGAACCGCTAGGTTCATGTTGTCCCGCGGAACTGGTTGTCCAACACTGCGCCCGCAGACGATGAATGATCGATCGAAAGTTCCGGTGACTGAGATGGGTTACTCTGAGAAGCTGACTGCTGCGATTGCCAATCAGCTTCCAAACTACCTTACCGCAAATCCTCTAGAGGTATTCGCGACGTTGGAGAATATTTACCTGAAGCAAGGCGAAGAGCCTTTCGATCCGTTTAATTCCGCGGACATGCTCGCTCGAGCTTTCGTTATCTCGGAGTGTTTATCCGAACATCAAGGCGGTGATGAGACAGCGACAGCGATGAATATGGTGCGGACGTTGGAGACTCGTGGCGAAGCCATCGTTGAGAAGCTCATCGAGAATAACAGAGGAAGAATCGGCACGATCTCCGAAGTTCAGGAAAAGTTTGGGTTCTCCGACTCCGACTTAAGGAAACTGATAGGGGAAGGGCGCGTCATTTGTTACTGTCCCAAGCGGCAGACGGACTTCCTCTTTCCGCTCGATCAGTTCGAGCACGGCGCCGTCAGGGACTGGGCAGCATCGGTTGTTGATGCGATCGGCAATGGAGGGGGCGCGTTTCACTTCGTCTTTGTCCCCCGTGAAGACATCGGCGGCGTGTGCCTTATAGATGTATGTCGTCAGCAGCCCATCGAAGCAGAAAAGGCTATCCGCAAAGCTATCGACCGTCTTGTTAAGGAGTAACTGCTAGCAGCCATGAGATCAGTAGGCTCAACGTCGGCCTCACGGCAGCCTCGCCGAATTTTAGCTGTTGGGGATATCCATCAGGCACCGAATCTAGATCAAATTGATGCAGCAATTGATCGGGTTAATCCAGATATCACCGTTTTCATCGGCGACTACTTCGACTCGTTCATCTACGATCATCATGACCACGTTAGGCGCACAGCCGTTTGGCTAAAACAGGGCATTCACCGTCAAAACCGGATATACCTTCTCGGAAATCACGACCTGCCATATGCGTATCCGCAGCGGGCCACCTGCCCGGGATGGACTCCGGAAAAGCAACGAGTGATCAGGACAGTGTTGGAAGAAACCGATTGGGGGAAATTTCGTCTAGCGTACTCGCCGAATCATTCGTGGCTCTTCACGCATGCAGGTGTTTCGAGATCGTTGGTGCCTCCTGGCGAAACTGATGTACCGCGTTGGTTGGAGGCGGAGATATCTATCGGTACGGCATACCTTAGTTCAGGTCGTCCCCACTGGATCTTCAGTGGCGGAACGCGTCGCGGCGAAAATAGAATCGGAGGACCGCTGTGGTGTGACTTTGAAGACTTCGAGCACATCGAGAAGCTCAATCAGGTTTTCGGGCACACACCTGCAAGAGGGGACCAGCCACCAATTCGACAGAAGGTCGGATCAGATTCTGTGAATTTTTGTATCGATGCGTGTTGCGTGGAAGGCGTGCGCAGCCTGCTGCTTCTCGAAGACGGGGTGCCAACAGAGGTTTTATTATGACGAAAACCGTACTGACGGGCGAACAAGTCGCGGAGCTGACCATACGTCAGCTGATGCCTTTTGTGCGTGCGCCGACTGATGCGGGTGATGGGACTGACGGCGATTTATCGCCGGCCGAGCCTGTCGAAGAAGGCTGCCGCGCATCCGATCTACCCGTATCTGCTGCGCGATCTTTCGATCGAACGTTCCAACTAGGTGTGGGCGATCGACATCACTTACATCCCGGTGCACGGCGGTGTCATCTACCTGTGCGCGGTGATCGACTGGCACTCGCGGATGGTGCTCGCCTAGGACTGTCCAACACCCTCGATGCGTCCTTTTGCGTGGGGGCGGTGCAGCGGGCCATGGCGATCACGGCACACCGGAGATCTTCAACACAGGCCAAGGCTCGCAGCTCACCAGCGCGGCATTTACCCAGCCGCTACGAGACGATGGTCGACGCCCACGCCCACCTCGACGCGTACTTCCGCTTCTACAACGAGCGCCGTCCTCCCTCGGCTCACGGACGCCAAACGCCCGCCGAAGTCTACCGCCAATCCCAAACCCAACAGGCCGCCTGACGGCGGCCGGGGAAGAGCGGGGAGGGAGCCAAAGGCTCCCTCCCCAGCCCCTCCCTTCAAATTTACTTCCCGTCAGGGAAACCAAATCATAACTAAAATACACGTCCCTGCTGTCCAACCGACGGGGTCCATCTCAGGTCGAGCGCCGGCGTCGGGGGGCGCACTTCATCGAGAAAAACCAGAAACACCTGATACGCTGTCTGCCTGAGCCCAACATCGAACGCCTTAAGAACGGGCTGTCCCCGTTTGTTTTCACGGATTGGCTTCTCATGCATGCCGCTAAAAGAGCCGGGACGATCGTCGCAACCATCGACCGGGATTTCGAGTTCCTCGCCGAAGCATTTGTTCGGGTCACCGGCTACAATCCTGCCAAAGTTCTCGAATACTATCCGGGGAAGGCCGACTTGAAGGCTTTTCGCGCGGCGATCACTGTTCGAGGATCACAGCCCGACATAAACTGACGCGGGATTGAGCGGGCGTTTCTTCGGGGTGGCGAATCCACCACCATTTGTTTCCCCTGTTTTCCTCGGCCAGCCATTGACAATTCTGGAAACTGGGCGCAATCTGACTTCATGAACAAGACGGCAACGATGGCCCACCCCCTCAACTGGGGCGCACCGGCGGCGACGAAACCTTCTACCGAAGTACTCGTCCTCGCCCAGCTGGGCAACCTCGTGAGTTTCGCAAAGTCACAGGGCATGTCGCTATCTACTTTCGCCACGCTGACTGGGCAAGCGCTTCGCGAGGAAATTGTCGCTCCGGCCCGCGAAGGTTTCGCAACCGAAGCAGAAGGTCTTGCTGAGCTGTTTGGCGCCGAAGGCGGCTGCGTAGATGTGAACGTTGCTCGTACGCTCTACCGCCAGCCAAAGGCGGTCACACGTCAGCGAATTGGCGACCTGATCCGCGATGGCGAACTTATCGCTTACCGCACTGGCGCCGGGGAATACAGCGTGCCCGTCTGGCAGTTCAAACCGGGTGGGGGAGTCATGCCCGGTATCCGCGAGGCGCTTGAGCAGCTGAGAACGGCATCGACGTTTGAGCCGATCACGCCATTCACCTTCTTCCTGCAAGCAGATCCACTGACCGACGGGGATACTCCACTGGAGGCTCTCCGGGCCGGTAAACTGGAGAAGGTCGTTTACGCCGCGAAGCACTTCGCGGAATGAGCGCGACGCCCCCAAGTCATCGGGAACTCCGCGTAGCTTTGCCTGGGCCGCAAGTTGCCAAAGCGAGGCTCCCCATTTTCGATTCGAGCCTACTGGTCGGTATCGACTGGATACGGCTGGCAGAAAAGAAATTCACGAGTCAGTTCTACCCCTCGCGAAAGTCACGATTCACTCCGGACTCATGGGATTTCCCGTGCTGCTATTTGGGGCAGGATATTCTGACATCAACCGCGGAAGTTATCGGCGATAAGCTTGCGTTGAATATCAGGAAAAAAATCGCGATCACCGTCTTCCCTAAGAAAGAGGCCCAAGAGATGCATTACTTGAGTCTTCTGAAATTTCCGGAACTCAAGCTGTGCAACCTCACTGATCGGGATACTCGTCTCGCACTCAACTTCGAGGCAGGAGCCATGATGACGCCTGATCTTTCGATTCCCCAAGCGTGGGCACAGGCGGTCGCTGAACACAAAAACGGGTACGACGGCATTTTCTACCGTAGCCGTCACACAGATCTTGCCTGCGTCGTTCTATGGAATCGAAAAGGTCGCCGGGCCTTGGAGAAGGACGTGATATTTGCCCCGATGGGTGAGTTCTACTGCGCCGATGCCGCATATGAGCTTGCTCGGAAGATGGGGACGAAAGTCGCTTTCGCCTCATAGGTAGAACTTCTCGTCCTGCTAGACGAGGATGCGATTCTAAACGTGGGAGAGTTCTCTCCATGTGCTTTAACGAATGCAGAGGAAAGTGGCTCTGCGCGAGGTTGGTTGGAATCCATTTCCGGGATATCATATCAACCACCTCCTCCCTTAACTAATCCGCATGCGATAGATCTCCCTTCCTTGCTATAACATTCGTGTGGAGCTTAACGGCTCGTCTGGCACTATCACGTCTGACTTTAAAATGCCTGATTTTGAGGTGGAGGGTGGCGGCCGTCCTTGCCGCGATGGCGGCCCTCGAGAGTATGGTGCTCGCGCACGCTTGTGCGGGGGTCGATATTTCTTCACCCGCGTACGTCGAGGGCTCCGAAACGTCTGTTGAGTCGATCCTAAACAAACCGACCTAAGACTGACTCCAGGGATCGGCCGGAAGGGACTCGTTGCGAAGCTTGAGATCAAGGCGCTTAACTTTCACGTCGGTGGCGCCCAGAGCGTTGAGCCGGTCGGATTCCGCGCGGATTTCATTCGATTTTCCAGTGCCGGGATCGCCGAGAAGCACAAGGCATGGCACCTCCGCCAACTCGGGGAGTGTCTTTAGCGTGGTGGTCTGGCTCGGCGTGAGCCAATCCGCTTCCTTGCCGGGGGCACTAGCCCGGATATTTCGTGAAATAAATATCGCGTAGCCCTTAAGTCTCTGCTACA
>CAZNJG010000019.1:0-2329 GCA_964573305.1 uncultured Opitutaceae bacterium
CTTGCGTACGGCCTCGATAAGAAGAAGGACGAAAAGATCGCGGTGTTCGACCTGGGTGGCGGCACGTTCGACGTGTCCGTGCTCGAGATCGGCGATGGCGTCTTCGAGGTCAAAGCCACCAATGGCGACACCCACCTCGGCGGCGACAACTGGGACGAAGCTCTCATCAACTGGCTCGTGGACGGTTTCAAAAAGGAAAACGGCATCGATCTGCGCAACGATCCGATGGCGCTCCAACGCCTCAAAGAAGAGGCCGAAAAGGCCAAGATCGCGCTCTCGTCCACGCAGACCTACGACATCAACCTGCCGTTCATCACGGCCGACGCGAGCGGCCCGAAGCATCTGAATGTTTCCCTCTCCCGCGCGAAGATGGAGCAGATCTGCGAAAACCTCTTCGAGCGCTGCGTCCCTCCGTTTAAGAACTGTCTCAAGGACTCCGATCTTTCGTCTTCGCAGATCGACGAACTCGTTCTCGTGGGCGGCATGACCCGCATGCCCAAGGTGGTTGAGCTCGCCAAGTCTCTCGGCGGTAAACCCCCGCACCAAGGCGTGAATCCCGACGAAGTCGTTGCCATCGGCGCGGCTGTCCAAGGCGGCGTGCTCAAAGGCGACGTTCGCGACGTTCTCCTGCTCGACGTCACTCCGCTCACGCTCGGTATCGAGACGGCTGGCAATGTCGCCACGCCCATGATCCCGCGTAACACGACGATCCCGTCGAAGAAAACGCAGGTGTTCTCCACCTACGCGGACAATCAGCCCGGCGTGGAAATTGTCGTCCTCCAAGGCGAACGCCCGATGTCGCGCGACAACAAGGTGCTCGGCACCTTCAAGCTCGATGGCATCCCGCCCGCGCCGCGCGGCACTCCGCAGATCGAAGTCACCTTCGACATCGACGCGAACGGCATTCTCCACGTCTCGGCAAAGGATCTCGGCACCGGCAAGGACCAGAAGATCACCATCACGAACTCGTCCGGTCTCTCGAAAGAAGAAGTCGAGAAGATGACCAAGGAAGCCGAGTTGCACGCAGCCGAAGACAAGAAGCGCCGCGAAGCCGTCGAAGCCCGCAACCAGCTCGACAGCTCGATCTATCAGCTCGAAAAAGCGCTCAAAGACGCGGGCGACAAGGTCCCTGCTGAGCAGAAGTCCAAGCTCGAATCCGCCATCGCCGACGCGAAGAAGGATCTCGAATCGGACGATGCCGAACGGATCAAATCTGCCTCGGAAAAACTCACCCAGCTCGGCGCAGAACTTTATCAGCAGGCCCAGGCCGCGGGCGCTGCTGGCGCGGAAGCCGGCGCCGGTGCTGGTCCCGCCCCTGAAGGCGGCGCCAAGAAGACCGAGAAGAAAGCCGACGTCGTTGATGCCGACTTCGAGGTCGTCGATGACGACAAGAACCAGGACAAGAAGTAAACTTTTTCGATTCTCACGCGCCCGGCGCCTGATGTGCCGCGGCGCGTGTTTCCTCCGAAAATCCCACACCCTTCCTCAAACCCACAAAACATAACCCATATGGCTAAAGTTAAGATCAAGCCCATCGGCGATCGGGTGCTCGTGAAGCACATCGAAGAAAAAGAACAGATCCGCGGCGGTATCATCATCCCGGATTCTGCCAAAGAAAAGCCGCAGGAGGCCGAAGTCATCGCTCTCGGCACCGGCAAGAAGGACGAGAACGGCAAGGCCGTCGCTTTCGAAGTGAAGGTCGGCGACAAGGTGCTGATCAGCAAATACGGCGGCACCGAAGTGAAGATCGAGAACGAGAAATTCACCCTCGTTCGCGAAGACGACATCCTCGGCGTCATCGCCTGATCCCGTCGTATCCGATTTATCACTACACCATAATCACGTTTATCCACTAATATGCCCGCCAAACAAATCATCTTCGACGAAGCCGCCCGTCAGAAAATCCTCCGCGGCGTCGAGCTCCTCGCCCGCACCGTCAAAGTCACGCTCGGACCGAAGGGTCGCAATGTCGTCATCGACAAGAAATTCGGTTCTCCCGCCGTCACCAAGGACGGCGTGACCGTCGCCAAGGAAATCGAGCTCGCCGACGCCTATGAAAACATCGGCGCCCAGCTCGTGAAGGAAGTCGCTTCCAAGACCAACGACGCCGCCGGCGACGGCACCACCACCGCCACCGTGCTCGCCGAAGCCGTCTATAAGGAAGGCCTCAAGCACGTCACCGCCGGTGCCAACCCGATCTATCTCAAGCGTGGTATCGACAAGGGTGTCGAAGCCGCCGTCGGTGAACTCGCCCGCATCTCCAAGAAGGTGAACGCCTCCGAGGAAATCCGTCAGGTCGCCACCGTCTCCGCCAACTGGGACGCCGAGA
>CAZNJG010000019.1:2339-77933 GCA_964573305.1 uncultured Opitutaceae bacterium
CATCGACACCACCCTCGACGTCGTCGAAGGCATGCAGTTCGACAAGGGCTACCTCTCCCCGTACTTCGCGACGAACATGGAGAGCCAGGAAGCCATCCTCGAGGACGCCTACATCCTCATCCACGAGAAGAAGATTTCCAACCTCCAGGAATTCCTCCCGCTCCTCCAGACGACTGCCAAGACCGGCAAGCCTCTCTTGATCATCGCTGAAGAAGTCGAGGGCGAAGCTCTCGCTGCCCTCGTGGTGAACAAGATCCGCGGCACGCTCAATGTCGTTGCTGTCAAGGCTCCTGGCTTCGGTGATCGCCGCAAGGCCATCCTCGAAGACATCGCCATCCTTACCGGCGGCCGTCTCCTTTCCGAAGACCTCGGCATCAAGCTCGAGAACGTGCAGCTCGCCGACCTCGGTCGCGCCAAGCGCATCGTTGTGGACAAGGAAAACACCACGATCGTCGAAGGCTCGGGCAAGTCGTCCGACATCCAGGGTCGCGTGAAGCAGATCCGCCGTCAGATCGATGAAACCACCTCCGACTACGATCGCGAAAAGCTCCAGGAGCGCCTCGCGAAGCTCGCCGGTGGCGTGGCCGTCATCAACGTCGGCGCCGCGACCGAGTCCGAAATGAAGGAAAAGAAGCAGCGCGTCGAAGACGCCCTCCATGCGACCCGCGCGGCCGTTGAAGAAGGTATCGTTTCCGGCGGCGGCGTTGCGCTCCTCCGTACCGCCAAGGCCGTCGATGGCGTGATCAACTCCCTCGAAGGCGACGAGAAGCTCGGCGCGCAGATCATCCGTCGCGCGGTCGAAGCTCCTCTCAAGCAGCTCGTGTTGAACGCCGGCCTCGAAGGCGCGGTCGTCGTCCAGCAGGTCCTCGCGGGCAAGGGCAACAACGGCTACAATGTCGCGACCGGCGAATACGTCGATCTCGTCAAGGCCGGTGTCGTCGATCCCACGAAGGTCACGCGCATCGCTCTACAGAACGCTGCGTCGATCGCGGGTCTCCTCCTCACCACGGAAGCCATCATCACGGACATTCCGGAGAAGAAGGAAGCCGCTCCCGCCCATCCTCCGGGCGGCGGCATGGACTACTAAGTCCCGTCTGCGGTCTTATCATCGACTCCTACGATTCATCGAGGCGCGCCCACACCGGGCGCGCCTTTTTTTTGTCGAAAGACTGGATGCGTCTGACTGCCGACGGACGTGCGGCGCGACACGTTTCCAGCCGCAAGGATCGGTCAGCGAGCGACGGCGGAAACGCTGAGGGGAGCAGTGCGGCTCGCGGCTTTTTTCTCGAAATATTTTTGGAAGATATAACCCGCCACCGGCACCGCGTAGGTACTGCCGCCGAAGGTATCTCCGGGAGAGCCGCCTTCGAGGATGACAGCGATGGCGATCTCGGGATTGTCGTACGGCGCGAAGCCGATGAACCAAGCAAAGTTGGTGCGGCCTTTGTTTTGGCCACCTTCATACACGTCTTGCTGGGCAGTTCCCGTTTTCCCGGCGATTTTATGGGCCTGAAGGTTAAACGGAGACTGGATGAGTTTGCGGCCGGTACCTGTCTCCACGCAGCGTCTCATCCCTTCGATCAATGCCGCGTAATGATGGGGCGTCAGCCCGAGCGGTTCCGTTCGCTGACGCGGATGTTCGGGATCGTGAAGGATGGTTGGATGGGTGATGGTTTCCCCGCGCGCGACTGAAGCGGTGAAACACGCCATCTGGAGTGGCGTGATACCGAGCGCACTCTGGCCGATGGCATAGTTGGCTGTTTCGCCCGCGGGCCACGGTTCGTGGCGGACGCGACGCATCCATGCGGGATCGGGGATGAGCATGCGGCCGGTTTCGTTGGGCAGCTCGATGCCTGTGCGGCGATCCAATTGAAAGCGCCGGGCTTCGGCGGCGATGGCGTCCGGCCCGAGTTTGAGGCCGACATCGTAGAAGAAGATGTTGCAGCTTTTCTCCAGTGCGGTGCCGAGATCGACGTCGCCGGGACTGCTGTTGTGGTTGTTACAAACGAAGCGGCGCCGACCGACCATGTACGAGCCGTGGCAATCGACATGTGAGGAGGCGGGATCGATGAAACCGTTGCGCAAACCAGCGATCGCGGTGAGTACCTTGAAGGTCGATCCGGGAGGATAGACGCCCGTGGTGGCGCGATTGATCCAAGCGCTGGTTTCCGTCATCTTTGCGGCGTCGCTGTGACTGAGACTCGGGGAGAAACTGTTTAAATCGTAGTCGGGCGCGCTCGCCATCGCGAGGATCTCGCCGGTGCGCACATCGATCGCCACGGCAGCGCCGGCCTGACGTTTGCCGTCTTCGTCCAAGTCTTTGATGGCTTGTTCGGCGACCATCTGCAGATCGATATCGAGGCTGGTCACGACGTTGCCGCCCTGCACGGGAAGACGCCGCTCGAGGGGGGGATCCTGGCGGTAGCCCGAGTTATCGACCCGATAGATCGCGCCACCGGGTTTGCCTTGGAGCACGTCGTTGAACTGCGCTTCGATGCCATCCTTGCCGATCGTTCCGCGCATCTTGAGCGTCACGAGATGGTCGCCGGGGAAATCTTCCTCGTTGAGTTCGTCGTGAGAGAGCACGTAGCCGAGCGCGTGAGCGGCGGCGTTTTTGAATGGGTACTCGCGGACGCTGGCGGCGTAGATCTGGATCGGGGAATTGACGTCGAGCTGTTCGGTGACGCGCGCGTATTCCTCGGGTGTGAGCTCGTCGGCGATCACGTAAGGCAGGAGCCGCTGGCTCGCGAAATGACGCTCGAGTTGGTTGGCGTCCACTTTGGCGGTGCGGCCGGTGATGCGGTTCACCGTGTCGAGATAGCGCTGCACGACAGAGACGCGCGCGATGCGGTAGATCTGCGTGAGCGTGGGCATGAGGCGGCTGTCGAGGTCGCGGTAGTTGCGGCCCACCACACCCACCTCGGTGCGGAACTCTTCGCGGAGCTGATCGAGATTGATCGCGGTGTAGAAACGCGCGCGGTTTTTCACGAGAAGCCGGCCTTCGCGATCGTAGATGTTGCCGCGCGGACCGGGCGTGAGGATGCGACGCTGGTTTTGTTTGATTTCCCGCTGGTGATACTCGTCGGTTTTGAACAACTGCTGGTACGCGAGCCCGCCGATCAGAAAAAGCAGAAGCGCGGCGATGAGCGGATAGAAAAACAGGATGCGCACATCGTAGCCCTTGTAGGACTGCACGAGGCTGTTGGGACGGTCGGAAGAGCGTTCGGCCATGACTGCGCGTTATAGCAATCCGCGTTGCTCGCGGCGCAAGCTGACACCCGCGATTTCAAGAGTGCGCTCCTGAAGTGCAAAGCACCACGGCGCGATGAGTGCGATGAAGAGTTCCGAGAGAAAGAGATCGAACAGGATCGCGGGCAGCGCGGCGAAGGGCGTGGGATGGCGCTCGATCATCGCGAGCGTGAGGACGAGGAAAATCGCGGCATTGGCAATCAGGGCGACAACGACGCCGAGCAGCGTTTCCTCACGGGGGAGCCGGTCGCGGAAGAAATGGATGAACGTGTGCGCGCTGAGAAAAAGCACGGCGTGAAGACCGAAACGCACCGGCGCAGTCGCATCACACCACAGGCCGAGAAGAATCACGATTTTCCAACTGTCGCGCGAACGCAGACGCAGCGCAGGGAAGGTCACCAGAAGCCCGCCGATGAAGAGACTCACATGCCAGCCGGAGAGGTAGTGATTCAGTTGTTCGCTGAGCGTCCAAAATAGCACGCCGCAGACAAAAGCGATGGAGACGGTCCGCCGGCTCATGGCGTTTTGTTCAGCGGGACAAGAACGGTGACTTCGGTGACGTGTGCGAGGCGGCTGTCGAGCTCCACCTCACCACGTTTGAAAAGGCCGTCGGAATCGAGATCGAGCCGGGTGATTTTGCCGATGACGAGGCCGGCCGGGTACGTACCGCCGAGGCCGGAGGTGACGATGCGCCGCGGCGTCACGCTGTTCGCGAAAACGTCGAGCGGCACGAATTCGATGACCCCGCCGAAAGGCCCGAAGATCTTCGTGCTCGCTCCGTGATAACTGACCGGGCGCGTGTCGCCCTCGATCGAAGCGGCGAGGCGGAGTCCGGGCGTGCTGATGAGATCGACCTCGGATTCGTAAAGCCCGACTTCCGCCACGCGGCCCACGACGCCACCGACAAAGATGACCGGCGCGCCCTTGACGATGCCGTGGCGCGAGCCCTTGCGAATCGTCAGTCGATGCCACCACGTGTCGAAAGCGCGGCGCGATACGCGCGCACTCTCGGGGCGATAATCGGCGAAGGTCGGCAGACGCAGCAGCTCTTCGAGACGATGGATCTCGCTCTCGAGTGCGGTGGTTTTCTGCAGCGCGAGTTCGTAAGCGGCGTTGAGACGCGACAGTTGCTGGCCGGCCTCGATCAATTCGTTTTTCGAACGTGTGCGCAGCGCCCAGAATTCCTGCAGATCGCGCACGGCGGACGCGGTGACATTGATGGGCGCCTGAAACTCGAAGAACGATGCGCGCCCCAAACGCTTGAAGATCGGAGGAACGAGAAGCCAGGCGGCGAGGACGACGCCGAGCAGGAGGAACGGTCTGGCTTGATCAATACGTTTCGCGGGCACGAGAGGCGGGTGGAGATTCAGCCCGCGAAGGACGCGGAATCAACAAGAAGGTTCGCGTCCCGCATCCGGTTCCCACGAGAAATTTTGGCGAAAAATCGGCCGCCTTGTCAGACGTTCTGCATGACCCAGTTGAGGTCATTGAGAACCGCGCCGGTTCCATTGGCCACGGCCGAGAGCGGATCCTCGGCGATGGTGACGGGCAGGCCGGTCTTTTCGCTCAGGAGACGATCGATGCCGCGGATGAGCGATCCGCCGCCGGCCATGACAAAACCGCGATCAACCAAATCGGCTGAAAGCTCCGGCGGGCAACGTTCGAGGGTGGTGCGGACGGCATCGACGATCGCGGCGATGGTGTCGCTGAGCGCTTCGCGGACTTCCTGGGAAGTGATGTGGATGGTCTTGGGGAGACCGGCAACCGAATCGCGGCCCTTGACCTCGAGCGAAAGTTCTTCGTCGAGCGGGTAGGCGGACCCGAGCTTCATCTTGATCTCTTCGGCCGTGCGTTCGCCGATGAGCAGATTGTACGCGCGCTTCATGTAGTTGACCATGGCGGCGTCCAGTTCGTCGCCGGCGACGCGTATCGATTTTGAGAATACAATGCCCGAGAGGGAAATGATCGCGATCTCGGTGGTGCCGCCGCCGATGTCCACGATCATGTTGGCGGCGGGTTCGTCGATCGGCAGGCCGACACCGATGGCGGCGGCCATGGGTTCGGGAATGGTGATGACATCGCGGGCGCCGGCGTGCGTGGCGGAGTCTTTGACCGCGCGTTTTTCGACCTCGGTGATGCCGGAGGGGATCGCGATAACGACGCGGGGCGCGACGCGCAGGGCGTTGTTGTGCACCTTGCGGATGAAGTAGCGGAGCATCGCCTCGGTGACATCGAAGTCGGCGATGACGCCGTCTTTCATCGGGCGGATGGCGGTGATGTTGCCGGGGGTGCGGCCGAGCATGCGTTTGGCTTCGTCGCCGACGGCGCGAACCTTGCGGGTGGTGGTGTCGAGGGCGACCACGGAGGGCTCGCGGAGCACGATGCCCTTGTCTTTCACGTAAACGAGTGTGTTGGCCGTACCGAGGTCGATGCCGATATCGTTGGAGAAATACCCGAGGAGGTTGGATGCCATGTTACTGAAGTTGCGGGGGACGAAGCTGTGGTTCCGCCGACGGAAAACAATCGGCGTGATTTACTGCTGTCAAAGGGGAAAACGGTTGATTTCCCTCTGAAAATCAAACGGAGCGGCAAGGCCCGGCTTGACGGTGACGCGTGCTGACCCGTGTGTTGAGAGCTCACTCGCATGGTGCCCGGCCTTTACCTCATCCAAGACCTTGCTGTCGTGCTGCTGCTCGCGGGCGCAGCGGGCTGGTTTTGTCAGCGGGCGGGGTTGTCGGTGATTGTTGGATACCTCGTCGCGGGCATCGTGGTGGGGCCATTCACGCCGCCGTTTTCATTGGTGAAGGAGGTCGGGCGCATCGAGACGCTCGCGCAGCTCGGGCTGGTGTTTCTGATGTTCTCGATCGGCCTGCGGCTGAGTTTGAGACGGCTGCGCCGAATGGGTTTTTTGTTGTTGGTGGGTGTGTGCGTGAGCGCGGCGGTGATTTATTTTTTGACGCGGCTGGGCGGAGTAGCCGCGGGTTGGACGGGATCGGAGAGTCTGTTTCTCGGGGCGATGTTGATGGTGTCGTCGTCGTCCATCATCGGAAAGATTCTTCAGGAAAACGGCAGTTCCCACGAGCGCTCCGGGCAGCTCGCGATGGGCGTGACCGTGCTCGAGGACGTGGTGGCGGTGGTGATGCTCACGCTGCTGAGTTCGCTGGTGCATTTCGGCGGCGTGGGCGAGCCGCGGGCCTTGGGGGAGACGCTCGGCATGTTTGGCGCATTCGTGGTGGTGGCGGGCGTCGGCGGATTGTTGATCGTGCCGTGGGTGTTGAGGCGGCTGAGCATCGGTGCGACGGAGGAATTGCAGACAATCACACTCGCGGGGGTGTTGTTCGGTCTGGCGCTGGTCGCGCAACGCGCGGGCTATTCGCTGGCGCTGGGCGCGTTTTTGCTCGGCACGATCGTGTCGGAAACGCCGCAACGTATCCAGGTGGAACGTACATTCGAGGGCCTGCGCGAAGTCTTCACGGTCGTGTTCTTTGTGGCGATCGGGATGCAGATCGATGTGCGTCTGATCGGTGAAGAATGGCTGCTGATCCTCGGTGTGTCGGCGTTTACTCTGGTGGCGCGACCGATCGCGACGACGTTGGGACTGAGCTTGATCGGCACACCGGTGAAGGACGCTTTGCGCGCGGGTCTGATCGCGACGCCGATCGGTGAGTTCTCGTTTATCATCGCACAGCTGGGTATCGCGGCGAAGGTGTTGCCGCCGCGGTTTTATCCGGTGGCGGTCGGTGTGTCGCTCGTGACGACGCTGGCGGCTCCGGTCCTGACGAAACACGCGGAGTCCATCGCCGGCTGGACGCTGACAAGCCAGCCCGCGTGGGTGCGCACGTGGTTGAAATCTTACCAAACCTGGATCGACCGGCTGCTGGCGCGGCAGCGGCGAAACCGGTTGTGGCAACTCAGCAAAAAGCGGCTGATTCAAATCTCGGTCGAGATGGTGCTGGTCTCGGGATTGCTGGTGTTTGCCGGGCCGATGCTGGATCGCATCGAGCGGCGGTTGGGCGAGGACTGGTTGTTCCCGCATGGACCCTCCGTTTTGTTCTGGGGCGCGATGACCTTGGTGTTGCTAGCGCCGCTGGTTGCGATCTGGCGCAACGTCTCGGCGGTTTGTCTGCTGTATTCGCAGGTCTCGGTCAGCGGTTATCCGCAGGCACGGCGGCTTGCGCCGGTCGTTGAATGGATTTTCCGCTCCATTTGCGGCGCCGGCCTGGTGCTCTGGATAGTCACGTTGTTACCGACCGGCTCCGGCTTGAAATGGTTGCTGGCGGCGATCGTGCCCGTGGCGATTGTCGCTCTGGTGGTGATGCGGAGGCGGCTGGTTTACTGGCACAGCGAACTGGAGGTGGAGCTTCAGGATGCGTTGGTCGGCGGTTCGCAACCGGCGATCGAAACGAGTTCTCCTTGGTTGCGCCGTCATGAGGACTGGGCGATCACCGTGGTCGATTGTGTGCTGCCCGATCTGGCCGATTGCGCGGGAAAACGAATCGCGGATCTCGAACTACGCTCTCGTTTCGGGGCGACGGTGGCCGGCATTGAACGCCAAGGCTGTGCGATCCCGCTGCCATCGGCGGACACGGTACTTTATCCACGCGACAAGGTTTTATTGATCGGCGCCGCGGAGCAGACCTCGGCGGGAAAACGTTTTCTGCAAACGGTCACCGGCGAGCTGCCGGTCTCGGAGTTCGACGATGTATCCATGGAATCGATACTGGTGCCTGCGGGAAGTCCCGCGGCTGGGCGTGACTTGAAGACATTGATCCCATCTCAGGAAAATCGCGTGCAGATCACGGGCCTGCGGCGAGGCGGCGCCCGCATCTTGAATCCGGGCGGCGACGAGTATTTGCGAGAAGGCGACGAATTGCTGGTGATGGGCACCCCGGAGCAGATCCAGGGATTCCGCGCCTGGCTGGCGGCGTCCTGAGCGGCGCGTTGCGGACACAAAAAAGCGCGCCGTGAAGGCGCGCTGTGTAGTCAAGAATTGGATACGGGGACGCGGATCAGTTCGATCCGTGTGTCTTCGTCGGCTCGACGGTCTTTTTCGTCTCTGTGGTCGCAGGCGCGCCCGGCTTGGGCGTTTCTTCGTCGCTGTTCGAGGCTTTTTTGAATTCGCGGATAGACTGACCCAAACCGCGGGCGAGGCTGGGAAGTTTGGCGCCGCCAAAAAGCAGTACCACGATGAGGAGGACCCACAACCATTCGGTGCCACTTGGAAGGATGGCGAGGATCGAGGGACTGACGTGATTCATAATGAAAATACGTTACCGCGGATTGGGGGCGAGTAAAGGTGTAAACCGGATTGTTCGGGCTGCTCAGCGCGTGGCCATCGGCGGCGTGGTGTCGTCTTTCTTGAGCGAGACCTGCTTGAGGAGGTTTTGCGCGTTGTCGATTTGCTCGGCGTCGAAGAAGCCGTGGAGCTGGCGGATGCGCGTCGGATGGCGCATCTTGCGGAGGGCCTTGGCTTCGATCTGGCGGATGCGTTCGCGGGTGACCTTGAACTGCTTGCCGACTTCTTCGAGCGTGCGGCTGTAACCGTCGATCAGGCCGAAACGGAGCGAAAGCACGCGGCGTTCGCGCTCGGTGAGCGAATCGAGAACGTCGATGATCTTTTCGCGCAGCAGCGAAAACGCCGTCATGTCGTACGGGTTTTCAGCGGACTTGTCTTCGATGAAGTCGCCGAAGCTGGTGTCGTCGCCGTCGCCGACCGGCGATTGGAGCGAGATGGGCTGTTGCGCCATCTTCATGATCTGCTGCACGCGTTCGACGGGGAGATTCATCTCGTCGGCGACTTCTTCGGGCGTGGGCTCGTGGCCGAATTCCTGAAGGAGCTGCTTCTGCACCTGCATCACCTTGTTGAGTGTCTCGATCATGTGGACCGGGATGCGGATGGTGCGGGCCTGATCGGCGATGGAGCGGGTGATGGCCTGACGAATCCACCAGGTCGCGTAGGTGGAGAATTTATAGCCGCGTCGGTATTCGAATTTTTCGACCGCCTTCATGAGGCCCATGTTGCCCTCTTGAATGAGGTCGAGGAAGGAAAGGCCGCGATTGGTGTACTTCTTCGCGATGGAGATCACGAGGCGAAGGTTGGCCTCGACCATTTCGGTTTTGGCTTTGTGAGCTTCGCGAACGTGGACGTTGGTCTGGCGGACGATCTCGAGCAGGCGGGTGGGGGAAACGCGCTGTTCGGCCTCGATCTGCTTGAGGCGCGCGTTGATCGTCTTCGTGTCGATGGCGGCATCCTTCTTCGTCTTGGGATGTTTGGCGCGTTCGAGTTGAGCGAAGAGCTGTTCGATCTCGGCGATGAGCGAGTTGATCTGCTTCAGGTATTCCTCGTATACGGTGAGCTTGAAGAAGAACTTGCCGAAGTGGGATTTGAAGGCGGTCTCGCGCTTCTTGAACTTGGCGAGAACGCGCTTCTTGCCGGCCTCGTCCTTGGTCTTGAGGTATTCTTCCCAAGCGTCGGCGACGCTGATTTCGCCATTCTGGGTGCCTTCGACGAGCTTGGGCAGGTTTTTGAAGTAGGTTTCGCGGCTCTCGATTTTCTTATCGATGACGATGCGGTCGAAACGCTCTTCACGGTTGAGGAGTTTGGCGCCGAGATTGCCGATGTAGCGGCCGACGATGGCGGCCTCGAAAAGGGCTTCCTGCGCTTTCAGCTCGGCGTTTTCGATGCGTTTGGATATCTCGACTTCCTGTTCGCGGGTGAGCAGCGGGACCTGTCCCATCTGCTTGAGGTACATGCGGACGGGATCGTCCAGGATGTCGTTTTGCGACGAACGTGATTCTTCCTCTTCGGCTTCTTCCTGACGCTGCTTGTAATCTTCGACCTGGTCGGGCTCGAGGATTTCGATTTCGAGATTCTGGAGGATCGAGAGAACGTTATCGATCTCCTCCTGATTTTCGACGGATTCCGGGAGCGCGTCGTTGATGTCGTCGAACGTGAGGTAACCCTGTTCTTTCGAAAGACGGATCAGGTTGCGGATCTTGTCGTTGATGCCACCGGGAGCGAGGTCTGCTGCACCGCCATCGACGGATGCGTTTTGCGTGCGTTCGAGCGCGTGTTCAACGGCTTCGGAGTGCGTATCTGTATCGGCGGACTTGGCTTTGCGCGGCATGGGAAGGATCGGGGAAATACAATTAGACAGCGGCGGGCAACCCGATGGGCGCACGCAGCTGTCGCTGCAGGTCAGTGCGTTGTTTTATGAGAGAAATTGCGTCGACAGTACTGTCCGCACGGTGCGCGGCCAGAGCAAGTTCTATTTGGCGGAGCTGTGGTTCGAGCACGCGAGCACGGATTTGAGTGAGAGCCTGATTAACGGCACGAATCGGCTCTTCTGTACGCGGCGGATCGAAAAGAAGCGAGGCCACGAGCGTTTTTTCCTCGGAGGTCTCGAGGAGCGTATCCAAATGATCGCGACCGGGCCAGGCGTCGTGTTCAAACTCGGCGAGGAAGCGGTTGAGCAATGAGCCGGCCGGGTGGGATGCGTCGATCCAGTCGTGCGGGAGGATGCTGCTGAGTGGTTTACCCAGCTCTTCGAAGTGCAGACACAGCAGCAACAGGTGATGCTCGGGCGTGTTGCTCGTATCGACCGAACGGGAAACGGGCGCTGATGGGGCCTCGGCGACGGAAACAGCCGGCCCGGATTTATGTTGGCGGCGCTTAAACGCGTCGAAATCGCGAAGCACGGCGGCCGACGGCAATTTGAGGTTAACGGCGATCTCTTCGAGGAACTGTGCGCGGGCGATCTCCGATTCAGCGGCGGCGATGATCTCGAAAAGGCTTTGGCAGGCGCGGGTTTTTTGTTCGGCCGAAGCCGACTCGGGCGAAGGAAGGATGCTTCGGCTGGCGAACGCCATGGCGCTGCTCGCGCCGCGTTTCACCTCGTCGTAGGCAGCGAGGCCGCGTTCCAAAAACAGCACGTCTGGGTCGGTTTTCCCTTCGCCGGGAGCGGAGAGAAAGCGAACTTCGAGGCCGGCCTTGAGGGCGAGAGGGAGAAAACGCAGGGCGGCTTTCTGGCCGGCGCCGTCGCTATCGAAGAAACACTCCACTTGCGGGTGATACCGACGCAGCAGGATCAACTGGCTGTCCGTGATGGCGGTGCCCTGCGGTGCGATGGCGGTTTTGAGGCCGACTTGCCAGCAACGAAGCGCGTCGAGCTGGCCTTCGACCATGACAAACGGATGGCCATCGCCGACGGCGGTGCGGGCGCGGTCGAGGTTGAAAAGTAAGTGGCCCTTTGTGAAGACCGGCGTCTCGGGCGAGTTGACGTATTTCGCTTCGCGCGCCGGATCGTCGGCGGGAGTGAGGTCGGTTTGACGCGCGGTGAAGGCGACGACGCGGCTTTGATGATCGCGAATGGGGATCATGAGCCGCCCGCGGAAGCGGGGACGCAGCGCGCCGAGCGTGATGAGCGCATCGTCGCGGATGAAAAAAAGTCCGCACTGACGCAGGGCTTCTTCGGAGAATTTCTTTTTCAACAACACCGCCGCGAGGGTGTTGTCCGCGGGATCGGCCGCGCCGATTTTGAATTCGTCGGCGAGCTCGAGCGGAAAGCGCCGGCGTTGCTGCCAGTAATCGCGCATGTAAGTGCCGCATTCGACGGATGACTTGAACACTTGGTGAAAGTGCTCCGTCGCGACCTCGTGCAGATCGAACAACTCCTGGCGCAGCGAACGTTCCTCACGCGTAGGACCGCCGCCTTCTTCGTATTCGATGGGCACACCAAAGCGCTGGCCAAGCGCTTCCACCGCCTCGGTGAAGGTGAGTTGTTCCGTCTCGCGGACGAACGAAATGATATCGCCGGCTTTCCCGCAGCCGAAGCATTTATAGAAGCCCTTGTCGGGATCGACGTGGAACGACGGGCTTTTTTCCTGATGGAAAGGGCAGAGCGCTTTGAAGCGCGAGCCGGCCTTGCGCAAAGTGGCGACCCGGGAGATCACGTCCACGATGTTCACGCGAAACTTCAGATCGCGGACGCAGGTGGGTTTGATGGCGGGCATGGAAGACGTGTCGGAGCGCGAGCGGGCGCAGTGAAGTTTGCACTTTTAACCGGGTGGGGGTTCTGTCAAGTACCGCGGTTTTGCGAAACTTTTTGCCGCGCACGGCTACCCATTTATCCATGTATTTTCCCAAGTTGAGGTCCGCTTGTTTTGTTTTTCTCGGGGTTTTCGCGTGTATGATGGCGGGTGCGCGTGCGGCGACGGCTGAGAGCGCGCTACCTGTCTGGGAGGCGACGTTGCCGTCGTTCGACGAAGGCGCGTACGCGGCGAAAGTCGAAGTGCTCATCGCGAAGTTCGAAGCGGCGAGCGGGCACAAACTCGTGCCGGGCGAGAAGAAGAAAGTGGGGCTCAAGATCTACACGGACTCAGGTCCGGGCATGGCCACACCGGTTCCACTCGTGAAAGCGGTGATTGGCGCGCTGGAGCGCCGTGGCTTCGAGAAGGAGCATATTTTCCTCGTCGGTCTCAATCAGTTGCGCCTGCGCATGACGGGGTATCTACCATCGCTCGTGACGGGCCAAACGCCCTTCAAGGGACATCCTTTCTTCGTGTTGGAGTCGGGCCGGTATTACGATCCGGTGTGGTTTTACGATAGCCCGCTGCCGTCGCGATTCGACCCGATTTTCGCCGAGAAGAGCGTGGAGGGTGTCGATGCGAACACCACGAAGGAACAGGATCGCAAGAGCTTCCTGGCGACGCCGTTGTTTTTGGAGGCGGATTTCTGGATCAATCTGCCGGTTTACACCGACCACCAATACCTGGGGGTGAACGGCGCGCTCGTGAATGCCACGCTTTGGAACGCCAGTAATACCGCGCGCTTTTTCCGCAGTCCGGCGAACGCGCCTGCGGCGGTCGCTGAGATGAGCGCCATCCCCGAGCTGCGGCAGACGTGGGTCTGCAGCATCGTGAGCTTGCAGCATTATCAGTTTATCGGAGGGCCGTATTTTAATTCCCTGTACACCGTGTCGGAGCCGGTTGTGTGGCTCAGCGCGGATCCCGTGGCGCTCGATACACTCGCGTTGATGCGCATCAACCGCTGGCGCGAACGCGCCGGCTTCAAGCCCATCTCCGAGGACATCCGCACCATTGATTTTGCGGAGACGCTCGGTGTCGGCTCGTCGGAGATCGCTCCGGGCCGGGTGGTGCGGGTGGGCGATTGATCGGGAACGGGGAACTTCCATGGAAATTCCCTTGAGTCTCCCCCGCGAGTAAGCCCATTTCTGAAGGCGACATGTCCCAAGCCGACTATCTTCCGATATTGATCCAGATCTGTCTCGCCGCCGCGGTGGTCACCCTCGTGATTGGCGCGAGTCACCTGATCGGCCAGCGCGCACGGCGCAACGCGATCAACGATTCGCCGTACGAGTGCGGCGTGAAGAGCGAAGGACCCAGTCGCGCACGCTTCTCGGTGAAGTTTTACGTCACCGCGATGCTGTTCATCCTTTTCGATATCGAAGTGGTTTTCCTGATCCCGTGGGCGTTCATCTACCGCGATTTTCTGGCGAACAACCTTTCGATCCTCGGCCCCATTCTCTTTTTCATCGGCGTCCTTGTCCTCGGCCTCGTGTACGAGGTGAAAAAGGGTGCGTTGGATTGGGAAAAGTAATCCCGGCTAACCTCCGCTTTCTCGTTATTCAATGCGGTTGGAGAAGATCATCGCCCGCAGCCGCATCATCGACCTGCGGAGCACCGAGCTGAAGGGCGCTCTCGAAGAGCTTCTCGACGTCTCGATCACGCGCTCCCCGGAGTTGCGGCGCGATGTGTTGCTGCGCGGCCTGCTTCAGCGCGAGAGCACGATGACCACCTACCTCGGAGCAGGCGTCGCCCTGCCTCACGTGCGGGTGAAAATGAAGCGCCGCTACATCCTCGCCATCGGGCGCAGCAGCGATGGCGTGAAACACGAGCGCACGAAGTCCGACGAGCCGGTGCGGCTGATCCTCATGCTGCTCGCGGATGAGAAAGCGCGCGATTACCTGCAAGTGCTGGCATCCATCGCGCGCCTCGTGCAGGATCGCGACGTGGTGGATGCGCTGATCGAAGCGCCGACCCTCGACGATCTCACCGAGCGCCTCATCGAGGCGGTGAGCGGCATCACCGGACGCCCCGCGCAGGCGCAGCAAAGCCGCATCAACAAGATGATGGTGCGTCAGGCGGAGCGCGTGGCGAAGGGCACGGACTGCTCGGCCATCATGGTTTTCGGCGACGTTTTCACGGGCGGCATCGAGAGCGATTATTGGAAATCTGCGGCCAAGGCCCTCCTCGTGACGCGCAATCTGGTCGATCATCCCGGCGAGGGCGTGGGCGGATTTCACGAGGTCATCCAAGTACGGTCGTTCTCGAACCAGCGCCTGGCACAACTGCGCAGCGCGATGCTGGTGGCGCTCACCCGCGGAGTCATTTCTTTCAACGACCGCATCTGCTGCATCGGCGGCATCACGGGCAGCAATCAATTCGACACGATCGTGGTCGTGGATGTGGAGCGGGAGTTCCAAACGCTGCTCACCGGGCAGACCGATCTGCTGCCGGGCGACGTGAAGCCCGAAGTGCTGGAGCGGGTCATCGCGGTGGCGACCGAGCTCTCCGTGGAGGGGCGCGAAGGTAAACCAGTCGGCTGTCTCTTTGTGGTCGGCGACACCGACGAAGTGGAGAAACTCACCAAGCCCCTCGTCTTGAATCCATTTTATGGATACAAGGAAGAGGATCGCAATATCCTCAATCCCTTCATGGATGAAACCGTGAAGGAGTTTTCCTCGATCGACGGAGCTTTCGTCATCCGGGGAGACGGCGTGGTGATTTCCGCCGGCAGTCTTTTGCAGGCGACCGATATCGATCATGCCCTGCCGAGCGGACTGGGCAGCCGCCACGCGGCAGGCGCCGCGGTGTCGGTTTCGACCCAGGCGATCGCGATCGTGGTGTCATCGAGCACCGGGCAGGTGACGCTTTTCCGGCGGGGCGTGATGCTGCCGCTCATGGAAAAAGGGATGGGGCTGAAGTGAGGTATTTGCGGAGCCGCCGGTCATGACACGCGCGACTTCGTTGTTCCTCGACGTGCTGCGATTGACGGCGGCGCTTGTGGTGTTTGCGGCTCACACTGCGCATTACTGGAATCCGGGGATGTTGTGGGCGATGCAGGCCTGGGCTCACGATGCGGTGGTCATCTTCTTTGTGCTGTCGGGCTATGTGATCGCATACACGACGGACAAAAGTGAACGCGATGCGCGTGGATACACCGTCGCGCGTCTGTCGCGTTTATATTCGGTGGTCGCGCCGGCGCTGTTGTTGACCGCAGCGCTCTGGCTGGCGGGCCGCGAACTGGACCCGGAATTGTACGCGAATTATGAGCGTTCGCATCCATGGCTGCGCTTCGCGGCGACCGGCGTTTTTTTCAACGCGGTATGGATGATGGAGCTCTCGCCGCCCGCGAACACGCCGTTTTGGTCGCTCGGCTACGAGGCGTGGTATTATCTGTTTTTCGGCCTCGCGATATTCATCCGGCGGCCAGCCGTGAAGTGGAGCGTTCTAGCGTTCGCGGCGCTTCTGGCCGGGCCGAATATTCTGTTATTACTTCCGGTTTGGTTGATCGGTGTGGCCGCGTATCGCTGGCGAGACGTCGGCAACTCGTCGCGTGGCGTGGCGTGGGCGGGATTCGCGGTGGCGGCAGGCGGCACGGTTTGGTTGCTAAAAGAACTTCCCGACTGGCCGGGCAAAGTCGGGGATGCACCATGGTTTTTTGCGGGCGCTGCGATCAGTGATGCCATCGGAGCCTTGGGCTGGGCCGCGGTGATCTGGTTTTTCAACCGCGCGACGGGATCGATGCGCGTGCCCGACGCCATTTACCGGCCGACGCGCTGGCTGGCCGGGCATACGTTTTCGCTCTATCTGTATCACGCACCGTTGGTTCTTTTCGTCTCCGCGGTGCTGCCGCCGATCTTCGTAAGCGGGCTCGAATGGGCGGTGCTGGCCGGGCTGTTGCTAGTCATCGGTGTCATCGGCGCTTTGACGGAAGGATTGCGCGGATGGTGGCGGCGGCTGTTTTACGCCGGCTGGGATTTCATGGCCAAAAGATTGTGATTGCACCGCGAAGAGGCGGCCGGTTTCTTCCACCTTTCAACTTTTCAAAACCATGCAAGAAGTCGTCACTCTGGAATGCACCGAAGCGAAAAAAGAGGGTAAGCCTGTTTCGCGTTACCTCACCAAGCGCAACAAGAAGACCGTCACCGAGCGTATCGAGAAGAAGAAGTACAATCCCTTCCTCAAGCGCCACACGCTGCACAAGGAGATTAAATAAGCTCCCTGTTCTTCTGATTTTCAAAACCCGACCGTTCGCGGCCGGGTTTTTTTGTGCCCGGAGCTATGCCCGGGCAAGGGCGAGGAAATCGCGCCGCTCAGGAGCGCGGCTGGGCCGGGGCGGCCGGCGGAGTGCCGGGGGCTTGTTGGGAACGACGGGCGGCGCGCCAGCCTTCGCGGTGTTTGCGGATCCAGTCGAGAAGCGCGCGTTCAAAACCGATGTCGTGACCGAGACGTTCGGATTCGATCCACTTGTGTCGAAGGATCTCCTCCCGCTCGGCGAGAAACTCCTGATAGAGGCTCGATTGTTTAACGAAGTCCCGGGAGGGTTCTGTCGGCTGAGAATGTTCGGTCATGACGGCCACGGCGCGAGGGAGTTCAAAAGGATACAGACGAATCAGGAAGATGCGACTTGTCTGCGGATCGATCGGCGCAACAGCGAACATCGCGAGCGGGACTCAGTCGGTGAAGACAACCGCTGACCTGCATACCGGTCTTGGATGAAAATCGCTCAATCACGTTCCTTGCGTCAGCGAGCGGACTCGAGCCCGCGAAGACCGGTGCGAAGGTGTTCATGTTGCGGAAACCAAACGTAGGTTCGTGACAAAGCCTGTCAACCCCTCGGGGTTCCACAGAAAATTTTGTGGAAAAAGTCTGGTGTTACACACCGGAAAAAGAAAGCCCGGCGTAGGGGAATCGCCGAGTGCGCGGATCTCCCGTCGTGTATTCAGAATCGCCCTACACGGCGAAAAAGCGCCAGGCTCAGCCTGACTGCGAGGCGTTTGTGCGGGTATTAAGACGGTTCAGCAAGCCGCTGCCGATATCGCGGAAGATGCGGGCGGCGGCGCTGTCGGGAGCCGACACCACGATGGGCACGCCACTGTCGCCGCCAGCGCGGATTTCGGGGATGAGCGGGACTTCGCCGAGCAGTGTCGTGGCGAGAGCATCCGCGGTTTTGGCGCCTCCGCCTTCGCCGAAGACGGCATGACGATTGCCTGCGGGATCCATGAAGTAACTCATGTTCTCCGCGACACCGAGGATGGGCACGTTGACCTTTTGGAACATGAGTCCGCCCTTGCGTGCGATCTGCGTCGCGGCGAGTTGCGGCGTGGTGATGAGAATGGCTCCGTCCAACGGCATTGTTTGCACGAGGGAGAGCTGGGCATCGCCGGTGCCGGGTGGCAGATCGACCAGCAGCACGTCGAGTTCGCCCCACTTCACATTTTGGACGAACTGCTGGATGGTCTTCATGATCATCGGACCGCGCCAGACGACGGGAGTATTTTCGTCCACGAGGAAACCCATGCTCATGACTTTCACACCGTGGTTTTCGAGGGGGATGAGCGACTCGCCTTCGACCATCGGCCGATCGTGAATACCCATCATCAGCGGCACGGAGGGACCATAGATGTCGCAATCCATCAAGCCGACGCGACCGGGGCGGCCTTGTGCAGTGAGGAGTTGGGCGAGGGCGCAGGCGAGGTTGACCGAAAAAGTCGATTTGCCGACGCCGCCTTTGCCGGACGCAAGGGCAACTGAGTGCGTGATGCCTGCCGGTTTGCCGCCGGCGAGATTTCCGCCCGCGGCGGGCTTGGGTGCGGTGACGGCGACATCGATGAGCGTGGAGGTGACGCCGGGTTGAGCGCGCAGGCATTTATCGACCTCGTTCTTGATATGAAGCGGGATCTTCGGATCCGCCGTGTTGAGCGCGAGCGACACTTTCGCGACGCCGTCGGCGAATGCGACTGAGCGCACCAGTCCAAACGAGACGATGTCCCGGCTGAAGCCTGGATACTTAACTTGCTTGAGGATCTCTTTGATCGAGTCGGGTGTCACGGTGGCGTGGTGTTTTTTGCAGACGAAGTCGGTTTTGACGTTGTTATGGCACGTGGGGCTGTAAATAGAAATGCCCGAACTTTCCCCACTGTTTAGCTCTCTTTCTTCCATGCAAAAATTTCTCACGTTATTCACCGCACTGCTCGGGTTCGTGCTAGCTTCGGCTCCCACTTATGCCCAGCGCGGCAGCGATATCGGACCGATCACCGTTTCGGGCGCCAACACCATCGCGATCTCGATCAGCGGCACCGGTGAGCTCGTGCAACTCGCGAACCGAGCGTTCGATGTTCATGGGCGTTACCGGCGGGTCGCCAGCGGTGGGGCGTATGAGTTGGTGTTCACCGCGATCTCTCCCACGCAGGTGCGCGTGGATGTGAAGCGCGGCGGCACTTCGGTGACGAGCCAGGTGGTGAGCGGTGCAACCACGCGCAATGCGCTCTTCCGCGCGGCGGATCTGGCGGTGAAAGCCACCAGCGGGCTCGAGGGTTTTTTTGCGAGCAAACTCGCGTTCGTGAGCGATCGCTCGGGACACGACGAGATTTACGTGGGCGATCTTTTCCTGGGCGAAGTGACCACGGTCACTCAGCAAAAATCCAATGTCCTCACACCGCGCTGGTCCCCCGACGGCACGAAGCTGCTCTACACGAGTTATTTTAACTCCGGGTTTCCCGACATCTATCTGCTCGATCTGCAGGCGCGTCGTTGGAACGTGTTTGCGAAGTTTAAGGGCACCAATAGCGGTGCGCGTTTCAGCCCGGATGGTTCGCGTGTCGCGATGGTCCTCAGCGGAGGTGGCAACCCCGACATCTATGTCTCGAACGGGCAGGGCAAAAATGTGAGCAAACGCACGACCACGGCGGGCGTGAAATCCTCGCCGTGTTTTTCACCCGACGGCTCGCAAATTGTTTTCGCCGGCGAACCCGGACCGCAGCTCTACGTGATGCCGGCGGCAGGCGGCGCGGCGCGGCGTGTTTCGACGGGCGGATTCAGCAGCTACTGCGCGGAGCCCGATTGGAGCCGCACAGATCCCAATAAAATTGTTTTCACCATGCGCGAAGGCCGTCGTTTCCAGATCGGTGTGCTCGATCTGCGCACGGGGCAGAGCAAGAAAGTTTCCAATGCTCCCTTTGATGCGGTCGAACCCTCGTGGCTCGCCGATGGACGCCACGTGGTGTACACCGCGCGCTCGGCCAACCACCGCCGTCTGTGTATCCTCGATACGGAGACCGGCAAATCGACGCCGATCGCATCGATCTCGTCCGAAAAAGGCAGCCCCTGGTGGCCCTGATCGTACACGGCATCCGTCCGCTCGCATGTATTCATGTTTTGACTACATGAAGCAGGCGGCGGTGACAGTGTGTGCGCTTTCCGAATCAATCCACGGTAACCTCGAGGTACCGTGGATTTTTTTGAGGACGCCGCGACGGCGCAGGAGTCGCGGAATCTCCGTCCGCGCGCTTGCGGCTGCGAACAATGGATTCAGGCATTGACCGCGGCTGCGCGCGAAACCTAGCGTGATCGGTTTCCGCAGTACACAACCCTTCCGAATCTTCCTCCGTGAACATCGAAATCAAAGACGTCTCCGAAACCCGTAAAACGCTTGTGGTCTCGCTCGACCAGGCCGAAGTCGCCGCCGAGCATAAGTCCACGGTGGCTGAAATCGGCCGTCAGGTGCGCCTGCCGGGATTCCGTCCGGGCAAGGCTCCCGAGGCGCTCGTCGCGAAGCGTTTTGGCAAGGAGATCGACGAGGAATTTAAGCAGAAGGTCGTGAACAAAGCTTACCGCGGCGCCCTCGAGCAATCGAAGCTCGATGTGCTGGGCGTCACGAATGTCGATACCGGCACCGTCGAAGCCAGTGCGGCGGCCCAGGTTTCGTTCACGGTGGATATTCGCCCGAGCTTCACGCTCCCCGAGTACGTCGGAATCGAGACGCAGATCACGCCCGTCGAAGCCACGGATGCGGAAGTCGATGCGGTGATCGAACAGCTCCGCGCGGAGCGCGCCGACTTCAAGGTCGCCGAGCGTCCCGCCCAAAAAGGCGACTACGTGAAGCTCGCCTACGAAGGCAAAATCGACGGCCAGCCGATCCTCGAGATCGCTGCCGACAAGCAGATTTACGGCAAGGTCCCGCAGACGTGGGAAGAAGTGGACGGCGAAAACGAAGGCCTCATCCCGGGGCTCGGCAAGCAACTCGGCGGTTTGAAAGCCGGCGACAAGAAAGACATTACCATCACGTTCCCCGCCGAGTTCGCCGCCGTTCCGGCGCTGGCCGGCAAGATCGCCGTGTACGCGGTCGAAGTCCTCGAGATTCGCGAACGCGTGCTGCCTCAGATGGACGACGCTTTCTACAAATCCCAGCAAGTGGATGACCTCGACGGCCTCAAGTCGAAGGTTCGCACCAATCTCCAAGGCCGCAAAGAATACGAAAACCGTCAGGCCCAGCGCCGTCAGATCACCGATGCCCTGAATGCGAAGGTCGAGTTCGCGGTTCCGGACAGCCTCGTTGAAAGCGAGACGCAGAACGTGCTCCGCAACTTCATCGAGGAAAACATGCGCCGCGGCGTGCCGCAGGAACAGTTTGAGAAAGACAAGAAGGAACTCTTCGAAGGCGCCAAGAAGGCTGCCGCCGTCCGCGTGAAGACTCAGCTCTTGCTGGCGAAGATCGCCGAGCAGGAAAAGATCAGCGTTACGGAGCAGGACATCGACACCTTCATCTATCGCGAATCGATGATGTCGAACACCTCGCCCGACAAGCTGGTGAAGGATCTTACCAAGAATCGCGATCGCCTCCGCGCGATCCAGCAGTCGATCATTTTCGACAAGGCCCTTGATTTGCTCGTCTCCAAAGCTAAGGTCACGACCCTCGAACCGAAGGCTTAAACGACTGCAAACTTCAAGGAATCCGTGAGCTATTATCTACCGAGCGTTGTTGAAACCACTGGGCGCGGCGAAACGATCCGCTGGGACGTTTACAGCCGCCTGCTAAAAGACCGCATCGTTTTCATCGGTTCGCCGATCAACGACGAGGTCGCCAACAACGTCATCGCCCAACTGCTGTTCTTGCAGATGGAGGATTCCAAGAAGGACGTGCAGCTCTACATCAACTCGCCGGGCGGTAGCGTCACGGCGGGCATGGCGATCTACGACACGATCAACTTCCTCCAATGCGATGTGGTCACGTACTGCATCGGCATGGCGGCTAGCATGGCCACCGTGTTGTTGGGCGCCGGCACGAAGGGGAAACGCTTCGCGTTGCCCAACAGTCGCGTGATGATCCATCAACCCTCGGGCGGCGCGGGTGGTCAGACGTCTGATATCGCGATCGCGGCCAAGGAAATCCTTCGCTGGCGCCGCGTCCTCAACGACGTACTCGCCCGGCACACGGGTAAGACCGCCGAGCAAATCGAGAAGGATTCCGACCGCGATTATTACATGACCGCGCTCGAGGCGAAAGCCTACGGGATCGTCGATCACGTTTTCGAGTCGCCCAAACAGACCGCGCTCAGCGGCGCGGCGGCCTGATCGCCAGAAAATTTCGGGCCAAGCAATCGCTTGGCCCGCTTCGCATTAAGAAGCAGGCAGGGCAATTTGCTCGGATGGCGCTAAACGGCCCGCCGGATGTGTCGTTAGTGACAGGTTAAAGTCTCTCGACAGTCCCGTCTTTCCAAACTCACTTACGCCCATGGCCAAATCCTCTCGCATGACTCTGTGCTCCTTCTGCGGAAAATCGCAGGCAGAGGTCAAAAAGATCATCGCGGGGCCCGGTGTGTACATCTGCGATTCCTGCGTGAACGTCTGCAAGACGATCATCGATCGCGAGGTGAAGCAGCCTTCCGTGGACAGCAAGCCGACCGTGCGCCTGGTGAAGCCATCCGAGATCAAGCGCACGCTCGACGATTTTGTGATCGGCCAGGATCACGCGAAAAAGGTGCTCTCGGTCGCGGTGTATAATCATTACAAGCGACTGCTCTTCGATGCCGCGCAATCGCCAAAGGAAAGCGTCGCTCTTTCGCCCGAATTCAACGACGTCGAAGTCGAGAAGAGCAACATCCTCCTCGTCGGCCCGACCGGCTCGGGCAAGACGTTGCTCGCGCGCACGCTCGCGAAGATCCTCGACGTGCCTTTTGCCATTTCCGATGCGACCACGCTCACCGAGGCCGGTTATGTCGGCGAAGACGTGGAAAACGTCGTGCTACGTTTGCTGCAATCGGCCAACTACGATGTGAAGAAAGCCGAGTGCGGCATCATCTACATCGATGAAATCGACAAGATTGGCCGCAAAACCGAAAACGTCTCCATCACGCGCGACGTATCCGGTGAAGGCGTCCAGCAGGCGCTCCTCAAGATTCTCGAAGGCACTCTGTGCAATGTGCCGCCCCAAGGCGGCCGCAAACATCCGAACCAGGAGTACGTGCAGGTAAACACCGCCAACATCCTCTTCATTTGCGGAGGCGCCTTTGTTGGTCTCGACCAGATCGTGCAGCGCCGCAAGGGCCAGCGCAGCGTCGGCTACTCGGCGATCCGCGATCAGAACGAAGTCGCGCTGGATCCTGAGCAGTTAATGAAAGCGCTCGCGCCGGAGGATCTCATCCGCTTCGGCATGATTCCGGAATTCATCGGCCGTCTGCCCGTGGTGTCGGTGCTCGATCAACTGCAGATCGCCGACCTCGAAAAAATTCTTCTGCGCACCAAGAACGCGATCGTGAAGCAGTATTCAAAACTGTTCGCGATGGATGGCGTGCGCCTGCGCTTCACCGCTGACGCGATCAAAGCGATCGCCCAGAAAGCGGTTGAACTCAAGACGGGCGCCCGCGCCCTGCGTTCGATCATCGAAAGCCTGATGCTTGAAGTGATGTACGAACTCCCGCAGCGCGACGACGTGAGCGAAGTGATCATCGACGCCGCCGTCGTGGCCGGCAAACGCAAGCCGACCCTTAAGCGCCTGCCGAAAGGCGAGAGCAATCAGGACGCCGCGTGACGTGTCCTGCAGGTAACGGAACGATCCGTTGACGATTCAAGCCGGTCACACGACCGGCTTTTTTTGCTATCGCACCGCTGGGTGCCCCGACGCGGCGAAACGAAGTTTGGGCGAATATCCACTTGACCTCCTACGTTTGTAGGACACTCGGATTACAAGTGTAGGAATTATGCCCCCAAAGATTTCCAGCGCTGAATGGGAAGTGATGAACGTGGTGTGGGATCGCCACCCGCTCACTGCCGTTGAGGTCTTTTCATCGCTGCCACCTGACAAGTCGTGGGCGCAGAAAACGGTGAACACGTTTCTCACGCGGCTCGTCGAAAAAGGCGTGCTCGATGTGACGAAGGAAGGGAAGGCCAACCTGTACATTCCGCGTCTCGCCCGGGAGGAGTGTGTGCACGTGGAGAGCGAATCGTTTCTCCAGCGTGTGTTCCAAGGGGCCGCGGGCACTTTGATGCTTCATTTTTGTGAACGCGCGGATCTCAGCGCAGAAGAGATCGCGGAGCTGGAGCGGCTGCTGAAATCGAAGAAAGCGCGCAAATGAACATCGAGGCACTCGGGCAGGCTCTTCTCGACGCCTCATGGCGGACCGGGTGGATCGTTGTCGCGTTGGTTCTCCTGCGCCCGTTGCTTTTGCGTTGGATGCTGGCGCGGTTTCTCTTTCTGGGATGGGTGATCGTCGCCTGCCATCTGCTTGTGCCGATGGGCATCTCCTTCCCGTGGAGTTTGCCGGGCGTGGAAACGGCATTCGCGGCCGCGCCGGAAGACGTTGAAAACAATCTGACCGCGACATTCGAGACTCCTGCGAAGCGCGCCGTGGGAACCGGAGCTGTTTCGACCGTGGCGGAAACGATGTCACAGGCGCCATCGGTAGCCACGGTGGCTTTGGTCGTTTGGGGTGTTGGCGTGGTGGTCTTTCTCGTGATGGCGGTTGCCGGGGGTGTTCGTAACCGGCGTCGATTCGCCGCGGCGCGCGAAGTGAGGGAGGGCGTTTTGTTTCGCTGTGCTGCCGAAGCAGCGACCGCACTAGGAACGAGGAAATCGCCGTGTATTTACGAAGTGGATACGGTCGAAACGCCGGCGATCGTGGGCATCTTTGCTCCGAGGATTTTATTCCCCCGGAACTTTGCCGGGAAATTTTCCGAAGCGGAACTGCGGCTCATGATTTTCCACGAGCTCGGTCATTGGGTCCGCCGCGATGTGGCGGCCATGGCGTTGCTGCAAGCCGCCCGGGCTTTGCACTGGTTCAATCCGCTCGTATGGATTGCGGTGCGACTGGCACGCCACGACTGCGAACTGGCGTGCGATGAATTTGTCATGCGTCGTGCGTCTTCTGCAGAGAGGCACGCGTACGGTGCCACCCTCCTGAAGGTCCTGGGAGTGGTGTGCGGACAGAAACGATCCCCGCAGGTGCTGGGGATTCTCGAAAGCAAACAACAACTCAAAAGGAGAATTCAGATGATCGTGAATTATCGGACCTCGACCCTTGGTCGCACGGTGGCGGGAGTAGCGCTGGTAGCGGCGCTCACCTTGGTGGTGGTTGCACGCAATGCGCGTGCAGACGGTGGGAAAATCGAAGAAAGTCACGGCACGCCGGGTGAGATCACCAGTGTGACGCCGGTGCCTTGGTTCAAGAATGGCAGCAAAACGGATGCTTATGTGGTGGGCAGCGACCCGACGCAGCCGCACATGAAACCAGTGAGCGCTTATATCAAATCGTTGAAGCCTGAGATCGATGGCTTTGGAGGGATGATGCAGTCGTTTTCGGCTGAAGACTATCGAGGGAAACGCGTGCGTTTCTCGGCATGGGTTAAGAGCAAGGATGTCGCCGGCACCGCGAACGTCTGGATGCGAATCGACGGAAAAGGTGAGTCGCAGCGTTCGCTTCAGTTCGATAATATGAATGGGCGAGAAGTGAAAGGGACGTCGGGCTGGGCGCGGCACTCCGTCGTTTTGGACGTTCCCCAAGAAGCCGAGGCGATTAGTCTCGGGTTTTTCATCAGCGGAACCGGACAAGCCTGGTTCAACGACTCGCAATTCGAGGTGGTGAGCTTTGATGTGCCATCCACCAATTTGAAGACGGACCTGTCGCAAGCACGCGCACGGGCTCCGCGCAATTTGGATTTTGACGGAGCCGGCGAAGAATAAGCGGGCGAATTCCGAGGGCGGTTACCAGTGGTGGTAATCGCCTTCTTCGAGCGAGAGGGCGAAGGCGACGAGGAGTTTTACGCAGTTCTCCACGTCCTCCAAATCGACGATTTCGCTCGGGGTGTGCATGTAGCGGAGAGGGATTGAAATCAGTCCGGTGGCGACGCCGCTGCGTCCCATCTGGATGGCGCGGGCATCGGTACCGGTCGGACGCGGATCGGCTTCGAGCTGATAAGGAATTTTTTCTTTCTTTGTGCACTTCACGAGGCGGTCGAAAACCTTCGGGTTGATGTTCGCACCACGGCAGAGGATGGGGCCGCCGCCGAGTTTGGTTTCGCCGTATTTGCGGTTGTCGCAATCGGGATGATCGGTGGCGTGACCGACATCGACAGCGATGGCGATGTGCGGGTTGACCGCGTAGGTCGCGGTGATGGCGCCGCGCGTTCCGATTTCTTCCTGCGCAGTCGCGACTGAGACGACTTTGGCGGCGAGTTTTTTCTTTTCGCGGGCGAGGCGTATCAACGTTTCCCCTACAGCATAGGCGCCGACTTTGTTGTCGAACGCGCGTGCGGTGCCGACGCTGCCGTGAATGAGCTCGAAGCCTTGGTCGTACGTGGCGACATCGCCGATGGAGACGCGTTCGAGCGCTTCTTTTTTCGAGCGCGCGCCAATATCGATCCAGATCTCGTGGATTTCGGGAGCCTTCTTGCGATCGGCTTCATCCATGAGGTGGATGGCGCGTTTGCCGGTGACGCCTTTGACGGGACCGTTGGCCGTTTGGATGATGACGCGACGGCCGGAGATCATCACGCGGTCGTGGCCACCGATGGTGTCGAAATAGAGGAAGCCGTCCTTGTTGACGTAGGTGATGATGAGCCCGAGTTCGTCCATGTGACCCGCGAGCATGAGCACGGGATCGCCGCCGGGATTGAGCGTGGCGAGGCGGTTGCCGAGAGCGTCCTTCGCGTAGTCGTCGGCCGCGGGTTTGACGAAATCGTCGAAGACTTTTTGCGCTTCGAATTCGTAGCCGGAAGGCGAGCGGGCGCTGAGAAGAGCGGTGAGAAATTCGGGAGCCTGATGTTTGGGCATGAGGAAAAGGGTTGGTGAAAGCGGAGTGGCGGCAAATTTTTTAACCGCGAATGGACGCCAATGGACGCGAAGAGGGAATGTCCGAATTTGGATGCGATGAGAGGATGACAGGATCGTTTGGGGACCGGAGATTTTTCTTTGCGTTGAGGCGGGCGGGTGTGAGTTGCTGGACCTTTCATCATGACCATTTACCCAGCCATCGACATCAAGGGCGGCCGTTGTGTGCGCCTCACGCAGGGGCGCGCCGATCAAGAAACCGTTTATTCGGAAAATCCGGCCGAGGTCGCAGCCCAGTTCAAAGCGGCGGGCTCCGCGTGGGTGCACGTGGTCGATCTCGATGGTGCGTTCTCCGGCCAGTCGCAGAATCTCGAAGTCGTCCGCGGGATCGTCGCGCAAGGCATGAAGGTCCAGCTCGGCGGTGGCATGCGTTCGCGTGAAGCCGTGCAGCGCGCACTCGATCTCGGTGTGAGTCGCGTGGTGATCGGTACGCGTGCGGCGGAGAGCGAGGAGTTTGTTAGCGAACTGGTGAAAGCCTTTGGTGAAAAAATCGCCGTCGGCATTGATGCGAAGGATGGCCAGGTCGCGGTGAAAGGTTGGGTCGATACGACGGGCGCGAGTGCGCTTGGTCTGGCCCAGCGCATGGATGCGATCGGCGTGCGCACGCTGATCTACACAGACATCGGCACCGATGGCATGCTCACCGGCCCGAATCTCGCAGCGCAGGAAGCGATGTTGAAAACGGTGAAGTGTGGCGTGATCGCATCGGGCGGTGTTTCGCAGCAAGGCGATGTCGGTGCGCTCGCGGCGCTCGCGAAACGGTATGCGAACCTCGATGGTGTGATCATCGGCAAGGCGATCTACGAAAAACGCGTGGATCTCGCGACGGCGTTGAAGGACGCACAACTCTAAGCGTCATCTGCTGTATTAACTGCGGGCGATCGCATCGTTCGGACATAAAAAAGCGCGTCAGAAACGACGCGCTTTTCGTTTGAAAACGGGATTCGCGAGGATCGCGCCGGCTTATTTTTTCGCCGGTCCCCAAGCGTCCTTGAGCGTGATTGTGCGGTTGAAGACCAACTCGCCATCGCGGGAGTCTTTGGCGTCGGGAGTGAAGTAGCCGAGTCGTTCGAACTGAAACGATTCGCCCGGGCGGGCTGCGCCGAGCGAGGTCTCGAGTTTGGCATTCACGACTTCGAGCGAGTTGGGGTTAACAACCTTGAGGAAATCGTCCTGCGCGCCGGGCTCGGGCACGGTGAAAAGGCGGTCGTACAAACGGACCTCGGCATCGATGCAGTGAGTGCCGCTGACCCAGTGGATGGTGCCCTTGACCTTGCGGTCGGAATTGGGGCCGCCGGAGCGCGTGGTGAGATCGGCGGTGCAGCGCAGCTCGAGCAGATTGCCGGCCGCGTCTTTCACGATCTCGTCGAGCTTGATGATGCAGGCGTATTTGAGGCGCACTTCCCCGCCGGGTTTCAGGCGGAAATATTTGGGCGGAGGCACCTCGGCGAAGTCGTCGGACTCGATGAAGACCTCGCGCGTGAGTGCGACTTTGCGCGTGGTGGGGTTTTCGTCCTGCGGGTTATTGGTCGCATCGACTTCGATGACCTCGCCCTCGGGGATGTTGGTGAGGACGATCTTGATCGGCTTGAGGACGGCGAGACGGCGCTGGGCGCCGGCGTTGAGGTCTTCGCGCACGGCGTGTTCGAACACCGCGATGTCGGTCAGCGCATCGAACTTCGTGACGCCGGTGCCCATGACGAAGCGTCGTAGTGCCGGAGCGGATACGCCGCGGCGGCGCAGGCCGGAGATCGTGGGCATGCGCGGATCATCCCATCCGGCGACGACTTTTTCGTTCACGAGCTGGATGAGGCGTCGCTTCGAAACGATCATGTAGCTCGGGATGAGCTTCGCGAATTCGTACTGGTGCGGAAGCGGCCGCGGCAGATCGAGGTTTTCGAGAATCCAATCGTAAAGGGGGCGATGGACTTCGAATTCGACGGTGCAGATGGAGTGGGTGATGCCTTCGAGGTAATCGCTCAGGCAGTGCGCAAAATCGTAGAGCGGATAGATGCACCACTTGTCACCGGTCTGGTGGTGAGCCGTGTGGCGGATGCGGTAGATGAGCGGATCGCGCAGCCAGACGTTGGGCGACGCCATGTCGATCTTCGCACGGAGCGTGCGGGTGGCGTCGGGAAACTCGCCGGCTTTCATGCGGGCGAAGAGGTCGAGATTTTCTTCGACCGAGCGATTGCGAAAAGGTGATTCGCGGCCGGGCTCGTTGGGCGCGCCGCGGTATTTGTCGGTGTCCTCGGGGCTGAGATCGCAGACGAACGCTTTTCCCTTTTTAATCAGCGCAACGGCGTATTCGTAGAGCTGATCGAAATAAGCGCTGGCGAAGAAGGGCTCGGAGTCGCCGGAAGCGGCAACAGGCGCGAGATAGTAATCGGGTTTGCCCTCGAGGGAGGAGAGGCCGGGCGTCGCGGCTTTTGGTTTAAAGCCGAGGCAATGATCGGCCCAACCGGCGATGAGCCAGCGGACGTCCGCGATGATGGAGTCCACGTATTCGACGTCTTCCTTCGCCGGATTGGTGTCGTCCATGCGGAGGTTGCACTGGCCATTGTTTTCGCGGGCGATGCCGAAGTTGAGGCAGATCGATTTGGCATGGCCGATGTGCAGGTAGCCGTTGGGCTCGGGCGGGAAGCGCGTGACGATCTTCGGATAACGCTGCTCGGCGACGTGTTGCGCAACGATATCGCGGATGAAATCGCTCGGCGCGGATGCGTTCGTGTCGGGAGTTGCGTGGGATTCGTCAGCCATGGAGGCCCTGAGCTAACGACGAGCGCCGCCCGCGAGGCAATGGCTTTTGCGCGCAGTCGGCGGCGTGTGAGGAGCGATTGCGTCAGGAGCTGCTTTCGGCGGGCAGCGGATCGCTGGCGCCGTGCGTTTGCTCTTCGCGGGACCGCGGGGCGCGCGGCGTGATGCCGTCGGCCTGGAGTTCGCGTAGCAATGAGGTGATGTACGGGATGAGCTGCTTTTTGCGGCTGACGATGCCGGGCAGATCGAAGATCTCGTCCTTCTCAACATGCGCGTAGGAAATGCGGCTGATGAAGTCGGCATCGCCGCGGACGAGCAGGAGGGAATTTTGCGTGTTGATGTCGGTCACGAGCAGGCAGGCGAACGCGAGGTTTTCGGTTTCGCAAAGCACTTGGAGCGAGGCACAGAGCTGGCGCGCCATTTTCCAGAAATTGCCGAAGCCAAGTTCCTCGACTTGGGAGACGGCGAAGCGCACGGCATCCTCCTCGTAGATTTTGAAATCGCTGCGGATGACTTTCTCCGGCGGGTTTGCGAGGATGACGGAGCCGGAGGTGAAGATGGCGTCGGCGAGGGCGCGGGGATTTTCGCCGGCGATGCCTGCGAGCCATGACAGGATCACGCCGTCCTTCTCAGTGGTGGTCGGGCTGTTGAGATGAAGCGTGTCGGAGATGATGCCGCTCATCATGATGCCGGCGATGTCGGGCGAGGGGAGGATGCCCTCGCGGCGGAAAAGATCGGCGACGATGGTGCAGGTGGAACCAACCGGCTCGTTGATGAAGAGGATCGGTTGTTGTGTATTCAAAGATCCGAGACGGTGGTGATCGATGACCTCGGTGATCGTGACTTCGGCGGCACCGGACACTGCTTGGGACATCTCGTTATGGTCCATGAGCACGAGACGCGTTTTGACCGGTTTGAGCATGTCGGTCTTGGTAAGGATCCCCTGGAGTTTGCCGTGGTCGTCGATGACCATGAAAGCCGGTGCGGTGGAGACGGCGGCTTTCTTGCGCAGGTCGCTGAGTCGCATGTCCGCCGATACGGAAACGAATTTCCGGTCGATCATCTCATCGATGGTCGAGGCGGTGCGGACGAGCCACGCGGTGGTGGCGGAGTCAAACGGGCTCACGATGAGGCTCACGCCCGCGGCTTTGGCTTGGTGAACCACTTCGTCGTCGACGGGAAGATTGCCGGTGACGACGAGCGCGCGGACGCCGATCTGGATGGAACGTTGCTGGATGTCCCAACGATCGCCGACGATGATGACGGTGCTGTTGGCGGGGATTTCCTCGTGCTCGGAAACTTTGCCGAAGGAGCGGACATCCATCGCTCCGATGCGCACGTAGAGGTCTTCGCAGACGTCGGCGTTGGTCATGTGGACCACGCGGCCCTTCAGCGCACGGGTGACATGGGCGAGCGACGTGCGGACCTTGCGCATCTCGCGCGGTTCGCGGAGGCGCGGGATGAAATGACCGCCCAACTGGAAGACTGAAAGCGTGCCGAGAAGACGACGCTCATCATTCGTCACGGGCAGGATGCGCACGTCGTATTCGTCGATAAGTTCGAGTGCTTCGGCGCAGGTGGCGTTGGAGGTGACGGAGACGACTTTGGTCACCATGACGTCGCGCACGCGGGGAGTGACATCACTCAAGTAAAGCGGGAGCGGCTGACGGAATTTTTGGAGAATCGTATCGATGCGCGCGTTGGAATTGCCGCAACGCGCCGCGACGTAGCCGCGTTCGCCCCGTGCCTCTTTGAATGCAGCGTACGCGATGGCCGAGCAGATGGCGTCGGCATCGGGATTTTTATGGCCCACGACATAGGTGGTATTAGGCGCGGGGACGGAGGGGGCGGCGGTCATGCAAGGATCGATGGCGAAAAATGGGAAGGTGGCGGTAGGAAAGCAACCGGGGCGGCAGGTTCACGGATAAATGCGAGGTACGGTAAGAATCATCACCGTGGTTGCGACGTGTCGTGGGGCGCAGCGGACGGAGGCGGCGCGCCGGAAGAGGCCGACCGGCGATAGCGCGGGATGTATACAGCGATCAACAAAGTGAGGAGTAACAGCAAGGTCAGTGCCTCAGTGCGGCTGAAGCGTACGGATGATCCCATGCTGGGGAGGCAAGGCGGGGGCGCGTTCCGAGGCAAGTGTGCTTGCGCCGATGCACGGGAACCCTGCGGAGGCTGGACAATTTCCATCCGCTCTTCCTACCGTGCTTTGATGAAGATTTATCTCGATGGTAAACTGGTGGACCAAGCCGATGCGAAGATCTCCGTTTTCGATCACGGGCTTCTTTACGGCGACGGCATCTTTGAAGGCATCCGCATTTACCAGGGAAACATCTTCCGGCTCGTCGAACACATCGAGCGCCTCGAATTTTCCGCCCGGGCGATCCTCTTGAAAATGCCGTGGACGCGTCAGGAGATCATCGACGCCACCGTCGAAACCTGCCGCGCCAACAATCTTCAGGATGGTTATATCCGTCTCGTCGTGACCCGCGGCATCGGCGATCTCGGCCTCTCCCCGTGGCTGTGCCCGAAGCCTTCGATCTTCATCATCGCGGACAAGATCGCGCTGTATCCGGCCGAGTATTACACGAAGGGCCTGGACATCGTCACCGTGGCGACCCGCCGCATGAATCCCGCGGCGCTTCCGCCCACCGTGAAGTCGCTTAATTATCTCAACAACATCCTCGCCAAGATCGAAGCCCGTCAGGCCGGCGTGCAGGAAGCGATCATGCTCAACGACCAAGGCTACATCGCGGAGTGCACGGGCGACAATATCTTCACCGTGCACAAGGGCGAGATCGTGACGCCCGCGGCTTCGCAAGGCGCGTTGAAGGGCATCACACGCGATTCGATTTTCGATGTCGCCAAGGAGATCGGCGTGCCCATCCGCGAGGCAAACCTCACCCGCTACGACGTGTGGACCGCCGACGAGTGTTTCCTCACCGGCTCCGGCGCGGAAGTCATTCCGGTCGTCAAAATCGATGGCCGCGAGATCGGCAATGGCACCCCGGGTCCGATCTTCCAAAAAGTCCTCGCATCGTTCCGCCGTCGCGTGCTCGTGGAAGGCGTCCGCATCTAAACGACGTCGCCGACCGCGCAGTCCTGTTAGGATTGCGGACATCGTTTCGATGTCTGGTGGCAGCCGTGCCATTTTCGCGCGCACGCGCCGGCGTGTTGTGCGCTTATGGCACGCTTTCCCCGGCGGGGAAATTCCGCCCCCCGAGGTCTTGCCAGCGGTTACGCCGCTGGCATGGTTGGTGCAGAAAGATGCATCCTTCCATGCCCAGTGCCCGTCATAATTTATGTCCGCCCGTGTCGATAGTTCAGGTGGACGTGCTATATTTTATCCATGGCCAGCCCTCTTAAATGTGATCTTTGCTCAAAACCCGCGACGGTCCATCTCACGCAGATTGTTAATAACAAGATTCATAAGGTCGACCTCTGCGAAGCCTGCGCCCAAGCCAAGGGCGTGACCGACCCCAGCGGATTTTCGCTCTCCGATCTTCTCCTGAAAGCCTCGCTCAACCCCGAAGCCGCCACGGAGACGATGCGCTGCGAGCACTGCGGCTTTTCGCAGAACGATTTTAAGAAGCACGGCCGCTTCGGCTGCCCGCATTGCTACGAAACCTTCCGCACGATGCTCGAGCCCATGCTCGACAACATGCACAAGGGCACCGTCCATACCGGCAAGGTCCCGCAAAAAGCTCTCGAACGAAAAAACCTTCACGACCGCCTCTCGGAGCTCGAAACGAGCCTCGACGATGCGATCAAGACCGAGCGTTACGAAGACGCCGCCCGCTACCGCGATGAAATCAACCAAGTCAAACAAGCCTTCGGAACGAAGCTCGCGCGTTAAGCCCATGACGATTGCGTCGCTCATCGGCACGCCATCCGAGTTGACTGATACCGCCAGCAGCAAATGCGCGATCGTCTTGATGACGCGTATACGGCTGGCGCGTAACCTCGCGGGTAACCCTTTCCCCGGCTGGGCGCGTGAAGCGCAGCGCGGTCTGGTTTTCGAAAGCTGCCGCGAGGCTCTCGTCGCGACTCCGCAGATGAAGCGCGGGCTCAACGTCGGCATTGCCGAACTCAGCGAGCTCGAAAAGCAAATCCTCGTTGAACGCCACCTGATCAGCCGCGAACTCAGCGGTGCAAAATCGGCCGCGGGCGTGGTCATCAGTCGCGACCAGACGATGTCGGTGATGATCAACGAAGAGGATCATCTCCGCATTCAGGTGCTGCGGGCCGGCTTCCAGCTCAAGAAAACCTGGAACGCCATCAACGACCTCGATTCGGCCCTCGAAGGCGTTCTGGATTACGCCTTCTCTCCCGGTCTTGGTTATCTTACGGCCTGTCCGACCAATCTCGGCACTGGCATGCGCGCCTCGGCGATGATGCATCTGCCCGCGCTCGTGATTTCCAATCAGATGGAGAAAGTCGTCCGCGCGGTGAATCAGCTCGGCATGGTCGTCCGCGGCCTTTTCGGCGAAGGCTCTGACGCGAGCGGCAGCATTTTTCAGATTTCCAATCAGACTACGCTCGGCGAATCCGAAGAGGAGATCATCAAGCGACTCGGCAGCGTGCTGAACTCCATCGTCGAGCATGAGCAGAATGCCCGTGCGAAACTGATGGAGAGCGATGCCGCCAAGATCTTCGACAAGATCGGGCGCGCCTACGGTATCCTCCAACACAGCCACCTGCTCAGTTCCGGCGAAGCGATGAACCTGCTCTCGCTGCTGCGCCTCGGCATCGATCTCGGGCTTTTCCCCGACGAGAGCCGCTGCGTCATCGACCGTCTCTTCATCGAGGCCCAGCCCGGACACATCCAGCACGCCAGCCAGCACGATCTCGAAACCACTCAACGCGACAGTCTGCGCGCTGAACGTCTGCGTGCGGAGTTTGCCGCTTTCGCGAAACCTGATTTCTCTCGTAACAATCCTAACTAACCCGCTCACGGCGCCCGGTTCGTCCCCGCCGACTCACGTCCTTACAACAAACACGCCCGCTCTACGCCCACCCACATGGAACCCATGAACAACTTCACCCCGCGGGCCCAGCAAGTGCTGGCCCTCGCGCGCAAAGAGGCCGATCGTTTTCATCACAACTACGTCGGCACCGAACACATTCTTCTGGGCCTTATCAAACTCGGTCAGGGCGTGGCCGTGAGCGTGCTCCAGAAGATGGGGCTCGATCTCGAAACCGTGCGCGGCGCGGTCGAGAAACAAGTGGGCACCGGCCAGGAAACGAAGACGGCCGGCAGCATCCCTTACACGCCCCGCGTGAAGAAAGTCCTCGCGCTCGCCGGCAAGGAAGCGAAGGCGCTCAATCATTCTTATGTCGGCACCGAGCACATTCTCCTCGGCCTGCTCCGCGAAGGCGAAGGCGTCGCCGCGCGCGTCTTGAAGTCGCTCGACATCGACATCGAACGCACCCGCAACGAAATCCTCCGCGAGCTCGATCCGCAGTTCTCTGGCGGCGAAAGCGGTGCTCCTGGCGATGGCGAAGAAGCCGCGGCCGGTGGTTCGCCGCAACGCGGCGGCGCTGCCGATGACGGCAAGAAAGAGGTCAAGACGCCCGCCTTGAAAGCGTTTGGTCGCGACCTCACCGAACTCGCTCGCAAGGGTGAGCTCGACCCGGTCGTCGGTCGCAAGAACGAGATCCGCCGTGTCATCCAGATCCTGTGCCGTCGTTCGAAGAATAATCCGGTGCTCATTGGCGAAGCTGGCGTGGGCAAGACCGCCATCGTCGAAGGCCTCGCGCAGGAAATCGCCGGCGGTCTGGTGCCGGAAATCCTCGCCGACAAACGCGTCATCACGCTCGACCTCGCTCTCATGGTCGCGGGCACCAAGTACCGCGGTCAGTTCGAAGAGCGCATCAAGGCGGTGATGGACGAAATCAAACGCGCGAAGAACATCATCCTCTTCATCGACGAACTCCACACCATCGTCGGCGCCGGTGCCGCTGAAGGTGCGATGGACGCGTCCAATATTTTCAAGCCCGCGCTTTCCCGCGGTGAGCTTCAGTGCGTCGGCGCGACCACGCTCAACGAGTACCGCAAGTACATCGAGAAGGACAGCGCGCTCGACCGCCGTTTCCAATCAGTGAAGGTGGAGCCGCCGTCTGTCGAAGACACCATCATCATCCTCAAGGGCATCCGCGGTAAGTACGAAGATCACCACAAGGCGACCTTTACGGACAAGTCGCTGGAAGCCGCGACGAAGCTTTCCGACCGCTACATCACCGGTCGTTTCCTGCCCGACAAGGCCATCGACGTGATGGACGAAGCCGGTTCGCGCGCCCGTATCGCCTCGCTCGTCCGCCCGACGGATATCGAGGACCTCACGAAAGAAATCGAAGAGGTTTGCGCGAAGAAGGAAGAGGCCATCGCCAAACAGCATTTCGAAGAAGCCGCGAAGTTCCGCGACACCGAGAAGCAGCTCCGCGCGCGTCAGGAAGCCGCGACCGAAGCGTGGAAGAAAGCTCGCGAAGAGAAGCGCGTCGCGATCGACGAAGATCTCATGATGCAGGTCGTCGCCGATTGGACCGGCATTCCGCTCTCGCGCATGGAAAAGAAGGAAAGCGAGAAGCTCCTCGGTATCGAAAAGGAGATCCAGAAAGTCGTCATCGGGCAGGACATCGCCGCGACTGCGATCGCGCGCGCGCTACGCCGCTCACGTGCCGACTTGAAAGATCCCCGCCGCCCGATCGGATCGTTCATGTTTGTTGGACCGACCGGTGTCGGCAAAACTGAGACCGCGAAGCAACTCGCTGCGCAGATGTTCGGCAATCAGGACGCGCTCATCCAAATCGACATGTCCGAATACATGGAGAAGTTCGCGATGTCGCGCCTCGTCGGCTCGCCTCCCGGCTACGTCGGTTATGAAGAAGGCGGCCAGCTCACCGAGTCCGTGCGTCGCAAGCCATACTCCGTGATCCTCTTCGACGAAGTCGAAAAGGCGCATCCGGACGTGCTGCAACTGCTCCTCCAGATTCTCGAAGACGGCCGCCTCACCGACTCGCTCGGTCGCGTGGTCGATTTCCGAAACACGATCATCATCATGACGTCGAACGTCGGCGCGCAGCTTCTGCAGCGTCAGACCTCGATGGGTTTCGGCGCCGCCGGCGGTGCGTTCACCGACCACGAGAAGATGCGCGAAAAAGTGCTCGAAGAGGCGAAACGCGTCTTCAAGCCGGAGTTCCTCAATCGTATCTCGGACATCATCTTCTTCCGCCCGCTCAACAAGGAAGACTTGGTGAAGATCGTGGACATCGAGCTGGAGAAGTTCTCGAAGCGTCTGGTCGAGCGTAAAATCACGATGGAGTTTTCGCCCGAGGCGAAAGCGCTGCTCATCGAGAAGGGTTACGACGAAAAGATGGGCGCCCGCCCGCTCCGTCGCGCTGTCGAACACTATCTCGAAGATCCGCTCGCCGAGGCGATTCTGCGCGGCGAAATCAAGGACGGCGAGGCAGTCCTCGTCGTGCGCAACGGCGATGTGCTGGAGTTCAAGCAGGACGAGCCGGCCAATCCGTCTGCCGATTCCAGCTCGAGCGCGCAGATCTGACGCGCCGGTCGCGAAACGAAGTTCAGTTTAAAAACAAAGGCCGCTCTTTCGAGAGCGGCCTTTTCGTTTTGGATGGGATACGCGGCACCGGACGCCAACCGGAGTATTCGGATATTGAATACGTCTGGCCGAATACCAAGGCGTGAAGATCAGGCCTGCGCGATGGAGATCGCGCTGATCTGCGGGCCGTCTTTCGCGGGCGCAGGCCCATCGACCCAACGTTGCAATTCCAAGGTGAACGTGGCGCCTTTGCCCGGGCCTTCGCTGTAAGCGGCAAGCGAGCCGCCCATTTGTTTGGCGGCGTTGGCGCTGGAATGAAGGCCGAAGCCGTGACCGTCTTTCCGCGTCGTGAAACCGTGCGAAAAGATCTTGGTGAGGTTCTCGGGCGGAATACCCACGCCGTTGTCGATGACCTTCACCAGGAGCGTGTCGCGCGGCGTGTTTTCGATGCGAAGAATGAGACGGCGTTGCGAAGGTTCCTTCACATCCATCGCCTTCTTCGCGTTGCTGATGAGGTTGACGAGGATTTGAAGAACCTTGTGACGCTCGGCGCGCGCGGGCGCGACGACGGCGAATTCGCGAGTGACGTGGACGTTGTGACGAAGCAGCGCGTTATTGCTGAGCTTGATCGCATCCTCGATCGCTTCGTTGAGCGGGAGGGGTTCCACCACACCGGCGACGGACGCGTAGTTTTGCTGGGTCCAGATGATGTCCTTCACGTGGTCGATACTCTTCAACAACGTGGAAAGATCCGACATGGTTTCGGTGCGTTCCTGATCCAGCGTGTTGGCGAGGCTTTCGAGATAGGTGGGAAGTTTGGCGGCGCGAGGGTCGTTGGCGAAGAAGCCAGGAAGATCATGCGCGTTTTCGCGGAGCAAGGCGCAGACTTTGAAGATGCTGGTGACCTTCGAATCGCGGAGACGGTCGGAGAGAAGATTGGCGGTGACGTTGATGCTGGTGAGGACGTTGCCGACGTTGTGGAGAACGCCCGTGGCGACCTCGGCCATGCCGGCCTGCCGAGTGGCTTCCATGAGCTGGCGGTTCGCTTCTTCGAGGGCTTTCTGCGTCTCGACGGATTTCGTGACGTCCTTGCTGATGCCAAAGGTGCCGACGATTTTTCCGGCGTCGTTTTTGAGCGGGAGTTTGCTGGTGAGGACCCAGGTGACGCGACCATCGGGCCAGGTTTCTTTCTCCAGCCGGTCGAGCATGGCATCGCCGGTGCGGATGATTTCCTGTTCGTCGTCGTAGGCTTTGCGGGCGTGCGCTTCGTCGAAAAAATCGAAGTCGGTTTTGCCGATTTGTTGAGCGGGCTGGATATTGTCGCGTGCCGCCTTGGCGCGGCTGACCGCGAGGAAGCGCGATTGGAGATCCTTAAAATAGATGTGGTCCGGGATGTTGGAGAGAAAGGCCTGGAGCAGGATGCTTTCCAATTGAGGGATCGGCGACCCCGAGCCGGTGGTGGCTGTGGGGACGGCGGGGGCGGCGTCGGACATGCTCATAAGGGGAAAGGGCTTCGGGTCGCTTTGCGGCTGGCTTGGAGTTGATCGATGTTGCGCAACAACGTCTCTCGGATGGAAGCGGTGGTGACGGGCTTGGAGAGATAGTCGTCCATGCCGGCGGCGAGAAGACGTTCGCGTTCGCTGGGAAGAGCGTTGGCGGTGAGTGCGATGATGCGGAGATGACGCGGTGTGCGCGGATCGCGTTCGGCTTGGGCGGCGCGGATGACGCGGGTGGCTTCGATGCCGTCCATGACCGGCATCTGTTCATCCATGAAAATGATATCGTAGGGCTGACGCTTCAGCGCATCGACGGCTTCGCGTCCGTTGTTGGCGAAGTCGGCGCGATAACCGAGCCGGAGCAATTGGTGCCCGGTGACGGTCTGGTTGATGGCGTTGTCATCGACCACGAGGATGCGGATCGTGTCCTGGAGCTCGGGTGAGTCCTCGTGCTCGGCGGCGGTGGCGGCATCGGAATGCGGTTTCTCCATGGCGCAACGGATCGCTTCGACCAAGGGCGCGGATTTGACGGGCTTGAGCAAACAGTAGCCGATGCGCAGCGATTCGAGCTGGCCGGTGTCGAACTTGTCGCCGAGTGCGGTGAGCAGGAGCTTGGCGGGTTGAGGGATGTCGGGCAGCGCGTTGATCGCAGCCGCAAGGGCGAGCCCATCCATGTCCGGCATGTGACGATCGATGAGGACGAGATCGTAGGGCGAACCTTCGAGATACGCGTGGCGCAGGGCGGCGAGCGCGGCGGCTCCGTTGTCCACGTCGTCGTGAGGAATCTGCCGGTACGTAAGATGATGATGCAGCACGCGGCGGCTGGTTTTGTTATCATCGGCCACGAGGGCGCGGCGGACCGGCTGAGAAAACGGAGGAGCGCTCAGGCTGACGGCGGCGGGGCGGGCGAAGCGTGCGGTGAACCAGAAGGTGCTGCCACGGCCGGAATCGCTGCGGATGCCGATCTGGCCGCCCATCAATTCGACGATGCGCTTGCAGATGGTGAGGCCGAGACCGGTGCCGCCGTATTTGCGGCTCGTCGAGCTGTCGGCCTGCGTGAAGGGCTGGAAAAGTTTTTCCTGAATCTCGGAAGAGATGCCGATGCCGGTATCGGTGAGGTCGAAACGCAGGGTGCAGTCGCGCTCGGTTTTATGTTCGCACGAAACTCGCAGGAATACTTCGCCTTCGTCGGTGAACTTGATGGCGTTGCCGAGGAGGTTGAAGAGGATCTGCCGCAGGCGCGCCGGATCTCCGAAGAGGCGCGCGGGCACGTCGGATTCGACGAGGAAAGCGAGCTCGAGTTTTTTGCCGGCGGCGGGTTGCGCCTGGAGATCGAGTGCGGCGTGGATCGCCTCGGTGAGCGGAAAATCGATGTGCTCGAGGCTGATCTTTCCGGCTTCGATTTTGGAAAAATCGAGGATCTCGTTGACGACGGAAAGGAGCGCTTCGCCACTGCGGCTAAGCGTCTGCACAAAATCGCGCTGGAGTGAGGTGAGCTCGGTCTGCAGGAGCAGGTCGGCCATGCCGATGATGCCGTTGAGGGGCGTGCGCACCTCGTGGCTCATGTTTGCGAGGAACATGCTCTTGGCCTCGTTGGCCGCTTCGGCGGCGTCCTTCGCTTTGTGCAGCTCGGCCTCGATGTTGGCGCGTTCGACGATCTCGGAGGTGAGCTTGCGGTTCGCCTCCATCATCTCGGCGGTGCGTTCGGCGACGGCTTGTTCGAGGGAGCTGAGTCGCTCGTGGTGTTCGCGTTGGAGCGACCACTTTTCGGTGAGCGTGCCGGCCATCTGGCGCACCTCGATGTTGTCGAAAGGTTTTTTGAGAATGAGCAGACGGTCGTTGCGACCGAGGCGGCTCAAAAGTTCGTCCCACGAATAATCCGAGTAGGCGGTGCAGATGACGGCCTGGATATCCGGATCGATTTGCCAGATGCGTTCGAGGGTCTCCAACCCGTCGATGCCGGGCGGCATGCGCATATCGACGAATGCGAGGGCAAAAGGACGGTCGGCATCGAGTGCGGCGCGGACTTGGGCGACGCCGTCCTCACCTTGAAATGCGGAAACGAGTTCGAAGCTGACTTCGGTGGAAGAGCGGCGGCCGCCAAAGAGTTCAGCCTCGAGATCGTCGAGCTGGTTTTGTTGCGCATCTTTTCCACGAAGAATGCGGGCGAAGTCGTCGTGGATGGCGTGGTTGTCGTCGACGATGAGTATCCGGCGATTTTTTTCGCGCGTGGCGGAAGACATGAGAATCGGGGCGGATGGGGACATGTGGATGCCCGCGAAAGCGCACAAAGGCGGGCGCGCCTCACGCGGGGCGGTCGGACGATTAGGTGTGTTAATCGGCTAAGTCCCCGCAGACTTGAGTTTTTCGTGAACGACCCGAGGGGAAACAAAAAGGCGGACCAGCGCAAGTGCCGGTCCGCCTTGAAGAAGGGGAGACGTTAGGAAGGTCGCTTAGACGGTGACCGTCTTGAACGAGCTGCTCTGCCAGAGCGGTTGGCCAGCTTCGGTGGCGAGCTCGTTGAAGGCGTCGATTTCGGCTTGGGTGAAGAGCAGGCCGCCGGCGGCAGCGGTATGCTTGGCCCAGCCGGCCTCGATCTGACCGGGGAGGATACACTTCTCGTTGCCGTGGCCGAGCACGTCGGCGAGCACAGCTTTCACGTTTTCCTTTTGGTTACGACCTTTGGCAAACGCGCCGCCGTTGATCGCGTCGGGATGGATGACTTGGAAGAAGAACACGCAGGTGCCCTTGTCGCCTTCGGCCTGATCCCAGCGATTGCGAATGGTCGGCAGTGAACCGCCGACGAAGCCGCCGACGATCTCGTTGATGAGCGAGAGGCCGTAACCCTTGTGCGCGCCGAACGGGATGAGGTATTTGGCTTTCTTCGGGTCGGTGGTGACCACGCCGTTTTCGTCCACGGCGGCATCGGGCGGAAGTTGTTTTCCTTCGCGGGCGAGCTGTTGCACGCGTCCCATGGCGACGACGGAGGTCGCCCAATCGATGACGATGGGGAAGCCGACCGCCTCGGTTGTGGGAAAACCCCACGAATGCGGGTTGGTGCCGAGCGTCGGGTATTTGCCGCCAAACGGTACCACTTCGGCGAGCGCCGCGGTGCAGTTGGTGTAGGCGATGTAACCGCGACGGGCGGCATCCATCACGTAGCCGCCGCCCCACAGGTAGTGGAAGGCGTTGTCGACGGAAACAGTGCCGACGCCGTATTTGTCGGCGAGGCGGATGGCTTCATCGAGCGCGCGGTAGGCGGTGGACTGGCCGAGTTTTTTGTTGGCGTTCCAGATCTTGGCGGCCTCGAAGCGCGAGGGCTTTTCCTCGATCTGAGCACCGGGGACGCAGCCCTTCGAGCCGGAGCCGAAAAGATGGTCGAGGTGGAGAGCCTTGATGCCGTTGTGCGTGCGAATGCCGTGGCGCGAGGCCTCGGCGCAGAAACGCGCGCCCTCGGCGGCTTCGTCAGCGAGGTATCCACGATGTTGATACGCGGCCTGGACGAGGGCGTTGTGCTGGGATTCGGGAACGACGTAATAGGTTTCGGGCATGGGAGGAGGAGTTCTGAATGAGGAATGTAGAATTATGAAGGAAGCGGCAGAGGTTTGAATGACGAATCCGGTGTGAGGGGTTTGGCCATTCTTGGTTCTGCATTCGTAATTCTTACTTCGCCGATACCTCGGGATTGGCCTGGGCGAGGGGCTTCTGGCCGGAGAGATAGCGGGTGAGATTTTCCACCGCGGCGCTGGCCTGGCGCTGCACGCTTTCATGCGTACGCGAGCCGACGTGCGGCGTGACGACGACGTTGGGGAGCTTGAGCAGCGGGTGATCGGCCGGCGGTGGCTCTTGATCGAGCACGTCGGTGCCGTAGCCGCCCACCTGGCCGGACTTGAGTGCGGCGGCGATGTCGGCGGTGTGCACGATTTCGCCGCGGGCACAGTTGAGGATGATCACGCCCTTTTTCATCGTGGCGATGCTGCGGGCGTTGATCATGTCGCGCGTTTCCGGCGTCAGATTCGTGTGGAGAGAAATGTAATCAGCCGAGGTGAAAATTTCTTCCTTGGTTGCGGCGCGGCGGACGTCGTGCGCTTTGGCGAAGGCTTCGTCCCAATAGACGTCGAACGCGATGACCTTCATGCCGAAGGCGCGGGCGCGGATGGCGACTTCCTTGCCGATGCGGCCGAGGCCCACGATGCCGATGGTCTTGTCCAGGAGCTCGTGGCCGGTGATGCGTTTCCAGCCGCCGTTGCGGGTGGAGTCGGTTTGCGCGAGGAGATTTTTCTCGAGCGCGAGAAGAAGGAGGAAGGTGTGCTCGGCGACGGTGGTGTGATTGACGCCGGGCGTGAAGAGAACGGGGATTTTCGAAGCGGTGGCCGCGGCGACGTCGATCTTGTCGAGGCCGATGCCGTATTTGCTGATGACCTTCAGGCGGGGCAGCGATTTTTTGATGACGTCGCTGGTGATCGCGTCGTCGCCGCAGATGAACGCGTCGAACTCGCCAGCGAGCTCGAGCATGCGCGACTCGGGAAGAGGGCCGCGTTCGCGGACGATCTCGAAGCCGGTTTTGGCCAGCATCTCATGATGCACGCCGGGAGTATCTTGAAACGAGGTGGTGGTAAGAAGGACACGTGTCATAGTGGGGAGGGATTTCAAAACCGAAGGGAGTCTCCGAGGAAAGACAAAAGCGGACGATAGGCGAGCCTGTGTTGAGATTTTAACGAGCGTATTTTGTTGATAAGCAATTCGATAGAATTACGCCTCGGGTGTCGTGCGCCTGCCTGCGGAAGTCCGGGCTTTCGCTGGCCGCGCGGCGTGCTTTGCTGGATCTCCGACCGACATGAAGATTTCGAAGAAATTGGAACAGGCCACGGTGCAATTGCGGCGCAAGTTGGGAACGCGCGTCGCGGTAACGGAGGCTGCGCGTTTCGCGGCATCGTTCGATGGGAGCAAACTCTCGTTCCCGCCGGCGGCGGTGATTTTTCCGCGCAAGGAAGCCGATGTCGGCGTCGTGCTGGAACTCGCCAATCGTCATCGGGTGCCGGTGACGGTGCGCGGAGGCGGCACGTCGTTGACCGGCTCAGGTTCACCGGTCGGCGGCGGGTGGGTGATCGACGTTTCGAAATGGCAGAAGGTCACCATCGATGCCGAGGCCGGTCTCGCGACGGTGCAGCCCGGTGCGAAGATCGCCGCGATCCATGCGGCGGCGGAAGCCGCAGGTTGGTTTTATCCGCCCGATCCGGCGTCGAAACAATACTCCACGATCGGCGGCAACATCGCGTGCAATGCCGGCGGCATGCATGGCGGGCGCTACGGCGTGACGCGCGATTTTGTACTCGCGCTAAAAGGGTTTCTGCCGACCGGCGAATACGTGCGCTGGGGACGTGACACGAAGAAATTTTCCGCCGGCTTCAATCTGCGCGATCTGTGGATCGGCAGCGAAGGCATGCTAGGTGTGATCACGGAAGCGACGTTGAAGTTGATCCCGCTGCCACCGGCGCGCTGGACCTTGCTCGCATCTTTTTCCGATGAGGTCGCGGTGTTTCGTGCGGTGAAAGTCTTGTTCGGTCAGCGCGTGCAACCGGCGATCTGCGAGTTTCTCGATCGTCACAGCGTGCAATGCGCGGAGGCGAAGACGGGAAAGATCGTTTTCGAAGGGCAGGCGGGAAAACCGGTGATGTTGATCGAACTCGCGGGCACGCCCAGCGAAGTGGCCGATCAAAAAGCGCAGGTCCTCGCGTGGGCCGAAACGCATGCCTCGGCTTTCCGCGAAGCGCGCGATCGTGTGGAAGCGGAGGAGCTGTGGAGCGTGCGCCGCAAGTGCTCGGGCGCGATGTTTGCGCTCGGCGATGCGAAGCTGAACGAGGACATCGTCGTGCCGCTGCGAAGCTACGAAAAGTTCGCCGTCTTTCTCGACAAGCTGCGCAAAAAATCACGCCTGCCGATCCCGACCTTTGGCCATCTCGGCGACGGAAATCTGCACGTGAACATCATGTATCACCGCGAGAATCACGCGGAGTATTTGCGCGCGGAAAAAGCCGTCGGCGAACTCATGAAAGGCGTGGTCGCGCTCGGCGGCGCGATCTCGGGCGAGCACGGCATCGGCCTCGCGAAGTCGCCTTTCCTGCATCTGCAACATTCACCTGCGGAAATTCGCGCGATGAAGGCCGTGAAGGATGCACTCGATCCCAATGGCATTTTGAATCCCGGGAAAATGTTCGAGGTCTTCAAAGTCTGGGAGCACACGCGCCTGAAGGTCGATTTGCCGTGGGATCATAAGTGAACGGTGGCGACGACGGCGCTGACGAAAGGATTGTCTCCTCAAGCGGAGCGACATCATCTGCGCGCATGTCCCGCACCTTCGCTCCCGCTCAGAAGAAGGCATTGCTGATCAAGCTCGCGATCGGCGGGATTGTGCTGCTCGCCGTCGGATGGTTTTTGCTGCGGGGCCTGAACGTGCGCGTGTGGCTCGACGAGATTTTCGGGCTGATGCGCGAAGTCGGGCCGTGGGCGTTTTTCGGCGCGATGGCGGTGCTGCCGGCATTTGGTTTTCCCTTGTCGCCATTCTGGCTGACCGCGGGTCCCGTGTTTGCGCCGACGATGGGATTCGCCGCGGTGGTCGCGTGTGCAGGAACGAGTTTATTCATCAACCTGGTGCTCACGTATTGGATTGCTCGATACGCGTGCCGTCCGCCGCTGGCGTGGCTCGTGCGGAAACTCGGTTATGAACTGCCGCGGGTGAAACACGACGACCAGATGGCGGTGACTGTGCTCGTGCGCGTGACTCCGGGGCCGCCGTTTTTCATTCAAGGTTATCTGCTCGGGCTGGCGGAGATTCCGTTCAAAACATACCTGCTCGGCTCGTGGCCCATCGCGATGGCGTTTGGCGTGATGTTTATTTATTTCGGCGATTCGCTCGCGCAGGGCAAAGGCAAGCTGGCGTTGATCGCACTGGGTGGCCTCATCGCGTTGGGCGCGGGGCTGCGTTTTGTGCGGCAGCGCATGGCGAAACGGCGTCGCGAAACCGGCGATGAGCGCAGCTCGGAGGAGACACGCGCATGAGTTTGGGGCGCGATACAGGCGAGGCCGGCGACGAGCGCGTGCAAAGCGTGAGCGAGTTCACGCGTCGCGTGAAAGTTTTGCTCGAGACGCAACTGCGCGCGGGCTGGGTTCGCGGGGAAGTTTCCAATCTGCGCGCACAGGCCAGCGGCCATGTATATTTCTCGCTCAAGGATGCGGGCGCGCAGCTGTCGGCGGTGATGTTTCGCGGGGACGCGATGCGCCAGACGGTGAAGCTGCGCGATGGCATGCAGGTCATCGTTTACGGCGAGGTGAGCGTGTACGAAGCGCGCGGCCAGTATCAGCTCATCGTGCGCGCGGTGCTCGAAGATGGCGTCGGACGTTTACAGCGGGAATTCGAAGCGTTGAAACAACGGCTCGCGGAAGAAGGGCTTTTCGATGCGGAGCGCAAAAAATCACTGCCGGCGTTGCCCGCCACGATCGGATTTATCACCTCGCCCACGGGTGCGGCAGTGCAGGATTTTATTCGCATCCTCACACGTCGCGGCTGGCGCGGACGATTGATCGTTTTGCCGGCGAAAGTGCAGGGCGAAGGTGCGGCGCTTGAGATGGCTGGCATGCTGCGCGAAGCGGAGTCGCTTGGCATCATCGACCTGCTGGTGATCGGACGCGGCGGCGGAAGCTTGGAAGACTTGTGGGCGTTTAATGAAGAACCGCTCGTGCGTGCGGTCGCGTCGTGCGGCATTCCGATTATCTCGGCGGTGGGACACGAAATCGATGTGACGCTGTGCGATTTCGCGGCGGATGTGCGCGCGGAAACGCCGAGCGGCGCGGCGGAGTTGATTTCGAGCCATTTTGTCGATGCGACCGAACGCGCGCGCGCGGCTGCTGACGCGATGACGACGCTCGCCCGACGTCAGCTCGATGCGGCGACGGAGCGGCTCGATCATGCGCGTAGTCGTCTGCGTCTGCTGTCGCCGCGTGCGCAGGTGGAGCGCGGTTTTCTCCGGCTCGACGATCTTCATTCGCGACTGCAACTGGAGGTGCGGCGGACCCTGCATCATAAGCGTCAGGAGCTGGCGGTGCCGGCGGCGCGTCTCGCGCGCAGCTCGCCCGAGTTTCGCGTGCAACAAGAGTCACATCGGTTGCTGGCACTGTGGAAACGTCTGCAAGCGGCGAGCCCGGCGTCGGTGTTGAAGCGAGGTTTTGCGATCGTGCGCGACGAGGCGGGCCAGCCCGTGATGCGGCAGCGTGCGGTGAGCGACGGGCAGCCGCTGAACATCGAATTTTCGGATGGCGTGAAGCGCGTTCGCGCCGAATAAAGACCGAATATCCCGCAGTGGCATGGGTGATCGCGGCCGTGATTTTCGCCGACGATTGCTCAGGCCGATCAATCCAATCCCCGAGTCAGGAATCATGAGTGCACAACGTGTTCTTTCGTCCCGCAGATTCTGGTTTTTCGCGACCGGCCTTTTGATGGCGCCAGCGATCATGATGATGATCGCGTGCCGGCAGAAGAACGACCCAACGCGTGCGATCGCCGCTTATGTGCTCGCGGTGGATGAAAGCAGCCGGCTCGCAGGGTGGGGCGCAGCGTCGCTAGATTCCGTGGTCGTGGTCGCCGAAGGCGAGACAGTCAAAGTTCCTCAAGGAGCGAAAGTGCGCGTATTGTATCCGGACGGGCGCACTGAGGACGTGGAAGGGCCGCGCTCGATCAGTCCGGCTGCGAGTGGGCTGCGCGGTGAACCAGTTGAGCGGATTCTAGCGGCTTCACCGGACGAGATCGCGCGTATTGAGTTTTCCGATACGAAGTCGGTGGCTGGCGACGTGCGGTTGGTTTCCCCGGTCGGAGTGACACGCTTCACCAATCCGGAAATCATCTGGATCACTCGCGCGGGCGCCGAGTATGAGCTGGCGGTCATCGATCCGGCGGATCCGTATGCACCGCCGCGTATTTCGGAGAATGCCCGGCCTCCCGTGAAATTGCAGGATTTGCAAAGCCCGCAACGGCCGCGTTTGCAGCGGGATCGTCTGTACGAAATCCACGTGCGTGAACGGGGCAGCGCGCTGATGTATGGCGTCGCGCGATTGCTTGTGTCGCATGACGCCGCGGAAGGTTCGTTGCCGGAAGCGCCGGCCGACTTGTTGTGCGAGGCGGCGCAGGCGCTCGCGAAACGACCGGTGCGCGCGGGTGATGCCTGGCTGGCGTTGTCGCGTTTGCCCGAAGCGTGGGCAAAAACAGAGCCGGCGCTGCGTTTGCGCATGCGCGTCGCGAGCGAGCTCGGACTTGCGGAGGAATTTGCACGCGCGAAAGACGCGTTGGCCACCGCGGCGGTGGCACGCTGAGGCGGGGTGAAGATTGACCGCATGGACGGCGCGCGCCGTAGTGAGGGCATGGCAACGCTTCAGGAACTGGTTAACTATTGTGACGAACGGACGCGTCGCGCTGCGATCAAGGATGCGCCGGGCGCCTTCAACGGCCTGCAGGTGGCCAACGACGGACGCGTCACGAAGATCGGCGCGGCGGTCGATGCCGGATTGATTCCGTTTCAAAAAGCGGTCGAAGCGGGCGTGGATTTCCTGATCGTGCATCACGGCATGTATTGGGACATGCCGCGACCGATCACCGGCCCCGTGTATGAACGCGTCGCCACGTTGCTGAAGGGGAACTGCGCGCTTTACTCGAATCACCTGCCACTGGACGCGCATCCTGAACTCGGAAACAACGCCTTGCTCGCGCGGCAACTCGGGCTCGATCCTTCGCGGCCGTTCCTGGTGCGCGATGGCGAAGCGATTGGCTGGATTGCGGCGCACACGGAAACGCGCGCACAGCTGCGGAAGCATTTGGAAACTTTGTACGGCCGCGTGGTCGCCATCGAGTGTGGCAGCGATAAACCGGCGTCGGTCGCGTTCTGCAGCGGCAGCGGCAACAGCGCGGTGCCGGAGCTGGTGCGCGAAGGCGTGGATACGCTCGTCACCGGCGAATTGCGCGAGGAGTGGTTCAACACCGCGCAGGAGCAGAAATTGAATCTGTATTTGTGCGGTCACTACGCGACAGAAGTTCACGGCGTGAAAGCACTCGCGGCGGAAGTCGCGGCGAAGTTCGGCCTCCCGTGGACCTTCATCGGCACGGACAATCCGCTTTGACGGGCTCCGCGCGAAAAAACTGCTGCGCCGCGCCGCCATTCGTGCATTGGATAAAACGCTCCCACCCATGAAGAAGATCGCGATCCTCAACGGCCCCAATCTCGACCGCCTCGGCAAACGTGAACCGGAGATCTATGGATCTACGACGCTTGCGCAGCTTGAGGAACAGGTGCGCGCAGAGTTCGGCGGCGCCGCACAGCTCGAATTTTTTCAGTCAAATCACGAAGGCGCGCTCATCGACAAGATAGCTTCTCTGGCCGATGCGAAGTTCGATGGCATCGTGATCAATGGTGGTGCGTTTACGCATACGAGCGTCGCGTTGCGCGATGCGTTGCTGGGCGCGCATCTGCCGACGATCGAGGTGCACATCTCGAATATTTATAAGCGCGAAGAGTTCCGCCATCAGTCGCTCACGGCGCCGGCGTGCATTGCGGTCATCACCGGCCTCGGTCTCGAAGGTTATTTCGCGGCCGTGCGTTTCCTGCTGAAACGCTGAGAAATCTACACGCGCTGCCCGAGCAAACGCGCGGGCAGCGAGAAGAGTGCGGCGAGGAGCGAAACAATTCCGCCGATCAACGCGCCGACGATCCGGAACGGAATCGAGAGCAGCCACACCACCGGCCACGCGAAGAGAACGAAGAATGCCAGTGGCCAGCAAAGGATGAACAGGATCATCCAGCAGGTGAGTGTGAGCAGGATTTTCATGAGAGGAAGGCCGCAGGAGAGAACACGCGAATCGTGGTTGGGGTTACAACAGCGTCATCGCCGATTGCTCCTGTGCCGCGCCTCAATTCTTGCGTGTGGAAACTTCGATGACGTCGTGCGGCGAGGCTTCTTTTTGGCCGGCGGGGCTGACGCGCATGAAGCGAGCGTTCTGGCGGAGTTCGGCGAGGTTTTTTGAACCGAGATAGCCCATGCCGCTTTGGATGCCGCCGATGAGGTTGGCGAGAACATCGTCGGCGTAACCGGAAACTTCTTTGAGCGCTTCGATGCCCTCGGCGGTGAGTTTGCGGGTCGCGTCGTTTTTGTCGTGACCGTAGCGCGCGGCGGAACCGGCCTTCATCGCGGAGAGACTCCCCATGCCGCGATATTGTTTATAGAGCTTGCCGTTGATCTCCATGATTTCGCCGGGGGCTTCGCGGCAGCCGGCGAGCAGGCCACCGAGGATGACGGCATCGGCCATGGTGAGCGCTTTGACGATATCGCCCGATTTTGTGATGCCGCCGTCAGCAAGGATTTTCACGCCCTTGGCGGCGGCACCCTTGGCGGCGACGTGCAAGGCCGTGAGTTGGGGAATGCCGACACCGGCGACGATGCGCGTCGTGCAAATGGAGCCGGGCCCCTGGCCGACCTTGATGACGTCGGCGCCGCAATCGGCGAGAAACTCGACGCCGGAGGCGCTGGTGACGTTGCCCGCGATGATCGTGATGGAGGGAAACGCGTCGCGTACCATGCGCACCATGTCGCCGACGCCGGCGGTGTGTCCGTGCGCGGTGGAGATCGCGATGGCATCGATGGACTCGTCCATCAGATTGCCGACGTGGGTGACGATCTTGTCGCGATCGAGTTCGCCCGATGTTTTGCGGATGGGAGCGAGGGCGGCGCCGACGACGAGGCGGAAATGCGCGTCGCGCGCGGGCTTGCGGCGGGATTTCGCCTCGGCGGTGATGCGCTCGATGTCGGAACTGGTGACGAGACCGCGGAGATGGCCTGAGTCGTCAACCACCAGCATTTTGTTGATGCCGACGTGACGGTTGAAAAACGCGTCCGCGGCTTTGATCGGATCCTTGGCGACTTCGCGCTCGTGCTCGGTGATGAGCGAGGCGCGGGGATTCATGACATCGGCGACCTTTTTGGATTTATAGCGCTCCTTGACGAGATTGCCCGAGAGGAGGCCGGCGAGGACGCCGTTTTCGTCGGTGACCGGGAATGTGGAGAACGAATATTTCTTCTGCTCGATCATCGCGAGGATGTCGCCGATGACCGCCGTCGGTGAAACCGTGATCGGATCCTGGATGAGACCGTGGATGTGTCGTTTGACGCGGGCGACCTCCTTGATCTGGTCCTTCGCGGTCATGTTGTAGTGGATGAGACCGAGACCGCCGTTGAGGGCCATGGCGATCGCCATGCGCGACTCGGTGACGGTATCCATGTCGGACGACACGATGGGGATCTGGAGTTTTAGCGTCTCCGAAAGCGAGGTGGAGGTATCAGCGTCCTTCGGGAGGATCTCCGAGTAAAGGGTGGCCAGGGACACGTCGTCGAACGTGAGGGCCATGGGCAGGTTGGCGCGGAAAAACGCATCGGCATTCAGGTAGAATTCGCTGTCGATCGCGTTAACGGAGGACGTGGCAGCCTTGGTCATAGATGCCGTTAGCGAATTAATGCCGGGGCGGAAAACCTCAAGGGGAATTTCCGCGGCGCGCCGGGCCGCGCCGAAGGCGGAGGGTCGAAACCGGAATGCCGAATGCCGAAAGCCGGGGCGAACTGCGCGTCGGTGAAGTAGCTAGTGTTACCCGAATTGCGCGTGCCGTCGTCATCATTTTCGGATTTCGGCATTCGCGTTTCGGATTTCTCTCCGGTTCTTTTGCGTTGCGTGAAAAATGCAGCGCGTAGTGTGGATGCGTGAAGTACCGATTCGAATTTCGCCGCTATGCGCTGCCGTTTCGTGCGCCGGTCCGCACTGCTCACGGCGCCTGGACGACACGTGAGGGCGTCTGGGTAAGATTGACGCGCGAAGACGGACGCATCGGCTACGGCGAAGCGGCGCCGATCAGTTGGTTCGGCACGGAAACGGTGGACGAGATCGCGGAACGTTGTGCCGAGATCGGAGCGTTTGCGGACGACGAACGCATCGATACGTTCACGGCCGCCGCAGGGGTGCTGCGCGGTGCGCTGACCATGGCGCGGCGGGCGATGGAAGCGCCGCTCGAAGCCGCGGTGGATTATTTGCCCGTGGCTGCGTTGCTTCCGGCAGGACGCGCGGCGCTGGCTGAGGTGGATGCCAAAATCGATGCGGGCTTCCGCAATTTTAAGTGGAAGGTCGGCGTGGGCGATGGAGCCGATGAGCTGGCGCTTCTCGATGATTTGCTCGGCCGGTTTCCCAGTGGTGCAAAACTGCGCCTCGATGCGAATGGCGCGTGGGAACCGCGTGTGGCGGAACGTTGGTTTGAACGTTGCGCCGAGCGACCGATCGAGTGGATCGAGCAGCCGCTGGCGCCGGATCGTCGCGAAGCGCGCGACTGGTTGCTGGGGCTCGCCAACGATTACCCGACGCCCGTAGGACTGGACGAATCCGTGTCGTCGGATCGCGATGTCGATCACTGGCTCGAGGTCGGATGGCCGGGCGTTTTTGTGATCAAGCCGTCGTTGCTGGCGGATGCGGGCGCAGTGATCGCGCGATTGCGTGCGCGACAAGCACGCGTGGCCTTTTCGTCGGCGCTGGAAACGGCGATCGGTGCACAGGCGGCGCTTCGACTCGCGCTGCACCACGGCGGGAAGTGTGCGGTCGGGTTTGGTGTGTGGCCGCTTTTTGAAGACAGGCATTTCGACGGGCCGACGACGGCTCCTTTTGTGAGGAAAGAAGATATCGATCGCATCGATGCGGAGGCCGTATGGAACGCGCTGAGTTGATCGCGATCGTCGAGTCCACGGGTTGCGCGCGTGAATGCGGCGGGCGGTGGTTTTTGTGCGATCCTGCCTGGGGTGAAACGATGCGCGCGGACCTCGAGGCGATTTTGCATCAATCGGACGCACAGCCGCAGCAAGTCGGACGCGGGTGGCTCTGCATTCCCTCAGGGGGCACGAGCGGACGGCTGAAGTTTGCGATGCACGACGAAGAAACGCTGGGTGCGGCGGTGCGAGGTTTTTGCCAGCACTTTGGCATGACGCGTGTTAATGCGGTGGATGTGCTGCCGCCGCATCACGTGAGCGGCTTCATGGCGCGCGTCCGCAGTGCGGCAACGGGCGGAAAGCGAGTCGCATGGACATGGAAGGCGTTGGAATGCGGCGAGTGTCCCGAACTGCCGGAAACGGAAGACGGCTGGGTGATCTCGCTCGTGCCGACACAGCTGCAGCGATTGCTGAGCTCGGTGGAAGCATGTGCATGGCTGCAACGAATGCGGGTCGTGTTTGTAGGTGGCGGACCCGCGTGGCCCGGGCTCGCGGAAGAAGCGGCGCGCGCGTCGCTACCGATCTCGATCTGTTATGGGATGACGGAAACCGCGGCGATGGTGACGGCGCTATTGCCGTCGGAGTTCGCTTTAGGTGTGCGAACTTGCGGCCGCGTGCTGCCGCATGCACGGGTGCGAATCGCCGACGAAAACACCGGCCGTGAAGTGTCTGCTGGGGAAACGGGGTTGGTGCATGTGGGCGGGGAGAGTCTTTTCCTCGGATATTTTCCCGCGGGACAGCGTAGCGATTTTTTAGATACGAACGATCTCGGCGCGCTCGATGAGACGGGACTGGCGATTTTTGGGCGGCGCGACGCGGTCATCATCACCGGAGGGAAAAAAGTATTTCCGTCAGACGTTGAAGACGTGCTGCGTGCAAGCGGTCTCTTCGACGATGTGGCGGTGATCGGTGTCACCGATGCGGACTGGGGGCAGCGCGTGGTGGCGTGTCATCCCAGGCAAACGCAACCGCTCGATATCCAGAGTTTGAATACAGCGCTGACGAGCCTCGCTGCGTATCAGCGTCCCAAGCAATTTCTTGAGATCAACGACTGGCCGCGGAACGCGCAGGGGAAGGTGGATCGGGAGGCGCTGCGGCGCGCAGTGGATGCTGCGGCAATGACCAATGACCAATAACCAATGACCAATGGCAGGATTGGTGGGTGAACCTCAGGCGTTACCGACCCATGCGGCCAAGTCGGGCGGGAGTTCGGTGCGTTCACGGGTGTCGCTGCGGATGCAGACGTGGCAGGTGCGGACATGCGCGACGATTTTTTGCGGCGTCGGATGCCGGCGTGTCATTTCGAAATCGATCGCGTAAGTATCGGGAGTCAGCCGCGTAGGCGTGACGGACACCTCGACGCGATCACCGCAGAAAAGCGGGCGCAGGTATTCCGCGGAGCTTTTGGAAACGGGGACGACGACGGTGTTTTGAGCAAAGAAGCCGCGGATATTGATGCCGGCTGCAGCGAGCGCTTCCTCGTAGGCTTCGTGGCAGATGGCGAGGTAGTTGGGGAAAAAAACCACGCCGGCGGCATCGGTGTCGGGGAAGTGAATCGTGCGTTGGTAAACGAAAGCCATCGCGGGCATCGAAGCAGGATCCGGGCTCGATGAAAAGACTTCAGCCGGTCAACGCGTGTGCGTGTTCAGACGACCGTGGCCGCCGCGGCTCGGGGCGGATGATCGCTCTGCATCTCCAAGCGGTTCATGGGGAGCGTGACCGTGCAATGCGTGCCGGCTTCGAAAAGACTCTCGATCGCGAGCGTGCCTTGCATGAGATCCACGAGGCGCTGGCTCAGCAGGAGGCCAAGCCCCGCGCCGGCATACGCGTGAAGGGCGCCGGACTCCGCGAAGGCGCCGCGGAGCGCTGCCAGTTTTTGCGAGGGAATGCCGATGCCGGTGTCTTCGATGTCGAAAATGAGGCGTCCCTTTCCACTGTCGTCGTCAGAGATCCATCGGGCGGCGATGCGGATGTGGCCGCGGTCGGTGAACTTGATGGCGTTGTTGACGAGCTGATGGAGAATCTGCCGCACGCGCGCGGGATCGCCCGCGACGATAAGTGTTTCGGGGCAATGTTGCTCGAGACGCAGTTCCAGGTTTTTCTTCTTGGTGGCGGGTGCGGCCAGCTTGAGGATTTCATCCATGAGGCGCGCGGGCGACCACGGTTGATGATCGAGCGTAAGACGACGTTCTTCGATCCGTCGCAGATCGGCGAGGGCGTTGAGCATCATAAGAAGCCGTTCGCCCGCGGTGACGATCGTGGAAACGTAGTGACGTTGCACGGAGCTGAGTTCGGTTTCAGCGAGGAGCCCGGCGAACCCGAAGACGGCGGTGAGCGGTGTACGAAACTCATTGTCCATCGCGGCGAACAACTGGCCCTTCGCGTGATCCGCGCGATGAGCGGACTCGATCGCCTGTTGAAGTGCGCGCTCGGTTTCGCGGCGCTGACGCGTCTCGGCGCGAAGCAGGATGATACCGGTTTCTCGCGAGAGATAGACCACGACGAGGATCAACATGCCGGTGAGGGCGAGGGCTCGTGCGATGACGACGCCGTTGATCCAATCCGCCGCGGGATAGTCGATGCCCACGCCGGCCTCGATATTCCCGTTCTCGTCGTAGATCGGTGTGAGCGAAGAAACCCAGGTGCCCCAGCGATCGGATTGAAGTGTGGTATCGAAAGCGGTCTGGCCGCGCAGCGCGGTGAAAAAATCAGCGGTTGTTTCCTCGTAGATTTCGCCAGCAGGCGTGCGTGCTTCGCGATAACCATCGAAGAGGCCGTCGCGGTTGTAGTCGGTTTCCGAGTCCACGATGAAGACGACGCGGCGATCATCGTGACGGCGAAACGTGTAGATATCGGAGATGAACGGATTGACGCGCAGCCAGTTTTTTTGCGCTTCGATGATGCGCAAATAATTCGGGTCATCGGCCGCCGTGTCCGCGCGAACTTGCGCGTGACCGAGTTTTTGCAGTTCGAGCGCGTACGTGGTGCCGAGATTGGTGTAGGCTAGTTGGAGCGAACGCGCGCGCGCGCGGCCCGCCCATTCGGCGAACGCAACGCCGGACGCGATGAACACCAACGCGACCACCCAGGTGATGAGATTGAAGCGACAATCAGCGCGACGCCGAAAGACGACCGCCTGACAAAAACCAGCGGCCGCCAAGGTGATGGAAGCGAATAAAATGCCGTCGAGCCGGTAAGAGAGAAAAGTGTTGAGGAACATCATGGCCGGCGGGCGGCAGCCGGTGGTTGCGGGCGAAAGATACGCGGGTGGTCTTCGGGCATATCGACTCGCAGGCGGCGCGACTAAAGTGGCAAGAGTGCCCGGCGTTGCGCAAAAGTGGCGTCCGTCAGCACGGGGCGGGACGGATGCGCGTCGAAGGCCGCGGGAAGTTCGATCCAGGATTTGCATCCACCCATGTCGGTGGTCAGGGCGAGGCTCACGGGTGTGATCAGTTCGTGAACACGAACGACGAGCACGTGAAGGCCCGCGGGACGACTCCACTCAAAACGCTCGCGCACAGTCGCCTCCGTCCAGAGATGATGCGGATCGAGCCGGGCGACATCGTCCCAGCGATCGAGAAAAACGGATTCCACGAGTTCGGCGAAATGGCGTAGCGAAATCGTGGATACGCCGGCGGGCTGGTCTGAGAACCAGCGGGCGGCGGCGGGTTTGGTTTTTTCCCGTTGCGCATGGAAGTGCGTGGGAAAAAGCCAGAAACGCGATGACTGGACCTGGAAGCCGCCGCGGTCTTCGGCGATGCCGCCCTTGCGAAGAATGATGATCTGTTCGCCTGCGCCGAGCGCATCGACGATGACCTGCCACTCTTTGAATGCGGCGGCGGATTCGCTCATGACTTCGGGACGTCGCTGGCAGCGGGCGACTGCTCGAGCTCGGCGATGCGGCGGTCGTTGTGCGCGATCCGTTCATCGGTTGTGTTCATGCGGTCGCGGGTGACTTGAAGAATTTGGGTGGTGTACTCGCGCATCGCATCGTCGTCGGTTTCTTCCAAGGTGCGTGCGAGGCGGGGCAGGTTCTGCGTGTCGTTGAGCAGTTGATTCCGCAGGAAGCGATTGTGTTCGCGGTAGCCGTAGGCGAGGGCGTGGCGGAGCGGGAGGCGGTTGATCTTTTTGCACAGCGGATCGTATGGATCGAGTGCGCTCATCGGCCGGAGACGCGGTGTGTACTCCTGAAGGAATCGAATGACGCCGACGATCTCTTCCTGATCGGTATCCGAAAAATCGTAACGGGCTTTACTCCACCATTGGCTGAGCTCGTGCGGGGTGGAGGCCTTCACTTTTTGATCAAGCGGATCTTGCGGTCCGCAGCCGGTGAGCAGCGCCAGGAGCGCGAGGAGGGGGTAGGGTATTTTCATGGGGTTCCGCCGGATTAATCAGGCGGATTCCATGAGCGTGTGCTATCGGCGCGAGCCGAAAATCACTGCGCTTGTTTCGCCACCTTGAACTCGGTGGGTTTTTCGCCGGGCGGCAGCGCGAGCAGGTCGTAGTCCTGATAGCCGGTGATCTCGACATCGATGAACGAGCCGACGGGCAGCTCGCGCGGGACGTAAACGCGACCGTCGATATCGGGGGCATCGGCTTCGCCGCGGGCGACGCCGGGCTCTTCGACCAAGACGCGGATCGTGCGACCGACGTAGCGTTTGCTGACCTCACCGGCGATCTCCTTCTGGAGCGCCATCGTGCGGTGCCAGCGGGCTTCTTTGACCTTGGCGGAAAGTTGATCGGTGCGCTTGGCGGCTTTAGTGCCTTCTTCCTGGGAATAGCGGAAGACACCCAGACGCTCGAACTGCACCTCGCGCATGAATTCGCAGAGTTCCTCGACATCGGCCTCGGTTTCGCCGGGGAAGCCGACGATGAAGGTGGTGCGCAGCGCGATGCCGGGGATGCCCGCGCGAATGCGTTTCACGAGATCGCGGATGTAGGCGGAAGAGGTTTCACGCTGCATCTCGGTGAGCATGTGGTCGCTGATGTGTTGCAGCGGCATGTCCACGTAGCGCGCGACCTTCGGGCACTCGGCGATGGTCTTGATGAGTTCGTCGGACCAGTGCGCGGGATGCGTGTAGAGCAGGCGTATCCAGAAATCCCCTTCAATCGCGTTGAGCTCGCGCAAGAGCGTCGTGAGCGCGGTGCCGCGCGAAGAGTCGACCGGCGTGCGGGGATTCGGGCGCTGTTCCCACGTATCCATGCCGAAGTAGGTGGTGTCTTGGGAGATGAGGTTGATTTCCTTCACGCCCTCTTTGACGAGCTGGCGGGCTTCGGCGACGACGCTCTCGACCGTGCGCGAACGGTGGCGTCCGCGGATTTGCGGGATGATGCAGAACGCGCAGGGATGATTGCAGCCCTCGGCGATCTTGATGTACGCAAAATGTTTCGGCGTGAGGCGGAAGCGCGGCGTGTCGTAATCCGGAATGTAGGTCGAGCGGCCGGTGACGAAATTTTCGGGAAGCTCTTTTTTGCCGCGTTCCTTTTCGTAGATGCCCTCGATGATCGGGGCGACTTTGGTCACCTGATCGAGGCCGATGAACGCATCGACCTCGGGGAGCGCGCCGGGCAGTTCCTTGGAGAAACGCTGCGACATGCAGCCGGCGACGATGAGCTTTTGTTCTTTGCGGCGTTTGCGCATGCCGCGGTTCTCGTGCTGCTCAAGGATCGTGTTGATCGATTCTTCCTTGGACGCGTTGAGGAAGGAGCAGGTGTTGACGATGACGACGTCGGCTTTCTCCGCCTCGGGGATGACCTGCATGCCGGCTTGGTGGAGGTGGCCGACCATGATCTCGCTATCGACGAGATTCTTGGCGCAACCGAGGGAGATGAGACTGACTTTGATCATGACGGGCGGACGGCTTGGGCGGAGACGAGGAACAACGGTCGCGGAAACGAAGGCTTAAACGAAAAACCGCGGCGAGGGCCGCGGTCAGAAAGAGTCGAGAATAGGCAGCGGGCTTACTTCTTGGCCGACTTCTTGGCGGGTGCCTTGGCGGCGGCTTTCTTGCGTTTGAGATAAGCAATGCGGCGCTTCTTCTTGATCGTCTTGTTGTATTGTTTGCCCATGGGAAAGGTGTTGAGAAGCGAGAGAGTGCGCAAAGCGTGACTGGCTAGTCAAGCGTGTGGAGGGCGGTCAGAGGGAAACGAGTGCACGCAGGCGGGCGGTGGTTTGATCCCGATCAATGGCGCTGGAGGCTACGTCGAGGGTGAGATCTTCCCAAGGCTGTCCGTCTTTCGTCGGGATGAGGCCATTCAATCTTAGGAAAACCAGGGCAGCGCCGAGTGCGGCGCGTTTGTTGCCGTCGATGAACGGGTGATTGCGGCAGAGAAAGAATAGGTAGGCCGCAGCTACTTCCACGATATCGTGGTAGACGGATTTGCCTTCAAACGAGGCTTGGGGCGCGGCGATGGCCGACTCGAGAAGAGCGATATCGCGAACACCATCGGAGCCACCGTGTTGGGCGAGGGCTTCGAGGTGAATTTCGCGCACCATGTCCACTGTGAGGTGAAAACACTCGTCGATGGGGATGCTCATGCGAGGCGGCGCATCGTGCGGGCGTAGTCTTTCACCGTTTGTTTAATCACGGCAGAAACCTCTTCTCGCGAAGGCTTCGGACGGATGGGTGTAATCGTAATCGTGCCGCCGCTATGGACCTCGATGTTTACTTCGTCGCCCGCTTTTAAATGCGCGAGTTGCATCAGCGCGGCATCGAAGATGATGCCTTGAGAGTTTCCGATTTTGGAGATGGTCTTAACCATGCGTAAAACGATGTAATACGGACCGGTTGAGTCAATCCATCTGGCGAGGTTTTTAGACGGTAGAGAAGCGCGAGAAGAACTCATGAAGCTTTGCACGCTGGATTTGCTCAATGAACCGCGCACTGTGGGCGGCGAATGACTCTCGCCGAATATGGATGGACGGATGTCCTTGCCCAGACCTTCGCGCCGTACGCGGCCCAAGGCCTGGAGCCGGCGCGTGTCGTCTGCGAATTGCGGCGAAAGTTTTACGCGGTGCAGACAGCGGACGGCGAAGTCCTTGCGGAATGCGGCGGCGGTTTTTTCCACACTGCGAAGCGGCCCGATCAATTTCCTGTGGTGGGCGACTGGGTGGCGGTGAAAAAACGCCCCGGCGAATCCCGCGCGGATCTGCACGCAGTGCTGCCGCGCAAGACCAAGTTTTCCCGTCGCGCCGCGGGCTCCGAAGAGATCGAGCAAATCGTCGCGGCGAACATCGACACGGTGTTTCTCGTGAGCGGGCTGGATCGGAATTATAATCCAAAACGCGTGCAGCGATTTCTCGTCGCCGCGAACGAAAGCGGCGCGGAGCCGGTGATCTTGTTGAACAAATCCGATCTCTGCGACGACGCCGCGGAGGTGCTCAAGGAGATCGAAACACTCGTGCCGGGCGTGCCGGTTTATGTGACGAGCGCCGTGACCCGCAAAGGGTTCAAGGCGCTCGGCGCGAAGTACGTTCAGCCTGGGCGGACACTCGCGTTCATCGGATCGTCGGGCGTGGGAAAATCGTCGCTCATCAACGCACTCGTCCGCGATGAAGCACTGCCGGTCGGCGAAGTGCGCGAGAAGGACAGCAAAGGTCGTCACACGACGACCCGACGCGAACTCGTGATCACTCCTTCCGGTGCTCTGGTGATCGACACGCCGGGGATGCGTGAGCTGCAACTTTGGGGCGTGGAGGACGGCGTGGACGACGCCTTCGCGGATGTGGCGGCGGTTGCGCTGCGCTGCCGTTTCACCAACTGCACGCACGGAAACGAGCCGGGCTGCGCAGTGCGTGAAGCGTTGAAAAGCGGCGAACTCTCCGCGCAACGCGTCGACAGTTATCAAAAGCTAAAAGCCGAAAAAGCGGCCAGCCTGCCCGCACCTAAGAAGCCGAGCGCGCTGGCGAGCAAGCCGGGCTGGAACAAGAAGAATGAAGGCGCGAAGCCGTTCCGCCACCGGTTCTACAGCGACGATTGATGCACCGTGCGGAGGGCTTTGTATCCGATGGTTGGATACTTATTCGTTGTTCAATACGCGATCCGCGGCGAGGACGAGGAAGAGATAATCTGCCGTGGGACCGCCGAGACAGTATTCGGTTTGCTGCCAGAGGAACGGCCAGTGGAGCATCTCCGGGAAGTCGGGACGAATGAGCGCGGTGCCGGAGCCGATGCCGCCGGGGATGTACGACCAGTCGGCGCGATTCACGCCGTACGCCGTGGTGAGCGATTGCGCGCCGACACCCGACGCGAACGACGCGGTGTTGGGTCCGGGATGACAGCCGAGCACGAAATCGAGCGCTTTCAGCAGATACGTTTTCGGAAAGATGTCGGGAAACGCGGTGTGCAAAAAATACTGCCGCATGCCGAACTGCTGAATGCCCCAGCCGGCGCCCCAGATATCGGGCTTGTACGGCAGGCCATAGGGCGTTTCTCGACCACCGGCTTCGACTTGGGCGCGATGGCGTTTCACCGCGTCGCGCAGCGTTTGTTTGAAATCGTCGTTGTCGATGTGAGGCAGCGCGCGGGCCGCGATCCATCCGGTGTGTGCGACCTGTTCCGCGATGAGCGCGGCGTGCGTGACGATCCAATCCGCGTATTCACGGTCCCCCGTGGCCATCAACAACTCAGTCGCCAGGGAGAGTCGCGCGAGCGCTTGGGGTTCGCGCGGATCGCGCCAGAACGTTTGCGCGATCGTCAGGCAGTCGCGCGACAGCTCGGGATTAAAATCCTTCAGCGCGCGCGAAGCAGCCGCGAGTTGCGCGGCGACGGCGAGCTCGCGGCGCGGATTGTCTTCGGTGAACACCCAGCGGTCGTCGGCCGGCGAACCGTCGCCGGACTGGTGGACATGGTTGTCGGTGGCGCTGGCGGCGTCGCCAAGCAGCACATACTGGCGGAGCGTCGGCTCGACGATGCCGCGGTAAAGACGACCGAGCGCCTTGTATCCAGAAACCAATGACAGCGCGCCGTGTTCGATCTGCTGAAGGATGTCGGGCTTGCCGTCGGGCTGATGAATTTCGACGACACGTTTCTCCTGATCAATCGTGGTGTTGTCGTACGTGACCCCAAAACACTCGTAGGCGAGGGCGAGTCCGCCGATGGTGTCGGCTTGGGATTCGACGCGGAGATCGTAGTCGCCCGCATCATGCCAGCCGCCGCGGTTCAGACCGGGAATCGGTTCGCCCGGCGCAAAACGCGTGAGTGTTGATGGCCCCTGAACATAGCCGTCGAAGTGGTTGTGATCGATCGGCGCCATGCGCGCATCGTCGAGATGACAGCAGTCGTGCCACACGCGATAGCGGTCGTTGATGCGCATGTGGCACATCTGCACGGGGAGAAAATATTCGAGCGTCGGCTGCCAGACGTGGCGCTGAAAAATGTCATTCCGAATCTGAAACACCGAGGTGCGAAACGCGCCGTATTCCACGAGATAGGCGCCGGGTGTCGTGATCTCGCTGAAATCGAACTGAAGATACCGGTAGCGCAGGAATTTCCCCCAGATCGGCGGCTGCTTTTCTAGAACCGGCTCAAGACCCGAAGACGTGACGCGCAACAGACGGGCGATCGGCTGGTCGGTGTCGCGCGCATCGGTTTCGATGACCGCGCGTTTTTCCTGACGCGGATGATAACCGACCTGAGAAATCTGGACGACCGGCGCGGACTTCCAGTTGGGAATCACGTGCGGCGTGACGAGCCACTCGATCGCTGCGCGAGTCGTATCGCCCGGCACGAGCGCGCGCACCACGAACCAACCGTTGGTATGTTGAGCCCGCCCATCGAGCAACTGAAGTTCGCCGCCGCGCACCGCTTCGATGGATAGACGTTGTTCGGGAATCTCCGGCGCGATCACGAGCTGCTTTCCGGATGCGAGAGGCGCGAGTTGATAATCGCCATGTGCGTCCATCGCGCCGGGGCCGTTGGCCTGTCGCGGAAAAATTCCGGCAGTTTCGCCGGATTGAAACGAGCGCCCGAAAAGGATGCCGGGAAAAAGTTCCAGGTTGAAGCCGACACGACCGATCCACTCCGCCGGCAGCGGCGAATCCAGGTCCACGACGATGCGGAACGCCGCACCTTCAGGCCGCACGCGAACGACATAGCTGAAGTGGAAATCTGGATACACGATTGGGTTGAAGCCGCGGCGGTTTTTCTCCGGATCGGGATACGCCATGCGCACGCTGATTTCGCCGCTCGCGCGATCGATGACGCGCGGGCCGACCTTGGGCACCGGCTGCCACTGGCCAGGCGTCGGATCGAGGCGCAGGTCTCCGTTGGTGGCGACACGCAGACCGTGCTGGATGATGCCGACGCCTCCCTGATGACTCTCAGGATAAAAATCGTGCGCGAGCATCACGTTGAGCCCGGGCATCTCGAGGTATTCCTGGTCGTTGAGTACGAGTGTTTCGGCGGCGTGAGTCATCGGAAGAAGGAGGCATCCCAGCGTCGCCAGCAGACGAACAGGCAAACGGCAAAGTCGTGTGGCCGGGCGGGAGATTTTCATGGGGAACGGGGATGGATGCACCGCATACCCCGCGCGCGAAACAGACAATGCAAAGACGCGTTTCCTCAACTGTTGAAGAAAGGATCTCATGAGCGGATCCGGTGGGTTAGCTTATAATGATCATGCGGCGCCCCCAACTCGAAGTCCTGCGACTCGAAAGCCGTTTTGCCCGCTTTTCCCTCCCACCCAAAACAGTCATGGACCGGCGCGATTTTCTTTTCACCACCACGGCGCTGGCGGCCGGAGTTTTGCTCAATTCGCGTAGTGCCGCAGCCACTACAGAGACGACCATGAAACAACCCACGATTCCGCTTTGGCGCGGTTTTAATCTCACAGAACTCACGGGCGGCGAACGCGGCCGGAGCTTTCTCGAATCCGATTTCGCGCTCATGGCGGAGTGGGGATTCAACTTCGCGCGATTACCGCTATCGTATTGGGCGTGGTCCTCGCCGGGCGACTGGATGTCCATCGATGAGGACGCGATCGCGCCGGTCGATCAGGCGATCGAGTGGGGCCGCCAGTACGGGGTGCACGTGAATCTCTGTCTGCACCGCATCCCCGGCTACTGCGTCAATCAACGTGAGCGCGAGCCGCATCTGCTCTTCGACAGCACGCCGGACTCGATGGCGCGCGCGTTGGAAGCGGCGGTTCATCACTGGCGATTTTTCGCAAAACGTTACCGCAGCATTTCGCCGCAGCATCTGAGTTTCGATCTTTTAAACGAACCGCCGTTTATGGCGGATCACAGCCGCTACATAGAAGTGGCGCGTGCGTTGGTGGGCGCCATTCGCGCGGAGAATCCGGAGCGCCTGATCGTCGCCGACGGTGCGGACATCGGGCAGACGCCGGTGCCGGGTTTGATCGAACTTGGGCTCGTGCAGAGTACGCGCGGCTATCTGCCGAAGATGGTGAGCCACTACACGGCGACCTGGGTGCCGGAGAACGAGTTTGAATCGTTTGAAACACCGACCTGGCCCATGACCGACAAACATGGCGTGCGCTGGGATCGCGAAAAACTTCGCGCGGAGTTGATCGAGAAATGGAAGCCCCTGGTCGCGCGCGGTGTGCCCGTGCATGTGGGCGAGTGGGGTTGCTATATCAAGACGCCACACGACGTGGCGCTCGCGTGGATGGGCGACCTGCTCGCACTTTGGAAAGAAATGGGCTGGGGTTGGTCGATGTGGAATCTGCGCGGCAGTTTCGGCGTCCTCGATAGCGGGCGCGCGGACGTCGATTACGAGGATTTTCGCGGGCATAAACTCGATCGAAAAATGCTCGAACTTCTCCTGGAGAACTAAACCTGCGCGATCGATGACGTATCATTTTTTTCGATGAATCCACTCTTTGGATACGGGAATACGGGAGCGAAGAAGTTTTCGGTCATGATGCTGGCGCTCACGTTACCGATGATGCCGGAAGGTGTCGCCGCCTCGGATCAAGCGCCATCGCGCGGTGCCAAAAAGGAGCGCTTGGTGGCGCTGGCGATGAGCGCGAGCGACGAACTGCGAAACAACATCCTGCCGTTTTGGCTGCGTTATGCGCCTGATGATAACGAGGGTGGTTTTCACGGCGCCGTGGGCGTCGATTTGAAGCCTGTTGCGAACGCGCCGCGCGGTTCATTGCTCACCAGCCGCATCCTGTGGAGCTTTTCGGCGGCGTATCGAAAATACGGAGACGAAGCCTGCCTGGCGATGGCGCGTCGTGCGTACGATGATCTCTGGACGCGTTTCTGGGATCCGGAGCATGGCGGGCTTTATTGGACGACGGATGCGAAAGGGAAACCGCTCGATGCGACAAAACAGATTTATGCGCAGGCGTTCGGACTCTACGCGCTCAGCGAATTCCACCGTGCGACGGGCGAACCCGAGGCGCGCGAACGTGCGATCCAGTTGTTCGAGCTCATCGAGAAGCACGGACGGGATCCTTCAGGCGGGGGGTATTGGGAAGTTTTCAGTCGCGAATGGAAACGGGCGCGGGCGTCGCAGAGCCATGTGAATCGCGTTTCCACGAAATCGCAGAACACGCATCTGCATGTGATGGAGGCGTACACGACGCTGCTTCGCGTATGGCCGGACGATCGTCTGCGGGATGCCCAGCGCGCATTGCTGGATATCATGCTCGGGCGTATCTGGAATCCGGATACGGGACATCTTCACCTTTATCTGGACGATGCGTGGAAACCACAGTCGCAGAACTTTTCGTATGGGCACGATATTGAGGCTGCGTGGCTGATGACGGAGGCGGCCAGCGTGCTGGGAGACGCCGCACTCGATCAGCGGGCGCGGGCAGCAGCGACGCAGGTCGCGAATGTGACGCTCGCGGAAGGTCGCGATCGCGACGGCGGGATCGTTTATGAAGGAAACCCGAAAGGCGTTACCGATACGCACCGCGAGTGGTGGCCGCAGGCGGAGGCGGTGGTTGGTTTTCTCGATGCGTATCAGATTTCTGGAGACATGCGATTTCTCGAGACGGCTGAAGCAAGCTGGGCGTTTATTCAGAAGCACCTCGTCGATCGCGACGGAGGTGAGTGGCATCATTCGACCCAGCCGGATGGCAGTGTTTCGCGTCAGCCGAAAATCAGTCTTTGGAAATGCCCTTATCACAACACCCGCGCGTGTCTGGAAATCATCGAACGCGTGGAGCGCATTCAGAAACTGGATACACCGCGATGATTACAGCGGCGCCGCGTCAGGGGAACAAGGTTTCAGCCGCGGTGATTTTTTCCGCTTCGCGTTCAAAGCGGTAGAGCGGAATTGGCGGGTTGCGATCGAGCTTTTTGTGCAACGCGGGATCGGTGCGCTTGAAAAGCTTCAGATCGCTCAAGCCGTTTTCGTCGCACGCGAGCAGATCGGCGTGAGCCTTGTGCACACGGGCGCGTCCGAGCACGCGGCTGCAGCCGGCGGGCAGTGGCGCGGCAGGCGCTCGGAGATTTTTTCGTTCAAGCACGAGCATACTGTAAGGCAGTGCGCGAAGATCGACGCCGGCCCGCTGACCGAATTTCACCCAGTTGGAATCGGCGTAGATGCCGGACGGCGCGGGCGCGAAGAAGTGGCACCAATGACGTGCGTTTTCCGGGGCGAAGAGCGGGCAGTTGTTCGCGTGCGTGCACGGCGCGACGAGGTCGAAATCGTTGCGGAGCTGGTCGCGGATCGCCGCAAGATCGCGGCTCACGGCGTGCGTGCCGGGTTCGATCCAGATGACGGCGTCGGCGCGCGCGATGAGTGCGAGGAGTTCCGCGCGGGCGTTGGCGGGAAGCTCGTTGAGAACGTGACTTAATAGAAGGGTGAAGGGTGAAGAGCGAGGAGTGAAAGCGGCAGGAGCCGAGGAAGGTGCGTACTCGGAGACAGTGAGTGCGGGAAAATTCTTGCGGGCGGCGTCGATCGCGAACTGGCGCGCGAGCGGGGAATGGTCCCAGACTTGGAGTGTATCGAAATTTTCACTACCGAATGCCGAAAGGGCGCGGCGGCCGGCGATGCCACTGCCGCAACCCCAGTCGAGGAGTGTGCGGGACGGCGGCGTCCATGCGCGGCGGCGGAGCTCGGCGAGCACGGCGTCCCATTTCCAGCCGATGCGCTCGGCGTAGGTGAAGTCGTAGCTCGCGAGGTCGGAGAGCGAACGCCAGTACGGGCCATTGGCGGCGGATCCGGAGAGAAAACCGTCGCGGAGACGGTCGAGCGCGGGCCAGTCGAGATCGGACCAGGTCATTTAACGCGGAGCTTTTGGCCGACTTTCAGGCGGTTAAATGTCGCGTCGGGATTAAGAGCCAGGAGTTCTTGGAGGCTGATATTGTACTCACGAGCGACCCTGGCTCCCGTGTCGCCGGGACGGATGGTATGATATTCGGGCTGCGGTTGCGCGACAGGTTGGTCGGTTTTTGGTGAATACGTTTGGATTTTGAGATGTTGAACGGTGTCGCCGTTTCGAAGGCTGAGGACTTGCTCGTCGGATTTATACGATTCGAGCGTGAAGCCGGCGAAGGTTTCACCGACAGCGGCCCAGCCAGTATTTTGAGTGTCGGTGTCGAGGAGGGCGAATTGCTGGCGTCCGTCGAGTATGGAGGTGCCGACGAATTGGATTTCAGCGTGAGCTGTGAGCGTACCAAGGAATGCGGACAGGATGAGAAAACGCATGATGGGGATTTATTGGAGAGGGAAATGGAAATGCGTGGCGAGTTGGTGGTGGCGGATGCCGTAAAAGGCGGCGAAGGCACGGATCTTTTCGGCGGTGGAGTCGGTCGCGATACCGCGATCGCGCGTTTTGATCGCGGCAATCATGAGGTTTTTTGCGGTGTGTTCGGTGGAGATAAATTCGAACACTTTTGTTTTATAACCGGCCCATTCGAGGAGCTGCGCGCGGAGGGCGTCGGTGACGAATTCGGCCTGACGCTCCTGGAAGATGCCATGGCGTAGTGCTTCCGCCAATACAGGCGGGGCGGTGAGCTGGGGACGGAGTTCTTTCTGGCAGCAGGGCGACACGACGAGAAGTCGCGCGCCGGCTTGAATGCCGCGAAAAAGCGCATCGTCGGTCGCGGTGTCGCAGGCGTGGAGCGCGATGAGTATGTCGAGTGTCTCCAAGGCGGCGTCGGCGATGGTGCCGGCGGCGAAACGGAGATTTGGGAGATCATTTTCGCGGGCGAGGCGGTTGCACAGATCGACGAGCTCGGGACGGGATTCGATGCCGAGAACATCGGCGCGCGGGCCGAGGAAGGCAGCGGTCGCGAACGTGAGATAGCCTTTGCCCGAACCCATGTCCGCGATGCGAAGCGGCGCGGAGGAAGGGGGACGGGAGAGGGGTGAAGAGTGAAGTGAGGAGAACCGGGGCTCGGTGGCGAAGGCGGCGTCGAGTGGATTGGCGGCAGGGAGGAGATTCGCTTCGGAGGCGAGGTGGCTGAGGAGTTCGACGAATTTATTTATCTGGCGAAATTTTCCGGCCATACCTTCGCGTGGTTGGCCGCGATCGTTGGTGACGCCGAGCGCGCGGAGCCAAGGGACGCCGGCCGAGATCAGGTAACTGCGTGTGCGGTTGTGAGCGGAGGGAGGGGAGGAAGTGGGAGCGGTGAAGGGTGAAGAGTGAGAGTCGGAGGATTCGGAGGTAGGCGCGGGCGGAGTGGACGCGGCGGTTGCTTTGACGGTTTTGATCGAGATGCGGGCGGTGCCGTCGGGCCGGGTGCTGAGCTGCGCCGTCTGTGAGGTGGTGAAAAGGTGCGCGTCGAGAAAATCGCTGCCGATGAGCTTCTCGATGAGGGCGAGAGCTTCGTCGTGTGGGAGATTTTTGGTGATGTCGCGCGTGGCGTGGCGATAGACGAAGCTGAGCTGCGGGCCGGCCTTGAGGACGACGGGCCGGATGAAAAGATTGTGGAGCGTGGAGTCGGCGCCGCGATGTTTGCCGAGCGTGAGCTTCACGAAAGTGCCGTCCGCGAGGGCGGTGCGGAGAAGCGGGAAGAAACGTTCACGAGCGGTCGGTTGCGGCATGCGGTGATCGCCACGCAAGACGGCCCGGAGCGCAAAGGGAAATTTTCACCGCGGAGTCGCAGAGGACATAAAGCTCGAGCAGATGAGTTTATTCTTCGCGAAGAATGATGGCCTGGCCGGCAGGTATGCGGGGTTGGCGCTCCATTGTGCCCAAATCACGCGCGTTCTTGCCAAGATCGCCGCAGGATCGTGACGGAGAATTGGTCTCCGGGCTGAGCTGGCGCGCGACGAAGCACCCAGAGGTGGGCTCCGGAGATTCAGGAGCCGGGTGCAACGATCGACGTTCACCCGGCTGTATCCAAAAAATGGATGCGGGTTGGCTTGCGACCAGCCGCGCGTGGTCACTTTCCTTTGTTTGCGAAGGCGCGGTGGAGTTTGGTCCATTCGAGTGAGCCGATGTACGCCTCCACTTTCACCTTATGGCGCTTGAAGATGGAGACGATTTCGCGGTCGGAGTCGGTAAGCATCGCATCCTCGCGGGCACGCAGCATGCGGTCATAGATCACTTTTTTCTGCTCGTCGGTGAGGTCCGGCACGATGGCGAGATAACTGTTGTAGGTGCGCATCATGCCGGGGCTGCGGCTCCAGAGTTCTTTGATCGCGGAGACCTGCTCCGGCGTCAGCTCGGCTGCGAGTTTTTCATTGAAGGCGTGGTAGGCCGGTTTGAGGGAGGCGTAAACGTCGTCGATCTGAGTCGCGATGACTTCAGCAGGGAATTCGTCTTTCGGCACGACGGCGCGGGCTTTATTCCACTGTGACCAGAGTTCCTTCAACTTCGGGTCGTTCTCCGCGTGCCAGTTCCAGATCGTCAAATACCAGTCCCCGAGGATGCTCTTCACGCGTTCGGCCTTGGCGGCGTCGTCGAGTTTGATCGCGCCGAGCAGGCGGTTGGTCTTGGAGTCGATCCGCTTCTGCGTCGCCGCGTCGCTCGCGACAAATTGAGGCTTGGTATCGCCTTCGGCGGCGAGAATTGAGGCGACAGGGCTGGAAGCCAGGAGGAGCACAGAGGCGAGCGTGAGCAGTCGGGTATGTTTCATGATGGGCAGGGTTTGTTTGCGTTGGCGGAACCGATCTGGCGGGCAGGTAGTGAACCTCGTTTAACGGACTCAAACAAAAATCCGGCGGCAGCGGAATTAGTTCACATCGGACGGGTAGATTTTGATGAATTGTAACCTCGCGCGAACCGTCTCGTCTCATGACGCTCCTCTTTTCAGCCGCTTTGTTAATCGCTCGGAAGCCGCGAAGACATCGCGTACAAAGTCGCTCGATATTTGTTCACCAACTCCCGCAAGAATGCAGTTCACATCCCTGTCGTTACGGACTCTCGCAGCTCCTTTGATTTTCTCCGCCGTTCTTGCCGCTCACGGGCAGGCGGAGCCGACGCTGAGAGACGTATCGGCCGAGCACGCGAAGGTGGATCTCGACTCTGCCGACGGTGGCATCCCGCCCTTGGTGGGCGTGCATAGCATGGCGGTTTATCACGCCACGCATGAGCTGGCATTCGATCCGCTTGGGACCGGTTACACCTATAATCATCATGTGGACATGGCGGTGTGGAAAGGTCGCTTCTACCTCGCCTGGACCAATGGTAAACGCGACGAGGATGTCGCGCCGGATAAACAGGTTTATGTGACGTCGCCGGATGGAGCGGCCTGGTCGAAACCGCGGGAACTTTTCGAAGAGGGTGTCGCGACTGCCATGCGCATGTATTTTTTCAAGGCGCCGAATGGCCGGCTGCTCGCGACGGCCGGCGTGCGGATTCAAAACGAACGCAAACTGGAGAAGGACAAAGGCGGCTTGCTCGTGCGCGAAATCAAAGCCGATCACACGCTGGGCCCGATCTACACCTTGATCCAGCCGCCGGCGGGCGGTGCGGCGCTGAGACCGCAGCCGGAATTCACCACGTCGGCCGACGCCGGTTTTGTTGAGGCCTGTCACCAGTTATTGGATACAAACGCCTATCTCGAACAGCAGGATCTCGGCGTGCTGCTCGGTGAAAAGCGGAGGATGGCGGCGTACAACAGCATGAAGACCGAGGAGGAAAAAAAGGATTTCGGACGCGGGCCGTGTTTCTACTATCGCAAGGACGGCGCGCTCATCGGCATCGGCAAGCTGGGCTACGCGATGATCTCGCATGACAACGGCCGGACCTTCGCCGCGCTGCCGCGGGCAACCTCGCTGGCGACGGGCGACGCGAAAATCTGGGTTCAGCAAACCTCGGACGGGCGATATGCGATGGTACATACGCCCAAGCCGGAAGGGAAGATGCGCTTCCCGCTGGTGATTCTGTCGAGCGAGGACGGAATGGATTTCAAAGACATGCGCCTGGTCAGCGGCGAGATCCCGTTTCAGCGCTACGCAGGAGCGATGCGTGCACCGGGCCTGCAGTACACGCGGGGCGTTTCGATTTTCGCGAACGATGGCTCGCTCGATGGGATCAAGGACATGTTTGTGGCCTACAGCGCGAACAAGGAGGACATCATCGTCGCCCGCATCCCGGTTCCGCTCAAAACCCGCGAGACACAGCCGGTGTATGAGACATTTGAATACGCCCGCGATGGCGGCCGTTTTATCCCCGGATGGAATATCTACAGCCTGCTCTGGGCTCCCGTCAGCGTAGTCGATCAAGGCGGTGATCGCGGCAAGGCGCTGCGCCTGCTGGATGCGGCGCCGTACGATTTCGCCCGCGCCGAGCGCGTGTTTCCCGAGTCAGCGTTGGTAAACGTTTCCTTCACTCTCACGCCGCGACATCACGGCGACTTGGAGATCGAACTGCGTCCCGCTTTCGGAGCGGCGCGGCCGGTGAAACTGGTGTTGTCGCCGGACGGAAAGCTGGTGGCCGTGACTGAGAAATCGCAGGTGGACCTCGGTACTCATGCTGCGGGCAGCGCGCTCGCTGTTGAGCTCGCGGTCGATTGCAAAGCCGGCAGCTACAGCGTGACGGTGAACGGCAAACGGCACGAAGGCCTGACGTTTTTGGCAAAGGCGGATTCGCTCTGCCGGATCGAATTTCGCACAGGGCCGGTGTCACCGCCGCCCGCACGAAATTCCACGGGCGACGTTAAAGACGACAAGCCGCTGGCGCAGCCTGCAGAGTTTCTGATTTCGCGCGTAGTGATCCGGTAGGCGGGTTCTGACCGCACGGTAGCGACCCTAGCAGGAGAGCGGGGTGGGCGGCGTCGATTGCTGCTGTGGAGAGTGGCCGTGGAGCCGGCAGGGCGTTGCCCGGGGTGATTTTGTACCGTGTGCAAAGTGCAAAGTTTGACCCGTTTTCCGCCCCTACCCGTTTTCCGCCCCTCCCACTTTCCTCCCTACGGACTGTGCGTGCCGGTCTCCATCGCGATCGTCGCGGCCGCATAACGCTTGGAAAGCTGCTCAAGGCAAGCGCGGGTGTTGGGCAGCGTCTCCTCGGAAATTATATCCCCGCGGGCATTTAATACACAAACCGCGTGCCGGCGGTCGCCCAAGTCCAACCCGATCGTGAGTCCTGTCGTGTTCGTTGTATTGTTTGTCGTCATAAGGCGTCTTTGGACCGGCTCCGCTCACGGGCGTTGCTCGGCCTCCTGACGCCTTCTCATCCTTACGGGTTTGGCTCTTCCTGGAACATCCCGAGTTTGTCCACGAGAACCTTTTCGCCTTCTGTGTGGAATACTAGATCGCCGGATGCGGAATAAATCCTCTGTGCCACCGGCCAACTCTGCTTCCCCTCGTAAAATGTCACAGTCGCTAAACGTCCGTCGGGGTGAAACGTGTGCCACTCACCTACGGCCCGTCCACGGCGAAACAGGCCCTTAGTCTTCAACACTCCGTCCGGATGGTATTCGCGATACCGCTGGGGGAACCCGAAGAAATAGACCTGCTCCTTACCCAAGGCCCCGCTTTCGTAATGCGCAGTCCAGCGGCCCACCTTCACTGTAGGTAGAACCGGGAACATGATAGCGTAGCCCTGTAGACGGAGCTTCCCGTAGCCGGAGTTAACTGTCGAGTTGCTCTCCGTGTGCCGCGGAAACCCGAACCCGATAATCGCCAGTGCGATAAAACCTAATATCACGCACCGCTTCATTTTTGCGAACGATCACTGGTCAGCCACGCCGAGCCGACGATTCGGAACTCGAAAGGAGCGCACTCACGGCGTTGGCTGTAACGACTGAGTCGGCCTTTTCATTTTACGCCGGCCTTCGACCGAATCTTGTCCACTAGCGGTCGTGGAAACACCGTCTCGATGCGATGCGGGTCACTCCGAATCTCGGTGCTGCTCAAATAGTCGGTCACTTCGAACCGCTTCTTTTCTATCGCGGCCAAACGGACCGCGCCCTCGGTGACGAGATCCGTGCCTGAAAACGCTCGAATCCATGCATAGAATTTCGGGTAGGCCACGCCGGTCTGAGTGGGCCCGTCACGAAGCAGCTCAAACTCAACTTTTACGGCCTTGCCGACGGTCGTAGCCAAATACGCCTCGACGTCTCTCTTCAAAAGTGCCGCGAAGTTCTCGCGATCCGGAACGTTCGCAGCAACGTGAGACTCGGCAATCGACTGGCCCTGAGCGGCGATTGAAGAAAGCGACGCGAGGCAACAGAGAAGCAGCACTTTCATATTTTTTCCGAACGTTATAGATGTGCAGCGCCTGTGGCCGGCGCGACCGGTGCGCTCGCAGCGGGCGTGACGGACATAGGCGTTGGCACTAGCGCTTTGTTCGGTCTTTTATCGTTCTTATTCTCACGAACAGCGATAGCGATAACGCGCTTGTGAGACTTAACCTCACGCTGAAAATCCTCATAATATGACCTTCCCTGAGAATCCACATCCAAACTCCAGTAACCCATAATTTGCCATCCCCCATCGATACTAAAGATTGGCTTGCCCGATGAGCCTTTGGACGTGCCTACCGTCTCTGGAAAAAGTGGCATGGTGCTCCCCATGGTCATACCATCCATCGCAAAAATAATCCGGATTTTTTCTCCCTCGCGACGCCACAATGCCTCCATTTTCAACTTACCTCCCCTGGACGAAATCGAACTCCATCCGCCGTCGCCTTCCAATACACCGTCAACGTAGTTGAGTATTCTGATATCGCACATCGCGTCTTCACTCATTGCCGGCAATTGGAACTCGATCGCATGGACGTCTAGCAACGCGCGCAATGCATTGTCGGCCGAGAAACCTATGGATGCGAATAGAAAAGTCGGGATAAGTAGTAGTTTCATAAAGTTGCCGAACGATCACTGGTCAGCCACGAAGGGGCGCAGGCCCGGGGTTGTCTGTGCCGCCTGGATGGGCCCTTTCTCTTCAGGAAGTATCAAATAGGGTGCGAGCTTCCGTCTGAGCTCATGAATAAGAGCAGGCTCCATGGGATCGTAAATGTCCTCGATGAACAGACAGGCAATCTTCTTTCCGACGATTGCTGATCTGAACTCTTTCGCGATTCGGTTCTTGTGATTCTTCTCCATCACGAAGACGACATCAGCCCACCCGATATCGGACTCCGTAAGTCGGATGCGAGCGTCTTTTGCTATACCACGCGACTTCACGTCATAGAGCATCGAGCCCATGAACATCTTTTCAGCGGTGAGGCTGCGCATCCGGTTTTGAGCACAGACGAACAAGACCTTCTTCCGGGATGTAATCTGAGCAGCGTCCATTCTTCTGCCGAACGATCACTGGTCAACCGCGCCGGGCTGGCGACTCGAAACTCGAAACCGACCCTGTCGAGGCGTTGCGCTGTATCGACTGGCTCGGCACTTCTGAGATTTGGGCGTTCACTCGGTGTGAACCTCTAGCCATTCATATGGCTTCGATTCGGGAATGCCCCTCATCAGGGACACTCCGGCGCCGTCGATGACGTAGATGCCGCTGGGGCCTGGCGCCAAATTCACATTTACAATGAGCGGGTGCTTGGGGTTTTGGACTGGGATCCCGATTTTTCCCCAAAGGGCGAACTTCGCAGGCACTTCAACGAAAACTACGATCGAATATTCTGCGCTCGCCACATTCATGGGATATGCTGGAAGATCCCCTTTGGAGCTCTCTTTCGCCTGGGCGTCGTTCCGCCATACGCTCTCAATCTCCAGAGCTTCGCGCTTACCTTTGACAGCATCGCCGAGTCGCTCCTTAGGAACGAACGCATACGTCACAGCGACGTCAGGCGGAGGAGTCGCACAAAGTGCTGGGGCGGCCATGGCCGCGATAAAGCAGCCAAATGCGATCAGGGACTTAAGTATGGATTTCATAGTTTTGGGGTTCACTTCAGTACACGCTCAATGCCTAAAACGTTACGCTTTCGTTGCCGAACGATCACTGGTCAACCGCGCCGGGCTGGCGACTCGAAACTCGAAACCGACCCTGTCGAGGCGTTGCGCTGTATCGACTGGTTCGGCTTTTCAGGGTTCATCTGGGATATCGAAGCGAACTCCATACTCTAATATCATCGCGACGGCTTTGCCTCCTTCTGTGGCAGGCGTAAAACGCCATGTTTTCACTGCTTCTAAAACCGCCCGATCAAATTCTGGGTGCGAGTGCTTCAGAATCTTTATTTTCGTGACGCTGCCATCCGCTTCGACGGTGAGTGAAACAATCACCTCATCGATCGCTACCCCGCGCATCCGCAGAGGAAACTCAGGTGTCGTCTGCTTCGTCGGCAGAGCCATGTTCCCTCCGCGAAACTGCGAGGACGGCTTCTTCAGCATAACCCGGACAGAGAATGGCTGCGAAAGGCGCGGTATTTCAAAAGTGTCGGCAATACACTTGGCCGCTAAGCCTACGATCAGAAAGACGAGCAGCGATGTTCTCATAGCGGGAGCCTTTTGCAGAACGATCTCTGGTCGGTCGCGCCGGGCTGGCGACTTCAAAATCGAACAGGAGCGTATTCCCGGCATTGGCGGTATCGTCTGGTTCGGAACTTTTTTGCACTAAATCGAAGCCCATAGCAGGGTGATGACACGAAATGAGAAAATACCCAACGCCACGTATAAAGCTGCTCCAAGTAGTGCCCACGGTTTCCAGTATTTGAATTCCTCTCTTTGCTTCCGAACCCACATATAATGTAGCATCGCTAAAACGACCGGAGCGATCAGACCAAAGCCCAGATAGACAGCGACCCCTGGAATAAACGGTAAGAATACACAGGCAAGGTTCACCGTCGCGTAGGCAACCAGAACAGCGCTCGGCCCAAGCCAAAACACCAGCGATCGTGAGGATGATGTCATTGCCGAACGATCACTGGTCAGCCGCGCCGGGCTGGCGACTCGAAATTCGAAACGGACCCCGTCGAGGCGTTGCGCTGTAACGACTTCCATGAGAAGGCGTGTCGATTAAAT